>JBOHUG010000070.1:0-196869 GCA_050734135.1 Candidatus Dormibacteria bacterium
CCCCTCCCACCGGCCTCGCTCAGCCACGCGCGACGCTCGGTCCCATCCTGGTTCAACCAGGGACGAGTAGCCCGGCCACCCCCTTACGGTGATCCGCTCCCGCCAGCCTATTCGCGCGCGCTCTAAGCCGGCGCTTGGCCGAGCGCGGTGCCTCCGTCACAGGGGTCGATCAGAGTCCAGCCATGCTGCGGATCGCAACTGGCAATCGATCACCCGGGGTCGAATTCGTCAGGGGCGACATCCAATCCCTGACCGGCTGGCCGGACGCCAGTTGGGACCTCGCGGTGGCCAGCCTGTGTTTGATGGACCTGCCTGACCCGGCGGCCGTCTTCCGGACCGCGAACCGGCTGTTGACTACCGGCGGGCGGCTAATCTGGACGGTCGTTCATCCCTGTTTCGGATCGCCCCACAGTGAACCTCATCCCGACCGTCAAGGCGTCCTGCGAGAGCGAATTGTCCGACAGTACGCGGCTACCTGGTGGCGCTCTCCGCGCCCGGGGACTGTCCGGGGAGAGGTGGGCGCCTTTCACCGCTCATTTTCTGAGTACCTCAACGCCTTCATCGGAGCCGGCTTCGCGGTCGACGAGTTGGCCGAGCCACTCGTCTCCGCAAATGCAGCGTTACTCCCCGGCCAGGAATCGCATCGCTACCTCCCGCCCATCCTCGCGGTCGTCGGCACCAAGCGCTGATCAGATCGCCGCTCCCTTTCCACGGCCGGCCGCCGCCTTAGCCGGCAATCTCGTGGCAACATCGCTGGCAGATCGTGGGCGGATTGGTCTCAGCCAGCGTTCCGCAGTTGGGACAGACCCGCTTCTGCCAGCACGCCGCGTCGCCACCCTCCTCCCCAGTCCAGTTGGAGGCCGCGGTCCTGCGCAGCAGCTCGAGCAGAACCTCCCCCTGGCTGTGGACAACGTCTCGGGTACCGGTCAAGAGGGTGAGGACGCCCACTCGGGCGATCGCCTTTAGCTCGGCCATCGCCGCTCCCCGCTCAGGAGCATCAAGTTCGGCGAGGTACCGAGCGCGGAACTCCGGGAATCTCTCAACCACATGGCCATACCAGCGGCGCAGCTCGTGGGAGGGAGCGACCTCCTTCAGCCAGCGATCGAGGTGAGCCTCCTCCTTGGAGACTCCCCGTGGCCAGAGCCGGTCCACCAGCACCCGAGCCCCATCCCGAGGCAGCGGAGGCTCGTAGACACGGCGGAGGCGGATCTCACTCATGACCATCCGTCAGTCTGCCACGGCCAGCTAGCGACGGCGCTCCGCCCAGTCGGTAGGCTGGAGCCATGGAAGCCAGCCCACCCTCCTCCCCAGTCTCCGCCACCGCCAGCCATCCCCGCTCGGCTAGCCGAAGCGTCTGGTATTGGTGGCTGGTGGCGGTGTCCACGATCGGCACCCTCGACATCGCCCAGTTCCTGGCCTCCAACTCAGGCATGTTCAGTTCCGCTCCCAGTCGGGCGGCGGGATCCGTGCTGGGTCTGATCTGCTGGGTCGGTCTCACGGCGCTGGCTGGGCTGGCCGCCATTGGCCACAGGCCGTCGTGGCTCCGCCATAGTCTGTTGGCGCTGGCTGTGCTGGTGGCGGTCGGGAGCCTGGGTCTGACTGCCATTCACGCGGCTGCCCACGTGGGCGGGCTTCGGCCGGCCCTGGGAGGGGTCATCAGCCTGATCGCCCTGGGACTGACCGTGGTGGCACTCCGGCGACCTGCCTGAAGGCCCCCACGGATCTCCCGCCTAAGCTACCCGAAGTGCGAGCCTGGTACGCCTTGCTGGTAGGGGCGCTGGCGCTTCAACGCGGCCGCGAGCTCGCGCTCTCCAAGCGGCTGGAGTCCGCCCGTCCCGGACCCCGTGCCGCCCCCCGGACCTTCCTTTTGATGGTGGCGGTTCACGTGGCATTGTTCCTGCTGCCGCTCGTGGAGGTTCACCTGGCTAGCCGCCGACCCCGCTGGGTTGGCTTCTGGATCGCGTTGCTAGCGGCTGCCACCGGGCTCCGGTGGTGGAGCATTCGATCTCTGGGCGACCAGTGGAACGTGCGGGCGGCGGTGCCGCCAGACCTGCGGCCGGTGACGACCGGACCCTACCGGTGGATCCGCCACCCCAACTACCTGGCGGTGATCCTGGAGTTCGCGGCCCTGCCGATGGCCGGGGGCGCTTGGGTCAGCGCGCTGACCCTCTCCGCACTCGATGGCGCGGTCCTGATGGATCGGATCCAGGCCGAAGAGGCACTTTTGGCGGCGGCAGATGGCTACCAGCAGGCGTTCGGGGCCAAGGCTCGCTTCATTCCGGGGATCTTCTAAGGGCCGCCATCTCCACCGTCACCCCAGGCCCGAACGCCAGGCCGAGTCCGAGGCCATCTGGCCCCTCGCGGAGTCTGGCCAGCACGAAGAGCAGCGAGGCCGACGAGAGATTCCCGTAGCGGCTGAACACCTCCCTCGACTCGACCAGGGCGCCAGGGACAAGACCCAGACCGTTCTCGACGGCGTCGAAGATGCGAGGGCCGCCAGCATGAACCGCCATGAAGTCAAGGCGGCCCTCACCGAAGCCAGCCAGCGCACCCACCAGCTCCCGCTCGATCAGGTGGGGCAGCCGGCGGTCAAGCACCGGGTGGAAACCGTCGCTGCGAAGGTCGAAACCCAAGAGGGCTTGGGTGCCCGGGATGAGCCGGGTACCGGTGGCAACCACCTCCAGCCCGCCAGGCTCGCCGGTGAGCACCGCAGCCGCGGCTCCATCGCCGAAGACCATCGCCGCAGTCATGTTGTCGATGGAGCTGTCGCTGGGCTGAAATGTCAGGGAGCAGAGCTCTACGCAGACGACGAGGACCCGGTGGCTCGGCTCCAGTCGGAGGTGACGATGGGCAGCGGCCACGGCTGCCCCTCCCCCAGAACATCCCAGTTCGGTGAGCGGGATCCGAATGAGATCACTGCGGAAGCCCAATTCCTGAGCGAGACCCACATCGAGGGCGGGCACCATGTAACCGGTACAGGAGACCGAGATCAGCAGGTCGATCTGGTCCGGTGCTAAACCGGCCTCCGCCAGCGCCGCTTTCACCGCCAGCTGAGCCAGCCTGGGAGCTTCATCCTCATACACCCGCATGCGCTCCCCGAGAGTTTGAGGCGAGAACACTTGGGTGGCCGCCTGGACCGTGTAGCGGGTGACCGATTCCAGACCGGCGCTGCGCAGGTGGGGCCAGATTTGGCTGAGCGCCGCCTGGCTGGCGGCTGGGGTCAGCTGGTGGGTAGGTAGAGCGCTGCCGAAGCCCGCGAACCGGCTCATCGAGGGGTCACCCCCAGCAGCGCTGCCCAGTCTCGGACCGCGACCG
Source organism: Candidatus Dormibacteria bacterium (assembly GCA_050734135.1). Classification (GTDB taxonomy): domain Bacteria; phylum Chloroflexota; class Dormibacteria; order Aeolococcales; family Bog-877; genus Bog-877. Next base: position 3,316 of record JBOHUG010000070.1, read on the forward strand.
TCCGCAGCTTTCGGCTGCCGTCGTTGACGCTCAGCAAGGCCTGCAGCGCCTCAGGGCGCCGACCGGCGCCAGCAATCGCCCGACCCTTGAGACGGTGCGAACCAGAGAGAGCTCGCGCCAGCCGGGCCACAAAGGCTCGCCGGCGCCACTGCCCAGCCACCCAGCGCCGGTAGGCGGGCGCCGCTCCCTCGAGATCTTGCGTCAGAAGGTTCGCCAGCACGCGGGCCTGCGCGAGCCCGGCACTCATCGCGTCACCGGTCAAGGGATCCAGGAATCCGGCCGCGTCGCCCGCCAGAAACACTCGGCCCTGGGCCACCTGCTGGGGACGCACATTGAATGGGCCAGCTCCTCTCAGCTCACCGAGCAGGGGCGCTGAGGCAAGCTCCGGGTGAACCCGCTCAACGGTTGCCCGGTACGACTGTTCTCCAGACAGACCGGGGGCGCGCAGATCCCCCCGAGCTCCCAATACCGCCAGCAACACCTGGCCTGGACCAACCGGCGCCAGGTAGGTCTCCACGTCCCCCAAGAGCCCCACCTCGATGTCTTGGCCATGCCAATCCGCCTTCAGATGACCTACCAAGCCGTACCTGGCCCGCCCCGAAGGGGGGCGCCACCAGCCCAACATGCGGGCCACCGGAGAACGGATCCCGTCTGCAGCAATTAGGACAGATCCCACCAACGTCCCTTCAGAGGTGTCCACCTCCACCCGATCGGAATGAGGTCGGACACCGGTGACCTTCACCCCAATCATCGTCCCCGCCCGCTCCGCAAGCAGAGCGTCGAGATGAGTCCGGCGAACGCCGTAGCCACAGCCGTTGGCGAAGGACGCGCGAGCAGAGCAGCCATCGGGGAGCGAGTACCGAACTCCCAGCAGGGCGGGAAACCCCTCTTCCCCCAGATCCACCCCGGCCTGGCGCAGGATCTCGGCTCCGGACGGCATCAATCCTTCACCGCAGGGCTTGTCCCGGGGGAAGTTTGCCGCCTCCAAAACCGTCGCTCGGGGCAGCATCAGCCCCAGGGTTGACCCCACCGGGCCGCCCCCGGCAACGATGATCCCAGCGTCCATTTCCGAGGGCGACGCTAACAGAGCCGCTCTTGAACCGGAGCCGGGCAGGCTCCAAGAACCGTGGCTGGCCGGTAGGCTGGCAGAGTGGATGTCCTCTTGGTCGTTGGGCCCGGTCGCGTCCCCGAGCGCATTCTCGCCAAAGCTCGTCACCTGGTCACATCCGATGGCCCCCGGCTGGAGCCACAGATCGTCGCCAAAGTCCTGGAACGCCATCCGCGAGAGGTAGCGGTGGTAGCCCCGGAAGACGCCGCCTCGGGGAGCGCAGTCGCCGTCCAGCTCCAGTCCGCGGGGCTCGCCGTGACTTTGATCTCTGACCAGCTCGGCCCGCCGCAGAGCGGTATTGAGCTCCGGCCTCTCAGCGACCCCGGGGCCGCCATGGAGGTCTCCGACTCACTGCTGGACCTCATTGGCAGAACTCCTCTGGTCCGACTCGACCGGATCGGCCGGGAGCTGGACTGCCAGCTCCTCGCCAAACTGGAGTTTCTCAACCCCGGGGGCAGTGTCAAGGACCGCCCCGCGCTCTCCATGATCGAGGCGGCTGAATCGGCAGGGCTGCTCCGTCCAGGTGGAACTATCGTCGAGCCCACCTCGGGCAACACCGGGGTCGGACTGGCGGTAGTCGCGGCGAGGCGCGGCTACCGCTGCGTGTTCGTGATGCCGGACAAGATCGCCGCCGAGAAGATCGACCTGCTCCGGGCGTACGGGGCTGAGGTGGTGGTCTGTCCCACGACCGTTGCTCCTGACCATCCGGACTCCTATTACTCGGTCTCGAACCGGCTGGTGAGCGAGATTCCGGGAGCCTACAAGCCCGATCAGTACAGCAATCCCGCCAACCCGGCGGCCCACGAGGCAACCACGGGACCGGAGCTGTGGCGCCAAACTGCGGGCCGAATCAGTCACTTCGTGGCCGGCATCGGGACCGGTGGCACCATCACCGGGGTTAGTCGCTATCTCAAGTCGGTCAATCCAGCGATCCAGATCGTGGGGGCAGATCCGGAAGGATCTGTCTACTCCGGCGGAACCGGGCGACCCTACCTGGTCGAGGGCATCGGTGAGGACTTCTGGCCCTCCGCCTACGATCCGCAGACGGTCGACCGAGTGGTCGCTGTGAGTGACCGCGACTCCTTTCTGACGGCTCGGTCGGTGACCCGGGAGGAGGGGATTCTGATTGGAGGGTCGGGGGGGACCGCCATCTCGGCTGCTCTTGAGGTCGCCCGTCCTCTGGGCCCGGACCATGTGGTGGTGGTCTTGATTCCCGATTCCGGCAGAGGCTATCTGTCGAAGCTCTACAACGATGCCTGGATGGCCGACTTCGGCTTCCTCCGGGCGGGCGGCCAGAGCGCGGCCGATGTCCTCGCCGCCAAGGGCCGCCAGCTACCGCCCCTTGTGCATGTCCATCCCGACGAGTCCGTCCAATCGGTGATCCAACTTCTTCGTGAATACGAGGTCTCGCAGGTCCCGGTGGTCAAGGCTGAACCTCCCCTGGCGGCAGCCGAGGTGCTCGGAGCGGTCCAAGACCGCGAGCTGCTGGAGGCAGCTTTCAGAGACCCCTCGCTGCTGTCGCGCCCGGTCGGGGAGGTCATGGGACCATCGCTGCCCACGGTTGGGAGCGGCGCTCCCTTGGAGTTGGCGGTCACCCGGATGGAGCGCAGCGGTGCGGTTTTGGTGCTGGACGACGGCCACCCGGTGGGAATCATCACCCGGTCCGACGTCCTGGGCGCGATGCTGGGCCGCCCCAAACGGTGACTTCGGAAGAGCTCGGATTCGAGACGCGAGCCATTCACGCCGCCCAGGATCCGGACCCCCAGACCGGCTCGGTGATCCCGGCTCTCCACCTCGCCACCACCTATCGCCAAGCAGCCGTGGGCCAGCACCAGGGGTTCGACTACTCGCGTTCCGGGAACCCCACCCGTCACAGTCTGGAGGCCCAGCTGGCTAGCCTGGAAGGGGGGCAATTCGGCTTCGCATTCGCCAGTGGGCTGGCCTCCGAGGACGCGGTGCTCCGGGCTTTGGCCGGGCCCGGCTCCCATCTCATCCTCAACACCGATGCTTACGGGGGCACCTTCAGGCTGGTCGATCGGGTCCATGGACCGGCGGGACTCACCTACCGCACCGCGGACGCGACCGATCAGGGCGCCTTGGAAGCAGCCTGGCAGGAGAACACCAAGTTGGTCTGGGTGGAGACTCCCAGCAATCCCCTGCTGGCGGTCGTGGACATCCCCGCAGTGGCCCAATTCGTACACCGCAGAGGCGCCCGCCTGGTCGTGGACAACACCTTCGCCACGCCCTACCTGCAAAGTCCGCTCCCGCTGGGTGCAGACATCGTGGTGCACTCGACCACCAAATACCTCGGGGGCCATTCCGACGCGGTGGGCGGGTTCGTGGCGCTCAACGACCCGGCCCTGGCCGAACAGATCGCCTTCTTGCAGAACGCGACTGGCGCAGTGCCCAGCCCGTTTGACTGCTATCTGATCCAGCGGGGAGTCAAGACCCTGGCGGTGCGGATGGACCGCCACTGCCAGAACGCGGCCGCCGTCGCCACCTTCCTGCAGCACCACCCCAGGGTCAGCCGAGTCCTCTACCCCGGGTTGCCGGATCACCCCGGGCACCAGCTGGCCACCCGCCAGATGCGCGCCTACGGAGGGATGGTCTCTTTCCTCCACTCCGGAGGCGAGGCGGCCGCGGTGAGGATGGTCAGTCTGACCCGAGTCTTCACTCTGGCCGAGTCCCTGGGGGCGGTCGAGTCGCTGATCGAGCACCCCGCCCGGATGACCCACGCCTCCGCGGCGGAGTCCCCGCTGGCGGTGGATCCCCGTCTGGTCCGGCTATCGGTCGGGCTGGAGCTGCTGGCAGATCTCCTCGCCGACCTGGATCAAGCGCTGGACCGCTAGCGCGGGTGCCGGCGCGAATCGCGGCTGAGCGCCTTCCAGCGGCGCTGCGCCGCTTGGCGCAGCCGTCGGTCCCCCTGGCGCGCAGCCAAGGACGTCAGTTCCCGCTTCAACTTGCGCCAGCTCTCGAGCCGCTCCGGCTCAAGACGTTCGGCCCGGATCGCTGCCGTAACCGCGCAGCCTGGCTCCATCCCGTGGTGGCAATCGGAGAAGCGGCACTTCGCGGCCAGTTCCTCCAGGGCTGCGAAGGTCTGGGCCAGACCTGCGGTCGCGTCCCACAGACCAAGTCCTCGCATGCCCGGCGTGTCCAGCAGCAGGCCCACCTTGGGGATCACCAGGAGCTGGCCGTGGGTGGTCGTGTGCCGGCCCTTGCCATCTCGACGGGTGGGGCCGGTGGTCATCAGTTCGTGGCCGGCCAAGGCGTTGACAAGAGAAGACTTACCCATACCGGAGGGTCCCAGCAGCGCCACGGTCCGCCCCGGTGCCAAATGTGCCGCCGCCAGCTCCGCTATCCCAGCTCCCGTGGTTGCACTCACCGCCAGGACATCGGTGCCGACGGCGATGCCCTGAGTCCTCTTGATCACTTCGCCGAGCTCGCGCTCTGGCACTAGGTCCGACTTACTCAGCACCACGACCGGCACCGCTCCGCTCTGCCAGGCCAGGGCCAGATACCGCTCCAGGCGCGCGGAATTCTGCGCCACATCCAGCCCACAGACGAGCAGGACGCAATCCACGTTGGCCGCGATCACCTGGGCGACGGTCTCGGCGCCACTGCGATCACGAACGAACGCCGTCCGGCGGGGCAGTACCGCCGCGATCTGCTCGTCGTCCCCTGGCAGCTGGCGCGGCCCGACGACGACCCAGTCGCCGGTGGCGATCATATGGCGAGCTGTTTCCGCCCGGGCCGGCTCCGGTCCGAGCACCGTGCAACGAGCCCGGTCGACCCTGGACACGCGGGCCGGACGGCCCAAGTCTGGCTCGAGTTTCCGGTACGCGTCCTCAAGGGCGTGGTCCCAGCCCAGGGGAGTCAGAGCGTCGAGTTCGAGCGACGAAGATGAGATCAAGCGGTCGCCTCCAGGAGTGAGGTGCCCGCCGACCTGGTCCTGAGATCAGTGCGGGACGGGCACCCCGGAAATAAATACCGAACAGTCCGCGACGGGAGCCACCGAGACTTGCTTGTTCATTGGGCTCACCTCCTCGCTAACCGGGGGATCCGACCGCGCGGCCGTGAGCTTAGCGATCGGAACCGCGCTAGCGCAAGATATCGGGGAAGAGCGAAGGCCGATCGGGCATAGCCGAACGGTTGAAGGGAGGGACCGACATGGGCATAGAAATCCCGCCGCAGGGTACCCGCGGTGCCAGTGCGCCGCAGCTGCTGAACCGCCTGTTCGCGCCCCTCGTGAAGATGCAGGTCGCCCGCTACCGCCGCAGCAAGGGTTCGACTCAGCCCCAAATGATGGGTTTCCCAGCCCTCTTGCTGACCACCGTCGGGGCCCGCTCGGGACTGCAGCGCACCGCTCCCCTGGGGGGCTTTCCCGACGGACCGGACGCCTGGCTGGTGGTGGCCTCGGCTGGAGGCGGAGCCCAGCATCCGGGCTGGTTCATCAATATGGCCAAGAACCCGGATCAAATCTGGATCGAGGTGGGTAGTCGGAAACTTCACGTGCAGGGCGAATCACTTCACGGCAACGACCGGTTGGAGGCGCTTCGCCGGATCGCGGCGATCGCTCCTCGGTACGCCGGGTACCAGAAGAAGACCGATCGGGAAATTCCAATCGTGCGGCTGAGCGCCGGCGGCTGATCGGGGCCCCAGATTGTCGGCCCAGCACAGAGCCCAGCCCCAAACCTTGGTCCCCCGGCACCTAGACGGAGCTGTCCTGGTTGCCTAGATTGCGGTGAGCGAGTGCAGTCGGAGCGACTCGTCGGCTGCGCCCGAGCCAGTAGCGCCCCGACCAGATCACGGTCGGCAACTGGCGCGAATGGGGAGACACCGATGGCTGAGATAGTCCCACCTGCACCGGTAGCGGTCGACCAATCGGACCCCGATGTGCAGCGTCTGGCGGCATTGGGTTATCGCCAGGAGCTCAGTCGAGTCCTGAGCCTCTTCGAGAACTTCGGGGTGGCCTTCTGCTACCTGTCTCCGATGGTGGGCATCTACTCGCTGTTCACCTTAGGAGCCGGGTCTGCCGGGCCCCGATACCTCTGGCTGATGCCGATAGTTGTCTTCGGACAGCTCCTGGTGTCGTTGGTCTTTGCCGAACTGGGAAGCCACTACCCGATCGCGGGCGCGCTCTTCCACTGGAGCAAGAACCTGATGGGGCGCGGCTACGGCTGGTGGGTGGGCTGGATCTACGGCTGGGCGTTGATCATCACGGTTGCCTCGGTCGACACCGGCTTCGTGATCTACGCAAGCCCGCTGCTCCACAACCTCTTCGGGACCAACATCAACGCCGCCGATCCCAACACTGTCCTGTTCTTCACCCTGCTGCTGCTCGCGGTCCAGACGGTCTTCAACGTCGCCGGGGTCCGGCTGCTGGGCAGCATCTCCAAGGTCGGGGTCTACGTCGAGATCCTGGGGACTTTTGGGATCGCGATCCTCCTGGCCGCTGTCGGATTCCACCACGGGATTGGCTTCCTCTTCACCACCCAGGGGACCGAGCAGCTGGCGCACAACCCGCTCGGAGTCGGCTTTGGGGGCAACTGGTGGCTGGGGGCGGCCCTGGTGGCGATCCTGGCCCACGTTTACATCTTCTACGGCTTCGAGTCGGCCGGCGACGTCGCCGAGGAGGTCAAATCGGCCAGTAAGCAGGTACCTCGGGCCATCGTCTCTTCTTTGCTAATCGGTGGTCTGACCAGCTTCATCTTGGTCGCGGCTCTGCTGCTGGCGATCCCCTCGGGCGGCAAGAGCTTCACGGCCGCCACCTCCCTGAGTGGAGGTGTTCCCTACATCCTCAGTGCCAATGTCCACGTGGCTGGGATCCAAGACTTCATCCTGATCCTGGTTTGCTTCGCCTTCTTCAGCTGCGGCACTGCCGTCCAAGGGGCTGGTGCGCGCCTCGCTTTCTCCTACGCGCGGGACCGGGCAATTCCCGGCAGCCATGTCTTGCGCTATATCTCCCCCCGGTTCAAGACCCCGGTCAACGCGGTACTGCTCGCGGCCGTGCTCCCGGCCCTATTCACCCTACTGGTGCACATCAGCCCCTCCAAGCCGATCGTGATTGGGTTCGTGACCTACCCCGCCAATGTCACCCCCCTGACCGCCTTGGTGTCGTTCGGGGTCTCGGGGATCTACCTCTCCTTCCTAATGGTGGTGCTGGCTGCGATCGTGGCCCGGCTGCGGGGCTGGAAGGCAGAGGGCTCCTTCCGCCTCGGACCCTGGGGCTGGCCAGTGCTGATCGGAGCCCTGGTCTATGGCGGACTCATGCTGGCCAACATCCTCATCCCCACCGGCATCACTAGTCCCAAGGGTGAGCTCTTCAACTTCGACTGGCTCACCCTACTTGTGGTGGTCTTCATCTGTCTGATCGGAGCCATCTACTTCCTGCTAGCCCATCCCCACCACCGCCCCCCGGAGGTAATCGCCGCGGGTCCGGCCGCCGTAGCGGGGGGAGTTGGCTCGCTCCGCTAGCGCGCCATCCCGAGCCGAGTCGGATCGCCGATTGAAAATCGGCTCCGGTCAGCTGGCCGGACAGGGTGAGTAGTCGCTGGCTTGGAATATCTCGGTGGTCGGGGTGTTGGCGAGGGTTCTCCAGCTGACGGGGGTTTCATGGGCCAGGTAGTCAGCCACTATCTGGTATCCGATCGCTCTGCCGGTGAGGAACGGCATGCTGGACTCACCAAACGTCGTGGGGCTCACGCTGCCGCCGAGCAGAACCTCGTCGTGGAGACCCATCTTGGCCAGCACCGGCTGGAGGTGGTGCCACTGCCGACACACCTGCTGAGCGGTGAGCGCGTTCACCCAGGGGTCAGGAGTACCCGGGAAGACCGCCTCGCCGAAGGCGGTCGCGGCGCCGTCCGTCACCAGCTGATCGAGCAGGGTTTTTCCGAGCCCAGCCCCGGTAGTGATGCGTACGCTGCGATCGATGGCCCGCGCCAGGGTCCGGGCCAATTGCTGACTAAAGTTGACCGGCTCCTCGCTCCAGAAAGGAAAGAGTCCGATCGTAACTCCGCCCGTCTCGGGATCGGTGAACTCGGTGGCCCCGACAGAAGCCAGGATCTCATCGGGGTTACCCACTGTGAGGTTCACCGCGGTGGCTGGTCCCGGCAACTTCGCCGCGATCCGATCCAGGTCAGTTTGGATCACTTTCCGCAAGGGGAATTTGCGCTTGATCATCTCCCTCTCTACCTGGCGGGAGACGAAGACGTCAAAACGGCCTCCTCCGGCCTGGATTCGAGTCGGCACCACAGCCTCGACGTTGGCGCAGCCCACCAGGACCGCCAAAGAGGCCAGCAGCAGCACTCCGATCCCGGTCTTGGCTACGATGAATCCTCCTTCGGTGACCGCCGGGTACCGCGCGCCCCCGCAGGGCTCGGAACCAATGCCGAAGCTCCCCGACAGTGGATCACCCGGAAATGCTCTCCTGCGGTCAGCGCCGCCCCAGTGCCCCGGTCGCCGCGACGATTCGAGTGTAGCTGGACAAGTTGGCAATATCCGACTCGGGACGCCAGCTCCGGCAGTGGTTCGCCGCCTATGCTGGAGTTTGACGAACTAAGCACGGGAGGTGTCGGCGGGCTATGGCTGACATTCGCATCGAGGAGAAGGACCTAGTCGTCGTGCTGAGCGGCTTAGAGAAGCTGGAGGGTGTCCACGGCGACCTCCGGGTACCCCTTTCCTCAGTTCGCGAGGTGGAGGTCGTCGACCGGCCTCTCGATTGGATCCACGGTTTCAAGCTGCCCGGCACCCAGATCCCGGGGATGACCGCCGTCGGAACCTGGGTCAGCGCCGACGGCAAGACATTCGCCGCGGAGCACCACGCCAGTCGGGGCATCGTCGTCCACCTTGATGGAGGGTCCTACCAGCAGTTGGTAATCGGCTCGGACGACCCTGACGCGCTCGCCGAGCGAGTCCGCACCGCCATGTCCCGGTAGCCTCGCCGCGTTATCGGAACCAGCCTCCGGGGCGGAATTCTTATCCGCTTCAGCTAGATCCAGTGGCGCCGCCGGAAGAGAAAGAGCTGGATCACCAGTGAGCCCAGCATCAATACGATCCCGCCCGCAAAGGCGGCCCCGGACGGCTGCACCACCCCGGTCAGATATCCGAAGTTCATCCCGAAAAAGCCGGTCAGGAAGGTGAGCGGCAGGAAAAGGCTGGCCATCACCGTCAGGGTTTTCATGGTCCCGTTCAGGCGATTCGAGACGGTGGAAAGGTAGGTGTCCATGGCTCCGGAGAGCAGGTCACGGAGCGAATCCACGGTCTCGTACTGCCGCACGAGGTGGTCGTAGACATCTCGAAAGTAGAGCGAGGCATCGGCATCCTGGGGGTCCAGTGACTGAGTAACCAGTCTCTGGAACGCGTCCCTCTGGGCACCCAACACCCTCCTCAGGTCCGTGACCGTGTGCTTGAGCTCGGTGATCTGGGCTAGGTCCGACTGGTTGGCGGTCGTGACCAAACGGTCCTCCAGCGCGTCCACCTCCTCGTCAATTCGGTCGAGAGCCGGGAAGGCGGAGTCGACGATCGCCTCCGTCACCAGGTAGGTGAGGAACACCGACTTACCCTGGCTGAGGGATGCATCCACCCCCAAGCGACGGCGCACCTCACCGAGGGACGCGGTTGCCTGCTGATGGATGCTCACGGTCCAGCTGGGCGAGATGCAGAGGTACTGCTCCCGCAACACCGCTTTCTGGTTCTCCCACTCGAGCCCGACCAGCACCAAGAAGACGTACCCCGGATAGTCCTCCCATTTGGGCCGCTGGCCCCCGTGTTTGATGTCCTCGATCGTCAGCTCGTGGATCCCGAACCCGGACTCGAGCAGCTCGAAGTCGGCCTTGCTGGGGGCCTGAATATCTAGCCAGAGAGCCCCTCGCTTGGCCCGTAGTGCTTGTTTCAGCCGGGCCAGATCGCAACCCTGCTCGACGCCCTTCCCGGTGACCAGCCAGTGCATGAGGAGGGACTTTAGCGGAGCACCGCGCCTGGTCGAGATGGACCCCTCACGCGGGTGAGATTCATCCGCCCAGGTAGGACATCTCCGGCTTCGCGGCTCCCGAGTGTTCGGTGTGACTGGAGCGCAGCTCCGAGTAACGGTCGGCCCTGATCGCCCAGACCGCTCCGAGCTCGTCGATCAGTCCCTGCCGACTGATGCCCTGGCGGAGCTGAGCGCGCAGGTCATGACCGAGCCGGGCAAACAGGCAGGTGTGGATCTTGCCGTCCGCCGTCAGCCGCAGACGAGAACAGGCCCCACAGAAGGGAGCGGACACCGAACTGATCACGCCGATCTCGCCGCCGCCATCCAGGTAGCGGTATCGCTGGGCCACATCGGCGGGGCTCCTGGCCTCGACGGGCGTCAGTGGCCAGCGGGCGCCGACTCTTTCCAGCACCTCTGAGCTGGGTACCACCTCCTCCATCCTCCAGCCGTGGCTCTCCCCCACATCCATGTACTCGATGACCCGCAGGAGGTAGCCGTGTTGACGAGCGAAGTCCGCCAAACCAACTATTCCCTCATCGTTCAACCCGCGACGGATCACCGCGTTCAGCTTGATCGGCCCGAGCCCAGCTTCGGAAGCCGCCGCGATCCCAGCCAGGACCGGTCCGATCGGTTGGTCCACCCCGTTCATGAGGCTGAAGACCTGGGGGTCGACGGAGTCCAAGCTGACCGTCACCCGACCCAACCCGGCCGCCGCCAGCGGCTTCGCCCAGCTCGCCAGCAGGGCACCGTTGGTGGTCATGGCCAAGTCGTCGAGCCCGGGTAGGTCCGCCAGCATCCTGACGAGCGTCGGTAAATCGCGCCGTAGGAGTGGCTCACCACCGGTGAGGCGAACTTTGGTGACTCCCAAGGCGATCGTTGCCTCGACCACTCGAGTGATCTCTTCGAAGGTCAGGATCTCGGCGCGCGGCAGAAATTGGAAGCCGGGCCCGAAGGTTTCCTTGGGCATGCAGTAGCGACAGCGGAAATTGCACTTGTCGGTGACCGATACCCGCAGATCACCCAGGGGCCGCCCGAGCAGATCGTGAGTTGGCATCACTGAAACTATCCTATCCCGGACCCGCCCACCAGCTCCCTGGCGCGGTGACCGCGACCGCGTGCCCGGTTAGTGGGCCACCGCCGCGCGGAGGGACTCCCGCAGCGAGCCCATGGTGCTCATGACCGCGGTGGGTTCATAGCCGCAATGGGCCATGCAGTTCTCGCACTTGGGATTCCGCCCCCGGCCGTAGTTCTCCCACTCGGTGGTCTCCAAGAGCTCCTTGTAGGAGCCGACGTAGCCATCCGAAAGCAGGTAGCAGGGCCGCTGCCAGCCGAAGATCGAGTAGCAGGGAATCCCCCAGGCGGTGCAGGCGAAGTCCACCTTGCCCTCAAGGAAGTCCAGGAAAAGAGGCGAGTGGTTGAGGCGCCACTTCTTGCGCCGGCCGTCGGCGAAGGCCTCCTTAAAGATGGCGCGCGTTCGCTCAACTCCCATGAAGTGCTCCTGGTCGGGGGCCTTCTCATAGGCATATGCAGGGGAGATCTGCATGTTGTCGACCTTGAGGTCGTCATTGAGGAAATCGAGCACATCGCGCACTGACTTGGCGTCGTCCTGGGTGAAGAAGGTGGTGTTGGTGGTCACCCGGAAACCGCGGCTCTTGGCCTCCCTGATCGCCGCTACCGCCTTGTCGAACACCCCGTCTCGACACACCGACTCGTCGTGGCGCTCCTTCAGTCCGTCCATGTGGATCGACCAGGCAAAGTACGGGTGGGGTTTGAAGAGGTCGAGCTTGCGCTCCATCAGAATGGCGTTGGTGCACAGGTAGACGAACTTCTTTCGCGCCAGCAGCGCCCCCACGATCTGGTCGATCTCCTTGTGCACCAGGGGCTCCCCACCAGCGATGGAGACCACCGGGGCTCCGCACTCCTCGATGGCGTCGATGCACTGCTGCACCGTTAGCCGCCGCCGCAGGATGTCGTCGGGATGCTGGATCTTGCCGCATCCGGCGCATTCCAGGTTGCACTGATAGAGCGGCTCCAGCTGCAGTACCAAGGGGAACTTGTCGATGTGGCGCACCCGCTGGGACATCAGGTAGGCGCCGACCTTCACCTTCTGACGCAACGGAATGGACATGCCCTACCTCACAAGTGCCGCCGCCTGCCCGGATTATCGTTTAGCACTCTAAACCTTACGACAGTTGTAGAGTCAATCCATGGCCGTGGACCGACCTGCCGACGGCACCGCGGAAGGTCTCCTCAAAATCGGCGAGGCCGCAGTCCTCACCGGCATCAGCGCCGGCCGCATCCGTCACTACCAGGGCCAGGGACTGCTCAACCCTGCTCGCAGCATCAGCGGCTACCGCTACTTCACGGCCAGCGATCTGATTCGGCTCTTGCAGATCGACCTCTTGCGCAGCCTGGGAATGGGCCTGGCCGACATTCGCAAATCGCTTGCCGGTTCCGGTGAGGACGACTCCCTGCGAGACACCCTACAACGGCATCGTCGGGCCCTCCAGACGGAGAGGAATCGGCTGGAGCGGGGCCTTGCCGCAGTCGACCTGGCGCTCGGGTCGGAGGGCGCCAGCACCGAGACCGTAGCCGCGCTGCTGGCCTCTGCCAACTCCACACCGCGAGACAGCCTGGGAATCTTCGGCCGCTTGGGTAAGCCACTCTCCTTGGAGGCGGCGGGAATCTATCAGGAGATCCTGGGAGGCGGCTGGGGCCTGCCCGTGCCCTCGATCTTCGGCCGGATGCTGCTCCCGGGGACGGTGACCGAATTGCTGGAGAAGGTGGCCCACGCCGACGGGTATCAGAAGCTCTTCCAGCGGATTCGAGACCTAGCGGTGGCAATTCTCACCTTGTCCTCACCACCGTCCTCGAGCACCAAAAGTGCTGAGCAGGTGGCTCAAGGTTGGTTGCAGAGTCTCGCCACAGATCCGCTCCCGGTACAGGTGCAGATGGCACTCGATCAGGCAATTCCGAGGATCCGAGAGCTCGAAGTCCTGAACCAGGGATTCCAGTTGTGGGCTGAGTCCATCTCGCCTCCGGCAGCCGCCGTGCTGCGATCGCTTGAGGCGGCCGCAGATCTTCGCGGTCAGCCGGTGTTGGGGGTCCTGGTGGCGGGGCGGCAGCGCCGGCAAGCCCGGCGGCACGGCTCCGTTCGCCTCGAATCCTAATACCCCCCCGGGGTATAATGGCCACGAGCTCGAACCCGAATGGTTTTAGGTGGATACACACATATTTGAACTGCTAGCCTCCGGCGTTCGGGAGGCTGGCGAGATGTTCTGGGAGACCCTCTGGGCTCTGGTTCTGGGGTTTTCTCTCTCGGGCGCGCTGCAGGCGTTCGTCTCCCGGCGGGAGATGGGACGGCTGTTCGGCGACTCTGGGCCTCTCGCACTGCTGCGGGCGACCGGTTTCGGAGCCGCCTCCTCCTCTTGTTCCTATGCCTCCGCGGCCATGGCCAAGTCACTCTTCGCCGAGGGCGCGGATTTCGTGACCGCGATGGTCTTCATGTTCGCTTCGACCAATCTCGTGATCGAGCTGGGAATCGTGCTGGCCGTTCTGATCGGCTGGCAGTTCACCGCGAGCGAGCTGTTCGGCGGCTTGCTGATGATCGGGCTCTTCGTGATCGCTGCGCGGGTGACCATCCGCCCAGCTCTCGTCGAGCAGGCCCGGGTTCGGCTCCAGCTGCAGATCGAATCCGGCCAGCGAAGCTCCGCCTCGACCCTGTCGATTCTCCCCTCCTGGAAGGTGCGGATACGCTCCCAGAACTTGTGGCGGGCCGCAGCCAGGTACGCCTTCGCCGATCTGCGAATGCTCCGAAAGGAGATCGCGGTCGGCTTCCTGATCGCCGGGTTCCTCGCCGCGCTAGTACCGGCAGCAGCGTGGCGGGTCCTGTTCCTCTCCGGCCATGGCGCCTTGGCATCGATCGAGAATGCGGCCATCGGACCGCTGATCGCCATGCTGAGCTTCGTCTGCTCGGTCGGCAATGTCCCCTTGGCGGCGGCTCTCTGGAAGGGCGGCATCAGCTTCGGAGGAGTGGCCAGCTTTCTGTATGCCGACCTGATCACCTTCCCGCTGGTCCTGATCTATCGGAAGTACTACGGCGGTCGACTCACTTGGCGAATGGTGGCCACCTTCTGGCTGGTGATGTCAACGGCAGGGTTGGTGACGCAGTACCTGTTTCGCGCCCTCGGCGCGGTGCCGCAGGCGCGGCATCAGCTGATCGCGCTGCACGCCTTCGGGGTCAATCTGACGACCGGGTTGGATGTGGCGGCCCTCTTGCTGCTGGTGGTCGGGATCTGGTTTAGCCATCGGCCAGCAACTGGTGCCGCGGACCAGCTCTTCGCTCGGGATCCGGTATGCGGAATGCAGGTTGAGCATGCCATCGCTCCGGCGCATCTACCGAACCGGGGCCAAGATGTCTACTTCTGTTCGGATCGCTGCCGCGCCCGATTCCAGATGCACCCGGAGCGGTTCGGCGCGGTAGGCTCCCTGGCTATGACCACCCCGACATCTATACCGCCAGTGGACCCCGTCTGCGGCATGCCGGTCGACTCCCAGGACGCCGCCGACCACTTCCAGAGTGGGGGCCAAGACTTCTGGTTCTGCTCCCCGGGATGCCGCGACCGCTTCCGCCGGGATCCTGCCCGTTACCGCCAGGGCGAAGCTGTCCAATCCGGAAAAGCCGAGCCGGTCCCGGCGATCGACCCCGTGTGCGGCATGGAAGTTGCGCCCGAGAGCGCGGCGGCTGGGTTCGAGTACGCGGGACAGCGGTTCTACTTCTGCTCAGATGGTTGTCGTGATCGCTTCTTGCGGCACCCGGATAGCTTCAGCCAGATGCGCTCTCTCAAGCCCACTGCTACTCAAGTCGAATACCCGGTCGACCCCATCTGCGGAATGACCGTCGACCCGGCCGACCCTGGCGCCCAGCTGGAGTACCCAGATGGGATCGTGTACTTCTGCTGTCAACCCTGCGCGGACGAATACGCCGCGGTGCGCGTGTCGAATCGGTGAGCTCTGATGTCGGGAGCTGAGAAGACCGAGCGAGCGACCGGAACCGCCACCCGCCGCGGCTCGTACCAGGCGAGCAAGCAGGATCTCCTGGTTCGATTCCAGCGGGTCCAAGGCCAGGTGGGCGGCATCTCGCGGATGGTCGAGGAGGAGCGGTACTGCCCCGAGGTCTTAGTTCAGATCCGCTCGGCCAGCGCGGCCCTGGACCAAATTGGCTATCTCCTCCTGCGCGACCACCTCGCCCACTGCGTCGCGGACGGCGTTCGGTCCGGGGACGGAGACGCCTATCTGGACGAGGTGATGGAGGTGATTCGAGGCTACAGCCGGCGCTGACCGTTCGCCCGCGGAAGGCGGTGCCGTAAGAATGTGCGCTGGATGGAATCCCGCCGTGCCCAGAGCAGTTCGCCGCTGGGACGATGAACGCACCTTCGCCGGGAGGGAGTACCGGCGCATCTGGCAGCCACTGCGCTGGCGCCGTGCGTCGCGGTTCGTTCTAAGGGTGGCACCGGGGAGGCCTGACCTGTGATCCAGGCCGAGATCCTGTACGGGCGGCCCTCGCCGTGTACCCACTCTTCGGTTGGGCCCGAACCAGCGACCAGAAGGACTGGCTACGTTGGCTCCGGCAACAAGGGGAAGTGCATCAAAGCGGCGGTGACCGGGGACGATTTGGGCCGCCGCTTACCAGAAGTGATAGAAGACGACTCCCCTATCTGATCCCGTCCAGGTCTGAGGCAGGCGCAGTTCCGGGAGGCTACCTTCGATCTTCCCCGATCGGTTTGCCACAGAGCATGCATACGTTTGGGTCGCGGCTCCAGCGGTGGTGGCCGTCGGTGCTACCGAGGCACCGGGACGACATCCGCGACGGGGGAAGCTGAGCACTGGTCGGCAGCGCTGGGGATACGGTCAACCTGCGGACTTGCTTCTGTACCAAGGTCATCGCCCGGTCTGTGGCCTGGTCGAGCTGCCCGGTGACGGTCGGGTTGCCGAGCAGTAGACCGGCAGCCAGAAGCGCTAGTCCGAGCGCGACACAAGTCCATCCCGAGATGGGCGTGACCTGATTAGCCAGCAAGAGTGCACCGCCGACCACTAAGGCGGCTGCGGCGGTAAGAAACATCCCCGGCCACCCGGTGTTCCTCATTCCCCGAGTCTAGGCGCGATTTCCAGAAATGGTGCTACCTGCGCGCAATTGCCTTGGCGACCGGACTTCCGGTGCCGAACCCGGCTTCGGTAACGGCCTCCACTGGCGGCGCGGACCGAGCCGGAGAGCCGATCTGGCGCACCCAGCTGTGAGCCCCACGGCAGACCTGCCGCCTTAGGCGGGTACGCTCTCCTCCTCGGCGAGAGGACCCAGGCGCTCGAGCCAGGGGCTGGCTCCGAGGCGGGCGAAGATCTCTCGCGCCTGGGCCCTCAGCTGCCCCACTCTGTCCTGTCGGCCCCGTTCCACCAGCCACTCCGAGTGCTCAGTCAGCACGACCGCAAGTTCGAAGGGGGTTCCGAGATCGCGGAACCCAGACTCGGCAGCCTCGAAACCATGCTCAACGCCCTCGTGCTCCCCGATCGCCGCAGAGTGCCGGGCTGCGAGCCGCGCCGCCTGGGCCCGGAGCAGGGGAGTAACCTGCCCAGGCTGGGCGTCCCGCACAATCCCCAGCAGCGCGTCAGCCTTGGCCGTGTTACCGAGGTCAAGGCTATTCTCGACGGCTTGCACCAGGGCTCTCTTCACCTGGCTATTGGTCAGCCCAACTCCCATCTCGGACCGAATCGCCAGAAATGCCTCCAACTCGGCCAGGGCTTCGGCCTGCCGGTCCTGGCCACGAAGCAACTCGGCCCTGGCACGGCTGTACTCCCCCCGGATCTGCCAATCCTCAGCGGCCCCGGCCCACCGCAGTGACTCGAGTAGCTGCTCGGCCCCTTCAAGTTCGCCCCGAGGGACGTGGAGGAAAGTCATGGCGGCGAGGTAGACCTCGGCCCACTCGAGGGACGCCAGCTCCTCGGCTCCTCTCGCCTCCTCGGCTCGGGCCAGCGCATCGTCCCACCGCCCGACAAGTAGGAGAGGGTCCAAGGCTCCGGTGAGCGTGTCCAGCTCCCAAAAGCGGTCCCCGGCCCGTCTGGCCAGCTCCAGTCGCTGCTCGGACAGCGCCAGCAGTTCGGTGAAGCGATCCTGGGACTGCAATACCACACCCAAGTTGTTGGAGGCCCGCATCCCGGCTGCCATAAGGCTGTTCTCGAGAGCCACCGTGAGCGCCTCCCTGAGGAGAGTACTGGCCTCGCCCAGACGGTCAGCGTGGGTGAGGGTGAGCGCCTTACTGCTCAGCGCCTGGCAGTACACCTCGGGCAGCTCCTGGTGCTCGGCCAGTTCAAGGGCGCGCTCGAGCAACGGAGCGGCCTCCGTGTAGCGCCCTCGGAGCGCGAGGAACCTTCCCAACTGGGCGGCGACCAGCGCCAGGTCAGGGTCTGGCTGGTCGCTGGCCAGCCCGGCATAGGCTCGCTGCATTCGCTCGATTGCCTGCTCGATGTGCCCCCGAAGGAAGTCCACCCCAGCCAGGCGGGCCTGGACCCGCGCCGCCTGGCGGACCTGCTCAGCCTCCTCGAACAGGTCGGTCGCCTCCTGATAACGCGATCGGGCCTCCTCGGCCCGCCCTCTAAGCTCCGCCATCTCCCCGGCCCGCTCGGTGAGTGCCGCCCTCTGGAGCTGCGACTCGCTCAGCTCCGCCGCCCGCTCGAAGGCCGACTGCGCCTCCTCCGCGGCGGCCAGGGCTGCCGCACGCTCCGCCGCTCGCATCAGCATCGCCTGGGCCTTCGCCTTGATCTCCTGGGCATCAGCGGCGTCTGGGTCGAGTCGCCATGCCTCCAGGTAGTGCGCGGCCACCACCTCGACGATCTCCTCGGCTTCGGGACTCCACGCCCGCTCGAGGTATCTGGCCACCGCCAGGTGCTTGGCTCGACGCTCTCTTTTGGAGATGGTCTCGTAGGCCACTGTTCGCACCAGGTCCTGGAGAAACCCGTACTGGCCCCGCTCCGGCGAGCGGGGGTCGGCTAGGACCGTAAGCACCTCCTTGGCGACCAGTGAGTTGAGCATCAGCTGAAGTTGCTGCGGGTCGAGGCCCGAGAGCACCGCCAGCGCTTCCGGAGTGAAGGTCTTTCCGAGCACGGACGCGTCCTGAGTCAACTGCCTCTCGTGGGCCGACATCCCGTCCAGGCGAGCGCTGATCAGGGCTTGCAGGGTTTCCGGGACTTCCAGGGTCTCGATCTCCTCAGCGGGGCGGTAGGCCGCCCCCTCTTCGACCAGCAGCCCCCTGTCGAGCAGCATCCGCACCGTCTCGACGGCATAGAGCGGGATGCCTTCAGCCCGCCCGCGGATGCGCTCCAGGAGCGGCTTGGGTAGACCGGGGACCAGCCCGGTCAGGAGCTGCTCCATTGCCTGTGCTGAGAGCGGTTCGAGATGGATCGAGGTGGCGTTGCGGCTGCTCGCCGCGAGTTGGGCTGCGGCCACGTCGGGGCGGACGAGACTCACCACGAACAGGGGATAAGCCCTGGACCACTCCATCAGGTAGGTTATGAACTCCAGCAGGGAGGGGTCTGCCCACTGCATGTCCTCGAATACCATCAGCACCGCGCTCTGGTCGGCCAGTCTTTCGAAGAAGAGGCGCCAGGCAGCGAAGAGATCCTGCTTGTCGGGTGCGGTCCGCTCCTCCAGCCCCAGCAGGTGGGCTAGGCGGGGCATTACGAAGCGGCGATCCTCGATTTCTGGGACGACTTGGTCCACGGTGGCCTGGAGCTTGGCCAGAGCACCATCGCGATCCTCGGCCTCGAGGATGCCGGCCCGGCCCCGCACCATCTCCGCCAGGGCGAAGTAGGTCACCCCCTGCCCGTACGCGAGGCAGCGACCGCGGTGCCAGAAGTAGCCCGACTTCAAGCCGTCCATGTACTTGAAAAACTCCCAGGCCAGCCGCGACTTTCCGATGCCGGCGATTCCGGTCACCTGGACCAGGTGGGCCTGCCGGCCTTCCGTACAGGCATGGAACACGTCCTTGACCAGCCTGAGTTCTCGCTCCCGGCCTACGAAAGGGGCCTCCAGCCGTTCCGATTTAAGGAGGCCACCCCGCCCGGCGATCACACGCAAAGCTCGGAAGAGAGAAAGCGACTCCGCCTTGCCCTTCAACTGCCGCGTTCCCGCTTCCCGGAAGGCGATCGCGGCCTCGGCTGCCCGCTTGGTGGCGTCCCCCACGAGCACCGTGCCCGGCTCCGCCTGGGTCTGGATCCTAGAGGCGGTATTGACCAGGTCGCCCGCCACCATCCCCTGACCCCGAACCCCCAGGTTGACGGCGGCGGTACCAGTCAGCACGCCTGCACGGGCTGACAACTGGGCGGCACCGACCTCCTCCCCCAGAGCGGAGACAGCCTCCACCAGGTCGAGGGCCGCCCGGACGGCCCGCTCGGCGTCGTCCTCCTGGGCTACCGGCGCTCCCCAGACCGCCATCACCGCGTCCCCGATGAACTTCTCTACCGTTCCTCCGTAGCGCTCGACCAGCTCCCGAGAGAGGTCGAAGTAGCGGCTCAGCAATTCTCGGACGTCCTCCGGGTCCCGGGACTCGGCCAGGGTGGTGAAGCCCACCAGGTCGGCGAACATCACGGACACCAACCTGATCTCAACCACCTCCCCTTGGACCGGGGCTGGCTCCGGCCGAGCGACCGCCGCCGCTGCGGAATAGCCGGAAGCAGTGGCTGAGGGCGATTCGCCGGGCGCTCCCAGCGGGGCCCCGCACTTGCCGCAAAACCGGGCGGCCGCTGAAATCTGAGCTCCGCATGAGGAGCAGGAGACCGCGAGAGCATGGCCGCACTGTTCGCAGTACGCGCTGCCCAGGGGCGTCTCAGCCGCGCAGCTCGAACAGACCACCAACGCACCTCCCCGAGATCCCCGATCCGCGCGAATCGTACCCCCCAATGACCCCGACGGTTTCCTTAGGGGCGACTCACTCCGTCAGACTGACGGCGCGGCGACCCGGGCCACTTATGCCCTGCCCACGGAGCGGGGCACGGCGAGCGATTCCCCGCCGCGGCCAGTCTGACATCTCGTGGCTCGAAAATTGGCTGACAATCTGGGCTTGGTTACGCTCTCAACTCGGAATGTGGGCTGAGGTTCGTAACCCGATCAAGAGCTGGGGCGGAAGTGCTGGGGCGGAAGGATTCGAACCTTCGAATGGGGGATCCAAAGTCCCCTGCCTTACCACTTGGCGACGCCCCAAGGCGCGCTCAGATTAGCGAAGCAGCCGCCTCACGGTAGCTGTGAGGTGCGGCGAAATCGGTCGATTGCCGCCAGGCAGCCGTCCGGGTGCGTCAGTGGCAGCCGGTGATCTCCGAACGGCAGCACCGACAGAGTGACATTCGAATGCTTGGCGGCCAGCTCGGCCAGAAGTTCCGGGTCCGGCACCCGGTCCTGGTTTGGCAGCACCATGTGCACCGGGGCTGAGATCTGGTCGAACCAGCGCCACCCGTCCGCCCGCAGCACGCAATTCTCCAGGGTCTCTCGGTAGGTCGCCTCAGTCGGCGGCCCGGGGTTGCTAGGAGCGGACCCAGGCAGGTCGACGCGCCAGAGTCGGGCCACCCGTCCCGCCAGACGGGGAGTCGCTCCCGGACCGCCGTAGATGACGTTCGCCAGATGGCGATCTAGCGGACCGCCGAGCTGCAAGGGAGTCAGCTGGCGCAGGTGGCGCCGGGCTGCCACCGAGTCGCGGTAAAGCAGAGGACTGATCGCCACCACCGCCCGCACCCTTTCGGGAAGCGTGGCGGCCGCGCGGAGTGCGAGAACCGCTCCCAAGCCATGACCAACCCACAGGGCGGGCTCCCCGATGCCGAGCTGGTCGAGACTCTGCACCACCGCCGCCACCTGCTGGTCCGGCCCATAGCCGTGCTCCGGGCGCGGCGAGGAACCGTATCCGAGCAGATCTGGAACCATCAGGGGACCTGGCTCACCCAACTCGTCGAAGGCGGATCCGAAGTACTCCGATGAACCGATGAGCGGATGAAGAAGCACGACCGGTGAGTTACCGTCGCCGATCGACTGGACGCTCAGGTATGGCTGGCTGCGCTGCCGGCCGGCCGGGGTCCAGCGCACAGCCCGACGGCGCGCGGCCAGGCGCGCCACCACCGCGGCCGCCCCGCCTCCCGCCAAGGCGGCCGCCGCCAGAGCCCCCTGGCGGAACCGTTTCTGCCACACCTAGCTATCACCTCCAGCCTGAGGGCGACCATGGTCGAACCAAAGGACGGTGAGAGGGGTCAAGAGTGTCGATGATAGACGGCGCCCCAGTCTCGCCCTTCAATCAGAGGTAGCAGATTCCCTATCGGCGGCCAGCTCCGCCGCCAACTCCACGAACGGCCCAAGCGCCTCAGGATCGCTGACCGCGTCCGGGTCCAGCACCGATCCGGGAGCGGCTCCCTCCAGGATCCGTTTGATCGGCACCTCCAACTTCTTGCCACTCAAAGTTCGGGGGATCCGGGCCACCTGCTGGACCAGATCCGGCACATGGCGCGGGGAGAGATTTTGGCGGATGCCGCCGTTGATCTCAGAGCGCCGGGCATCGGTAAGCGGCTGGCCCGAGTCCAAGGTCACGAAGAGGAAGAGGCGGGAATCGCCCCCAGCCTGAGCCACGTCGACGACCAGGCTGTCCTCAATGGCGTCAAGTTCCTCGACCACCCGGTAGATCTCGCTGGTTCCCATCCGCACCCCGTGCCGGTTGATGGTGGAGTCAGAGCGCCCGTAGATGACCACCCCGCCGTCATTCCGGATCCGAATCCAGTCGCCGTGCCGCCAAACCCCGGGGTAGATGGAGAAGTAACTGTCCCGGTAGCGGGCTCCTTCCGGGTCACCCCAGAAATAGATCGGCATCGAGGGCATGGGTGCCCGGATCACCAGCTCCCCCACCTGGTTGATCACCGACTGCCCGATCTCGTCGAACGCCTCCACCTGGGCTCCCAGCGCCCGGCATTGGATCACCCCGGCCCGGACCGCCAGTCCGGGGCAGCCGAGAACGAACGCGGTGCAGAGGTCGGTGCCCCCACTGAGTGAGGCGACCCAGAGGTCGGCCTTGACCGTGCGGTACACCCACTCGAACGCGCTCGGCGCGAGCGGGGATCCGGTGGAGCCCACGAATCGCAGCTGACCTAGCTCGTAATGTGTGGCCGGCTGGATCCCAGCCTTGACGCAGGCCCCGAGATGGGCCGCACTGGTTCCGAAGTGGGTCACCTTGGCGTCCGCAGCTAGCGCCCACAATCGCCCCAGGTCAGGTTCTGCCGGGCTGCCGTCGTAGAGGACTGGAGTGGCCTTCACCAGCAAGGCGCTGATCAGGTAGTTCCACATCATCCAGCCGGTGGTGGTGAACCAGAAGCTCCGATCCCCCTCGCCCAGGTCGGCATGCAAGCCGAGGACCTTCAGTTGCTCCAGGACGATGCCCCCATGGCTGTGCACGATCGCCTTTGGCAGTCCCGTCGTCCCCGACGAGTAGAGGATCCACAGTGGATGCTCGAAGGGCACCCGCTCGAACCTAGGCTCCTCTCCATCCCGCACCAACTCATCCCAGCCCTGCCGCCCGGCACCCGGTTCGGTGGCTGCCGGGAAGAGGTACGGCACCAGAACCAGGCGTTGCAGCGACGGAAGTGCAGAGGCCAGCTTTTCGACCAGTTCACGACGATCGAAGGAGCGCCCGCCGTAGCGGTACCCGTCAGCGGCGAAGAGCACCTTGGGTTTGATTTGATAGAACCGGTCCAGCACGGCGCGTTCACCAAAGTCGGGCGAGCAACTCGACCAGATGGCTCCGATGCTGACCGTCGCCAGGCAGGCGACCACCGCCTCCGGGATGTTGGGCAGGTAGCCCACTACCCGGTCTCCGGGGCCGACCCCCATGTGGCGCAGGTTCCGGGTCACGCTTCCCACCTGGAGCCGAAGCTCATCCCCGGTCAGCTGGCGAGGCGAGCGGAGCTCCGAGTACGCGATCAAGGCGATCGCATCTCCTGGGAGTTCGCGGAGCGCGTTCTCGGCGTAGTTCAGGGATGAACCCGCGAACCAGCGCGCTCCCGGCATGCTGCGAGATTCGAGTGCTCGCCCTCTGCCGCGGTCGCCGGCGATTCGGAAGTAGTCCCAGAGAGACTCCCAAAACTGCTCCAGCTCGGAAGTTGACCATTCCCAAAGCTGCTGATAGTCGGCAGCGGACACTCCCCGCTCCCGCTCCAGCCACGCGGAGTAGTCAGCCAGCCGGGAGTTCTCGAAGAGCTCCGGGCGAGGCTGCCAGAGGAGATCCCCCTCCTGGGGGCCGCGGCTGCGCTCCACCGGCGCAAGATAACCCATCGCCGACCCTGGGGCCAACGCACGGCGGATTAGCTCAGGGGCCCGTCCACTAGGCGACACGGGATAGAGGCGTCCTCGTCCAGGTGATAGCTGGCGCAGACCCGGTGGTAGCCGTCCGCGATGGTGAGAGCCTGGTCCCCGGGAAGCTCGCCGCGCACCAGCAGAACGGGAGATAGCAGGTCACCCTTCCGCACCTTCTTCAGATCCCGAACCACTTCAGGGTCATCGACCGGCAGCAGGGGCAGGCGACTCGCCCGCAGGAGGTCCTTGGCCATGTGCTGAGTGACCGTAGCTGCCTTGAGCTTGCGTACCACCGCCAGCACCTCTGGGCGGCGCAATGTCAGCGAGAGATACGCTCCGGCGGCCGGAAAATCGTGCTCATCCGGCTCCGTCTTCCAGCGCTCTTTTTTCGTCATCACAGAACCTCCAGTCACCCCCGTACGGCAGCTGCGTCGCCGCCCCCTGGGGTAAGCCTAAGGCTTTGTCCCTTCCACGGGAACACTCCCGGGAGGAGAGGCGACCCCCGGCGGAATTCCGAACTCCACTCCCTGAGCCGCCAACTCGGCGCTGGCGTCTCGGCCGCCGGGACCACGCAAAACGTAGGCCGCGCCCACGGCGAGGAGCGCCCCCGCCACCGGACCGACCAGGTAGAGCCAGTAATTGGCAAAGTCGTGGATCGCGAAGTCGGGCCCGAAGGAGCGGGCCGGATTCATCGACGCCCCACTGATCGGACTCGCCCAGAGGCCAGCCAAGGCGATGTACCCAGCCACCGCGATCGCCGATAGAGCCCCCACGTTCTGGGCGCCCGACGCCGTTCCGAGGATGGTGCTGACCAAGCCCATGGTCAGGAGGGTCTCAAAAAACAGTGCCTGCCCGGTGCTTACCCCAGCGCCCGGTTCCGTAGCGCCCAGCATCCCGACCTGGCCCAGCACGGCCGACAGCAGCAAACAGGCAAGGGTGGCTCCCACCAGCTGGGCGGCAACGTAACCGGGGACTCGACGCCAAGGGAAGTCACGTCGGAGAGCAAACGCCAGGCTGACGGCTGGATTCAGATGGGCTCCGGACACCTTGCCCATGAAAAGGATGACGGCCATGACCATCAGCGCCGGGGCAACCACCTCCGCATCGCGGCCCACGGCACCGTGGCTGACGGCGCTCACCACGGCGCCGCCGGCGGCCACGGTGACCAAGAGGAAGGTTCCGAAAAGCTCGGAGAAGAGCCGGCGCCACTCGTGGCCGGGATCGTGAAAGTCCGTCAGCCAACGAGGCTCGACTTGACCTTTCGGTCTAGCCTGAACCGCCCTTGAAACTTCAACCGGCCCAGTCACCTCGCCAGGGGCCAACGTCTGATTCCCGGGGGAGCCGGTCGGACGAGTTCTGGGCATTGGAGCAGAAGTAAACCGGATTGGAGCCGGGGTTCGCTGACCCGCGCCAATCCCTCACTGGTCCACTGCATGTTTTCGCCGGGCGCGGAGGCACCAGAGTTCGGCGCCGATCGACCGCAGGACCCCATTCAGCCCGGCTGCCGCTCCACCCATGCCCCGGTGCTGGCGGCGGTCAGATGACTGTAGGCGCGCCGGATCGCGGTCTGAGCGGGACGCCCGGGGAACGCGGTTTCGACGTCGAACTCAGCTGGGCGTCGGGAATTCCGGAATCCCTTGCGTGATAGATCCGCCAGTTGTTGCAAATCGTGGTGCTGTTGCCGCGCAAATTGGGCATCAACCACCGCCCCATGGCCGGGCACGATCTGATCTGGATCGAGAGCCAAGAGCACAGCCAGAGACTCCGGCCACTCGAGCGGAAACGAATCCTCGAAGGAGGGTGGAGCTCCCTCCTCGACCAGGTCGCCGGCAAAGAGAACCCGATCGTGGGCAATCCAGGCCACGATGTCGTTGTCGGTATGGCCACGCCCGGGGTGGAGGAGGGTCACGACCCGCTCTCCCAGATCGAGCTCGACCTCGTCCTCCAGCAGACAGGCGGGGCTCACGAGCGGGCTGTTTGAGACCTGCAGCGCCAGCTCCTGGTCGCTAACCCGCAATTCCGTGATCACCTCTCGCTGCAGTTCCTCCCCATCCCAACGCAGGTGCTCGGCGCAGAGCCGGTGACTCCAGAGCACGTCAGGGTCAAATGCCCCGTTGCCGAAGCAGTGGTCAAAGTGGCTGTGCGTGTTCATCGCCCCCAGCGGGAGTTGCGTCATCTCCTTGGCGAGCTGGGAGATTTCTCGTCCGGCGTCGATCGAGGCGCCGGTGTCAACCAACAAGGCACGCTCGCTGCCAAGGATCAAGCCGACATTCAACCGGAAGGCAGGCCAAGGCATCACCAGAATCCCAGGGGCTACCTCCTGCCAGGTGTCTGCCGCAGCCATCCGGACAGTTTGGGTCCGCGGAGTCGGTTTTTGTCGCCGGCGGTTCGTCTCCAGCCGGCACCGTCACGAACCAGGCCACCTGCAGAGCCGCCGGGGTCGCTCGGCCTGCGCACACCGTTCGTTCGTCACGGCCGAACCAGGCCGTACTATCGGGTGCTAGATGACTGGCTCGGGGAGCTGGGACCGCCGATGAGACGAAGGGAGAGGGTTGGTGGCAGATACGATCGGCGATTTTGCGATTCCTCCAACGGCGGCGGTGACCTCGGTCGCTCCGCCGCGGGTGACGATCATTCCCCTCGCGGGGCTGCCGCTCGTGGGCGCAGTTCTGGTGTTTTTAGTAGTGGCCATTGCCGGCAACTGGCTCTGGGCGCTTGACTTCCTCCACGTCGCCGGCGGGGGACTCTGGACCGGAATCGACCTCTTCGTGGGACTGGTGATCGGTCCGATCATCGGTCGTATGTCGGTGCCGGCGCGGGTGGAATTCTCGACCCGGTTCATGCCCAAGATGGTTCTGATCATGCCCACCTTGGTGATCGTGACGCTGGCATCCGGGCTGCAGCTGGCTCGCGCCCTCGGCAACCTGGCCGTGGCGTACCCCAACCACTGGTGGCTGGTCGCCTCCTTCGTCGTGGTCGGAATCATGGCCGTGATCGCAATCGGCCTGCTCGAGCCCGCCAACCTGGCCGTCTTGTTTGAGTTGAAGAAGCCGAAGCCGAACGGACTCTTGATCGCCAAGCTGATGCGCCGATTCGTCTACACCGCTGGCATCACCGGAGTGATGCAGATCGGCACCCTGATCATCATGACCAGGCTCGCGACATGGTGACCGAGACCACCCCGGCGCTCTCGCAAAAACTGCCACCCGTAGTCGAGGTGACGGTCGCCTCGATGGCCTTTGTGATCGCGGGGGGCATTTTCCTAGCCTCCTATTTGCCCCACCAAGCCCCCCTCCCTGTGCCGAGCGCCCTCATCGCCCTGGCCGCACTCCTGCTGCTGAGCGCAATCGTGATGCTCTCCCAAGTGGGGGAATTCGCTTGGGACCGCTTCCGGCAGGTCAGCGGGTGGGCCCTTGTGGCGTACGTAGTGATCGCGGGAATGCTGGAGTACGTCATCGTGGACGACGGCACCAGCGGAGCATTGCTCCTGCTGATCACGGTAACCCTGATCATTTTTGCCCTCGACATCCCAATCGTGCTCGGGTTCTCGGTGGCGCGCCACCAGCAAGTGGTGCCCATCCCAGCACCGTGACCTGGGCAGTCCGCCCGCGCTGAGTGGGCTCGGTGACCCCGCGGGCGTGAGCCACAGTCGGCCGAGTGATTTGGGACCGGTCTAGCTGCAAGTCCTCTGCGAGTTGGACCACGTCGCCTAAGGTGCGGCGGGTCGTAGCCCCGAGCACCTGAAGCTACAACTCCGCTGCCTTTCGGTCCCTTCCATGCGAGATCGCTGCTCGCGAGATGGAGCTCTGGAAGTGCGATCTAGGTCCCCGTCGGTGCCGAGCCGAACCGTTCGGATAATTGCCCGCGATCTAGCGCGGTGACCCCGGAAGAACGACTGACGGGGACCATCGACGGTCCCGGTGACTATCTCGGCACGGACACCTATCCCGGCCGGATCGAACCAGTTGACCGGCTGGTCCCCTCAGTGGTCCAGCGCGCCGCGATTGGTAGGGCACCTTAGGCGCAGGACTCGCTTGCTTGGAGCTCCCACAGGAGCCAGCCGGTCCGCCGGAGCTTACGCTCCACTCCCGGTCAGTTGTCAACAGTCTTCCAGCCGATACACTTGCCCTGCGAGCTGACACTGGGACCGAGCTTCGCCGCGGTCGAGACGGCGGCTGCCAGGATTCCCGAGCCCTCCAGCAGGGGCCTGGCGCTGCCTTCTCGGGCTCGGCCCAGCGGGTGGATGGGTGGGCGGTCACTAGGCCAGGGATCTCGCCAGCCATGCCGGCGGCGCGCAGAGCCCGTGGCAGCACCGAGGTCGGGGCTAATCCGACTAAGGATTCCCGACGATGCTCAACTTAGGTGCGATAGCAGGGTCGTCTTGATCCTTCTCCACCGGCTGGACCGACTTGGCGTCTTCGTCACTCGACTCCACTGTCCCCTCGCAACCGCAGGTAGCGCACATCTCAACGCCTCCTCCACCTAGCTCAACTCGGGACGCGAGTTATTTCCCCAGAGTCGTAATCCTAGCGCTGTCCAGTCCGAATGGATCAGGGTCCGGCGAGACGAACGGCAAAACGGGTTCAACCAACCTGACGGAATCTCTGCCACCGGGCGCCTTCCTTGACCGTCCTCCTGTGGCCGATCACCGCCAGAATCACTTGTTACCGCTGTTCGGTCACGCGGATCTCCCTCATGACGAAGGAATGTCAAACGTCTACCGAAGTAGGCGTCAACCCTCAGCCGAGCTTGCACAAAACAGCGAGCCGACGGGGAGATTCGAACTCCCGGCCAGCGGTTTACGAAACCGCTGCTCTACCACTGAGCTACGTCGGCGGGGACGGCGAGTTTACCAATGACCCGGCGCACTTCCTGTTCGCCGCCACCAAGCCGGCAGCTCAGTCGGTGAGCTTCAGAGCGGGTTCGGCCCCGGATCTTTCCCCCGCCATCGGCCCAGAATGCACCTCGGCGACGGTTGGGCCCCGGCCGGGTTCTCGACGGAGCTCGAGTCCGGTCGCATCGACGCCCACAACGATCAGGTCGCCCTCAGAGAAATCTCCCTGCAAGACAGCCGTGGCGATTCGGTCGCCCAGCTGGCGCTGAATAACCCGGCGGAGTGGTCGAGCTCCATAGACGGGGTCATATCCCTGCTCCGCGAGCCGGGCCCTCGCCTCTGGCAGCACTTTGAGGCCCAGCCGTCGGGAGCCCAGCCGTGCTTCCAATTGGCGCAGTTGGAGTTCCACGATGTGCTCGATCTGGTTCTGATCCAAGCGATGGAAGAGGATCACATCGTCGATCCGGTTGAGGAACTCGGGCCGGAATTGCTGGCGAAGCTCGGCCATCACCTCGGACTTGACAGCCTCGTCCTGCGATCGACTTGGATGATCTGGCAAGGCGGCGATCAGGGGACTGCCCAGGTTGCTGGTCAAGACCACCACGCAGTTGCGGAAATCGACGGTCCGACCCTTGCCATCGGTGAGCCGGCCGTCGTCCAGCAGCTGGAGTAGGATGTTGAAAACGTCGGGGTGGGCCTTCTCGATCTCGTCCAGCAGGAGGACGGCGTAGGGTCGGCGGCGCACCGCTTCCGTGAGCTGGCCGCCTTCCTCGTAACCTACGTAGCCCGGCGGGGCCCCCACCAGCCGGGCCACCGCGTGCTTCTCCATGTACTCGCTCATATCGAGCCGGACCACAGCGTCCTCGCTATCGAAGAGGAACTCGGCGAGCGCCCGTGCCACCTCGGTCTTGCCAACCCCGGTCGGCCCCAGAAAGATGAATGAACCAATGGGCCGACGCGGATCGTTGAGCCCCGCCCGCGCCAGCCGCACCGCGCTGGCGACCGCGGCGATCGCCTCATCCTGACCGACCACCCGCTGGTGGAGCCGGTCTTCCATCTCGAGGAGCTTGTGCATCTCGCCCTCGAGCATCCGCTGCACCGGAATCCCCGTCCAGCGGGCTACCACCTCGGCGATGTCCTCCTCCCCCACCTCCTCTTGGAGCAGTGGGGTGCCACCCTGGTCCTTGGCTAGCTGGTCTTCCTGCAGCTCCAACTGCCGGTGCAACTCGGTTAGCTTTCCATAGCGCAGCTCAGCCGCCTTGCCGAAATCCGCCAGGCGCTCCGCCCGCTCGGCTTCAAAGGCGGTCCGCTCGATCGCCTGCTTGGTCGATCGGATCTCGCCGATGGCCCCCTTCTCCTGTTCCCAGCGCTGGCGAAGTCCGACCGCACCTTCCTGCAGCTCCGCCAACTCCCGCTCCAGCGCCACCAACCGCTCCGCGGAGGCCCGATCGGTCTCCTTCCGGAGGGCCTCGCGCTCAATCTCCAGCTGCCGCACCTGACGCTCCACCTGGTCCAGCTCCTGCGGCATGGAGTCGATCTCCATTCGTAGACGGGAGCCAGCCTCGTCGACGAGGTCGATGGCCTTGTCGGGTAGGAACCGGCCCGAAATGTATCGGTTGGAGAGCACCGCCGCCGCCACCAGGGCCGAATCTTTGATCCGGACTCCGTGATGCACTTCGTATCGCTCCTTGAGGCCCCTCAGGATGCTGATGGTCTCCTCCACCGATGGCTCACCCACCTGCACCGGTTGGAAGCGACGCTCCAAGGCCGGGTCGCGCTCGATGTGCTTGCGGTACTCATCGAAGGTGGTGGCCCCGATCGCCCTCAGCTCGCCGCGTGCCAGAGCTGGTTTGAGGAGGTTGCCCGCGTCCATGGCGCCCTCGGCCGCACCAGCCCCGATCAGGGTGTGCAGTTCATCGATGAACATGATGATCCGACCGTCTGAGCCGGTCACCTCTTTGAGCAGGGCCTTGAGCCGGTCCTCGAACTCGCCCCGGAATTTAGTCCCGGCCACCAAGGCGCCCAGGTCGAGCGCCACTACCCGGCGATCCTTGAGGGTTTCCGGAACGTCGCCGGTGGCGATGCGCTGGGCCAGTCCTTCGACAATGGCGGTCTTGCCAACCCCAGGCTCTCCGATCAGCACAGGGTTGTTCTTGGTACGCCGGGCAAGCACCTGCATGGTTCGGCGGATCTCGTCATCCCGGCCGATCACCGGATCGAGCTTGCCTTCGCGCGCCTGCTGAGTCAGGTCCTGCGTGTAGCGCTCCAAGACCTGGAATTTGCTTTCCGGGTTGGGGTCGGTAACCTTCTGACCCTGCCGGAGCGCCTCCAGCGCCGACTCGAGCCGCGAGGGCGTCGCTCCCAGCTGAGCCAGGATCCCGGCCGCCGGTCCGCCCCGGTGTCCAGCGAGGGCCAGCAGCAGATGTTCGGTGCTGCAGTACTCATCTCCCAGCTTGCCCATCCGCTCCCACGCGTCCCTAAGCACGGCGTCCAGGACTGCCGAGATTCGGGGCGTCGCCCCTTGCTGCTTGGGACGGCCGTCCAGATCGGTCTGGAGCCGAGCGCGCACCTGATCGGGGGCGACCTCCACTTGACGTA
Organism: Candidatus Dormibacteria bacterium; assembly: GCA_050734135.1. Classification (GTDB taxonomy): domain Bacteria; phylum Chloroflexota; class Dormibacteria; order Aeolococcales; family Bog-877; genus Bog-877. The sequence continues at coordinate 34,190 of JBOHUG010000070.1, forward strand.
GCAAGGGCACCACCACCCCATCGGCCTGGTCGACCAAAGCCAGCAGCAGATGCTCGGGTTCGACCTCCGGGTGCTGCAGCTCCTGAGCCAGCTCCTGGGCGCTTTCGAGAGCCTCCCGGCTTCGTTGGGTCAGCCGTTCAAGCTGCACCGTTCACCTCGTCCGAAGAAATGTGCACTCTCTGCATGTACCCAGCTGAGGAGGCCGGCAAACCGCGTTGACCTAGCTCTCGGAGGGTTCCAGGAAATCGGTGATCAAGCGAGCGGTCAGGAGTGGTTCCAGCACCGGGAGCAGGTGGCCCTCGCCGGGCACCACCTCAAGTTGAAAGTCTCGGTAGTACCGGATTTCCGGCTCGGCGTCTCGGAGCGGCAGGTGACGGTCGCGGTCGCCCCAGAGCACCAGAGTCCTGTCCGCCAGAAGCCCGAGGGCGGGAAGTAGCTGGGACTCTGGCCGAAGTCCAAATGGTTGCAGCAGGCGCCCAATCAGATCCAGGTCGGAGGCGTGGCCCTGGCGCCGCCCGACGAGGAGGCGATACCTTCCCCAGGCCGAGTCCGGGTTTTCGCGATCGGCCCGCTCCAACCGATCAGGCAGACGTCTGGCGCCGTGGGTCAGCAGCCAGCGCTCGTGAAGTCCCCGAAGGTCCAGGGCCCCTGGGATCCTCGCGAAGCTCCAGAGCAGAGGAATACGCCGACTGAACCCGAGCGGACTGATCAGTACCAACCGACTCACCCGCTCGGGATTGGCGATGGCGAATCCTCCCGCCGCCAGCCCACCCAGTGAGTGGCCGACCAGGTCGAACTGCCGCACCCCCAACTGATCAGCGACCGCCGAGACGACCTCGCTCCAGGCTTGGCGGGGGTGCCCCCCGAAGCTGACCGGATCGCTCAGGCCACCGCCAGGCAGATCGATCGCTGCCACGCGATGGTGGCGGGCCAGCTGAGCTAACAATTCTGCGAAGTCGCCGGCCGACGACGCTAGTCCGGGGAGGAGCAGCACCGGGCTGCCGGAGTGGCCGGCCAAGAGGACATGGACGCGGCCAACGCGGGTGTGGAAGTAGCGACTGCGGCCGTGCAGGCCGGCCTCCCCCAACCACGCTTGGAGCGCTGCCTCCAGTTCAGCCGGCGGGCGGTCCCTGACCAGAGTGCGTCGGGCCCACCCGACCAGCGCCGCGTAACTGAGCAGCGCCAGTCCAAGCCCGGTCGCGAGACCGAGCTTGGACTGCCTCAAACTTCCTTGAACTCGGCGTCGACCACGTCACCGTCAGTGCCTGGGGGAGAGTCAGGGGAACCCTCGGCCGGCGGAATATCCTCCCCACCGCCTGAGTCTCCGTCAGTTGCCGGCGGAGTTGGGTTCTGATAGACCGCCTCACCAACTTTCTGCAGTGAGGCGGAGAGTTCACTCTGCCGGGTCTCGATCTCTTCGGTGTTCTGGGCCGCCACTGACTCCTTGAGGGCGTCCATCTTCTGGGTGACCTCGTCGCGTAGCTCCTGAGCCACCTTCTCCCCGTGCTCACGCAGGGTCTTCTCCGCCGTGTAGATCAAGGCATCAGCCTGATTGCGCTTGGAGACGGCGTCCGCCCGCTGACGGTCCTCCTCAGCGTTGGCCTCCGCCTCCTTCACCATCTTCTCCACCTCCTCTTTCTTGAGGGTGGTGGAGCCAGTTATCGTGACCTTCTGCTCCCGACCGGTGCCGAGGTCCTTGGCGGTGACATTGAGAATGCCGTTGGCGTCGATGTCGAAGGTGACCTCCACCTGAGGCACCCCCCTCGGAGCCGGCGGGATGCCGTCCAGCATGAAGCGACCCAGGGTCCGGTTGTCCTTCGCGAGGGGGCGCTCTCCCTGCAGCACCACGATCTCCACCGAGGATTGGTTGTCGGCAGCGGTGGAGAAGACCTGAGTCTTGCTGCTGGGAATGGTGGTATTGCGCTCGATCAGACGGGTGTTCACCTCGCCTTCGGTCATGATCCCAAGGGAGAGAGGGGTCACGTCCAGGAGCAGCACATCCTTGACTTCGCCCTTCAGGACTCCGGCCTGAATCGCCGCCCCGACGGCGACCACCTCGTCGGGGTTGACCCCCCGGTGCGGCTCCTTGCCGCTCATCTTCTCGACCAACTCCTGGATCACCGGCATCCGGGTGGAACCACCCACCAGGATCACCTCGTCCAGGTCCCCGATCTTCATCCCGGCATCCTTCAGCGCGTTCTCGAAGGGAGCCCGGCAGCGGTCGGTGAGGTCAGCGGTCAGCTGTTCGAACTTCGCCCGCGACAGGCGGGTGTCCAGATGCTTGGGCCCGTTCTGGTCGGCCGTGATGAAGGGCAGGTTGATCTGGGTCTCTTGCAGTTGAGAGAGCTCAATCTTGGCCTTCTCTGCGGCTTCGGTCAGCCGCTGGAGCGCCTGGCGATCTGACTTGAGGTCGATCCCCTGCTCTTTCTTGAATTCGTCAGCCATCCAGTCCACGATCCGGCGGTCGTAGTCGTCTCCGCCTAGGTGAGTGTCGCCGTTGGTCGACTTGACCTCGAAGACCCCCTCGCCCACCTCCAGAATCGAGACGTCGAAAGTGCCTCCACCGAGGTCGAAGACCAGGATCTTCTCCGACTCCTTACGGTCCAGTCCGTAGGCAAGAGAGGCGGCGGTCGGCTCGTTGATGATGCGCAGCACATTGAGCCCGGCGATCTGGCCAGCGTTCTTGGTGGCCTGGCGCTGGGCGTCGTTGAAGTAGGCCGGAACCGTGATCACCGCATCGGTGACCTTCTCCCCAAGGTAGGACTCGGCGTCAACCTTGAGCTTCTGCAGGATCATGGCCGAGATCTGCTCCGGCGTGTACTTGGTACCAGAGACATCCACTTCGGCGCGGCCGTCCTTGCCAGCTACTACCTGGTAGGGAACGATCTTGCGTTCTCCTACCACCTCGTTGAAAAGTCGGCCCATGAAGCGTTTGATCGAGTAGACGGTGTTCTCGGGATTGACCGCAGCCTGACGCCGGGCCAACTGCCCCACCAGCCGCTCGCCATTCTTGGTGAAGGCCACCACCGACGGGGTCGTACGACCACCCTCAGCATTGGGGATGACGACAGGCTCGCCACCCTCCATGACGGCAACCACCGAGTTGGTTGTTCCCAGGTCGATTCCAACGGTCTTGGCCATTAAGTCTGCAAACCTCCGTTGCACTGAAGCCGGGCGCCGCTCCGCGGCCGCGCTAGCCCTACCGTACCGCAGCCGACCGGCCCCCAAACGCCGACCGCTCTCGAAAACCAACGGAACTCTCCCGGGGGCGGATGATTCCCCGGTGCAGCGGGACAGACCGGCTCGGGGGGGAGCGATCGAGCGGCTCTGGCGCGCATTCGCATTGACTCTGCTTCTCGCCCTGATCGGGGGCGTCACTCTGGTCGCGACCCACGTCACCCCGATCCCCAACGGGCTGGGAGTCCTTCCGGGCGATGAGTCGATCCTGGCGCAGAGCGGCTTGACCCTGCAGACGCCTGACGGGAAAGCCGCGATCGGAGCCGGGGCGGCTGTTTCGGCCGCTACCAAGAACCAGCCTCAGGCCGAACTGGACAAGGTATTTCTAGCGACCGTCTTGGGGCCGGGTGGATCGGCGCTGCCTTCTTCGGGAAGGCTCTGCTGGATCGTCTTCCTTAATCCGGGAACCGACGAAGTCGGCGATGCCCCCGTGCCGGGCCAGATCGATCTGGATGCCGTCCTGGTCGACGCTCGAAGCGGGGCGGTGATCGAGGGCTTGGTGTCGTTCCGAGGCACCACCGCCGATTCCCAGGTCGGCACCGAGTGAACGTCACCACCCGTCCAACCTGACGTCCCCCGGAGCGCGCCGAGCGGTACGACACAATCGCTGGGTGCTGCAACGAGTTATGAGAGATTCCAGGCGCCAGCGCGCTGGCGGACCGGCTCAGCTCACCTGCCTCCTGGCGCTGGTGCTCGCCGTTGGCGCGGTCGTCTGTCTCCCCCTTCCCACCCTCGCGGTCCCGGTCCGGCCGGATCGGCCGGCTGGCGGTTCGCTACCTTGGCTGTCAGCTCGCAACGGCAAGATCGTCGACAGCTCCGGGAGAACTGTTCTGTTGCGCGGCTTCAACGACGACGCGCTGCTTCAGAACGGAGACTCCAGCAGTCCACCTGCTTTCACCGGACGCGACGCCGCCCTGATGGAGGCCGAGGGCTTCGACGTGGTCCGCTTGCCTATCTCCTGGTCGCTCCTGGAGCCCTCCCACGGCCGCTTCAGTGAGTCCTACCTGAAGGAGATCTCCGCGGTGGTCGCGCTATGCTCCCGACACCACCTCTATGTGGTGCTCGACATGCACACCGAAGACTTCGGGGTCGGATTCGGGGGCAGCGGTGCTCCCGCCTGGCTCTATGTCGCAGGCGTACCCAACTTGGAGTTGCCCGGGCTCAGTGCCGCCTGGAAGCGGCATGTCTCACCGGCGGTAAACGCGGCGCTGGCGTATTTCTGGCTCGAGCCTGACTGGCAGGCGCTCTACTGGCGTGCTTGGGAAGTAGTCGCGGGAGAGTTTCGCGGCAACTCCGTCGTCGCCGGCTACGACCTCTACAACGAGCCTCACCCCTTTCCGCTGCCCCCAGCGATTTTTGATACCCACATCCTCTGGCCCTTCTACGCCACCGGAATCCGCGACCTGGCCCGGGTGGATCCCAACCATCTCTTCATCGTCGAGGGTGACCTCTTCGGTGGCCTCCCCACGGCGGTCCGGCCTGTGGCGACCCGGAACCTCGTCTACTCCACTCACCTCTACTCTGGCAGTCTCTTGCCACCCAACTTTCAAGGGAATACCGCGCCACTCCGAGCTGAGTTGCAGCAGGCCCTGGATCAGGCGGGCCAGCTCCCGGCTGCCTACTGGGCAGGCGAGCTCGGCATCGACCACCAACGACCGCTCGCCGTCGCCTGGGCCCGCGCTGAGATCGCCCTCTCCAACCGCTACCTCACCGGCTGGTCCTGGTGGCAGTGGGACGACTCCGGGGGCTGGGGGGTGCGCAATGGCGCGGGCCCCCCGGATGGGGCCTGGCTTCACGTGCTCGCGCAACCCTTCGTCCGGTCATCCCCGGGCACCTTGGCCAACCTTCACTTCGACCCCGAGACCGACACGCTCACCGCTGAGGTCAGTGACCAGAGCCCGGACCGAACCTTGCTGGTGTCATGGCCTGCTTGGCTGGGCGCGCCCCATTCGCACTCAGCCTGCGCTCACCGGAGCTCGCCCTACCGACCCGCCAGCGGCGAGCTGGCGCTTGCCCTCTCCGCCCCCAGCTGCCAGATCGAGCTTGCTGGCTAGGAGACGGCTAGGGGCGCGCCCAGGCGCCTTCGACCACGCTCCGGCGGGCAGCGTCAAGCACCCGCAAACCCAGCTCGGAATCCTTCGGGGTAGTAGGTAGCGGCGGGCCCCCACGTACCCGAGCGGTGAATGCGAGGACCATTTCCTGGTACGGGTCGGCCGCCGAGGTGGCCACCGCCTGGGCCGCCCCGACCGGGCCCCGCCGCAACCACAGCGGAATCTCCTCACCTCGCCAAGCGGTGAAGGGCGCCGGAACCAGGAGCGAGCCTTCGGTCCCGATCACCTCCAGCTGTTGGTGCTCGGCAGCAGCGAAACTGAAGGCCAACTCGGCCGAGATGGGCCCGTCGGCGCCACCGAACTCGAGCAGCATCGACCCGTCCCGGTCGACGCCGTGCCACAGCTCTTGGCGAGCCAGCACCCGGGTCGGTTCACCGAAAAGCCAGCGAGAGGCGCTGACCAGGTAGGACCCGACGTCGTACAGGGCGCCACCACCGAGCTCCGCCTCCCAGCGGATGTTAGGCGCCGGGTCGAGAGGAAAGGTGAAGCTCCCCTGTAGATGCCGGGGACGCCCCAGCTCACCTGAGGTGATCAACTGGCGCACCGTCTGCCAGCGGGGGTGATGGCGATACATCACGGCTTCGGCCAGCACCACCCCGCGGTCATGGGCAGCGGCGCCAAGCTGCCGCGCCTCAGCCGCCGAGAGCGCCAGCGGCTTCTCGCAGAGGACATGCTTGCCGGCGGCCATTGCCTGGAGCGACCAGGGCAGGTGGAGGGAGTTAGGCAGAGGGATATAGACCGCGTCCAGCTCTGCCTCGACCAGCTCCTGATAGGTTCGAAAGAGCAGGGGTATTGAGAAGCGAGAGCTGAGTTCGCGACCGCGCTCCTGGTCTCGGCTGGCCAGTGCCGCCACTTGGCCCTCAGCCGCCAGGATGGCCGGAATCACCGCCTGGCCGGCGATCGCCGCCGCGCCCAGGACCCCCCACCGGAGCTGGGTGCTGCTCACACCAGAAGGTCGAGCGACTTCCCCAGCTCTGCGGATTTCGTGGCGGCCTCCATCACCGCGATATTGCGCCGCGCCGACCCGGGAGTCACCGCCAGCGGCTCGTCGGCAAGTAGGTGCCCCGCCAGATTGCGGTAGAAGGCCTGGGGCGGGGCCGCCGGCAGCGACACCAATTGGTCGTGGCTCTCGCCGGATCCGTCCGGGCGGAGAATGTGCAACTCGCAGGGCAGATCGGTCACCGGCAGCCGTTCCTCCACGACCTGACCGGTCGGTCCCCGGCTGGTGATCCGTCCCTCCCGCCAGTGGCCGACCGCGGCACCGCGAGTTCCCAACACGTACCACTTCGGTTTGCGAGCGGCGGCGATGTCGGAGTGGATGAAAACCGCCTCGGCGCCACCGGCGAAAGTCATCCGCAGCTCGAAGTGGTCGTCATTGGTCACGTCCTGCCAGACCAGCTTCTGGCGGCTGGCGGAAACCCGGACCACCTGGCCCGGGATGAGCTGCAGGATCCAGTCCAGGTAGTGCGATCCCCAGTCGAAGATCACCCCCCCGCTGACCGGCGCGTGGGAATGCCAGAAGTGGCAGGGGTGGCCGTAGCCTCCGACGAAGGTCTCCAGGTGAAAGATCGACCCCAGGTCCCCCCTCTGGATGGCTGCCTGGAGAGCCAGGAAGTCAACATCCCAGCGCCGATTCTGATAGACGGTCAAGGTTCTGCCGGATTCCGCGGCCAGCTCCACCAGCCGGTCCGCTTCGCTGAGCGTGAGGCAGAAGGGTTTCTCCAAGACCACGTGTTTCCCGGCCCGGAGAGCCTGCTCGGCCAGGGTGGCGTGGGTGTTGGGAGGAGTGGAGATGATCACCAGTTCGACGTCCTCCACCTCGGCGAGCCTGGGGAGATCGGGCGCCACGTCGACCGTGGGCGAGAGCTGACGGGCCGCCTCCAGCCGAGCCGGGCTCTGGTCGGCGATGGCGAGCAACCGGAGACCGGCCACCGCTCCGATGGCGCTGACGTGGTCGACGCCGATGGCGCCGAATCCGAGCATGCCGATTCCCACCGATGTCCGCTCCACCTGCCCCGCCGCATAGCGCACGCCCCGATAGAGCAGTTGCTGCACATCCGGATCCCGAAATGTCGCCGCCGCCTCCCCCATGCCCCAGTAGAAAATGCGACCTTGACCTGGTTCGCGCACGTAGGCGACCGGCAGCTTTCGCGCTTGCCAGGTGGTGTCGAGCAGGATCTGGCTGTCCGGCGGCGGCTCCGGTTGGGTGTAGCAGGAGTCGTGGAGGGTCAGGGGACCTGACAGCCGCCTCGTGATGTCGTGGCCGCCGTCGTTGACCCGGCTCACGATCTCGCTGCTCGGCAACCGACCGTCCGGGCTGCCCCCGACCAACTCCAGGTACCTGGTCGCGGAGGCCCAGGTGGAATTGGTGCAATGGAGCGCGATCAGGCCCCCGCCCCGCTGTACGAAGCCGCACAGCGAGTCCTCGGCGGTCGGAAGCAGTTCTCCCTCGGGAGGGTGGGCCACGACCACGTCGTAGCCCTCCAGCTGATTCAGGGCGTTCAGGTCTGGCGTGACCACGGCCGCGACCTGACCGGTGCGCCCCATGTAGTCGAGCCACGGCGCCAGGTGCTCGGCCTGCCGACGCCCTGCCACCACCAGAGTCCGGATCACCTCAGTCTTGCTGCTCCCGGACTGAATCATGCCAACGTCACTCCCCGATACCAGCCCCAATGTAACCTACCGGATCAGAGATGGCGGCGCTCCTCAGAACCATTGATGATCTACGACAAGCCGTCGGGTCCACGCTTGGTCCCAGTGAGTGGGTGACTCTTGATCAAGCCCGCATCGACGCCTTCGCCGAGGTCACAGGTGACCATCAGTGGATTCACGTGGACCCCCCACGAGCGGCCGCCAGCCAGTTTCAGTCGACGATTGCCCACGGCTATCTGACACTGTCCTTGACCCCGCTCCTGATGGACCAGCTGACCGGACTGCGCCAGCACGCCATCAGCATCAACTATGGCCTCAATCGACTTCGGTTTCTGACCCCGGTGCCGGCCGGGGGCCGGGTCCGCCTGCGCACCAAGGTGCTGGCGGTTACCGACCGTCCGTCAGCAGGAGTCCTGGCCAACTACGAAGTTACCTACGAACTGGAGGGTTCTCCCCGTCCCGCCCTGATCGCGGAGACGATCAGTCTGCTGCTTCCGAGGTCGCCCCAAGCTGGCCCTGGGGGTTAGGCAGCTCCGGAACCGGCGAGCCGCCCCACGTGGAGCGCGACCACCCCGGCCGTCATGCGGTGCACATGCACTTTCCGGAAACCCGCCTCCCGCAGCCAAGCCGAGACCACCTCCGGCGGCGCGAAGGCGGCGATGGAATCAGTGAGGTATCGGTAGGCACCGTCCCCACCCAGGAGCCCGCGCGCGATCGGTGGGATCAAATGTCGGCTGTACCACCGGTAAGCCGGCTCCAGGAGGGGATGGACCTGGCTGAATTCCAGGATCACCGCCCGACCGCCTGGGCGCAGGACGCGGGCCAATTCCCGAAGCGCCTGCTGGCGATCTGAAATGTTGCGGAGGCCGAAGGCCATGGTGGTGGCGGCGAAGCTGCCGTCCGGGAATGGCAGCTGGCAGGCATCTCCCAATACGAATTCGACTCCCCGCACCCGGGACCTGGCCACCTCAAGCATGGCTTCGGTTAGATCGACGCCGATCACGTCTCCCCGGGGTCCTACCCGCCGACTCAGGAGGGCGGCCAGCGCTCCGGTACCGCAACAGACATCGAGAACCCGATCACCGGGCTCGATCCGGGCCAGCTGGGTCGCCCGCCGCCGCCAGAGTCGATCCTGGCCCTGGCTGAGCACCGAATTGAGCAGGTCGTAACGGCGCGCCAAGCCGGTGAACATGCCCCGGACCGCGTCTGGCTCCGGGCGGCCCACCGTGGGCAGCCCTGGTGCCGCCTTCACCCGGGCCCGGCCACCGCTTCGGGACTGATTGCTGGGACGTTGGGGGCCGTCTGGCGGTGGCTGGGACAGCCACACTGAGCCTCTTCAGGGAGCGTGAGCAGAGCGTCCAGAGCAACTCGCCCCAACTCCTCCGCCCCTTCGCGAACGATCGCTCGCAGCAGCTCGAAGTCCCACTCCGGTCGTACTCCTTCGGCGTAGTGCAACACCATTTCCACCGAACCGAAGCAGGCCCCGATCTCGCGCGCCAGGTAGACCTCGGGGGTCAGACCCTGACTGATGATGTCGCCTCCCATCCGAGCCAGCGCCGCGACCTCGGAGGCAGTCTCCAGCCGGGGACCCTCCACCGTGACATGAACCGCCCGATTGAAGGCCCGAGTCGCCTTGTCGGCTGCGAACTGGCGGGCGCGTTGCCAGAGCGCCTCGCGGATCTCTGGGCAGAACGGGTCGCGCATCACCAGGATCACCGCGGGTTCCAATTGGCCACCGTGTTGGTGGGTGAAGTCGATGAAGTCATGAGGCACCACCAGATCGCGCGGGTGGAAGTGCTGGGTGATGCTGGCGGCTCCCGACTCTGAGACCACCCGGGTCACTCCGGCGCGCTGGAGCACCCAGAAGAGCGCCAATACCTGTTGGGCCCGCTGATGACTTGGGATGGAAGCCGTTGCCCCGGCCAGCCCCGCGTATGGCCTCGAGAAGAGGACCGGCCGCAGACCCCCTGAGTCCAGCGGAACCTCGAAGTGGGTGATCGGAGGAGCGTCCCCGAAGGGGGTGCTGAAGACGCGGTCCCGGTCCAGCATGCGCACCGAACCTTCCATCTCCGGCGAGCCCTGGGTTCCCGTCCCTGAGCCCCCCAGAAGCGCATACCTGACCTGGGGAACTGTCGTCCGGCGGCTGGACCTGACCACCGCCCGAGTATATGGACGGTCGAAAACCACCTATGGCCGACCTGCAGATCCTCCGGAGCGCTACTTCGAGGTCCAGCTCACTGGGATCTCAGGACAGCGATGGAACCTGCCGAAACTCCGCCAACACCGGGAAGTGGTCGCTGGCCCGCCGGGCCACCGACGCCAGCTCTCCGGATCGCCCCACGACTTCGCACCGGATCAGTCTTTCGGCCAGTGCCTTGCTGGCGAATATGTAGTCGATTCGGACCGCTGGCTGATAGGACGGGCAGGTGAAGGCGCTGGCCCGGGGATGAAGGCTTCGCAGGCAGTCGACGTAACCAGCCCGGAGCATGCTTCGCACCGCCGCCCGCGGCAGCAGCGCGCCCAGAACCGCGTCGGTGGCGTCATTCCGGGGCAGCACCTCCAGGAGCGGGTGCACCAACCATGGCAACCGCGGGAGCCCGCTGCGGACCGCCTCCGGCAGTTCCTCCACAATCGCCCCCCGAGCCTCGGCGTCCTGCCACCAGCGCAGATGCGCCAGGCCAGGAGGCACCGGTCCGAGCGCGCCCGCCTCCTCGAGGACGCCGCTGCGGCGCCACTGGTTAATCTGCGCGAAGAACTCGGTGGCCCGCACCCGATCCCCGGGCGCCACGGCGTTGAAATCACCGAGGATCAGATGGTCCGCTTCCGGGTGAGCGGCGGCATGACCGCGCACCGCCGTCAGTTCCCGCACCCGCTCCGGCTCGGCGCGGCCGCGGCGGTGGAAGGCGGCGGTCAGGTGGACGGTGTGCAGACAAAGCGGTGGGAGTCGGCTGCCGGGTGGCCGTTCTAGCCATATTTCCAAGGAGTTTCTGAGGAAAATGGCAGGATCCCGGTGGTTGCTCCAGCTCTGCACCGAGAGCCGGGTCAGCACCGCCTGATGTCTCGGGCTGGGCGCCATTCCGTAAACCACCTGGTAGCCGAGTTGCTCCGCGACCCGTTCGACGGCGGGGCGATCCTCCGCCTCCTGGAGGGCAATCACGTCGGCGTCGAGCTCCTGCAGCACCTCGGCTAATTCGGCCCAACGTCCGCCGCCTCCGAGCAGGATGTTGTAGGTGGCGACCCGAAAGGTCGGCGACGATGTCGGTTCGGGCGCCGGGCCCCGCCCGGCGAGCGTCGCAGCCATCGGCCTGATTCTAGGTGGCGGGGCCGAACTGTCAATCGTCCAGAATCAGGGGCACGATGACCTGTTCCAGTGGCCTCGACTGCAGCGTGCAGCAGCCGCCTCTTTGACGCCGCCAGACCACGGCGCGATCGCTGATGTCCGGCGCGGGGCGGTATCCGGCTCAGCCCAACGGTACCGGGGAAAGCTGGATGGAAGCTCGTCCGGTGACTAGCCGCCTCCCCGGGCTGCGACAGCGGCTACCCCAGGTGACCGGGATCCTGCGCCTAGGCCGGCAGCGAGTGGTCGCCTTTACACGGCGCCACCCCGTCGCCACTCCGATCGGAGTGGGCAGCGCGGCGCTGGGACTGGCGGTCGCGATTACTTCATTTGCTCTCCAGAGCCACTTCGCCAACGCCTACCAAGCAGGTCAGCGACTCGCCGGTTGGCAGAACTACCTGCGCCTGGGGGCGCCCTGGCAAGCCCTGGTTCCGGTCGGGCTGGCTGGCCTGCTGGCCAGCTGGGGCGCCCTTCGGCTGGGATCGGCCCAACCCGAGCCGCCGGTCGGCCTGGGGGCGCCTGAAGTGGCCAGCGCCGGCCAGCTCCGGGCGGCGCTACGCACCGAGCGACGGGTAGTGCGGATCGCCTTCGCGGTGATGACCGGGCTGGTCGGGATGGTGCTGGTCAGATTCGTCCTGTACGCGGCCCTCGCCGTCACCGGGAACGGACTGGCCCGATCGACCTTGGTCGGGGTGGCTTTAGAACTGGCTCTCTGGCTGGTGGCCTGGGTGGCGTTCTGGGCCTGGAACCGCCGCCATCGCCAGCGCCTGGAGAGTTGGGGCGTCTTTGAGACCTGAGCAGCTGGAGCTGATCACACGTCGGCGCTGCCCTTTGTGTGACGCCGCCGGAGCGGCGCTCCAGAGGGAGGCCCGGATCCGAGACCTGCGAGTCTCCGAATTCGATGTGGACGAGGATCCCGAGCTGGGGCGCCACTTCAGCGACCGGGTACCGGTCATTCGCTTTCAGGGCCAGGTCGTGGCCGAGGGCCGGGTTGACCCACGCCAGCTCCGACAGGCGCTGGACGGCCTCATGAAATCCCAGCATCCGCCGCCTGACGATTCTGTAACAGCCGATGAGATGGAGCACGATCGGGGATAGACTGCGGCCAATGTCCGAGCTCCGCGCCACGGCTGGGGCGGCGCCCCCGGAACTCTCGGTGGTGCTCCCGACGCGCAACGAAGCTGGGAACATCGAGCCCCTGCTGGCGAGACTCCGGAAGGTCCTCCAGGAGGTGGCCTTCGAACTCGTCTTCATCGACGACAGCGACGACCAGACCGCCCTCCGACTGACCCAGCAGGCGACCGCAGACCGCCGCATCCGAGTCAACCACCGCGGTCCCGAACGTCGGCAGGGGGGGCTCAGCACGGCAGTGGTGCTGGGGTTGCGCGAGGCTCGTGGTCGCGTGGTCTGCGTCATGGACGCCGACCTGCAACACCCGCCGGAGACCATTCCCGCCATGCTGGCAGCCGAGCGCGCCGGCGCGGAGCTGGTCATCGCCAGCCGCTACCTCAAGGGTGGCAGCCGCGCCGGCCTGGCCACCGGGATGCGACAGTTCGTCTCGCGCGCGGCCAGCATTCTGGTGAGGACGGTCTTCGTGGAGGCCCGGTCCAGCTCCGATCCCCTGGCTGGCTTCTTTCTCTGTCGCGCCACCCTCCTGCGCGGCGTCGAGTTCCGACCGGTTGGCTTCAAGATCTTGCTGGAGCTGCTCGTCTGCTCAGCCCATCCGGTAGTGGTCGACGTGCCGCTTCAGTTCCAGGCTCGCACCGCTGGCGAGAGCAAGGCCAGCTTCGCCCAGGGGCTGCTGTTCCTGCGCCACATCTGGTCTCTGATCAGGGACGTCCCGGGGAGCGCCCGGGTTTGGAAGTTCGCCGCCGTCGGGATCAGCGGGCTACTCCTGTTCCTCCTGCTTATTGAGCTCTGCGGGAACGGGCTGGGCTGGCCGGCGCTGGGGGCGTGGTCCCTCGCCTTCGTGGCATCTGGGCTCTGGAACTTCAGCTGGAACCTTAGGCTGACCTTCGCGGACCTCCGGCGGGAGCGGTACCCCCTGATGCGGCGCTATATCTCCTCCACCCTCACCGCCGGAGGAGCCCAGCTGGTGGTCTTCTTGGGCCTGGTGGGCACCCCTCTGCCGCTGGTTCTGGATGGCCTCCTCGCGGCAATTCTGGGAATGGCGGTGAACGCCGCCCTCAACTGGCAGCTAGCCCGCCGGCACCGGCGACCTCCTCAGGGACCGCTCGGAGTCGATCGCTTTCTGGCCCATCTGGGTCGGGTCAGCGGGGCCCAGCACAGCGCGCTGTTGAACCAGACTGGCCAGGAGACGGCTGCCTGGGGAGGGTCCGCAGCAACCGGACCGGAACTGCTCAGCTCCTTGGCTGAGCGTTCCCGGCAGGGCGGCGTGCCGGTGCTCTGGACCGAGCCCCTTTCCAGCCGGCCCCAGGCCCGGACCAACGTCGAACTGGCGTCGGTGATCGTTTTACCGCTGGAACTGCCCAGTTCCGAGGGGTTCACCGTGGCCCTGCAGCGCCGTACCCGTTCGGCTTTCACCGCCGCGGACCTGGAAGCCACCATGCGCCAGCTGGAGCGGATGCGACCCCGGCTCACGTTGTCCGCGAGCGGCACCGACCCGGATTCCCTCCCCGCCAGCTCCCGGCTGCAGCCGGGTGAATCCGAGCTCAGTGGTAATCGTGGGACGAGGGGGCCGGGAACAGCGAGTCGACTGAGCTAGCCTGGGCGGCCGGCCTGGACGCCCGGGGCAGCCGGAGCAGCCTCTCCACCAGCAGACTTCTGGCCCCGTCCGCCACCTGCAGCACCCCCTCCGCCCCCAGCACCGGGTCATGGTTGGCCCAGGTCCGGTGTGCTTGATAGACCTCGGGCCGGATGACTAGGTCCATCTGCGCCGTCTCGTCGACCACGGTGAAGAACCGCATCCCGTGGGCTGAACGGGGGGCCTGGCGGGTGATCACCAAGCCCGCTGTCCGCACCCGGCTCCGGTCTGGGGAACCCCTTGCCTCGGCCACCGTGATCGCCCCCAGCTCTTCCAGCTGCGGGCGCAGGAAGGAGACCAGGTGGGGGCCCGTGGTCAAGCCCGTGATTCGGTAATCGGCCGCGGCCCGCTCCTGAGGGGTCAGTTCGGGCAGGGCGGGCGGGGCCGCGGGTAGCTCCAAGAGCAGCCCTTGGCGGGCACCCGGCGCTGGTGCATCAGGAGACGGGGCCATCGCCCGGATGGGCCGGCTGCCGCTTAGGGCCTCCTCCACCGACTTGAGTCGCCAGAGCAGCTTGCGACGGGACTCGCCGAAGCTGTCCAGAGCACCCACCAGCACCAGAGATTCCAGCGCCGGGCGGGGAAGCTCCGTGCGGCGCCAGAACTCCTCGGGAGACAGGTACGGACCTTGCTCCCGCGCCTGGTCCAAGCGTTCCCGAAGGTTCTCTCCCAGCTCCTTCACGTAGTTGAAGCCAAGACGCACCCCGAACTGAGGGGAGGGCGTAGACCCGCCCCCGAGTTCCTCCAGGTGGCATCGACCCCGACTCAGGTTGACATCCACCGAGAGCACCTTGACCCCGCGTCGTTTGGCATCCTCCACCAGGACCGAGGGGTGGTAGAAGCCCATCGGCTGGTTGTTGAGCAGGCCCACCAGGAAGGCGGGGTGGTGGTAGAGCCGCAGCCAGGCGGTCTCATAGGCGGTGCGAGCGAACGCCGCCGCATGGCTGCGGCAGAAGCCGAACTCAGCAAACCCTCGCACCGCCGCAAAAAGTTCGGCGGCGACCTCCGCCGACACCCCATGGTGAGCACAGCCGCTGAGGAAGCCCTGCTCCAGGGAGGTCATCTCCACCCGAGAGCGATGTCGGTTCATGGCTCGACGGAAGCGATCGCTCTCCGCGCCCGTGAAGCCAGCCACCTGCATGGCGATCTCCAGGATCTGCTCCTGGTAGAGGATCACCCCCATGGTGTCGCGCAGGATCGGCTCCAGCAGGGGATGCGGATAGGTCACCGGCTCCCGACCCTGGCGCCGGCGCAGATAGGGGTGGACCGCCTTGCCCTGGATCGGTCCGGGGCGGATCAGCGCCACCTCCACCACCAAGTCGTTGAATTCTCGAGGATGGCTGCGCGGGAGAGTCTGTTGCTGGGCCCGCGACTCGATCTGGAAGACCCCGATGGTGTCAGCCTGGGCGCACATGGCATAGACCTCAGGGTCGGCCAGGTCCAGGGCTTCCAGGTCCGGGCGTTCCCCAGTCACCTCCTCCAGCTCCTGGAGGGTCTCCGCGATCACCGAGAGGGTGCGCAATCCAAGCAGGTCGATCTTGATCAACCCCAGATCTTCGACATCGTTCTTGTCGAACTGCACCACCACCCGGCCCGGCATGGTGGCCCGCTCCAATGGGGCGATGTCCCAGAGCGGCTCACCGGTGACCAGCATGCCCCCGACATGGATGGAGAGGTGGCGAGGCACCCCGACCACCGCCTCCACCAGACTGGCGAACTGGTGCCAGGGCCGCGAGCTCAAGACCAGGTCGGAGTCCTCCCCGCCGGACGCCAGCACCTGGGCGATCAGCGCCCGTTCCCCCTTGCCGTACCAGCGATCCACCGAACGGCTGAGCTTCTCCACCACCGGCTGGGGCAGGCCGAAGGCGGCCCCCACCTGGCGGATCGCCATCCGGGCCTGGAAGGTGATGACCGTGCACACCATGCCGGTCCGATCCTGGCCATAGGTGTCGTAGACGTGGCGTAGCAGCCGCTCCCGGTGAGCGCTTGAGATGTCGATGTCGATGTCCGGAGTGCCCTGCATCTCTTCGTGCAGGAATCGCTCAAAGAGCAGGTGGTGCGCGATCGGATCGACCCTGGTGATCCCCAACAGGTAGGCCACCAGGCTGTCCGCGGCCGAGCCTCTGCCCTGCGCCGGAATCCGTTCCCGCCGGGCGAAATCCATCAGCTCCCAGACGATCAGAAAGAACTCCGCCAGCTGGCACTTGGCGATGACCCGCAGCTCATGGAGCAGCCGTGCCTCCACCTCCGGGCTCGGAGTCGGGTAGCGGTCGGGAATCCCCCGCCGGCAGAGATGTTCCAGATACTGGTCGGGGCTCTGCCCGGGTGGGGCGGTGAAGGCCGGAAAGCGGCTGTGACGGAAGTCCAGCTGAAGCTCAGCCCGAGCGGCCAGTTCGGCGGTGCCCTGGAAGGCCCCGGGATAGGGCAGCAGGCCCTCTAAGTGGCCACCGTCACGCATCAGGTATTCGTGGTTGGGCAGCAGCAGTCCCCGCTTCGCCGCCTCCTCCAAGGAACAGTTGTGGCGGATGGCGGACAGTACGTCGAGCAGGGTCGCCTCGCCGGCGGTGGCGTAGCGAGGCGAGCCCGTCGCCATCAGGCCCAGCTGGGTCCGCTGTGCGCAAGCTGCCGTTTCGGCCGCCAGCCAACCATCCCCAGGCTGGAGATGGTGCAGCAGGGACAAGTACACCTGACCCCTGGGGAGGGCCTCCCGCAGAGCCACCGCCGCCCGGTCCGCCGCCTCCCGATCGCCCCGAAGCAAAGCGCGGCTGATCGGGCTGTGCGGTCCGCCGAGCAGTACTGTGCAGCGGGTCAACTGCTTGGGATCAACCCAGCCTTCGGAGGTGGTCTCAGCCGGCAAACTCCGCTCCCGGCGCCGAGCCAGGGCCGGCGGCAGGACAGCGTCCCGCCCGCCTTCCACACCCGCCGCCGCCGCCAGCACTGGATCCAAGCCCACCAGGCAGAGACGATGAGCACCTTTGGCGCCTGCCAGCTGGGCCTGGCTGACAGCACGGCAGAGCTGCTGATAAGAGGGTCGGTCGGTCGCCAAGAGGACCAGCCGACCACCACCCCCCAAGTTCAGCTCCGCCCCCACCAGCGCCGTCAGTCCCGCCCGTTCGGCGGCGTGGACCAGCCGCACCGCCCCATAGAGACCACCCCGGTCCACCAGCCCAAGAGTTGGCATCCCCAGTTCGACTGCCCGATCGACCAGCGCCTCCGGCGCACTGGCGCCCTCCAGAAATGTGAAGTAGGAGCGGGCCCAGAGTTCAGAAAAGTCGGCTGTGGTCACTGGGTTATGATACGAACTAACGTTCGCTTTAGTCGTCAGCTGGGCCGCTCCCGACTACCCTGCGGAGATGGACCCGCCCCTGCGACTGATCGGCGCCGACGGCTGTCCGGGCGGCTGGATGGTGGCCCTGGAGTTCGCCGATCGGACCACCGCGCTGGAGCGCTGGAGCACCCCTCAGCTGGGATGGGCTGCCCAGCTGGGCTCGGTGGCGATCATCGTCATCGACATCCCGATTGGGCTGTCCGCCGCGGGGCCCAGAGCCTGCGACCTGGAAGCGCGTCAGCTCCTCGGCCATCCCCGAAGTAGCAGCGTCTTTCCGGCTCCCCTGCGCCGGATGCTGGCCGCCACCGGATACCAGCAGGCGCAATCCATCCGCCAGGCGATCGAGGGCACGGGCTGCTCACGACAGGCCTTCGGCATCCAGGCGAAGGTGGCGGAGGTCGACCAGTTGCTGCGCCACCAAGGCGCAGAGAAGCTCCGTGAGGGGCACCCGGAGCTGAGCTTTCGCCGGTTGGCCGGGGGCGCCAGCCTGCCCACCTCCAAACACCGCCGCGAAGGGCGCATCACTCGCTGGGAGCTCGTGCGGGCCGAGTTTCCCGAGGTCGCTGAGCTCGACCCAGAGCGAGCCTCCAGCGCCGACTCCCTGGACGCCTACGCCTGCCTCGCTACAGCCCGCCGAATCGCGGCCGGGACCGCCAGCTCGGTTCCGGCGGGACTGGTCCAGTTGGATCCCGAGCTGCAGGTGCCGATGCGCATCTGGTTCTAGGGGCGCCCCGCCCCCGTGGTCACTCGGCCCCGACCACCCGGGCCCGGGCGGCTATCCAGGCCGGTCCCACTTCCACCGCCAGCACCACCAGGATCAGCGCCAGGGGAATGTTCCAGCCGCCTGACGCGGCCCGGACCAGGCCCAGCGCCAGGGGTCCGCAGGCCGCGATCAGATAGCCGACCCCCTGGGCCATCGCCGAGAGCCGAACCGCGGTGGTGGGGTCGGCCGAGCGCACCACAACTAAGAGCAGCGCCAGGGCAAAGGTGGCACCGGTGCCGATTCCCAGCACACACACCGAGATCAGAGCGGTACTGAGAGGTCCCAGGAGCACTCCCAGCACCCCAACTGCAGTTATCGAGATCCCCACCAGCACGGCCAGCCGCTGGTCCCTGGTGCGGGAGGCCAGGGCGGGACCAGCCAGATTGCCGAGGATCCCGACGGTGGCCAGAACCGCCAACAGGAACCCCGCCGCTGCCGGACTGTCGCCGCGGGATCGGTAGGTGGCAGGGAGCCAGGACAGCATGGCGTAATAGACGAGGGACTGGAGACCGAAGAAGGCGGTGACGCCGAGGGCGACCGGGCTGGTCCAGAGCCGGCTCCCGGGGGCGCTGGCCGGGGCCACCGCACTCTGGCGCTGACTGACGCTGGGTCGCCAGGTGTCTACCTGGGTCAGCCAGACCAGGAGGGCCACGACGGCCGGGACTGCCCAGATCCCCAGAGCGAGGTGCAAGGACTTGGAGCCGTGCAGGATGGGCACCGTGAGCCCTGCCGCCAACCCGGCACCGACACTCAGCGAGACCGTGTAGGCCGAGGTCATAGCGGCGGCGTGAGCGGCGAAGCGCCCGCGAACCACCGCCGGCACCACCACATTCATGATCGCCACTGCCAGGGCGGCGACCACCGTGCCGGGGAATAGTCCGCCGGAGGTCCAGATGGCTCGCATTGCCAGACCGAGCGTCAGCGCAGAGATCGCCCCCAGCAGCAGCTGTTCCTCGCCGAGCCGGCGCCGAAGCCAGGGTCCGGCCAGCGCCGCCAGCCCGAAGCACAGCACCGGCACCGTGACCAGCAGGGACTGGCCGGCTGCGCCGAGACCGAGATCGGCCAGGATCGGAGGGGTGCTGGAGACGGCCAGGCGCAGGTTGAAGGCCAGCAGCAGGATCGCCACCACCGCCAACACCGGCCGGGTCCCTTTGGCGGAGCGAATCCTCCCCAGCTGAGCCCCGCCTTCAGCGAGCGGGAAGAACCGGCTCGGCCACCGGTGGGGGGGCCTTCTCGGAGCTCTCGGGGGGCGCCGGGGCGACCGCCACCGGGCCTGCCTTGGGGGCCAGTCCGGTGACCTTGAGGATTTCCTCCTCGTCAAGGGACTCGTCTCGGAGCAGGGCCTGGGTCAGCGCCTCGAGCTTGTCCCGGTTCCGACTGAGCAGGTCGCGAGCGTCCGTGAAGCACTCCTCGACGATGCGCTTGACCTCCGCGTCGATCACCTGGGCGGTCGCCTCACTGTACGGTCGCTGGGTCATGACCAGGGCCCCGCTGTCCTGCTCCTCCGCCAGGTTGAGCGGCCCGACCAGAGGGCTCATCCCCCAGTGAACCACCATCTGTCGGGCAATCAGGGTCACCTGGTGTAGATCGCTCTCGGCTCCGGTGGTCACCTCGTCGTAGACCAATTTCTCGGCTGCGCGGCCGCCCAGGGCTCCGACGATCCGGGCCCGGAGGTATTTCTCCGGATAGTTCTGGCGGTCGTCAACCGGAGACTGCACGGTGACCCCGAGAGCCCGCCCCCGAGGCACGATCGAGACCCGACGCACCGGGTCCGCCTCTGGGACCAGCAGTCCCAACAGGGCGTGACCACTCTCGTGGCAGGCGGTGCGGCGCCGGTCCTCCTCAGACAAGACAATCCTCCGGGCGGCCCCCAGGAGCACCTTCTCCAGGGCGTCGGTGAAATCCGGCTGGGTCACCGCCTTGCGGTCTCTCCGGGCCGCCAGGAGCGCGGCCTCGTTGACCAGGTTGCGCAGCTCGGCCCCGACCAGCCCCGGGGTCTGCGAGGCGACGTTATTGAGGTCGACGTCCTCGCCGAGAGGAACCCCGCGGGTGTGGATCTTGAGAATGGCGGCCCGACCCACCCGGTCCGGCGGCTGGACCATGACCCGGCGGTCGAAACGACCCGGGCGCAAAAGCGCGGAGTCCAGAACGTCGGCACGGTTGGTCGCCGCCAGCACGATCACCCCCTCCCGGGAGTCGAAGCCGTCCATCTCGGTGAGAATCTGGTTGAGGGTCTGCTCCCGCTCGTCGTGGCCGCCAAAGCTGGCTCCCACTCCCCGACTCCGGCCAATGGCGTCCAACTCGTCAATGAAGATGATCGCCGGGGCCGCCGCCCTCGCCTTGGCGAAGAGGTCCCGGACCCTCGAGGCTCCGACTCCCACGATCATCTCGATGAACTCCGACGCCGAGAGGCTGAAGAAAGGCACTTTGGCCTCCCCCGCTACCGCCCGGGCCAGGAGGGTCTTGCCGGTGCCAGGAAGCCCGACCAGCAGCACCCCTTTGGGCACCGTCCCGCCGAGGCGCTGGTACTTGGCTGGCTGGCGCAGGAAATCCACGATCTCCTCGAGCTCCTCCTCGGCCTCCTCGATTCCGGCCACATCGGCGAAGGTGGTGGCTGGCCGCTCGGCGTCATAGAGGCGCGCCTGGCTGCGGCCCATACTGAAGAGACCACCGCCCGAGGAGGCTGCCATCCGACGCATCAGATACAGGAAGCCGAAGACGATCAGCAGCGTCGGTCCGAAGCTCAGGAGCAACTCCTCCCAGAAGGGGGTGAGGGTGGACTCCGCGTTGACCGTGACGTTGTGTTTCTGCAGCAGCGCCTCGAGCCCGGCGCCACCGAAACTCGGCACCTGAGTGGTGAAGTACTTGGCCTTGTTCTTGGCCGAGGGGGAGGCGCCGGTGTCGTGGCGGAAGGTGCCCTCGATCGTTCCCGAGCTGGTGGTGATGCTCTGGACGTCGTTGTTGCCGACATCGGTCACAAACTGGTTGTAGGGAATGGTGACCGACTTGGGAGACGAGGGCGCCAGAAAGACATTGACGATGAGGACGTTGAGCACCAGGATCACGATCAAGGGCATCCAGCTGCGCAGCGATCGCCAGTTCATCGGCGACCGCCCGCCGGGCGGGGGGCTCTGGGGAGGGCGCGGAGCCGGCGTCGCCGGACCGTCGGGCATGTGGGCACGCTATCAGATGAGGCTGAAGATCATCCCCAGCTCCGCTCCAGACTCCAGTCCCCAGCCGCCGGGTCGCGGCGCAGATCCAGGCAGTTGCCATCTTGGAGCAGAACCCGCCAGTAGTCCCGCCGAACCGGTCGCTCCGGGGCCAGCCGCCACCAGCCGACCTCGATCCGCCATCGCTCTGCGACCGCAGCCACCGCGACCCAGCCAGAACCGCAGTCGACCGCCCGGGGACGCTCCGGAGAGCCCCCCACCCGGACCTTGATCGACCTCATCTAGAACTCCAAGCGAGCCGCTCCTCTGGGACATCCCCGGGATGTCCCTGGCGCACTTCAACCCGCCAGACCAGCCCCTTGCCGAACCGGTCGTGGAGACGGTCCACCGCGCGCTGGACCGTCTCCCGGTCAGCCGCCCGCCCTTGCCAGAGACCGACCTGGGTCACCGGGGGAGCGACCAGGTCGAGGGCTTCCAGCTCCACCACTGTGACCGGCGCTGGAGGTCGGGCGCGACCGAAAAGACTGAGCAGCGGACCCATCAGCTCGTCGGCGGTGGCCAGAGGACGGGGAGGCGCCACCTCCCCCCACCAGACCGGTTGGTTAGTCGAGGCCGGCCGCCGGAAATCCTCCTCCCCTCGCAAAACCAGCCGGATCCGTCCCGCTGCCCCGCCCTGCCGGGAGAGCGCCTGGGCCAGTCCCCGGGCCAATTCCGCCGCCCCGAAGCGAAGTGACTCCGAGTCCTCCACCCCTCCGGCCAGGACTCGGCGAACTCCGCAGGGAGGCGGCTCTCGCCAGGGATCGATCCGAGAGGAGTCCAGGCCCCGGCAGAGCCGGTGGAGCAGAATCCCGTCCGGCCCGAACTGCCGCTGCAGATCCACCATGGTGATGACCGTGCAGTCACCGCAGGTGCGCAGGCCGAACTGGAGGAGACGCTCTCCCACCTCCGGCGGAAGTGGCAGCGCCGTCACCGGCCAGGTGGCCAGGAATTCTGCGGCCCTCCCCTCCGGCACCAAGCGCACCCGACCCGGGGCCGCCAACTGTGCCGCCGCCCAGGCCGAAAAGCGAGATGGCCCCACGCCCGCGCTGGGAGTGACTCCCAAGGCCTCCTGCAGAGCCAGACCGCAGTGAGCGGCCCGGGAGCTCTCCTCCAGCCGAAGCGGATCGCTGCCCCCCAGGTCGACATAGGCACTGGCGTCCTCGCCCCACTCCACCAGGGGGCTGCAGCTAGCCAGCGCCAGCCGGGCCCGCCGCCGCAGCTCGGCCACCGCGGCCCGATCGATGTCGAGTCGGGCCGCCAAGGGGCAGAGGACCTCGGCCCGCCGCCACTCCTGGCCGGGCCGCACCCCCTTAGCCCAAGCCGCCGGCGAGGCCGCCACCACCACCTGCCGGACACCTTGGTTTTGGCCCCCCACCAACACCGGCTCGCCAATTAATTCAGGATGGGCTCGCCAGGCCAACGCCAGGGCGAGATGGGGGAAGGTGAAGCAGGCGAGGCGGGCCCGGTGCTCTGGCTGGCTCACCCGCCACTCCCGCCCGCCACCGAGAGCGGTTCTCCCGCCAACTCCTCACCGGCGGTCAGTTCCCCCAGCTCTTCCAAGCCCACCCGGAGCTGGTACGGCCTGGGGAAGTTGAGCTGGAGTCGGCAGCTGGCCCCGGGCGCGCCCAGGTGGCTCCGGCTGACCTGCGCCCCCAGCCGAAGCCCGCAGACATCCCCGTGCGCCCAAGCCCAATTGAGCCGCCAGCACGTCAACTCCAGGCAGATCCTCTCTTTGAGCGCAGCTGGGAGCAGCCCCCCCCCCAGCAGCAGCCCGGCACAGTCGCCTTCCGAGAGCGCTGTCAACAAGGCGGCCGGGGCGGCGTTCGGGGTGAGCCGGGACCACTCTCCGGCCACCAACAGGCACAGGTCCACACCCGCCTTGGCCAGCGCGCGCGCCGCTGCCCACCCCTCCTCCGGGCGCCGGGGACGGACCAGCCAGCAGTTGTCCAACTCGCCCCCGTAGGCTGCGACAGACCCGGGGTCCAGACCCAGGGTGAAGTCGACGATGGCTACGGCCGAGGATCGAGATACCGCCGCCGCCAGGGCCAGGCCGAATTCGAACGCCGCAGCTGGTGAGCTCCCGGTCAGCCGGCTGATCCGACCCCGAGGCAGGCCCTGGCAACCGGTGATGTCGTCCAAGGAGCTCAGCTCGGTCGCCAGCCCTTGCAGCAGAGGAGGCGCTCCGGTACGCACCACCCCGGGGCCATAGCGAAAGTTGAGCGAGGAGAGTGCCAGCGCCAGAGCCCCAGCCTCCGGTTGGGCAGGTCCTCGTTGCTCCGGCCAGGCCAATTCTGAGGCCACTGAGAAACCACCCGTTTGAGTTTTTGGACCGGACCCCGGTGGAGCTAGGCCCCACCGGGGTCTCTCGAATTGTACGAACGCCTGTTCGATAAAGCAAGCCGGCTCGGGAGCGCCGCAGAAGGCTTGGCAAAGCCCGGGAAAGCGCGAGCACTCCGCTACGAAACTGCGAAACCGCCCACCTTTTCCTTAGTATTCGTGCGTCGCCTTAACAGTCTCAGTTTGTCCACAGGGAGGTGCTCATCCATGAATCGCCGCGAGTTGGCCAAAGACCTGCAAAATCGCATCCAATTCGAGAACGAGGATGGTAAGCAGGAGCCATTTTTCTCAAGTTTTATGCTCGCCGACGACACCCTCAAGCTGATCTTCCAGATCATCGGTGGCGAGCTCCAGGGCGGCGGTGAGGTCTCCATCGCCGGCTTCGGTCGCTGGAAGGTCCGCCAGACTGCGGCCGGGCTGAGGCGCAACCCCCAGACCCAAGAGATGGTTCGGGTACCCGCCTCTCAGAAGGTGCGTTTTTATCCCTCTACTGCCCTCAAGGCGGCTGTGGCCGGCAAGTCGACCGCCCGTCGTCGTACCAGCAAGCGCGCCTGAGCTTGCGGTCCTAGCCGGCAGCCGA
Organism: Candidatus Dormibacteria bacterium; assembly: GCA_050734135.1. Lineage (GTDB taxonomy): Bacteria > Chloroflexota > Dormibacteria > Aeolococcales > Bog-877 > Bog-877. Next base: position 58,505 of record JBOHUG010000070.1, read on the forward strand.
TCTTGCGGGTAGCCGTCGTCGGGGGTACCGGTTTCGTCGGAAGCCATCTGGTGCCCCAGCTGCTGCGAGCCGGGCACGAGGTCAGAGTGGTCGGGCGCGGCGTGCGCTCGGCCACTCTCCCGCCCGGGCTGGTCCCCACCTTTGGGGATGTGCTCAGTGGGGAGGGTCTGGAGTCTGCCTTCCAGTCTGCCGACGTGGTGGTCAATCTGGTGGCGGTGATACGTGAACAAGGGCTGCAGACTTTCGACGCGGTCAATGCCCAAGGCACGGAAAACGTGGTCGCGGCAGCCGCCCAGGCAGGCGTCAGACGACTGGTCCAGTTCAGCGCGATCGGAGCTGACCCGGACCCCAAATTCCCATATTTGCTGAGCAAATGGCGGGGCGAGCAGGCGGTCACCGCCAGCGCAAGGGAGTGGGTGGTGGTCCGCTCCTCCACCATCTTCGGTGAGGGGGAGGGATTCTTCACCCTGCTGGCCAAGGCGATCTCCCTGCCGGCCCCCTTTCTGATCATCCCCGGCGACGGAACAGCGATCTTCCAGCCGATCCACGCGGACGATGTCGGGCGCTGTCTGCTGGCGACGGTGGAGGATCCCGAGCGCTCCGGGAGGATCTACGAAGTGGGCGGTCCCGACCAGGTGAGCCTGGAGGAAATCACGATGGCGGTAGCCCAGGCCATCGACAAGGAGTGGTTCGGGATCTCTAAACGAAAGCCATTGCACCTGGATCCCCGCATGATCCTGCCCGCGGCCTTGGTGATGGACAAGCTGCTGCCCCGCCCGTTGGTCACTCCCCAGCAGTTGAATATGCTGGCCAAACCCAATGTCACTCGGGTGGACGCGGTCCAGACCGAATTCGGGTTCGCGCCCCGTCCGATGTGGGGCAATCTCGGCTACCTGAAGCGACCCAGCAGGTGGCCCAAGCTGGCCGCCTGAGCCGCTCCGCCCGGCTGGTATCGGCCGGTTCGACAGGATTCACCATGCATCGCCAGGAGGGACCAGCGTGGCCGACGCGGAGCTGACACCTGAAGAGATAATCGACCAGATTCCCGCCGCTTTTCAAGCTGACAAGGCGGCCGGGCTGGACTCGACCTTCCAGTTCGACATCACCGGGTCTCAGGGTGGCCAGTGGTACGCCGCGATCAGAGACTCGCAGTGCCAGGTCACGGCGGGGACCAAAACTGACGCCGCCATCACCATCACCATCAGTGACGAGAATTTCATCAAACTGATCACCGGGAAACTCGACGGCACCATGGCCTTCATGACCGGCAAGCTCAAGCTCAAGGGGGACATGGCACTGGCGATGCGCCTGTCCGGGCTCTTCCGGTTGCCCGACTAGCTTGGGGCGGATTCCAGTCGGCGCTCGGGGCAGCGCTCAAGGAACGGACAGCTGTCGCAAGGACGGTTCGGATAGTCCGCAACTGCTCGATAATCTCCCGCCTGCATTCTCTCTGCCGCTGTCCGGGCCCAACTGAGTGCCGCTTCCCGGTCCTGCGGCCCGCTGGGCACCGGAATGAGTTCGCCAGTGCGGAGCATGGCGATCGCGGTCTCGGGCGCCTGCAGGGGCTCACCGAGGACACCAGCCGAGACCGCCGCGGCGTAGAGCTGAAGTTGGCGGAAGCAGTCGGTCCGTTCGGCGTCGGTGAGCCGCAGGTTGGTCTTGTAATCGATGATCAGTAAGCCGCCGCCGTGGCGGCGGGCGATCCGATCTATCACCCCCACCAAGGGGGGACCGCCGGTGTCCGACCAGCCGGACCAACTGAAACCAAATTCCGTCGCGACTGTGGGCAGTGCCGCGACCGGTCCGGCAAGATAGAGGCGCAACATCACCTCCGCAGCCGCCCGCTGCTCGCCGTCCAGCGACTCGGAGACTCCCGCCAGGGCCGCCAGCGCCTCGGGCACGGTGGCGGCCCTGGCAGGAGCGTCGCCGTGCAGCCGCTCCAGCACCTGGTGCACCGCGACCCCCAAATCAAGAGCCTGTTCGCGACCCCGAATCGCGGCCGGGGAGCCCTGGCTCGGGTCGCCAGAGAGGGGCTGCTCGAAGCCGGGAAAGTGAGCGAGGTACTGATACCAATACTGACGCGGGCACCGCTGAAGTACCTCGAGAGCGGTGAAGCTGATCTGCTCCGGCTGGGGCGTCCCTTCCGTCGCCTCGGCCCGCATGGCCGAGATCTGCGCCCAGCGTTGGCGCAGTCTGAGAACGGAGGCCTGAGGGGGGGGAATCACCGCATTGGAGCCGATCGGTGGCCCCGAGGCGGCTGCCGTGCTGGCCCAGGGAAGCCCTCCCAACTGCTCGAACAAGGGCCATTCCTGAGCCCAGTCCGGTGAACCAGCCGCGGCCCCGGCCAGCTCTACAAACTCCCCCGCCTTGCCTGGTCGGGTGGTGGTCACGACCAGCAGGTCGCGAGCTCTGGTCATCGCCACATAGACCAGCCGACGCCGCTCCTCACGATCGACGGCCGCAGCGGGGCTGGCCTTCCACCGCTTGAAGGCCCCGGTCTGCACCCCGCCGATCCGGGTGCACATGACCGCACCCTGCTCCCGGTCCCAGAGGACCGCGTCCTGGCTCCGGGGATGGTACGGGCGGCAATCGGCGAGAAAGACGACTCGCCACTCCAGTCCCTTGGCCCGGTGAACGGTGCTGAGGGTGACCAGATCCTCGTCGGTCTGTGCCGGAGGCTCCGCTGTTTTGGCATCGGCTTGCATCAACTCCAGCCGGGCGAGCAGGCCATCGAGGCTCAGCCAACGGTCTGGGGACTCCGCCTGCCAGACCACGCGCTGGAGCTCCCGCAGCGACGCCAGTCCTCGCCGGCCCAGCGAGTCACCAGCCCGAACCCGGGCCTGCTGCAATTGCAACAGCCCGCTGGCAGCCAGCGCTTGCGCCATCAGTTCACCGGCCGGAGCCGTCCGCGCCGCTCCTCGCAGGTCGTCCACCACCCCAAGCAGCCGACCCGCCCGCAGCTGCCAGGCGCGCTCCCAGCCGGGAGCACCACGCTCCAGGTGGACCCGGAGCCGTCCCGCCAAAGGGCGGTCCCGCGCGCTTCGGTGGGCTCGCAGCGCAAGGACTGCGCGGTCCGGGATCCGACCCACCTGGCACTGCAGTACGCGCAGGCAAGCCAAGTCGTCTCTCTCGTCCGCGGCCAGCCGGAGGAAGGCCAAGGCGTCTCTGACCTCGGGTCGATCCAACAGGCCCCCGGTCGCCGTATGAAATGGGATGTCGCGGCGACGTAGGGCCTCCTCTAAGAGGGACCCGATCCGACTGTGGGTGTAAGCGAGGACGGCCATCTCGCGCCAGAGGACCTCCTCGTGGCTGCCGTCGGGAAAGGTGATCCCCTGGCGGTGGATCAACTCCAGAGCGGACGCAATTGCCTCTGCTTCGTGGGCGGGATCCAGAACCGCCGCCACCCAGACCGGGAGCGGACTCTCCGCACTGCGGGCTGCCGCCATCGGCTCATCGGCCGCGAAGTTGGGGTCGGCCTTGATGACGTAGTCAGCGGCGGCCAGGATCGAGACCCTGGAGCGGTGGTTGCGAAACAGCCCAAACGGTCGTCCCGGCGCCTCGGCCATGATCCCCGGCTTGGCATCGCGAAAGGCGTAGATCGACTGCCGGGCATCACCCACCATGAACAGGATCCTGTGGTCGGGGCCCGCCAACTCGTGAACCAGAGATTCCTGGAGGGCACTGGTGTCCTGGTACTCGTCGACGATCAGAAGGCGAAAGTGGTTCCGGCACCAATTCAGCAGCGCCGGAGAACGGCGCAGAGCCCGCAGACCCTCCCGCAACAGACCGTCGAAATCCAGGGCTCCCCGCACGCCCAGCCGGCGTTCGTACTCCCGCCAGACTGAAGTGGTCAAGGAGAGCGATGCGCGATGCCAGTCCAGCTCCTCGGGTTGGTCTCCCAGAGCTGGCCAGCTCGCATAGGCGGCCTGTGACGCCCTCGCGCACTCCTCTGGTCCCAGCTCGGTGGACCGGAGCCGGGAGACTGCGCGCGCCGCGCCATCGAGCAATCCCAGGACGGTTTGTGGATCGGGCTCAGGCGGAAGTTGCCGGAGCCAGGAGGATGGTCCGGACGCCTCGCCCCGCACCTGGCCCACCGCCTCTTCCATCACCATCCCTGCGGCCACCTCATCGATGAGCTCGAGGTCCCGGGGAACCCCGGCCAGGTAGGCGCGCTCAGCCAGCAGACGCCGGACCACCTGGTGAAACGTGCCAATCCAGGCTCCGTCGAGAGCGGCAGCAGTGGCGTCTGCCGGGACCAGCTGGGCTTCGATCATCACCGCCAGCACCTTCTGGCGCAGCTCGACCGCGGCCCGTTCCGTGAAGGTCACCGCCGTGATCTGATCCACCGGCAATTCGCCAGCCAAGGCGGCTGCGTAGAGCCAGGCCATGGTGGTGGTCTTTCCGCTGCCAGCCGCGGCCACCACCTTGATCGGGCCTTGACCGAGTTGCTGAATCACTTCGTACTGAGCTGGGGTCAGCGCCTGTTGGGCCCGTTCCCAGAAGGCGGTACCCTGGCTCATAGCTCGGGCCCCGGGGCCGGGAACTGGCCGCCGACGGAATTCTCCCCGTCACACCAGAGGGCCATCGGGCAGCCGTTCCGACCATCGCGGCAGGTGCGCAGGGAGTGCCGCGGCTGGGCCGGGAAGTGCCCTTCTCGGATCACTTGGGCCAGACCGTCGAGCTCCGCCTCGATCCGGTCCAGCTCCCCCTCCGACAAGGTGCCCGGTCCTCCGGGATCGTCGCCGGCGACGATCCGAAAGCCGGTGGCCACGATCGGGTTGGGATCCCTCGGCCCGGGATCCCTGCCGACGTACCAGTTGCGTACCCGCGTCGGCAATCGGTCGCCCAGATGTTCGGAGAAGGCCCCGGTCCGGGCCGCGATCTGGTAGATGGGAAGCTGCCACTGCTGGGGCCCCTCAGGAGGGTCACCGAACACCTCGGAGCGTAGCTCCCGCTCGCTGGTCGGGTTCCCGGAGGTCTTGTAGTCGAGGAGCTCGATCTCCCCGTCCGGATGACGCCAGAGCGCATCCACCTTGCCGCGCAGCTGCCAGCCCTCCTCGGGGAGGTCAAAAGAAACCTCCTCGGCAATGGGTCGCCCCACCTGGGCGGTACCGGCGGCCACTATCTGGCGCCCCCAGCGGGCAACCATTCGCTCCAGCCAGAGCTGGACATAGACGATCTGAAGGGGATCATCCAGGTCAGCGCGGACCGCCGGCATCAGCTGCTCCCGCACCAGCCGACCCGCTATCTCGCTGAATACCGATGAAGTCCCCTCCCAGCTATCCCGTTGCCGATACATGAGCTCCAGCAGTCGGTGGACCTGGGATCCGAGCGTGAGGTTCACATTCGGCTGACCCTCAGAGACCAGCATCTGCGCCAGGTACTGCCGAGGACAAGCCAGCCATGCCGCGATGGAGGTGGCACTGAGCGAGAGCGGGCTACCCAACATCGCCGCACCTTCGGAGACCGGATCCCAGGGGGCCACCGCCTGGCGCAGCTCGGAGGCGGCTTCCGACAGCTCCCCCCCAAACTGCGCGAGGGGCTGGGACGAGACGCTCAGTGCCAGTTCGGTTGCCAGGTCATCGGGGTGGACCAGCTCGGCTCGGGGCGCCCCGACCTCTCCGGTTCCGGCGCTAATCAGGGCATCGAGGAATGGGGAGCGCTCGGTAACGCGGCCCTGGTAGCGGCGTGCCCAACTACAGGTGACCTCTGCCGTGGCTCGCGTCAGTCCCACCAGGAATAGGCGGGCTTCGGCATCCAGCTGGCGATCGCCAGCTGAGACCACATCCTCCAACTCGGGCACTCTTCGGACCAGGTCCTGGACCTCCTCCGGGTCCAGCAATCCGCCTGATTCAGCAGGGGCAGGAAAGCTGCCAGCCATACAGCCGCACAGGAATACGCGGTTCCAGCTGCGACCTTTGGCTTGACGAATGGTCAGCACCGCCACTTGCGAGCGCTCGCCCCGCGCAACTGTCTCCGTCTCTCCGCTGCCATGACGCAGGGCGAGCTGCAGCAGTTCTAGCCAGCTACTTGGCGTTAGTGCCTCGCGACCCAGACTGAGTTGAACATCGGCCACCGCTTGGGCGGTGGCTTCCAGCTGGGCGAGACCGCCCGCCAGATCGAGATTGCTCAGGGCCGCTTCGGCCAGTCCGGAGGAGAGCTCGACACGTCCGAGCACGCTCCGCCACTGCGGCCAGTCCAGCTGACTCTGGTCCTCACTCAGATCGTGGGGAATTAGGTTGCGCCAGAATCGGGCCGCTGCTCGGAGCTCGTGGTCCAGGCGGATCCCCTCCTCACTCTCCGCGCCGAGGGTCGGCTCGGACTCTTCCTTCCCAGCCCAGCAGAAAAAGGTCGCGGTTACAGCCCAGTCGCGGCGGCCCGCGGTCCGGCGGAGAAGGCGGATTGCACCCGGGGAGACGGCCCTCGGTCCGACCGCCAAGGCGCTCAGCAGCGTCAAGTCGTCACTCGGACGACAGATCACCCGCAGCCAGTTCAGCGCGACCGCGACCATCGGTAGCCGGGACCCCTCTCCGACACTGAGGCGACGAAACGGAATCCCGAGGCTGGACAGGGCCGCCTGAAGGGGAATCAGCTGGCGGTTCGCCGAGCGCACCAGGACCGCCACCTGGTCGAACTCTATCTCGCCCTGGAGGCGAGCCCGGGCAATCTCCCGGGCCACCGCTAGCGCCTCGTCGGTCTCATCTGTTGCGGCCCAAACCCGGGTGCTCATCCCCAACCGGAAGGCGGCCTCTGCCAGCGGCTCCAGATTCATAGGGTCAGGTAGTTCCTCATCCGCGCCGGCATCGAGGTTGAGGGCTGCGGTCAACTCCTCAGTCCACTTGGGAAGAACTGGCGCCAGGACCCAGTCCTCGGGACTCAGCTCGCTCGGGAAATATTCGTCAAAGGGCCGGCTCGAGGACTCGCTGGACACGCCTCGGTAGCCCGGGATCGACTCGGACCAGTGCCCAGCCATCGCCAACCGGCCCGGGGGGCTGAGCCTCAGCCCCAGCTCCCGGATCAGGAACCACTGGGCCGGACTGAGGTCTTCCGCCTCGTCGACCAGGAACAGGTCCGCCCAGCCGCTCATGGCGCCCGGATCTCCGAAGAGCAGTTCCAGCGCTTGAGAGTAACTGTCCTGGGCATCTCGACTCCCGATCTCCCCAAGCACCCTCTCGTAATTCGCCATCACGACCGCCAGCTCCGCCAGACTGTCAGGCGCACCCCGCAACCGCTCGGCCAGGAGCCCCGGTCCGACCAGAGCTCGCTTGCAGGCCGACACCACGGCGAGGGCGTCGCTGATGCAGGAAGGCTGGTCAACCAGGTCTGCCAGCCGAGGCAGGGGAGCCGCTTGGCGAAGCGCCTCTCTCATCGCCAACCACTCCCCGGTCTGAGAGAGGGGTCGCGGTGGGTCAGCGCCTCCGCCAACGGTCGCTAGAACGGTGCGAGCAAGCTGTTGATGGGTCCGCACCTCCAGCGCTGGATGCGCAGGGGGCAGCCGGCCTTCGATGCGCTGGCGCAAGGCGGTGGCGCCTTCGCGGCTCCGTACCACCAGTACCAGCCGAGTGGGATCTCCCCCAGCGGCGAGCCACCCGACCGCCAATTCCACCAGCTGCTGCGTCTTGCCCGAGCGCGGGCCGCCGACCACCCGGGTCGGTCCCCTCAGATCCTCGAGACTCCTGCGCGGTCCAGCCGGTCGGTCGGACAAGATCCTAGGTTCGCCCGGAGTGGAGGGGATCGAGCGCTCGAGGTGGGTTTCGGAACTCGACCAGAGCCGCCATCAACCCTTCGGGACGAAGCAGTTGGCGCAGCGCGCCAGCCCGGAGGGACGGATCTTCGCCTCGAACCAGCCCACCGGCCACCCCCTCGACGATCGAGCTGACCATCCCCGCCAACCAGGCGGCGTCCGGGTTGAGCTGTGGTAATTCGCCGGGTCCCGACGGCACCACCTCCTGCAGCAGAGAGGTCACCATCGCGCAGCCGACCAGCTCGCGGAGTTGGTCAACCCTTCGCTTCGCCGAGCCGGCGGCTGCGTCCACCAGGTGGAAGAGCAGGCGGAACGATGCCGGTGAATCGGCGGCGAACTGCAGAAAAGTAGTGGTGAGCTGCTCAAAAGTCGGCGCCGAAGCCTCCCCACCCCCGATCCCCAATAGGAGCTGCAGCCGCTCGCTCTCGCTTTCCACAATCGCCGCGAGCGCCTCGCGTCGGTTGTGGAAATGGCGGTAGACCAATGGCTTACTCACCCCGGCAGTGGTGGCGATCGAATCCATGGTGGTCAGCTCGAGCCCATCACGAGCAAACGCCACCAAGCAGGCTTGGAGCAACTGCTCTCGCCGCTCAGCACGCTGCATCCGGTGCTGCTTGGTTCGCCCTCGAGCGGGGTGGCGCTCACTCACTCGACCGACCGTCTCGATGGTTGCTCCCACCAGCCAGGGAGCCAATTGACGTTCGTTCTTAGTGCCAGACATGAGGTTGCTAGCCTGGGTTGCCCCGCTCCGACTCCTCTGCCTGCACCGGGTTGCGGAGCGTGCCAATCGGCTCGATCTGGATCTCCACCTCGTGACCGGGCTGGAGCATCGCCTTAGGCTTACGCCGCCATCCGACTCCAGCAGGGGTCCCGGTCTCGATCACGTCGCCGACCTCCAGCGCAATGTATTCGGAGAGGAAGCTGATCAGCTCGGCGACCGAGAAGATCATCTCCTTGGTACTTGCCTTTTGGCGCACCTCCCCCCCCACCCGGGTTTCGATGGTCAATGCCTGAGGGTCCGGGATCTCGTCGGCGGTGACCAGCTCCGGGCCGAGCGGCGCAAAGGTTGCCATGCTCTTGGGAAGCGTCCACTGGGCCATGTCGTCTTGGACGTCGCGGGCAGTTACGTCGTTGGCGATGGTGTAGCCAGCGACGTGGGAGAGAGCAGACTCAACCGGAATGCGTCGCCCTTCGGTTCCGATCACCACCGCCAGCTCGCCCTCGTAGTCGACTGCGGCGGCATGCTCGGTCGGGAGGACGATGGGAGCCCCGTCACCCACCACTGCGGAATTCAGCTTCACCCAGACGACCGGGCGGGACGGGACATTCGCTCCCGTCTCTTTGGCGTGGGCCAGGTAGTTTCGTCCGACTGCGAACACCCGGCGGGGGGCAAGTGGCGAAACCAAAGGCAATTCTGGCCAGATCTCGGCTCCAGGTGCGGGTCCCTGGCGTCGGAGCAGGGCCGTCTGCAGCGCTGGCGTGGCCAGGCCGAGGTCGAGCCAGCGCCGGGGCTCACCCGGGCTCGGCGCTGGGTCGGCAAGCGCGAATCGGAGCCCCTCAGGGGCGGCAAATCTTGCGATTCGCAATTTGGCTCTCTCCCCAACTGTGGACGCCTCATTATCCGGTCCGGGTCCGGCGGACGCGCCAAGCAATTGGTAGGATCGGCCGGTCGTGCCAAAAGTTCCCCAGGAGGTCTGGTGAGCTCCACCAGTCAGTACGCTATCGCTGGCGATCCGATCGCCCAGGACCGTCTCTTCGTAGGCGGCGAGTGGATCGAATCGGACTCGAATCGGCGTATCGCCGTCCACGAGGCGGGTACCGGCCGGGTCATGGCGACGGTCGCCGACGCCTCGGAGGTGGACATCGATCGGGCAGTTCAGGCTGCGGCCTTGGCCCAGCCCGGCTGGGCCAAGGTTTCCCCCGCTCAGCGAGCCGATTACCTCTCGGCGATCGCACATGGGATCGCCGAACAGAGCGAAGAGCTCGCGCGAAGCATCTCCCGAGAGGTGGGCACTCCGATACGCCACTCGCGGGCGATCCAGACCGGCAACCCGATCCAGATCATCGACGGGACGATAAGCGCGCTCCGGGAATTTATTTTCCGGGAGCAGATCGGTAACGTCGAAGCGCTGCGTGAGCCGGTCGGGGTGGTCGCGGCGATCACTCCCTGGAACTATCCACTACAGCAGGTGGTGGCCAAAGTGGCACCCGCGTTAGCGGCCGGCTGCGCCGTCGTGCTCAAGGCCAGCGAGGTGGCCCCTCTGACCGCCTTCGCCCTGGCGGACATCACCGCCACGGTCGGATTACCTCCCGGGGTGTTCAATGTCTTGACCGGAGCCGGGGCGACCGCCGGCGAGGGTCTGGTCTCGCATCCTCTGACCGACATGATCTCGTTTACCGGGTCGACCCGGGCGGGGCGGCGGGTCTCTCTGCTCGCCGCGGAGAAGGTTGCCCCAATCACCCTCGAACTTGGAGGCAAGTCGGCCAGCGTGGTGCTCCCCGACGCCGACATCGAGAAAGCGTCCAAGTTCGCGGTGTACAACGCCTTCCTTAATTCTGGGCAGACCTGCACCGCCCTGACGCGCCTGCTAGTACCCCGGCCCGCCCAGGAGCAGGCGCTCGCCGTGGCAGTAGAAACCGCTCAGAAGCTGGGCCTCGGAGACCCCCTCGACGAATCCACACGACTCGGTCCGCTGGCTTCCAAGAGCCAGCGGGAACGGGTCTGGGAGTTCATCCGGGTGGGACTCGCGGAAGGCGCCCGGCTGGCGGTGGGTGGACTGGGAGTGCCCCCGGGATTCGAGGATGGTTATTTCGTCGCGGCAACGATCTTCGCCGACGTTCGCCCTGAAATGACAATCGCCCAGGAGGAGATCTTCGGCCCGGTGCTTTCGGTGATCCCCTACCGTGATGAGACGGAGGCGCTCAAGATCGCCAACGGTACCCGGTACGGGCTGGCCGCCGCGGTGTGGTCCGCTGACCAGGAGCGCGCCCTCGACTTCGCCAAACAGCTGCGCTCCGGTACCGTCGAGGTCAACGGCGGAGCCTTCAACCTTTCGGCCCCCTTCGGCGGGGTCAAGCAGTCCGGGCATGGCAGAGAGTTCGGACGGTACGGGTTAGAGGAATTCTTAGTGTCCAAGTCCCTCCAACTCTGATCTCGGAGCAGCTCAGCCAGAGGTCTCGCCGGGACAGACACCCTCGGTCAGCTGCCGAGGTGCGCCGATTCGACGTGTTGCTACTCGGGGGCGGATCGGGCGCTGAGGCGATTTGCGGGGTCGATCTGGGACCGCGCACCGTAGCCGTGGCAGCGGAAGCTCGCTTCGGCGGCGAGTGCCCGTTCACGGCCTGTATGCCCAGCAAGGCCATCTGTACTCGGCCGCACTCGACAAGGTGGGTACCGCCGCGGGGCCGACCGAGCCTGACCCGGAGAACTATCTCCGAGTCACCCGTCGTCGCGACCGAATCGCAGAGCAGCGCGACGACTCCCAGCACGAGAGGGCGCTTCGAGAGCAAGGCGTCACTCCCATCCGGGGCCGAGCACAGGTCCTGAGGCAGGGTGTGATCGAGGTTGCGGGGGAAGTGATCGAGTGCGGCGATCTGATCATCGCCACTGGGTCCGAACCCATCGTGCCCGCAATAGAGGGTCTGGCGGGAACCGACTTCTGGTTCAGCGACCGCCTTCTCTCCTCGACCGAGCTTCCCGAGAAGGCTGTGGTACTGGGCGACGGCCCGGTGGGATGCGAAGTGGCACAGATTCTTGCTCGCTATGGCTGCCGAGGGACCGGAAGTGGGCCGATTCATGGCCCAGACCTTGCGCTCTGACGGAGTGACGGTTCTGCTGGGTCGCCCGGTAGAACGGGTGAACTCCGTATCGCGGCGCAGGCATCTCGCCCAGCGACAAGGAGACGAGCCGCTGGAGATGCAGGTCGTTATCGTCGCCACCGGACGCCAGCCCCGGCTTCACGGATTGGGACTGGAAGCCTACGGACTCAAGCCGGATTACCGGGTACTCCCGGTCGATGAGCACTGCCGGGGCACTTGGCCAGCCCCATCTCTATGGGGTTGGCGACGTCGCTCGAATCGCCCCGTTCACCGACACCTCCAACTACCAGGGTCTGATCGCGGCTGCCAACCTCAAAGGCGCCGACCGGGTGGCAGACTACCGAGCCGTCTACACCGACCCGCCGGTAGCGGCCGTGGGTCTAACCAGGCGCCAAGCGCGCGACCAGGGACTTGGGACCGTCAGCTCTGTCTGCTCGTTCGCCGATACGGCTCGGGCCCTCGCGGAAGGTGTCACTTCCGGTCAGGTGGTGCTGCTCGCGGATCGCGTCAAGAGGGTTTTGGTTGGGGCCGCCATTGCCGGCCCTCAAGCCGATAAGAGCATCGGCTGGGCAGCTCTGGCCATCACAGCCGGGATCTCGCTGGACGTTCTCCGCGACACCGTGACCCCGTTCCCAACCTACAGCGAAGCCTACCTGGCGGCGCTCGCCACCCTGGCGCTCTGACCCAGGGAGGCGACAGCCACCCACCAACGGCTAGGTGTCGACCGACTTGCCCCCTTGCGCCTGGAACTCGATTCGGGCCTGGGCCGCCGCCAAGCGGGCGCCGGGTACCCTGAAGGGCGAGCAGGACACGTAGTCCAGACCCAGGCGCTCGCAGATGGCGATCGACTGGGCGTCTCCTCCGTGCTCACCGCAGATGCCGACCTCCAACGAAGGGCGGGTCGCCCGACCCGCCGTGGTTGCAATCTCCATCAATCGACCGACGCCGTCGGGATCGAGGTGTTCGAAGGGATTGGTGGGCAGAACCCCTTCGCTGACGTAGCGGTTGAGGAACTTACCTTCGGCGTCGTCACGCGAGACCCCGTAGGTCATCTGGGTGAGGTCGTTGGTGCCGAAGGAGAAGAATTGCGCCTGCTCGGCGATCTGGCCCGCAGTGAGCGCGGCCCGCGGGACTTCGATCATGGTTCCGATCTTGATCTCGAGCCGGACTCCCTGTTCCTTGGCCACCTGTTTGAGCGTGGCCTCGATGATCGCCCGGGAACGACGCAATTCCTCCGCATGGCCGACCAGTGGCACCATGATCTCTGGGATCGCCTTGATCCGCCTCCGGCGCAGCTCTGAGGCCGCCTCGGCGATGGCACGCGCCTGCATCTCGATGATCTCCGGGAAAAGCAGCCCCAGACGACAGCCGCGCAGACCCAGCATCGGATTCTGCTCTCGCAGCTGCTCGACCGCGGCCAGCATCCGCTCGGCCCGGGCCAGCTTCTTGGGTGACTTCTTGAGCGCCCGCAGCCGGGTCACCTGTTCCAGCAGTTCGTCATGGTTGGGCAGGAATTCGTGGAGCGGAGGGTCGATCAGCCGGATGATGACCGGCAGACCCTGCATCGCCTCCAGGATGCCGATGAAATCCTCTCGCTGGTACGGCAGCAGCTGGGCCAAGGTGGCTCGACGCGCGTCGGGCTCGCCAGCCAAGATCATCTCCTGCACGTGAGGCAGCCGCTCCTGCTCCATAAACATGTGCTCGGTGCGGCAGAGGCCGATTCCCTCGGCGCCGAAGGAGCGCGCCTTGCCGGCGTCGGCGGGGTTGTCCGCGTTTGCGAGCACCCGTAGGCGCCGCGCCTGATCTGCCATCGTCAGCAGCCGCTCCAGGTCGCCAGAGACCTCCGGTTCGATGGTGGCCACGACTCCCTCGATGACCCGCCCATCTGACCCGTCGATGGTGAAGACCTGCCCCTCAGTGATGGTCACCCCACCGGCCACGAACTGGCGGTGGGCCAGGTCCACTTCGATCTCCTCCGCCCCCGCCACGCAGGGCTTGCCCATGCCACGCGCGACCACCGCGGCATGAGAGGTCCGGCCACCCCGGGCGGTCAGCACCCCTTCCGCAGCGATCATCCCGTGGACGTCGTCGGGATTGGTTTCGATGCGGACCAGGATTACCTTCTCCCCGCGCTTGGTGGCGGCCTCCGCCCGGTCGGCGTCGAAGACGGCGGCCCCGCAGGCAGCCCCCGGTGAGGCCGCCAACCCGGTTGCTAGAACCCGCACTTCTGCATGGGGGTCGATGGCCCGGTGGAGGAGGTGGTCGACCTGCTCCGGTTCCACCCGCAGAAGCGCCTCTGACTCGGTGATTACCCCTTCGGAGAGCATGTCGACCGCGATCTTGACGGCGGCGGCAGCGGTGCGCTTGGCGTTGCGCGTCTGGAGCATGAAGAGCTTGCCGCGCTCGATGGTGAACTCCATGTCCTGAACGTCGCGGTAGTGAGCCTCGAGATTAGACGCGATCTCAGCAAAGCCCCGGTACACCTTGGGAAGGGCTCTGCGCAAGGTCTCAATCGGATGGGGAGTGCGGATCCCGGCGACCACATCTTCGCCCTGAGCGTTCAGAAGATATTCCCCAAAGAGCCGCTTCTCGCCGGTTCCGGGGTCGCGGGTGAAGGCGACCCCGGTGCCGGAGTCATCGCCCATGTTGCCGAAGACCATCGCCTGGACGTTCACGGCGGTCCCCAGGGTGTGGGGAATGTGGTTGTACTCCCGGTAAGCGACCGCCCGGCGACCATTCCAGGAGGAGAAGACGGCCGCGATCGCCTGGGTCAGCTGCTCCCAGGGGTCCTCCGGGAATGACTCTTTGGTGTGCGCCTGATAGATCTCCTTGAACCTCTTGGCCAGTGCGGCCAGGGCGACCCCAGGCAGCTCGGAGTCGCTGGCCACCTTGGCCTTCCGCTTGGCGGCATCCAGCTCCTGCTCGAAGAGCTCGCCGTCGACACCTTTGACGATCCGGCCGAAGAGCTGGATGAACCGGCGGTAGGCGTCGAGGGCGAAGCGGCGATCACCGGTCTTCTTGGCCAGTCCCTCTAGCGCCTCCTGATTCAGTCCCAGGTTGAGGACGGTGTCCATCATTCCGGGCATCGACATGGAGGCTCCCGACCGGACCGACACCAAGAGGGGCTCGTTGGGGTCACCGAGTCGCTTCTGGGCCTTGGCCTCCAGCGCTTTGAGATGCTCGCCCACCTCGTCCAGAAGTCCGGCGGGGAACTTATCGGCCGCCTCCATGTAGGCGTTGCAGGCCTCAGTGGTAATGGTGAACCCGGGGGGAACAGGCATCCCGGCTTTGGTCATCTCCGCGACGCCGGCGCCCTTGCCACCGAGCAGCTGGCGCATGTCAGCGCTTCCCTCTTCGAAGTCGTAGACGAACTTGGTCGGAGCTTTCGGGCTGGCAGCCGACCGAGCACGTGCCGCGGTTCCTGTCATCGACTCCGTCTCCTTGGTTGAACCCTTCCATCGCAGTCTAGCCGCGACGGTGCCGGTCTCAAGTCGGCGCCCGATCTCGAGCGATGCCGGTGCTACGATCGAGAGATCGCTGACTGATCGGCTCCCCGCCCCTCGCGTCCGGAGCCGCGGGAATCATCCCCGCCACGGCTAGGGCAAGAGGACTCTCCGCACTGAATGGGCATGCACTACACCGGGGGTAGAGGCGCGGGTCACGTGCCCCTGCAACCGTCCTCGCCGGGAGACCCTTCCCTGGTTACCCCCCGGACCAAGGGCACCGTGCGCCGCGTCGTAAGGCTCTTCCGGCCCTACCGGATCAAGGTGCTGGGCATCCTGCTGATCCTGATCGTGGTGGCGCTGCTCGGGATCGTCAACCCGTACATGCTCAAGCTGATCATCGACGACGCGATCCTCAAGCACAATCCCCGGCTGCTTCTGATCTTTTTCGGGATCATGGTGATCACCCCCATCGTCAGCACCGGCCTCGGTGTCTGGCAGACGTACCTCAACGCGGTGGTCGGCCAGCGGATGATGCAAGACCTCCGAGTTGCCCTCTACAGCCACCTGCAGAACCTGCCGCTTCGCTTCTTCACCGCCACCAGGACCGGGGAGATCCAATCCCGGCTCGCGAACGACGTAGGCGGGGTGGACTCGGTGATCACCAACACCGCCACCAGCACAGTTTCCAACCTGACCCGGACCGCCGCCACGCTCGCCGGGATGGCCTTTCTCAGCTGGCAGCTGACCCTGCTATCAGTGGCGGTGCTGCCGATCTTCCTCTTGGTGACCATCCGGGTCGGAGAGGTGCGCCGCCGGGTCAGCGCCCAGACCCAAGCGACCCTGGCCGACCTCTCCGCGTTGGCCGAGGAGACCCTCTCGGTTAGCGGGATCCTCCTGACCAAGGTCTACGGCCGGGAGCAGCGGGCTCGCGATCGCTACGTGGGCGAGACCTCCCGCCTCACCAGCCTGATGATTCGCCAGCAGATGGTGGGGCGGTGGTTCTTCGGCTTCATCCAGACCTTCTTCTCGATCCTTCCCGCCGGCGTCTACCTGATGGCCGGGCTGGTGCTCCATGCGGGCGTGAAGGGCGGCGTTTCAGTCGGCACTCTCGTGTCCTTCACCACCTTCCAATCGGCGCTCTTCTTCCCGATCGGGCAACTGCTCAGTATCCAGGTGGAGATGCAGGGTGCCCTCGCCCTATTCGACCGGATCTTTCAGTACCTGGACATCCCTGTTGAGATCGAGGATCGCCCAGATGCCATCACCATCCCGACCGCGAGGATTAAAGGCAGGATCGCCTTTGAGAACGTGACCTTCAGCTACGAGTCAGGCGCCGCCCCCGCGGTCAAGGGGGTCTCCTTCGACGCTGATCCGGGCCAGCTGGTGGCGCTGGTGGGACCCAGCGGCGCCGGCAAGAGCACCCTAACCTACCTGATGGCCCGGCTCTACGACGTGGACCAGGGCCGGATCACCCTGGATGGCTACGACCTGCGCGCCCTCAGCCATGCCACCCTGCGGGCGGCGACCGCGGTGGTGACCCAAGAGACCTTCATCTTCCACAGCACGATTCGCGAGAACCTGCTGGTGGGACGGCCGGATGCCACCGACGAGGAGATGTTCGCTGCCGGCAGGGCAGCCGCCATCCACGACCGGATCATGGAGCTACCCGGGGGCTACGACACCGTCGGCGGGGAGCGCGGATACCGGCTCAGCGGCGGGGAGAAGCAGCGGGTGGCACTGGCCCGGGCCATCCTCAAGAACCCGCGGATCCTGATTCTCGACGAGGCCACCAGCGCCTTGGACAGCCACAGCGAACGCGCCATCCAGGAGGCCCTGGCCCAGCTGATGGAGGGTCGCACCACCATCGCCATCGCCCATCGGCTATCGACGATTCTGGCAGCCGACCTGATCGTGATGATGGAGCACGGCGAGATCGTGGAGCGCGGCAGTCACCGGGAGCTGATGGCCCGCGAAGGACCGTATTCCCGCCTCTATCAGGAGCAGTTCGCTCGGCAACCCCTGGAGGTGCCTAGCTAGCAGCGACCTTACGGTGAGGGGGGCAGTGGTCAGAGCCGCGGCTTCTCAAGCCCCTGCTGAATACTGGCTGGGAGTCGTCCCGATGGCGGCTTTTCTGATCTCTCCAGTACGATCGGTTCCGTGGGTTCCCGTCTCTACAGCATCGTGGTCGGCTCCCGGGCACCAGCCCAACTCGCGCGCTTTTGGGCCCAGGTCCTGGACTTCCGGGTCGTCTTTGAGGAGCCGGAAGAGGTGGTCGTGGCTCGCGATGACAACATCTACCCAGGTTTCATCTTCGTCCCGGTGCCAGAGGCCAAAACCAAAAAGAACCGGCTCCACATCGACCTGGCGCCCGACGACTGCGACTCTGAGGTGGCGCGGCTCATCGCCCTGGGGACGAGTCCGGTCGACGTGGGCCAGGGTCCCGACGTGAGCTGGGTCGTGCTCGCCGACCCCGAGGGCAACGAGTTCTGCGTGCTGAGCACCCGCGAGGGCGGACTCTAGCCGCTCAGCTCGCCTACTGGCCGAGCGCGATCTTGGTGGTGCAGACGCTCCCCAACTGATCCAAGGAGACGCGAACCTGCTCCATGGTGTCCCGATCGCGGACGGTCGCCGACTGGTCCTCGAGGCTGTCGAAGTCGACGGTGACGGCGAGCGGAGTCCCGATCTCGTCCTGGCGCCGGTAGCGCCTGCCAATCGACTGGGTGTCGTCGTACTCGGTCGCAAACTGCTGGCGCAGCTCCTGCTCCACTTTCCTGGCCAGCTCCATCAATTCCGGCTTCTTGGAGAGAGGTAATACCGCGACCTGAAAGGGCGCCATGCTAGCCTTCAGGCGCAGCACAACCCGGGTCTCGCCGCGCACTTCCTCCTCCGCGTACGCGTCCAGCATGAGGGCCAGGAAGGTGCGGTCGACCCCCAGGGATGGTTCCACCACGTAGGGCAGGTAACGCTCGTTGGTGCTGGGATCTGTGTACTGCAGGTCACGGCCGCTGACCTCCTGGTGCCGCTTCAGGTCAAAGTCGCCCCGCCTGGCGATCCCTTCCAGCTCCCCCCAGCCCCAGGGAAAGCGATACTCGATGTCACTGGACGCCAGCGCGTAGTGAGCCTTCTCCTCCTCCCCATGCGGGCGCAGTCGGAGATGCTCCGGCTTCAGCCCCAGACCTTGGTGCCAGCGCAGGCGCTGGTCACACCAGTAGTCGAACCAGGGGCCATCTTGGCCCGGGGGACAGAACCACTCCAACTCCATCATCTCCAGCTCTCGAAGTCGAAAGATGAAGTTCCCGGTGGAGATCTCGTTGCGAAAACTGCGCCCAATCTGGGCGACCCCGAAGGGTATCCGCTGCCTCGAGCTGGTGACCACGTTCTTGAAATTGACAAAGATGCCCTGAGCGGTCTCAGGCCGGAGATAGACGACCGCGTGCTCGTCCTCCACCGGTCCGATGAAGGTCTTGAACATGAGGTTGAATTGGCGCGGCAGACTGAGAGGACCACCGCAGTTGGGACAGGTGGTGCCTTCGAGTTGGTCCGCGCGCCAGCGCTGATGGCACGTGCCGAGGCAGTCCACGAGCGGATCGCTGAAGTTGGTGAGATGACCCGATGCTTCCCAGACCGTGGGGTTCATCAGGATCGCCGCCTCCAGACCCTCCACGTCATCGCGCAGGTCAACCATCTCGCGCCACCAGGCGTCCCGGATCCGCCTCCGCAGGCGAACCCCCAAGGGCCCGAAGTCGTACACGGCGTTGATGCCACCGTAGATCTCGCTGCTCTGAAAGACGAACCCGCGGCGTTTGCACAAAGAGACCAGCGTCTCCATGGAGTTGGCAGCGGATTCAGTCATCGCGACCTCCAGCGGTCCCGGCAGGGCGCGCCGAAGGGACCTGGGCTCAACCAGTGGGCGTCATTCTAAGGGTGGTGCCGGCCGGCCCTCCCCTACCTGAAGCTCACCGGACCTCCCGATCACTACCGCTCGGCCCGGGCCCCGAACTTTCCATGAGACTCCGTCCCAGCAGAGTCCCGTCGACTCGTCGATGGCGACCACCTCCCGCTCCCGTCCCAGCTGGGAAGCCAGTCTCTTCCACCGCCGGCTCGCTCCACTCCAGTGCGGCACGATCACCGCCCCAAAGAGTCCGACCCCCTCGCTGACCGCGAAGTCGCGGCTCGGGAGCAGGCACGCCTGGGAGAGCACCATTGCTCCAGCGCTCGAGCCGGCCAGTGGAACTCCCTCCTGGTAGGCCTTCCTCAGCGCTGCCGCCGCCGGAGTACCAACCAGCACCCTTTGGGCGGCTGCAGGATCGCCGCCGCACAGATAGATCGAGGCTGCCCTCGCCAGCTGCTCCAGCAGGTGCGGATCCGCGGCGTCAGCAGGGGTCTGGATCTGGCAGCCTTCGACCTGGCCCGCCAGCCCAGAAAAGTGGTCCGCTGCCCACTTGACCTGGGTGTCGGGGATGTCCTGGGCGGCCGAGGTGAGCACCGTCACCCGTGGCTCGGATGCGCGCGCAAGCCACCAGGAATCGGCCGACTCCGAGCCGGGACGCCACTCGTTGCCGCCCAGCAGCATCAGAGTCCGCCGGGCACTCCAGTCGATCATCGGCAGCCTCCCTCTAGTTGGCGCTCGGGCAGTCGGCGATCCCATTGTCAGGGCCTGCGCTTTTGCAGACGGGGTCTCGCTTACGCCACTGCTAGAGTCGAGACGTGCTCCGGCTCCATGACACCCTGACCAGACAGGTCCGAGAGGTGGAACCGCGTGAGCCACCGCGGCTGCGCATGTACAGCTGCGGCCCAACCGTCTACCGCTCGGTGCACATCGGCAACCTGCGCACCTACCTCCTGGCTGACTGGATCAAGCGGATCGCCCGCAGCCAGGGCTGGGAGGTACTTCACGTCAAGAACATCACCGATGTTGGCCACATGCGCCAGGAGCTGGCCGAGCGGGGGGGCGACAAGGTCATCGCCGCTGCCCTGGCCGCAGGGCGCACCCCGAGGGGGATCGCCGCCGAATTCGAGGACGAGTTTCACCTCGCCGAGGCGATGCTGGGAATCGAACCGGCTGATGTGTTCCCCAAAGCCACCGATCACGTGCCCCAGATGATCGCTCTGGTGGAGCGTCTGCTGGAGCAGGGGCTGGCCTACGAGGTAGCGGGGACCGTCTTCTTCGACACCGCCGCCCAGCCATCCTACGGCGCGCTTTCCGGCAACTCCCTGGAGCGGCTGCAGCGCGCCGCTGGCGCCGAGCCCGACCCAGCCAAGCGCCACCCGGGTGACTTCACCCTGTGGCGGCAGGCAGAACCAGGTCGCCAACTCATGGTCTGGGATAGCCCATTTGGCCGGGGCTACCCCGGCTGGCACATCGAGTGTTCCGCCATGTCGATGGCCTACCTCGGAGAGGAGGTCGACCTCCACACCGGAGGGGTGGACAACATCTTTCCCCACCATGAAGACGAACTCGCCCAGAGTGAGGGTGCGACCGGAATGAAGTTCGTGCGCCATTGGGTCCACGGGCAGCATCTCCTCGCCGACGGCGTCAAGATGGCAAAGTCGCAGGGCAACGTCTATACGCTGCCGGATCTCGTGGCGCGGGGATTCGATCCGATGGCGTTTCGGTATCTCTGCGCCACTGTGCGGTACGGAACTCGCCTCAACTTCACCTTGGCCTCTTTGGCGGCGGCCCAGCGCGGCCTTCAGCGCCTCCGTCAGCTGGCAGCGAGCAGCAAGGGTGAGACGGCGCCTTCCCGGCTGAGCCGACTGCACGCCGCCGTCCAGGAGTCCCTCGAGAACAACCTCGATTTACCGCGCGCCTTAGCGGTGGTTTGGGACTTTGCCAGAGAGCCTGGACTGAGCCCACTCACCCGACGCCAAGGTCTCCTCGATGCTGACCATTGGCTGGGCCTTGGGCTCGACCACGAATCGGCCGGGGAGGCAGAGCCGGGGCCGTGGCGGGAAATCGCCACCGGCCGGGAGGCGGAGCGACGCCAGAGGAGCTTCGCGGCCGCGGACTCGGCGCGCTCCTCTCTGCTGGGTCTCAACGTCGTCCCGGAAGACGGCCGGGACCGCACCAGCTATCGAGTCGCCTCGGCGCTTGACCGCCGCCACGGTCTGATCTCTTCGCCTTCGGAGGTCGCTGACCAGCGACTGGAGCCCGATCTCGTTGAGATCTCGGTCAGCCTCGTCAGCAGCGGCTATCCGGAGGACCTAGTGCGATGCATCACCAGCCTGCAGAGGTACCGAAAGGACCACTCCCTCGAGGTCCTCGTCGTCGACAACGACTCCCCACAGGTGGGCGCGGTACTCGAGCAGATGGCGGGGCAGGATGCCTCGATCCGGCCCTTTCA
This sequence comes from Candidatus Dormibacteria bacterium, assembly GCA_050734135.1. Classification (GTDB taxonomy): domain Bacteria; phylum Chloroflexota; class Dormibacteria; order Aeolococcales; family Bog-877; genus Bog-877. The sequence continues at coordinate 79,858 of JBOHUG010000070.1, forward strand.
CGCCGACCACCAACTGGGTGAGGGGGCCGCCCGCAACGTCACTCTCCGGGCGGCCCGGGGTTCAGTGATCTTGGTTCTCGATACCGGTGTGGAGGCAACCGGCGATTGCTTCACCCCATTGCTGGAAGCGCTCCACGACCCACTGGTCGGGGCAGTCGGGCGCTGGGGCGCGGTCACTCGGGACATGCGCGAGTTCGACGACTCCGACCAGCTCGAGGTCGACGCCATCGACGGGTACTGCCTGGCGTTCGCCCGCTCCCGGCTCCAGGAGGTCGGACTTTGGGACGAGCGCTTTCGCTTCTATCGCCTGTTGGATTTCCACTACTCGCTCACCTTGCGGGCCTTCGGTCTGAGCCAGCGACGAGTTCCGGAGCTGCCGGTGATCATGCACCGCCACCGGGGTTGGGAGGACTCCGATCCGGACGAGCGGGAACGGCTCAGTCGACTTAACTTCCGCCGCTTCTTCGAGCGCTGGCACCACCGGCCGGACTTGCTCCTCGGGGCGGAGCCAACGGCCTCCCCGCACTCCTGATCGGAGGGCGGGATCAGGCTCGGACGGGAGTTACCTCCCGAAACTCCTGCAGGATCCTCGCCGACTTCAGCGGACGGTCCAGATGGTGCTCGAGGTGAGCGAGCAGGATCGACTCCACCTCATCCCGCAACGCCGCCGGCCAGCGCAGCCGGCGCAGGAGTGGCAGGTCGCCCGCCTCCATCCGCCGGAGAATCCGCAGCGCCGCCGCGGAACAGGTCAAGACGCCCAATTGCGAATTCCAGCAGCCGCCCTGAACCACTCCGCCCATCGACGGCAGGAAGCCCCCGTCCCGATCCTGGAGCTCCTCGCCGCAGAGGGTGCAGCGGTGAAGCTCCGGAAGGTAGCCGCCGCTGGCAGCGATTTGAAACGAGGTGAGCGCCAACTCCAGCCGGGCGTCCTCAGACAGATCCGCCATTCGCTCCCTGGCGGCGACCACCAAATGGTAGAGCTCGAGGTCCGGCTGACCCTCCTCCAGGGTCGCATCAACAAGCTCTGCCAGCACTCCACCGCAGGCGGTGCGGACGATGTCGGTGCCCGGCCAGGGCAGACCCACCGCCCGTGCCTGGGCCAGCACCGCCATGCTTCGCCCGGGGACCAGTAGGAGTTCGGACCTGGTGAGCAGATCCAACCCCGCAGCGTTGCGCGCCGTGGCTCGACGAGCTCCCCGGGCCAGGACACTCAGCTTGCCCTGTTCACGGGTGAAGATCACCAGGACGCGGTCGGCCTCGGCGAAAGCTCGACGACGAAGCACGATTCCCTCGTCGCTGACCAGTTCCGGCACCAGCTAGGAATTCTCCAACGGAGCCGCCGGCGTGCTGGTGGGCGCAACTGGCTGGGCCGCCGGGGACCCACCGAACTCCTCGGCGAACGGGCGCTCGGAGCTCACCCGCACGGTGCGGATGGCGCGCCTGTCGATCTCCTCGACCGTGATGGTGACCCCGTCCCCGAGCTCCACTACGTCTCCTACCGAAGGGATCCTCCCCAGGTGGGCGTAGACCAGCCCGCCCACGGAGTCGAAGTCCTCGCCCTCTAGCCGCAGGTGGAGCAGCTCGTTGACATCGTCGAGGCTGACCGAGGCGCTGACGAGGGCCTCCATGGGTCCCACCAACTGGACCTCTTCCTGCTCCGCCAGGTCGTACTCGTCTCTGATCGGGCCGACGATCTCCTCCAGCAGGTCCTCGATCGTGACCAATCCAGCCGTGCCGCCGTACTCGTCGACCACCACCGCCAAGTGGCTCTTGGCAAGCTGCATCTCCTGGAGCAGCTCCCCCAGCCGTTTGGCTTCCGGCACGAAGGTGGGTGGTCTGGCGAGGCTCCCCACCCGCAGCTCCTCGGCTCCGGCACCAGCCGTGTCGCCCAAAAGATCCTTGGCATAGACGACGCCAGTGATGTTGTCCACCGTCTCCTCGTAGACCGGGATGCGGCTGTGGCCGTGCGTCCTGATCTCGGCTATCGCCTCGGCCACGGTGGACTCAGCTGGCAGTGCGATCATCTGGACCCGGGGCACCATCACCTCCCGAACCGGCTTGTCGGTCATCTCCAGCACCCCATGGATCATCTCCCGCTCCTCTTCTTCGACGATCCCCTCCTGCTCGCTGGCCAGAACCAGCTCCTTCAATTCCTCCTCAGTGAGGAATGGATTGCGCCGCCCCCCCTCTCCAGGCAGGACGCGGAAGAAGACAGCGGAGATGGCGGTCAGAACCGTGACCACAGGACTCAGCACCCTGGTTGCAAGAGCGACCGGGCGCGCCGCCCGCCGGGACATGTTCTCGCTGTGCTGCAGCGCGTACGTTTTGGGGCCGAGTTCGCAGAACAGGAGCACCAGGATCGCCAGCGCCACCGCCGCCCAGAGCGCCGCCCCGGTACCGAGGCGCTCCTCGGCTAACAGGGTGGCGGCCGAGGAGGCGAGCATCAGGGCTAGGGTGTTGGTGACCAGGATCGTCCCCAGGTAGCCAGCGGGGCTCCGGTGGAGCCGCTCCACCAGCGCTGCCTGAGAGTCGCCCTCCGACCGCCGCGCCCGAAGCCAGATGCGGCTGACGGAGGTGAGCGAGGTCTCGGCGGTGGCTGAGAGTCCGGCCAGGACCAGCGCGACCACGAGGACCCCAACCAGCCAGCCGCTCATGGCGCGGTGGGCGCGGCGTGGCCCCGCCTCATCTGCCGGCGACCGGGAGTCGCCCAGCCGGTGGCTCTCCCACCCTCGCCCACGGGGACCGGATCAGCAGCACGTTTGGTATGTCGGCGGGTGAGCCAGGGCTCATCTTCGGACCGAGTCTAGCAGGGGACCCAGATCACCGAAATAGGGCCGAGACGCTCCTTCCTTCGTGAACCCGAACGATGGCTTCGGCGATCAGCGGTGCCACCGAGACCTGGGTCACTTTGGGACTGTCGGTGATCTCTTTGGCAAGGGCCACACTGTCGGTGACGACGACCTCGTCGACCGGGGACTCGTTCAGCTTCTCCAAGGCGCCTTGGCTGAGCACACCGTGGGTGGCCAGGAAGTCCACCGAGATCGCCCCCTTGCTTATCAGGGCGTGAGCCGCGCCGGCGAGGGTGGAGGCCGTCGAGATCAGATCGTCGACGAGAACGCAGCGGCTGCCCTCAACCTCTCCGATGACGTTGAGGACCTCGATGTCATCGTCCCGCGGTCGCCGTTTGTCGATGATCGCCAGGGGCGAATCCAGCCGGCGCGCGATCGCCCGCGCCCGAGCCGTCCCACCCACGTCCGGCGACACCACTACCAGGGGTTGGCGACCGTGGCGGGCCCGGACATGAGCCGCCAGGATCTTGCTGGCGGTGAGGGCATCCACCGGAATGTCGAAGAACCCCTGGATCGCCTCCGCGTGCAGGTCGAGAACGATCATCCGCTCGGCCCCAGCGACCTGAAGGAAGTTAGCCATCAACTTGGCGGAGATGGGGTCGCGGGCCTGCGTCTTCTTCTCCTTGCGGGCGTAGCCGTAATACGGCATCACCGCGTTGATTCGGGCGGCGCTGGCACGGCGCAGCGCGTCTAGGATCACGAAGAGCTCCATGTAGTTGTCGTTCACCGGCGGACAGGTCGATTGGATCAGGAAGACGTCATGGCCCCGGACGGACTCCCCGATCTTCACGTCGAACTCCCCGTCCGCGAATCGGGTGATCTCCATCGGTGCCAGCGGCACTCCAACCTCCTCAGAAATCCTCCGGCCCAACTCGAGATTGGCGGTACCGCACAGCAGCATCAGCGGTCCTTCGGAGCCGTTCACCCCTTCTCCTCCGGCCCCTGCGGGCGGTGCCGCCGCCGGGCGACCCAACCCAGAACGTTTCTCTGGCGTCCCCGCGAGACCGCCAGAGAACCCTCAGGCACATCCCCGGTGATTACCGATCCCGCCCCCGTGTAGGCGTCGTGACCCACCGTCACAGGCGCCACCAAGATGGTTCCGCTGCCAAGCCGCACCCCGTCCTCGATCACCGTCCGATGCTTCACCTCTCCATCCCAATTGGCGGTGATGCTCCCGGCGCCGTAGTTGACGTCGCTGCCCACTTGGGCGTCCCCGACGTAGCTGAGATGGGGGATCTGACTTCTCTCCCCCACACGGCTCCGGACCACCTCCGTGAAGGTGCCCAGATGGGATCCCGTACCCATCATCGATTCGGGGCGCACTCGGTTGAAGGGTCCGATATCCACTCCATCGGCCAGCTTACAGCCGCTGAGGTGGGACCGACCGACGCGACAGCCATCCCCAACCTCGACATCCTCCAGCTCGGCAAACGGTCCGATCCGGCAGTCCGCCCCGATCCGGCTCCGCCCCCGGATGACTGTCCCGGGTGCGATCACCGTGTCCCGACCGACCTCGACATCGCAGTCGATCCAGGTGGCCCGGGGATCGATCACGGTCACCCCCGCCAGCATCAGCCGTCGCAGGGTCCGGCGTTGCAGCGCCTCCTCGGCCTGGGCCAGCTGGACCCGATCGTTGACCTGGATCGGCTCGTCGCGGTCGGTTACCGCGACCGTGGACGCACCACCCGCGACGAGCTGCGGAATCCAGCTCAGGTAGAGCTCACCCTGGGCGTTATCCGCGCTGAGCTGCTCCAATGCCGCCCAGAGCCCGGGCAGGGCAAACGCGTAAGCCCCCAGGTTCACCTCGCCAGGCGCCTCATCCCATGGTTCATCGGCGTCCTCGACTATCTCCTTCAGGAGCCCTTGTGGAGATCTCACGATGCGGCCGTAGCCTCGGGCATCATCAAGGGTCGCCGTCAGTACCGCCGCCCCACAGCCGCCGCTCTGGACAGCTTCCAACAGTCGTCGGAACGAGGCCGCCTGCAGCAACGGCATGTCTGCCGGCAGCACCAGCACCTGGCCCTGTCCGGACAGCGCGTCGCGGGCTTCAGCCAGAGCCGCGGCGGTTCCTTTGGGCTCGACCTGGAGCACCAACTCGGCCCGCTCGGAGAGCCCGGCGCGAACTGCTTCCTCCAGTCGCGACACCACCAAGATCGGCCTCCCCGGGGTTGCCTCTTCGGCCACCCGCAAGGCGTGTTCAATCAGAGAAATCCCGGCGGCGGCATGCCAGACCTTGGGCACGCGGGACCGCATCCGCGTGCCTCTTCCGGCGGCGAGCACCACTGCCCGCGCAGCCGAGCGTTCGCTCAAATTGCACCCCGCTGCCAGCCTGGTCCGTGAACTCGCCAGCGACTTCGGAGTATACCAACGGGCGTTTGTCGGAGAAGGTCCTGGCGAGCCCCGCCGTTATGCTGCCCAGCGTGACTGCCAGTGCCGGGGGTCCTGACTCCCAGCTCATCATCTGTTCCCAGCCCGCGTCCGGAGTCAGCCACCTCGCGCTCAACCAACCTGAGCACCGGAACGCCCTGACCGAGGAGTTGGCGCGCGCCTTGCGGGCGGAGGTGGCCGCAGTCGCCGCCGACCCGTCGGCTCGATCACTTATCGTGACCGGCAGCGGGACGGCCTTCTGCGCCGGGGCCGATCTGGGTGCGCTCGGTGCCACGGCTGCGACACCGGCTGCCAAACGAGCGGTCTTGGCCGACTACTACCGGGCCTTTCTGGATCTTCGCGACCTAGCGATCCCAACCATCGCGGCGGTTCAGGGCCCGGCGATCGGGGCGGGCTTGAACTTGGCTCTGTGTTGCGATCTGCGGCTCGTCGCGGACGATGCCCGCCTAGCCGGGCCCTTTGTCAAACTGGGCATTCACCCCGGGGGTGGCGCGACCTGGATGCTCACCCGGGTAATCGGCTCCGCGGCAGCCCGAGAACTGCTCCTGCTCGGCCAGCCGATCAACGCCCAGCGCGCCCTGCAGTTGGGTCTCGCCAATCGACTGGTGCCGGCGTCTCAGCTGGCGGAAGCGGCCCTCGAGTGGGCGGTTTCCCTGGCGGCGCTTCCGGCTCCCGTGCTCCGCCACCTGAAGCGATCGCTGGCGCTGGCCGAGGCCGGCGAGAGTCTCGAGACTGTCCTCAGATTCGAAACCGAGGCTCAGGCCGAGGCGCTGGCTAGCGAGGACGCCCGCGAAGGCTGGGCGGCGCTGCGGGAGCACCGGCAGCCCCAGTTCCACGACCGCTAGCTGGCTTCGTCAGCTTCCCGCCCGCCTTGAGCGTCGAGGATGGGCACCAGGTCTCAAGGATGCAGCCCCGGCACCGAGGGGTTCGAGCCAGGCAGACCTGGCGGCCGTGGAGGATCAGCCGGAGGCTGAGCCCGGTCCATTCCTCAGGGGGAACCATCCGGCACACCTCGGCCTCGATCTTGACCGGATCCTGGACCCGGACTAACCCGAGGCGGTTGCTGAGGCGGATCACGTGCGTGTCCACCGGAAAGCCCGGCTTCCCGAATGCCACCCCGAGGATGACGTTGGCCGTCTTGCGGCCGACTCCGGGCAACTGGACCAGCCCTTCCATGGTGTCGGGGACTTGACCTTGGAACTGGTCGCAGAGAGCGCGCCCCATACCCATCAGAGAACGGGCCTTGGCCCGGAAGAACCCGGTCGCGTGGATCAACTCCTCCAGTTCCTCCGGGCTGGCGCCAGCGTAGTCCGCCGCGGTTGCATAGCGGGCGAAGAGGGCGGGGGTCACCTGATTCACCTTCTCGTCCGTGGTTTGGGCGGACAGGATGGTGGCGACCAGCAGTTGCAGTGGATTGGCGTGAGTGAGAGCGCAGGCTGCCGGGTAACTCCTTGTTAGCGCAGTCGCCGTCGCCAGGGCGCGCTGGCGCGGTGTCCGGGGAAGATCCGGACCTGATGCAGGCTCGGAGAGGCCGCTCACCGGCTCTGACTCGGCGGGCTTGGGGCGGCTATCCTGAAGCCATGCTGGCGGGCCGATGGCACACAACGGCTGCGCGACTCACCCGTCGCGGCGCCGGGGCGATGGCCACCACTCTGGTGCTGAGCTCGCTCCTGGTTGGCTGCGGCTTTTTCGGGATCAACGGTACCCCCGGAGGCGCGCACAACCCGATCCAACCGGGCAATCAGGTCAAGCAATCTGACTCCAACCTCAAGATCAAACAAATCGCCTCGCCCCCCCAGAATCCCGAGTACCGCATCATCATCTACCACAACGTGGACACCGTGGGCTCGTTCGTCCCCGACAAGATGACGGTGCCGGTGGGGGCTACTGTGGAGTGGGCCTGGACCGATCAGTACGACCAGCACAATGTCTGGTGGATCGACACCAACCTAGTCAACTCCCCTACCAAGGGCTCCGGCTACCGCTGGGCGGTGCAGTTCCTGACTCCGGGGACCTACGACTACTACTGCACCCTTCACCCCGGTATGCAGGGCACCGTGATTGTCACGGGGTAGCCGCCCGCGTCTCCGAGTTGCCAGCGGGCTGGCCCCGGCCATCGCTGTTGCCGGAGTGCTGCTCTCCAGCTGCGTCGGTCCTTCCATCGCCGCCGAGGCAGCGCTTCACCAGTGGCTGGCTGACATCAGAATCCATTCGGTGGCATATGCCTACACCCTGCTCAGCACCCACGCCGAGGAACAGACGAATTACGACATTTTCTTCAACGGGGTCAACGCGAGCCGCGCCTCGTTCAAGGTGCTCTCGCTCAAGGTGATCTCCGCCGACGATGTCACGGCTCTGGTACGGGTCCAGAACCCGGGCGGGGCGCCGTCGACCACGGTCAAGGTGCAAGTGGTCGAGGAGGGCAATGGCGGCGACTGGTTGGTGGCGGCTCCCTTCTCGACCCGGGGCGCCCGCGCCATCGCGGAGTTCAAGTAGCCCGCCCGGGATCGGTCAGGCGCTGGTCGAGGTCGAACCACCGGGTGGGTTGCGCCGTGCTGCCGCGGCTCGAGGCGGGAAGTCGCTGCCCTTTTGGAGCATTGCCAGCAGGTGGTCGGAGATTCCCTGTTCGCGGAGCTTCTGCCAGCCTTCTTTGAGGGTGAGCTCGGTGGTGACGACGACATCATCTCCAACCAGCTTGACCTCCCACTCCAAGGCCTCCAGGCGGCGCAATACGTCGGAGTAAAGCGTCAACCGGCTCTTGATTGTGTTGCCCACCGCGGCCATCCGGACCGAGACCGGCAGATGGTCGAGGGTCGGCCGATCGGCGAAGGCGAAACTGCGCACCTCGAAGTAGGTAGCAAGCTCGGTCGGAACCGGCTCCTGGGTGACCTGCGCGAATTCCGAGCTCGGCTGCCGCAGGGGACGCAGCACCAGCCTCACGGGCCCGCTTCCCAGGGCATCACGATGCCCACGTTATCGGTGCCCGTCATGGCCGGTCCGGCGGAGGCGGGCGGCTTGAAATTCTGCTGTTGATTGATCAGCACTTGGTTGGTGATGAGGAAGGGAGCGCGGCTGTCCTCCCGGATGTATCCCATGAGAGTCATGATCAAGCTAACCGCGATGCCCACTGTGATCAGGGCGGCTCCCTGCGCCCGGCCGGCATCGCCCCAGCGCATCTTGCCCTTGTTGACATGGCGCAAGTAGACCGTGATGGCGACGATCGCCACCCCGGTGAAGGTGATCAGCGCCACCAGCTTGAAGGGGATCATCTGGCCCCAGGGAATCTCCAAACCTCCTTGCCAGATGGGCACATTGGCATTGGCGCCGACCACATCCTCATAGCTCCAGGCGAGCGAGGACGGCGTCGATATGAGCAGCCAGGAGGCGAAAGATAGGGCCGTGCAGATGGCCAGTGTGGGCGATCGTGCGCCGCCGATTTTGACACGACGCCAAAGGTAAAAGATACCGACGGTGAAGATCGCTCCGAGCAGAAAAACCTGAAAGAGGAAGGCCACGCTGAGGCCCCCCAGCATCATGCTGTACCACGAGGCGTAGGCGTGCAGCTGGATCTCCTTGGCGTACTCCCACCCAATCAGCGGTTGGGCGATGGTAAAGCCAATCGCGTAGATCAAGCCGTAGTGACCGATCCAGTCTCCGTAGGCGCGCTTCTCGGGGGTCCGCGCGAAAAGGATCCGGATGCCTCCGACCAGGGCGATCATGGCCCCTGCGAAGGCGATATTTCCCACGAACCGATGCATTTCCAGGGGAAGGTTGGTCGGGTTGAGCAGGTTGAGCGCCAGGTCGTTGGAGGGACGCGGGGTCAGCATGTAGGACGCCACCACGTTGATCGCCAGCATCTGGATCGAGGCGTTGACGAAGAGCAGCACCTCCAGTCCCACTCGCAGGGCATGCACGTTTTTCAGGCGATCCCACTGCGAGTAGAGGGTGTAGAGGCAGATGATCTCGCCCACGAAGGCGAACCCCTCCACCACCAGCGGCCAGAACATGATCCGTACCAAATGAATGAAGAATTGGCTCCAGAGTCCAAGGAAAAGGATCAGGACGGCAAAGATCGCCAACGCCGATCCGAAGGCGAAGGTGGCCCCCAAGGCGGTCACCAGATGCCGGGAGAAGCGGTTCTGGCGCTCGTCCTTTCGCTTCCAGCCCAAAAAGTCGGTGACTGCCAAGATGATGTAACCGCCCTGCTGGAAGGCGGCGAACTGGATGTGGGCCAGCATGAGCAACGCCACCAGTGCCGTGGCGACGCCGGTAGAGATCGGAACCTTGACCAGATGGGGGGATGTGGCGGCGATCAGGGTGGGAAAACTCACAGGTTGAAGAGCCGGTTCACGGCCAGCAGGGCTTCGAAGACCAAGAAGAGGACAGCGAAGAGTGCTGGCACCATCACCTCCGGCCGACGCCAAGGCTCACGGTCAGGCGAGCGGTCCAGAAACGGGACCAGCATCAGCAGGGTGGTCCCGATCCCAGGGATTACGAAGACCCCGACCGGAATCATCCAGGCCTGGGGAAACTGCACCAGCAGCTGGTCGAGTGGTAGGAAAAACCACTCCGGGGTAGGCACGTAGTTGAGCGCCGCGGGGTTGGCGGCCCGCTCCAAGGGCGCCCCGACCACCACTGCCATCACGAAGACGATCACGACCAAGACGAAACTGACCAGCGCGTCCTTGAATACCTGGGAGGGAAAGAAGTCATCGATATCCACCGGAACCGCGTAGCCTGGGTCACTGGGCACCGCCGGATAGGGGTACTCGGCGTGGGTCAACCGGTGCGAACGGACCTCCTCGCTCTCGGTCTCGACGCCTTCGTAATTCACCCAGGAACCGTGCTCCCCGTGCCGCCGAAGCAGGATGAGATGGAGCAGGATCAGGGGAACCAGCAGAGCGGGCAGCAACCAGATGTGTATGGCAAAGAACCGGGTCAGCGTCTCGGGTCCCATCTGCGGCCCTCCGCGCAGGATCTCCTGGAGCCAGTTGCCAAAGAGCGGGATGTAGTCGACGATGTGGGTCACTACGGTGGCGGTCCAGTAGGCGGCCTGATCCCAGGGGAGCATGGCACCGGTGATGCCGAGACCCAACACCAGTAAGAAGAGAACCACCCCCACGATCCAGTTCAGCTCCCTGGGCTTCTTGTAAGAACCACTCACAAAGGTGCGGATCATATGCAGACCGATGACTAAGAGCAGGACGTAGGCGCCCCAGAGGTGCATGCCGCGCACGATGGCGGCGAACTCATCATGGTGCTCGATGAAGTTGAGGCTCTCCCACGCCTCGGTGGTGGATGGCACGTAGGTCCAGAGCAGGAACATCCCGGTGATGATCTGGAGAACGATGATGATCAAGGTGGCGCTGCCCAGCGAGTAGGTCCAGGCGCCCCGTCGCGGAGTCGCCTCGTAGAGGAGCTGATGGGTCAGATCGGAGATCCCCATCCGCTCATCGACCCAGCGGTAGGTCGCCGCCATCGGCCGCGCTACCGGCCGGGTCAACTTGGCGACCAGATCGCTCCGGGCGGGCTGGCTCGGGCTGGCCATCCGGGCTAGGCTCCCGTCAGGTCGTTGCGCACATACAGGGTGCTACCCACCAGCTTGTGCTCATAACGGAATAGTGGCCAGGGAGGCGGGCCCCCGATGTTGGTGCCGTCGATGCTGTAGAGACCGCCGTGGCACGGACAGAGAAACATCTTCAGGTTGATGTCCCAATGGACGTCGCACTGCATGTGGGTACAGACGTTGGAGAGGGTGAGCATCTCCAACGAGCCGGCGCCGTCCAGGTCCAGCTTGACCACGTAGACAGTGCGGGGTACCGGCGGCACCGACCAGCCCTCGTCAGTCGGGAGGTTGACCACGTAGGCGGTTGGAACCCCCACCGGCACTTGGCTGATGTCCGCCACCAGCACCCAGGGGGTACGGCGCTTGGCGAAGACTGGGCTCAGCACCGAACCCACAATCGGTGCCCCGATCAAGAGCGCAGTCCCGGCCCCGACGCCGTTGATCGTCATGATCATGAAGCGGCGCCGGGACAGCCGCTTCTTGGCGAGGCTCTGGCTGTCGTCAGCCACCGGCCAGAACCACGATGCCCACCAAGAGGGCGAGGCAGATGCCAAGCAGAAACAGGAATGTGAACATCCCCGAGACCACGGCCATCCATGCGACCGCCGCCCCTTCCTCGGTGGCAAGCTGGCGTGCGTGCCGCATGATCGCTACGACCGCCACCAGCGTCACGCAGAAGAAGGACGTGATCATCAGGCCCAGGTACCAGGCGGACTCGAAGTCCTGATAGTTCAAGGCTGATACCCGCGGGGAACGGTGAAGTTCTGCGCCGATTGGGGCAAACTCAGCAGACAGCTGTCCTGCCCGGTGGTGGCGTCGATTCCGCAGGGCAGCTTGGCGTTCTCCTTGATCACCCCCATGTACACGCTGAGCACCAGAGCGCAGACCCCCACCACCCCAATCAGCCGGCCGGCCAGGGGGTTGATCTTGACCGAGCTTCCCCCAGCCCGCAGGGAGCGTAGATAGCCGACCAGATTGACGGCGGTGGCCAGGAAGGCGATCAGCAGGGCCACATAGCGCAGCAGCACCACGTTGTCGGGGATCACAGCTGCCGGAAGCGCGGTGACCGCCATGCCCAAGAGCGCCACGACCGTGAGTGGTCCCCCACCGCCTGTCCCCGCGCCTGCCTTGTTGTGCAGCCAGAAGACCACGTTGGCGCCCACCACCAAGACCGCCAGGAGCGCGACCTGGCCGATGAAGAGCGACGCGGAATTGAGGACGAAGAGATTGTCAAAGGCTGGCAGCGAGCTGGACTTGACCGTTTCCGCCAGCAAAAAGCCGGTGATCGGTTGTGCCAATAAGAATACCGACCCGATCGCGAACATGATCCGAGCCGCCCAGCGCTGGTAGGTGATCTCAGCTGCGGATTTGGCCCGCCTCGCCCGCCAAACGGCGATCCCAGCCAGCAAAAGGGGTGCCCAAGAAAGGTTGGCCCCGGCGTAGTGGAGTAGTAGCCAGGGATAGCTCGGCGAAAATGCCGCTCCCACGGCGCTGACTGCGGTGCCCGGGGTCAGGACGTAACTATCGAGCTCCACGATCGTGAAGAGGAAGACGTACTGGACCGCCGCGAAGGCGAAGCCGACGGCGAGGTGCAGGCGCGGCGAGAATCGGTCCCAACAGTAGGCATAGAGCAGCAGCAGCGGGATGCCGACGAAGAAACTGGCGAAGGCGATGGTGAGCGGAAGCAGCAGTTCGTTCAGCAGAGTTCCGATCAGTCGACCGTAGAGCCCGGCCAGGAGGATGACCGCAAACACCGCCCAGGTCGCCCCCAGGCTGTACAGGTAGAGGATCGCCTTGGAGAGACCCCGGGCATAGCGCAGACAGGAGGGATCCCCGCCCCGCCGGCGGCCCGCCAGCTCCAGGAACGGCGCCATGCCAGTCGCGGCCAGGATGAAGCCGACGAGGGCAATGTGGATCAGGAAGAAGGCACCGATCGCGAACTGCGCGCCCAGGGTGCCGAAGGGCAGCCTCGGGAGCGGGGTGGCGAGCGAGGACAGCAGCACTTCGCCCCAATGCTGACGGGAGCACCCGTCGCAAGGCAACTCCCAATTCGGCTGGATACCTCTTCCGAACTGGACCGACCTCGATAATCGGTTGATGCTCGAGCCGCTGGTCCTGGTGCACGGAGATGACCCCTACTTGGTCACAACGGCTGCGGTCCGGATCCGCTCCCAGCTGACCACCGACCCCGTCCACGACCTCGCTCTTGAGGAGTTCCGAGGAGCCCGGGATCTCGATGAAATCGCCCGGAGCGTTGCCACCCCTCCCTTTCTGGCGATCCGGCGCTTGGTGGTGATCTGGGATCCGCCCCAGCTCACTTCCGGCCAGCGGACCGCGAAGGAGTCCGAGGCGCTCGGGGCGACCCTGGGATTGCGGCTGGAGACGACCGCGGTGCTGGTCGTCTTCCGTGGCACGGTCGCGCCAAGCTCCCCCCTCCTCCAGGCGGTACGGAACCAGCATGGCGAGGTCCGGAGCTTGAAGAAGCCGAAGGGTCGCGAGCTCAGACGCTACGTCGAGGAGGAGGTGCGGACCCGTGGCCTCCACCTCGGCCAGGCGGTCCTGCCGCGGCTCACGGAAGTCGCCGCCCAGGATCTGGGACGATTTCACCAGGAGTTGGAGAAGCTGGACATCTACGGTGCCGGGCAACCCCGAATCGCCGACGTCGATGCGCTTCGGTTGGTCCCGCCGGCTCCCTCGGCGGCGCTTTACCGACTCACCGACACCCTGTTCGAGGCGCCCCTTCGGGTTGGAGAGCGGCTGCGGGACATTGCTGGGCGCTCGGACAGTCCTGCTCCCAAGGTAGTCGGCGCGCTGGCGGCAGTTGTACGAGAGCTGATCGCATTCGGGGACGGCCGGGGACCCAGGATGCCCCCCTGGAAGGATGAGAAGCTCCGCCTCCACCTGAGCCGGGCCGGTGAGCCTAGGCTCCGTCGCTGGTTGGTGCAGCTGGCCGACTTGGACTGGTCGACCAGAACCGGAGCGGTGGACGGCCAGGAGGGGCTGGAGCTGCTTCTGGCCGGCATGGCAGCTGAGCTGCGGAGCCAGACGACAAGCCGTAGCGAAGTCGGCCCCTAACTCAGCTGCCCTTGCGCTCCTTGCCTGCGCTGCCTGCCGCCCGTCGCTGGGAGCTGGAGGTGCGCTCGGTCTTGGTGGCCGGACGCCCGGTTTTGGGAGCCGCCGCCTTGCGCGCAGTCGAACCCGCTTTGGCTTTGGGTTTGGTGCCCTGCGCTGCGGCCCGCTTGGTGGCCAGCTTGGGAGCCTGGGCCGCGTCGTCCTCCCGAGCCTCCACCTGGGCGGCCGAGCGCATCAAACGCGACTTCCGGCGGCTCACGTTCCGCTTATGAAGCACCCCGTGCTCCGCCGCCTTATCGAGGGCCGAGGTGGCCAACTTCAGGAGCTCTTGAGGCGAACCTTCCTCCGTGCCGTCGATTACCCGGCGCGCCTTGCCGACTGCGCTGCGGACCGAAGAACGGACCCGGCGGTTGCGCTCGTGCTTGCGAGCCGCCGAGCGGATCCTTTTACGGGCGGAACTGGTGTTTGCCATGCTCTCTCAGCTGATTGTGGGAGGCCCGGTCGCGCCGGGCGAAATCGGCGCCGACATCGAAGCCGGGCCAGCGCCGCAGTATACCAACCGACCAGTTGAACTCCTTCGAACCGTCGCTAAAGTGAGGCCGGTGTTGCGTATCGGCCGAGCTCCAGCCAAGCTGAACCTGGCCCTGGAGCTGACCAGCCGGCGGCCGGACGGCTACCACGAGCTCTCGGCGATCTCCCAGACCATCGAGTGGAGCGACGTGGTCGTGGTGGAGGCAGAGACGCTCCAAACGGCCCCGCGGCCCGCCGTCCCGGAGCTTCAGGTGTGGGGCCCAGAGGCGCACCGGGTACCTCTGGGGCCGGACAACCTCGCGGTCCGGGCGGCGATGCTGCTTCGGGCGCAGGGGGTGGGCTCGGCGATCACCCGGATCGCCCTGGAGAAGCGGATTCCCACCCAGAGCGGTCTCGGGGGCGGGTCAGCTGACGCCGCCGCGGTACTCCGGCTGGCAGGTGCCGAGGCAGGCCCTAGTCAGCTCGGTCAGATCGCGCTCGCCTGTGGCGCGGACGTGCCCTTTGGACTGCGTGGCGGTGCGTGCCATCTGACTGGGATCGGCGAGCTGTTGACGCCGCTACCACCGATTGGTGCCGGGGCGTTTCTGATCGTGGTGCTGGGATCGGTCCCGACCGCGACCGCCTACTCAGCTACTGAGCCCTCTGACTTCAGCAGCGGCGATCGGGTCGCCCAACTGAGAGAGTTGCTCTTGAAGGGAAGTCCGCTCGATTCCGAGCTGTTCGGGAGCGGCCTGCAACCGGCTGCGCTTCGGACCACTCCCGCCCTGGCCCGCCGGCTCGATGCACTGGCGCGAGCCAGCTCAGGCGTCTCCTGGGCGATGACCGGGAGCGGAGGTGCCTTCTTCAGTTATCACGCGAACGGAAAAGAAGCGGCCCAGCTAGCCCGGGAGGTGGCGCCCGCCTGCCCTCAAATGACAGTCCGAGTGGCTCTGCCGCTAGCTCGTGACGACGGCTGGTCTGGCGCCTTGGGGAACCGACACGCCGGCGGGTACTGAGTACGACCCGGAACCCGATCAACGCCAGTCCGCCGGCGCTGGACCGGACGGTCGAGCTAGCTGAGGGCACCCCCCAGTCCGCTCGGGGCCGGTGGGTTTCCCGGCAAAATGTCGCTCGGCTTCTGGAGGTTGAAGTTCTTGCCGTAGTCGCTGAAGGTGCCGGAGTCGGTCATCGTCAGCGACGCGGATCCGGCTGGCAGACCGGACTGACCCGGGTCGAGGGTGGCAAGCGCCGAGAGGTTGAGGTTCAGGCCAGCTGTGGCCACCGTCTTGGCCAACTGACCAGTCGAGGTGAGAATGTAGCTGTCGCTCTTGACCTGAGTGAACTGGAGCAATTGCTGAATCGCTGGCAGATCGGCCTTGAGCGCGGCGCCCTGGGTACCCAGTCCAGTGACCACCTCGGCCAGGATTCCTGCCATTGACTGGTTGAGGCTGGCACCCGCGATAGTGGTCTGGAGATGCTCCACCTGGTTGCCACCGATCGTGGTGGTGCCCAACTTCGTCACAGTCGCGGAATTCTTGAGTTCCAGACCCCAGCTCTTTAGCTCAGACTTCAGGTTGCCTAGCCCACCCGCGGCGGCGGCCGCCGAAGAAGAAGCGGTATCGGCTTCGGAGTACCACTGCTTCCCATTCTCTGAGATGTACTCGTCGCCGTTAAGGGTCAGCACGTGCCAGGTTTGGGTGAGGAGCGGACTCAGGGTGAATGACACTTCGGCCTCCGTCGGAGACTGAACCTGGGCGACCCCGGTGAGCCGCGCCGAGTCAATCTCCGATTGGAGCAGAGCGAGCCCGGCCGCGCTCACCCCCCCGGGCAGCGTGACCCCGCTCAGGTCGACTTGCAGCTGGCCCGTGAAGCTCACCTGGAAGGAGCTACTCAAGGCCCTGGTGTTGGCGGCCTGGAGAATGGTCCCGGCAGGCCCGTGCAGGGAGGCTCCCGCGCTTCCGCAGCCCACCAATGCCACAGTGGCCAGGGCCGCCAGCCCGATCGCTCCCCGATTCAGGGTTAGCTTCACCAGTGGATCGTACCGCGAACCCTCGGGATATCCAGCTTTCGACGACTCTGCGAACAGATTGTTACTGGCCCTGGCGGCACCGGGGCGGTGTTAGCGTAACCGCCGTGACTGAGGCGAAATCCCGGCGGCCGGACGTCTCCCAGGCCCGCCGCAAGTCCTCGGCGCGCTCTGCCAAGATCGTTGATCTCCCGGTGACCGGGTTCCCCGATCCGCCCGATCGGCTTAGAGAGCCCGCCAGCTACATCAATCGTGAACTTAGCTGGCTTGACTTCGACGCCCGGGTGCTAGCCGAGGCGCAGGATCCTCGGGTGCCGCTCCTGGAGCGGCTCCGCTTTCTGGCGATCACCGCCAGCAACCTGGACGAGTTCTATATGATCCGGGTCGCCTCTCTGAAGCGGCAGCTGGCCGAACGGGTTCAGAGCACCCACGCCGACGCCATGACTCCTACCGAGCAACTGCGCGCGATCGGAAAGCGCACTCGGGAGATCGTGGCGGCCGAGGGGCACTGCCTGCGGGACGACCTGGCTCCGCTGCTGGACCGTCAGGGGGTGCGCCTGCTGTTGCATGAAGAGCCTCTCACTCGGACCGAGAAGCGGGAGTGCGACGCCTATTTCGAGTCCCAGCTCTATCCCCTGCTGACCCCACTGGCTATCGACCCCGCCCATCCCTTTCCCTACCTCAGCAATCTCTCTCTCTCGATCGCGGTGATGCTGGGCGAGCCGGGTGAGCGGGCCCCACGGGTCGCTCGGGTCAAGGTGCCGTCCTCGGCGCCCCGGTTCTTCCAGGCCGGCCGCCGCGGGTCCTTTGTGCCCATCGAGCGGATCATCGCCGAGCGGCTGGATCGGCTCTTTCCCGGAATGGAGGTGGTGGCCCACGGACTCTTCCGCGTCACCCGAGACGCCGACTTCGATGTCGACGAGGACGAGCCCAACCTGCTCTCGGCGATCGAGGAGGAACTCCGCGAGCGGCGGTTCGGGGCCGTGGTCCGGATCGAGACTGCGCCCGGTCTCTCGCGGGAGATCGTGACCATGCTGGAGACTGAGTTGGGGGTGATTCGGGACGAGGTCCAGGAGGTCGACGGGCTGCTGGATCTGACCGGACTGATCAGCATCGCCGACACCGTGGAACGACCGGAGCTCTCCTACCCGCAGTTCACAGGCACCACCCCACCGCGGCTGCTCACGATGCAGGACCAGGACCCTGACTTCTTCGCGGTGCTGCGCCGCGGCGACGTGCTGGTCCAGCATCCCTACGACTCCTTCGCCGCCACCACAGAACGCTTCATCGAACAGGCCGCTCGCGACCCCAAGGTGGTCGCGATCAAGCAAACCCTCTACCGGACCAGCGGCGACACCCCGATCATCGACGCGCTGACTAGAGCCTCCGAAGACGGCAAGCAGGTGGTGGTGTTGGTCGAGATCAAAGCTCGGTTCGATGAGCAGAACAACATCCGCTGGGCCCGCCAACTGGAGCAGGTGGGGGCCCACGTGGCGTACGGGGTGCCGGGCCTAAAGACCCACGCCAAGCTGGTTTTGGTGGTACGCCAGGAGGAGGGCGGCATCCGCTACTACGCCCACGTTGGCACCGGCAACTACAACGCGGTGACGGCCCGGCTCTACACGGACTTTGGTCTCCTCACGGCTCGACCAGAGATCACTGAGGAGGTGGCCGACCTCTTCAACTACCTGACCGGGTACTCGCGAAAACGGGACTACCGAGACCTCTGGGTGGCCCCGATCAACGCCATCCAGAGTTTTGAGCATCTGGTGGCGCGGGAAGTTGAGCACCACCGCCACGGCCGGCCGGCAGGACTGCTGATCAAGGTCAACGGGCTCACCGACGAACGGGCCATCCGGGCGCTCTATCAGGCCTCTCAGCAGGGCCTCTCAATCCGGCTGCTGGTCCGGGGCATCTGCGCCCTTCGGCCGGGGGTTGAGGGCCTCAGCCCCACCATCCAGGTCCACAGCGTGGTGGGCCGCTTTCTGGAGCACGGCCGGGCCTTCATCGCTGAGAACGGCGGCCAGCCGGAAGTCCATATCGGCTCCTCGGACCTGATGGGCCGCAACCTCTACCGCCGGGTGGAGTGCGTCATCCCGTTGTTGGATCCCCAGGCCCGCGACGAGGTGCGCCAGGTCCTGGAGCTGACCTGGGCCGATCGCCGCCAGAGCTGGAAGCTCCAGGCGGACGGGCGCTGGTTGAGGGTAGACCCCACTGCCCTGGAGGAGGGGATCCAGGAAGACCTGATTCGACGGGCCCGCGCCCGCCCGCTGCGCTGGGAAGGACAAGCCAGGAGGAATGCTCATCATGGACGCCGCAGCAGCTAGGGAGTACGTCACTCAGCATCACCACGCCATCCTGGCCACCCGCCGCCGGGACGGAACCCCGCAGCTGTCACCGATCGCGGTTGCAGTCGACCCCCAGGGCCGGCTCACCGTGAGCAGCCGGGAGACCGCTGTCAAGGTACGCAATCTGAGGCGGAATCCGGCCTACGACCTGGTCGTCTTCACCAACAACTTCTTCGGGCCTTGGATCTCGATCCGCGGTCAGGTGGAAGTGACCTCCCTGCCTGAGGCACTCCCCGGCCTGATCCAGTACTACCGCGATCTCTCGGGCGAGCACCCCGACTGGGACGAGTACCGAGCGGCTATGGCCCAGGAGCGACGAGTTCTGCTCCACCTCGCCATAGAAGCTGTCGGGCCGAAGATGAGCGGCTAGCTTGGCGCTGACCCCCGAGCAGTTCGCCGAGGCGGCGGTCATGGTGGGTGCGCGAGCCGCGGAGCTGGTCGAGCCAGGCATGCGTCTGGGCATCGGCAGTGGTCGCATGGCCTCCGCCTTCATCGAGGCGCTCCGACCCCGGATCGAGTCCGGACTCGCGGTCCAATGCTTCTGCGCCTCCAAAGCGAGCGAGGCGCTCGCTCTCGAGGTGGGAATCGAGGTTCTCAGCACAACTGGGCAGGGTCTCGACCTGGACGTGGACGGGGCCGACGAATTCGACCACCGGCTCAACTTGACCAAGGGCGGGGGCGGGGCCTTGCTTCGGGAAAAGGTTGTGGCTCAGCGCAGCCGCCGCTTCTGGGTTCTCGCCGACGCCTCCAAGCAGGTGGAGCGGCTTGGCTCCGCCCATCCCCTGCCCGTGGAAGTGCTCCCGTACGACTGGGAGGGCACCGCGGCGCGCTGCGAGGCGGAGCTCGGTTGTCACTCCGAGAGGCGGCAGGCTGGCGATCACCCCTGCCTGACTGACAACGGGAACTACCTGGTCGACCTCAGCTTCCCCGACGGACTGACTGACCCCGAGTGGGCGGCCCACCAGCTCTCGGGGATTGCCGGAGTGCTCGGCCACGGTCTCTTTCTGGGACTGGCGACAGCGGCACTGGTATTTGATGCGGGCTCCCTCCGGGTGCTGGGCCATCTCGACCAGAGCCGGAGCGCCTGAGCTTGGCCGGACTACTCCCGAGCCTCGGTGGCAGCGCGCCGCTTGCGGTTGAGTCCCAGGCTCAGACCGAGCGGGATCATTACCCCGAGGAACCCGGTGATGACCGCGATGCCGTTGGGGAGGCGGCGCGGGTTGGCCATCCCGACGTAGGAGAAGAGCGACGAGAGGAAGGCGGTGACCAGGATCAGGGTGATCGCTCCGACCAGAACCCAGGTGCCGTTCTCCTGGCGGCTGATCACGAAGTTCGGCCAGCGGTTGCGCACGTACCGGTAGACGTTCACTGCGGTCAGGCTGTTCAGGATCAAGGCACTGATGAAGGCGCTGACTGCCACTCCCCAGCGGAAGGCACCCAACTGCGAAATCACCCAAGCCGAGAAATTCACCACCAAAAGACCAACCGGGGTCGCCAGACCGATCACCGGCAAGATGCAGGTGCGCCAATCCTCAGGAAGGGGAATGAAGAGCCCGCTCTGCACCGGACCACGGCTGCGCCGCGCCCGACTCAGGTGACCGCCGGCGTTACGTTCCGTGGGCACAACTCCTCAATCCGCGTTGGTCTGGTGCATTGTGACGAGAGCCGAAGTTGCGGCGCTTCTGCTGCTTCGGAGCCGCGCTGACCGGAGAGAGCCGATGGACCTGATCGACATCCTCATCATCGCCGCCCTGCTCTATGCCGCGGTTCGAGGCTATCGGAGGGGACTCACGTACTCCTTATTCTCACTTCTCGGGCTGCTGGCGGGGCTGGGCCTGGGTGCCTTCCTCGCTACCTCCATCCCCCCCCTGCTCCACGACTTCAACGTCACGGTCCGTTCCGGGATCGCGATTGGCATCCTGCTGGCGCTGGCCCTGCTCGGGGACGGTCTGGGAACCTGGGTCGGGCCGCGCTTGCGATTGACCACGATCCGCAGCCATCTGGGACTGATCGACTCCTTTCTGGGGGTCGCCTGGGGCCTGGTGGTCGTGCTCTTGGCCAGCTGGTATTTAGGGCTGACTTTCGCGTCGGGCCCGTGGCCCCCGCTCTCCAACCAGATCCAGAAGTCGGCGGTCCTGCATGCCCTGGCGAACCAATTTCCCCAGGATCCGGCTTGGCTCGGAGGACTCCAGCACATCTTCAGCACGGTACCCTTCCCCGAGGTCTTCGCCAACCTGATCCCGCCCCTGCCAGCGCCGGTAACCGTTCCCGCCACCCTAGCCCAGAACCAAGCTGTGATCGCAGCCGCCGCGGAGACCGTGAAGGTGGTGAGCGTAGGCTGCGGCGGGTTGATCGAGGGCAGCGGATTCCCGGTCGCCCCCGGGGTCCTGTTGACCAATGCTCACGTGGTCGCCGGTACCCACAATTCCCGGGTCGTGGTCCCAGGCCAGGGGGGCTCGATGGGGGCGACGGTGATCCTCTTCGACCCCGAGCGGGATTTGGCCCTGCTCCGGGTGCCCGGCCTGGACCTGGCGCCACTCACCCTCAGTAACTCCGGAACCCGAGCCACTCAGGGAGCAGTGATCGGCTATCCCGACGGTGGCAACGAGCAGGTGGTGCCGGGGGCGATCCGCGGCCAACTGGACGCGGTGGGCCGTGACATCTACTCGCGAAGCATCGTCAGCCGGGAGATTTTCGTGCTCCAGGCCTCGGTGATCCCCGGCAATTCGGGGGGCCCGTTCGTCAACCTCCAGGGTCAGGTGGTCGGAGTGGTGTTCGCCAAATCGCTGGTGGTCACCGGAGAGGGCTATGCCCTGACCGCCGGCGAGATACTCCCCGACATCACAAGGGGCGAGACGAACACTGCCACGGTGTCGACCCAGGGCTGCGTAGACTGACGCTCACTCTCTGCCGAACCACTTAGTTATTCTAATTAGGTAAACTAAGTACATGGTCATGTCCCCCCCTGGCACCCGCGGCCTTTCCCCAGTCGCTGCCGGGGAGGTCTCGGAGCTGGCAACCAAGCTTCCTACCGTCCTGACTCGGCTCAATCGGCGGCTGCGGCAGACCTCAGGACCGCTGGGAGTGCCCCCAGGCCACTACCCGGTGTTGGTCTCCTTGCTGGAACTCTCCCCCGCCACCGTCACCCAGTTGGCCGCAGCAGAGCATGTGCGGGTGCCCTCCATGACCGCGCTGCTCGGCCAGCTCGAGGCCGACGGATTGATCCGAAAGTCGGTCGACAGCTCGGACCGCCGCTTCGTGCAGGTGTCGCTAACCCGCCAAGGCACCGCGGTCGCCAAGGCCGCCCGTCGGCTCCGGGGAGCCTGGTTCGCCCAGCGCCTGAGCCACCTTACGGCTCGCGAGATAGCGGCCCTGCAGCGTGCGCTCCCAGCACTGGAGCACCTGATCGGAGTCGAGCGGTGACCGTCACCGCTCGCGGAGTCACCTCGCGTACCTTCAACGCCCTCGGCAACCGCAACTACCGCTATTTCTTCTCCGGGCAGACGGTGTCGGTCACCGGGAGCTGGCTCCAGTCCACCGCGCAAGCCTGGTTGATCTTGGAGCTGACGCACTCTCCCTTGATGCTCGGCCTGCTCTTGATGGTCCAGTTCCTACCCAACTTGTTGCTCCAGCCTTTCGGGGGCGTGGTCGCCGACCGCTGGTCCAAGCGCCAGCTGCTGATCGCGACCCAGAGCTGCTTCGCTGTCACGGCGGGGATCCTCGGGGTCACCGATGGCCTCCACCTAGCGCGGGTCTGGGAGGTCTTCTTGCTGGTCGCCATCTTCGGGGTCATCAACGTGGTCGATGGCCCGACCCGTCAGGCCTTCGTGCCCGAGATGGTCGGCAGGGGACGACTCCCGAACGCCGTCGCCTTGAACTCGATGGTCTTCAATGGCGCCCGGGTGGTCGGCCCGGCGATTGCGGGAGTGCTGATCGCGACCGTGGGCACCGCGATCTGCTTCGATCTGAACGCCATCTCCTACCTGGCCGTGATCGGTGCGCTCTCCCTGATGCGCCCCCAGGAGCTGCATGCTGCCCCGCGGCTGAAAGGCGGAGCGGGCGCCGCTCTCACCCAGGTGCGGGAGGCGGTTGCCTACGTCCGCCACACCCCCGAGGTCAAGCTGGTCATCGTCCTGATGGCGATCGTCGGGACCTTCTCGTACAACATCACCATCCTCATCACCGCCTTGGCCCGGACCGGCTTGCATGCCGGGGCGGGGGGTTTCGGACTGCTCAGTGCCGCCCTCGGTGCGGGCGCTCTCCTGGGGGCGGTGGGAGTCGCCTACGCGAGCCGGGCCTCGATCAGGGCATTGCTGATCGGCTGCGGGGTGTTCGGACTCTTCCTGGCGCTGGCCGGCCAAGTTGGCGGACTCGCCTCGGCCATGGTGTTGCTGGCGCTGGCAGGAGCCGGGATGATCGTCTACAGCGCCATGTCCAACAGCGTGGTCCAGACCTTCACCCCCGGGGCCTTGCGGGGCCGGGTAATGGGCCTCTACCTGTGGGTATTCCTAGGCTCCTCCCCGCTGGGCAGCCTGATTTTCGGAGGCGTCGAGCAGGTCTGGGGTAGCCGGGTGGCGATGGCTCTCGGGGGCTCGGCCGCATTACTGGCCGCGCTGGGTGGCACCTGGTGGTGGAACCGGAGGGCCCGGAGGCGCGAGGGCTACTCGGTGGTCGTACCCCCGGCGGAACCCATTGCCGCCCCGACCGCGTGATACCCGCCGTCGACGTGTACGATCTCCCCAGTGGTGGCGGGGAAGTAGTCCGATAGGAGGGCAACGGTCGCCTTCCCGACCGGGTCGGAGTCCCGGCCATCCCACCCCAGTGGCGCCTGCCGATCGAACACGTCCGGGAAGCTGGGGAAGCCGGGGATTCCCTTGGCGGAGACGGTGTAGACGGGTCCCGCCGACACCGCATTGACCCGGATCCGGCGCCGCCCCAGGTAGAGGGCCAGGTACCGCACCACCGACTCCAGGGCCGCCTTCGACACCCCCATCCAGTCGTAGGTCGGCCAGGCCTGGCTGGCATCGAAGTCCAGGGTCACCACACTGCCGCCGGTCTCAGGAATCAGCGGCTCCAGCGCCACCACCAACTGCTTGAGTGAGTAGGCGCTGGTCCGGAGCGCGGTGGCGACCGCCTCCCACGAGGTGCTGAGGAAGGCGCCCCCGAGCGCCTCCAGCGGGGCGAAAGCCACCCCGTGAACAATTCCGTCCAACTGCCACTGCCGCTCCTGAAGCTCAGCCGCGAGCGCGGTGAAATCCCCGTCCCGGGTCACGTCCAGCTCCAGGATCGGCGGCACCGGCGAGAGTCGCGCCGCGGTCCGTGCGGTGAGCCGCATCGCCCGGCCGAATGAGGTGAGCACCACTTCGGCACCATCCTGCTGGGCCTGGCGCGCGGCCGCGAACGGCAAGGACGCCGGCGTCAGAACTCCGGTAACCAGGATCCGTTTGCCTTGCAGCAGCATGGTCGCCAAGATTAGCGACCCGAGCCCGGCCCCCGGGCGTGGAGTTATCCCCAGGCCACCCTCAGCTTGTCCGGGTACAATCCGGCCGCATGCCTGCCGGGACCAGGCCACGGCGCCGCCGCGCCGGGCTCAAGTCGCACCAGACGTCCTTCTCATGGGGCCGGCACCGGATGCTGGTGGCCG
This sequence comes from Candidatus Dormibacteria bacterium, assembly GCA_050734135.1. Taxonomy (GTDB): domain Bacteria; phylum Chloroflexota; class Dormibacteria; order Aeolococcales; family Bog-877; genus Bog-877. Next base: position 104,261 of record JBOHUG010000070.1, read on the forward strand.
CGCTGCTGGTTTTCGGGTTCGGTCTCTCCGGCGTGAGCGGGGTCGTAGCCTACTTTCTGCCTGCCATCACAGCAGCCCTCAACATCACCGGCCAGAAGACCCCGACCGGGACCCATGGGAAACAGCCCCAGCCGACGGCCAGCAACTCCCCGCTCTCCAGTTCCAACCAGCCCTTCAACGTGCTGCTGCTCGGTTCTGACAACGACACCAAGTTCGAGGCTGACGACGTGCTGACCCAGACCATGATCCTGGTGCGGATCAACCCCGTCACCAAGGCGGTGGTCATGTTCTCGATTCCCCGCGATCTGTGGGTCCCGATCGGGGACACGCGGTCCTACGCCAAGATCGACGCCGCCTACGCCGATGGGGGTGCGGCAGAAGCCATCACCACAGTTCAGAACAACTTCGATGTCACCGTCAACTACTGGGTCTGGATCGGGTTGGGAGGCTTGGTCCAGGTGGTCAACGATCTCCACGACGTCAACGTCGTGGCCCAGATGCCGATTCTGGACGACGAGTACCCGTATGACCTGAACGGGAGCGACCCGTACGACCAGGCCCGAGTCGCCATCCTCCCCGGTCCGCAGCGATTGGCAGGAGTTGCTGCTCTGGAGTACGCGCGCTCTCGCCACGGCGACGTCCTCTCGGACATCGCCCGCTCCCAGAAGCAGCAGCAGCTCCTGCTCGACATCAAGGCCTCGGCCAACGACATAGGGCTAGCCGACGTGCCCACCATCGCGAACTCGCTGGGCGACTCCATGAAAACCGACATGAGCATCGGCCAAGTCGCTTCGCTGTTGCCCCTTGCCAAAGCCGTCGGGAACGGCAGCGTCACGCAAGTTGTGATGGTCGGCAGCCCGTACTTCTCCAGTGACACCATCGACGGCCAGGATGCGCTCCTTCCGGACTTCACCACCATCCACGGTCTGGTCGCCCAGTACTTCCCCACCACATGAGGCGACTTTTGGCGGCAATCGCCGCGATGGCGCTGATGGCCCTGTTCGGCTTCGGAATCTACGCGGTATTGGGTACGCTCAAGAGCAACAAACACCACAGCCAGAAGCCCACCCAGACCAGGGCCCTGATCGACCTCCCGGGAACTGTGTATGTGGTCCAGGCGGGGAACATCTACAGCCTGACAAACCTCACATTCACCGAGCTCAAGAATCCGGGGTATGACTGGGTACAGGTCGCGCCCGGTCCCAGCGGGGATCTCCTGGCGGTCGCCTACTCGACGATGTACAGCAACGTTTATCTGCTCAGTTCGCAGGGTCACGTGCTGCGGCAGCTGCTCTCCGAGAGCTCCTCGCAGTACTTCGACAACCACTGGGCCTACTACCCCCGGGTCAGTCCGAATGGAGAGACGCTCTTTTATGTGTCGGATTGGGTCGACCCCGGCTCCGCATACAACGTCGACTTTCAAGTCCAGGCGGTTCCCTTCGCTGATCCTTCCGCCCGGGCCGTGGTTTGGAGTGAGCCGTATCTGTACTACCAAGGCGGGGATGTGGAGCCGATCCCGCTCGCCAACGGAGGGATCATCTACACCAAGTACGCTGTCGACACCGCGGCCGGCCCCGGTGATGGCGCCACCTACGGCCAGCTGGTCTACGCGAGCGCTCCCGGCGTGGTCCCGACCTACCTGACCACCGCCGCCCAGGACTGCTCCGAGCCGGCGCTCTCGCCGAGCGGAACCGAGATCGCCATGATCTGTTCCAGCAACATCAGTCTCCAGACGACGACTCTGGATGTGGCGAGTTGGAATGGGACCACTCTAGGTCCGCTGGTGGAGATCAGCGCCGGACCGCTGGCGGCCGGCCCCACCTGGGCGCCGGACGGCAAAAGCGTGCTGTACCTGAATACCCTGCTCGCCGATAAGTCGTCCCCCTTTCAACTCTGGTGGGTACCCAAAGCCACCGCCAAGAAGCCCGGGGCTCCCCAGCAGGTGACCGAGGACCTCAACTTCACGGCGACCTCCCCGCCGATCTGGGTCTCCTGACCGGAGCCGCTTTCGCGGCGAACTACTAGCCAGGTTTCGGTGGCCGCCAGGGGGATCGGAGCTCCTGGACCATCAGGGCCGCCAGCGCCGTCCAGCCGGTCTGGTGGGAGGCGCCGTGACCAAACCCGGTCTCCCCGTCGAAGAATTCGTGGAAGAGCAGGTTGTCGCGCCACTTGGGATCAGTCTGAAAGCGCTCTAGTTCCCCGTACACGGGCCGCCTCCCGTCCGGGCCTCGCCGGAAGATGCCCACGGTGCGCTCCGCCAGCTGGTCGGCGATGTGCCCAAGAGTTGAGGGCTCGCCATGGGGCGCAGGGAATGGGTGCTTGAAGGACGGACCGAGGCCCGTACCCAGCAGTCGCAGGGCCTGGACCAGCAGGTAGCTGGTGGGAAACCAAACCGGACCACGCCAGTTGGAATTGCCGCCGTAGATGCGTTCTTCGGATACCCCTGGCTCATACCGAACCGGGGGCATCCCGGGTACCAGGGCACACTGGTAAGGGCTCGTGAGATGGGCTTTGGAGAGCGAGCGAGGACCGTGTGGGGAGAGAAATTCCGACTCGTCCACAAGCCGATCCAGGAGGCGGTGCAGCCGGTCCGAGCTGACTAGGCTGAGACAGGCGTAGGGATCGCCCCCCCGGGCCGCCCGGTAGTGGATCACGCCCTCTTCGGCCGCCTCGTCGAGCTTCTGGGAAAGCCGAGGTAACCTGGCCAGGGTGTGCCGGTGGACTACCTCACTGGCGGCGAGTGGCATCAGCCCCACCAGGCTCCGGACCCGCAGCTGTTCTGAGCGCCCATCAGCCAGGCGCAGCAGGTCGTAGTAGAACCCGTCCTGATCATCCCAAAGCCCGCTCTGACCGTTCTGGCCGTTGAGGGCGGTGGCGATGCTGACGTAGTGCGAAAAGAAGCGAATCGCCATGTTTTCGTACTGCGGCTCGTCGATGGCCAGCTCAGCTGCCATCCGAAACATCTTCACCACCAGCATCCCCATCCAGGCGGTCGCATCCGCCTCGGAGATCCCGGCGCCCTCGGGGAGGTGGCTGCGATCCACAGCGGAGATGTTGTCGAGCCCCAAAAAGCCACCCGAAAAGATGTTGTTACCAAGGGGATCGTGGCGATTCACCCACCAGCCGTAGTTGAACAGCAATGCCAGAAATGCCTGCTCCAGAAACGCCCGGTCCGGGACTCCCGTGCGATTGCGGTCCCGAATGAAAATCTGCCAGACGGCCAGCACCGCGGTCGGCGGATTGCAGTCTGAGAAAGCCCACTCATACGCCGGTAACTGGCCATCCGCGCGGAGATACCGAGGCTGCAGCAAGAGCAGCGCCTGTTCCTTCGCCAGGGCGGTGTCGATCGGCTCCAGGGCCACAGCGTGGAAGGCCAGGTCCCAGCTGGCGAACCAGGGGTACTCCCAGCTATCCGGCATTACGATCACGTCGGCTGCCTTGAGGGCACCCCAGCGATTGTTGCGGCCCTGCCGACGCGCCGGGGGAGGTGGCGGTTGCCCGGGATCGCCGGCCACCCAGCGGGCCACATCGTACTCGTAGTACTGCTGGGTCCAGATCAACCCAGCAAAGGCCTGGCGTTGAATGAGGAGGTCGTCCTGGGCGGAGGAACCGCTCAGGACTCCCTGGTAGAAGCGATCAGCAGCGCCCCTACGCTCCGCGCAGATCTCATCGACCTCGCTCGGGTCGGGACCCGGATCTCCACTCCAGATGAAGCGCACCGTTTCCGATCGGCCGGCTTCTAACTCCAGGAGGAAGTGAGCCGCCGCCTTCGTACCCCAGAGCTCGGGGTTGCAGCGAGCCGGATCGCCGCTCAAGACCGCGTCCCCGATCGCGTCTTTGGGGTATGGGCTGGGATTGCTGGCGTCGAAGAGAAGCTTGGCATTGGTCTCGTTGTCACAGACGAGCCAGGAGAAGTCGCCGGCCACCTGGAGGTGGTAGCCGGCGAACTCGGGTAGCCCGGTCAGCTCCAGGCTAGATCCCCGGGCTTGCAACCTGGGCGGCGTTCCCCGGGGCTCCTGCCACGCCCAGGTGTTTCGCAGCCACAGCTGGGGCAGCAGGTGCAGCTGGGCTGACCGCTGGCTCTCGTTGGTGACGGTGATCCGACCCGCGATCAACCCAGGGGTGCGCTGCGCGTACTCGACCTCCACCGTCCAGTACCGGTCGCCATCGAAGGCGCCCATTGCCAGCAGGCCCAATTCAGGCCCGGGCCGGGAGTTCCTCTCCAGCAAATCATGGTAGGGGAAGGCAACCATCGGGTAGCGGTAAATGGCGCGGAGATAGCTGCTGTCCGGGAGGGCGTCCAGGTAGTGCCAGTACTCCTTTACGTCTTCACCGTGATTCCCCTGGGCGTTGGAGAGCCCAAAAAAACGCTCCTTGAGAATGGGGTCCTCGCCGTTCCAGAGCGCCACCGCCAGGCAGACGCGCTGGCGGTCATCGCAGATGCCGAGAATGCCGTCCTCGCCCCAGCGGTAGGCGCGGCTGCGCGACTGCTCGAAGGGAAGGTAGTCCCAGGCGTTGCCGTCCGGGCTGTAGTCCTCCCGGACCGTTCCCCACTGGCGCAACGACAGAAAGGGGCCCCAGCGGGGAGCATCTGGTCCGGACAGCCGACCGCTGGACCCGGATGGTGAGGAGAGTCCGTCATCGGTAGCTGCCACTGGCAGCGATTCTCCCATCCTCAGCCGGTCGGAGTCGGCTCTCCGGGGGGCGGTTCCGGCGCCTGGACCGGAAGGCGCACGGTGAAGGTCGCCCCACCACCCTCGGTCGGCTCGAGCTGGAGTGTGCCGCGGTGGGCCGCGACGATTGCGGCCACGATCGCCAAGCCCAGCCCGGATCCGCCCTGCTCCCGCCCCCGCGCCCGATCGGCTCGCACAAAGCGCTCGAAGATCCGGTTTGCGATGTCGGGCGGTACTCCCGGCCCGTGGTCCTCCACTGTGAGAACCGCGAATCCCTCCGCGCGCCTGACCGTGACCTCGATCTTCGTCCGGACGGGCGTGTGGACGGTCGCGTTTCGGAGCAGGTTGCCGATCACCTGGCGCAGTCGAGCCTCGTCCCCCAGCACCAGCACCGGTTCGGGGGTCTCGACGCGGATCGGGTGGCGGCGGTCGGCGACTGCGGCGTCCGCCACCGCGTCGACTACGAGTTGGGAGACGTCGACTCGAGCTCGCTCCAGCGGGCGGCCCTCGTCGAGCCTGGCCAGGAGCAACAAGTCGTCGACCAGCCGGCTCATCCGGGCAGATTCGCCCTCGATCCGGGTCATCGCCTTGCCGAGGTCCTCCGGGCGGCCCTGGGCACCATGGCGAAACAGTTCGGCGTAGCCGCGGATCGAGCTGAGCGGCGTCCGCAACTCGTGCGAGGCATCCGCCATGAATTGCCGCATCCGAGCCTCGGAGGCAGAGCTGGCAGCGAAGGCCCCTTCAATTTGACTCAGCATCTCGTTGAGGCTGGCGGCCAGCTGGCCGACCTCGGTGGCAGGATTCCCAGGTTCGATCCGTTGACTGAGATCACCTCCCGCGATGGCACTGGCGGTGGTCCGGATCCGAGCCAGCGGCCGCAACCCCAGCTGCACGATCCACCAGGCCATTCCGCCCATTCCGATCAACACCGCCAGCCCGACCAGGATCTCGAGGGCGCGCAGCTGGTTGAGGGTGGAGTCGACATCGTTGAGCGGAATTCCGAGGACGAGGTTAACCGTCGGCACATTTGTGGCGGTGACCAGGACCCGGTATTCGCCGCCTCCCTGGCTGGCGGGTACTGTGATGAATGCCTGCTCGGGGATCGGTCCGGACCCGAATCCCGAGGGCAGGCGGGGTTTCGACAGCCTGGTTGAGCCGGCCGAGGTGGACGGCAGCTTCACTGATCCGTTGGGACTGACCAACTCGGCAAAGGTGCCCGGGGGTATGTCCGGACCACCCCGCCGGAGATAGCCGGTTCGCTCGTAGAAGGTCAGGTAGCTGGCCACCGCCTCCGCCGAACTCTGGGCTTCGGAATTGATCTGGGTGCTGAGGGTCGACTGCAGCACAACGTAAGTGACGGCATCGGTGACCCCCAGACCAATCGCCACCAGCGCCACCAGCCCGAGGAGTAGCCGGAGGCGTAACGACATGGTTAGGCCCGGGGCAGGCGGAGCACGTAACCCATCCCCCGGACGGTGTGAATCAAGGGCGGGTCCTGGCGGTCCACCTTTTTGCGCAGGTAGCTGATGTAGGTTTCGAGAATCCCGGCGTCGCCACCGAAATCGTACTTCCAGACATGGTCCAGGATCTGGGCTCTGGTGAGTACCCGCCGGGCATTGATCAGAAGGTAGCGGAGGAGCCGGTACTCGGTGGCGGTGAGCTCCACCAGCTCACTTCCGCGGCGGACTTCGCGGAGGTCCTCATCCATCTCCAGGTCAGCGAAGGTGAGCAGGGTGTGGCTCTCCGCCTGGTGGCCGGCGCGCCGGAGAATCACCCGCACTCGGGCGATCAGCTCATCGAGGCTAAACGGCTTGGTGACGTAGTCGTCGCCCCCCACCGTCAGACCGCGAACCTTGTCCTCGGTCGCGTCGCGCGCTGTGAGGAAGAGGATCGGGGAATGGTTGCCAGCCTCGGTGAGGCGCCGAGAGACCTCGAACCCGTCGAAGTCCGGCAGCATCACGTCGAGGATGATCAGGTGGGGCCGGAACTCGGCTACCTGGGTGAGGGCCGCCGCGCCGCTGCCGGCGGTGGTGGTCATGAATCCCGCGTAACGCAGGGCGGTTGCCACCAGCTCGGCCAGGTTGGTTTCGTCGTCGACGACCAGGATCCGAGTCTCCTCATCCATCTCTAAGTATGAGTGTGCTTTCAGATCCTGTGAATTTTCTGTGGGTGAGCTGCGATCTGTCTGAGGCGGAGCCCTCCCGAGCCGGCCTCGGCAAGGCTCTGGGGAAGCTCCCAGCTCGGTCCCAGTCCGCTCCCAGGACGAGGTCTCAGTCTGAGTCCTGCGGCCCCGGGCTCCCTCCCCACCCAGGGCCGTCGACCACCCTCCCCCAGCGGCCCGGCACTCGCCGGGTCGCTGTTTGCGTCTGGAACTGACCGGAGCGAGAGTCAGGCCGTATCTCCACCGATCTCTCCGCCGGCCACGCCGAGGAAATCGCAGCCGGTGTCCCGGCGAACTTCGGGAACCAGGACCCAGGCGGTGTCTTCGGTCGATAGCGCGAGCACGTGGATCAGGGCACTCGCGAGGGCCAAGGAGATGGACCTGGGACCCTCAGGTCGTACCCCACGTGATCCGGAGACCGGCAACGCCCGACAAAGACCGGTCCGCACCACGCCGGACGGCACCTGACGAGCCTCGCAGGCGATTGAGAATTCTGACCGAGAGCGGCTGAAGCTACAGGTTTTCTCCAAGGCCCACAGCCGGGAAAAGCGGCACTTGACTCCAAGTAGCAGAGGGCGAAGCGGATGGGAGAGATCCAGAGGTGGTCCTGTCCTGTGATCCAGATTGAATTGAAGTCCCAGGCTTCAGCGTTGCGCGGACCGAGCGGGACTGCTCACGGAGGAGACCCGAGCTGTCTCGCAAGCCGTCGCCATAGTCTCGGCTGTGCCGTGCTTTTGATACCCTGCCTCAGTTCCTCGCGATCGCGCGAGCACGTGGGGCCGTGGCGCAGCGGGAGCGCGCTTCCTTGGCATGGAAGAGGTCGCGGGTTCGATTCCCGCCGGCTCCACCAATCCGGGCAGAGTAAATTTCATGAATTTTCGGCGACGGCCATTTCTTGCACTGTGCGGTGAGGGGGCGGGTCGGCGGATGCGCCCAGGATCGCGTCGGGACTCGGACGTCCGAGTGGTCGTCCGTACTGGTGAGGAGATATTTTTGCCACACCCAGATACTCTGGCCGCCGTCCGGTCAGCACCATTCGCCATCCCCACCCCACGACGATGGCCTGGCCCACCGGGGAGGGATCAACTGCTTGACTCTCACCCTGGGGAGCCCACACAGTCGTCTCGTCGGGCCTCCGGCCGACGACGAGGATGTCAGCATCAAAGAGATCAGCGTCGGCGCGGTCGCGCCTGTCGCTCAAGGCACTTCGCCGCTACTACGAAACTCGGCGGGTCGAATGCCGTCGCGGGCGTGGAAGCAGCGGCGCGCCTAGTTCGGGTCAGTCGGAATCGAGGATGAACCAGAACCGACCGTAGCCCGTGGCTCTTCCCCTCAGCCCTCTCCGACTGCCGGCCCGTATTTCTTCGCGGCGGCCTTTTCAGCTGGACACCTGCCTTCCCGCCGACCGCAAGCGTGCAGATCGCAGCGAAGGCAGATCCATGCCCCGCCGTCCTTGATGCTGACCACCTGGCCCATCAGTTGGGCTAGCAAGGTCGTGCAAGGTTCGCATCTCGCTCCGGGTGAGACCGTCGAGCAGGGTGTCGAGGTAGGAGGCCCGCTGGTTGGCCGCGGTCCGGGCGGCTCGGTGGCCGCGAACGGTGATCCACACGGAGCGGGTCCGCCCGCTGGGCCGACCCCCCGGGTGACCAGCCCGGCCGCGGCGAGACGTTCGGGCAGCCGGACCGTGCCGGAGTGAGTCAGACCGAGGACTTCACGCAGGCGCGTGACACTGGACTTGTCCAAGTCCTGATCCAAGGCCGACAGGGTGCCGGTCGTGGAATCTGCGCCACCCGCCGGCGAACTGGTTGCGTCGAGTCGGTCGGTGATCACCAGGGAGAGCGCGCCCAGAGGGTTCGCGGTCGCCCTGCGCGGTGCGCTTATGCGAGCTGGTAGGTCAGCGTCAGTGGCATGAAGGGATAGTCTGCGTGGGTGGACTCGCTGACGACGCTGCCGCTGATCCCGGCCAAGCCCCCAGTGCCAGAACCGGGGACAACTGCCATACTCCCAGTTGCGGTCGTACCGTCATAGCATCCCTCGCCGCAGAGCACGAAGTTCCCTTCGCGCCCGTCGAGTCGGCCGGACAGGTTCATCAAGGTCACGTATTCGCTCGTTCCGTCCGGGCGGTAGTAAGCGAGCATGCTCTGCGACCCGGACCGCAGTCCGTCGGCGCCGTCCCGCAATCGCACGAAGGCGCGGGTGATCTTGCCTCCGTCGTCGAGCTCCTCGACCGGAGACTCGTTCCAGCCATCGATCCGAAGCTTCGTCTCCAGTTTTGTCATGAATCCAAGCCTATGCATGACTCACCCATGGGTCAACGGTCGGCCGACCGATAGCGGATCCGGATCATGCCCGTCCGCGGGACATGCGCCGATACTGTGGTGCCGTGGACAGTGTAGGCGCGCCTCAACCCGCCATCGTAGAGGCCGGACTGGTAGTCGGCGACCAGCGTCCCGCTCTCGAGGTTCGACAGTCGGTGCTGAGCCCGACGCACCGCTTGGAATTTGGGTCTCCGCGGACGGTCAAACCTCGAATCGGGCCCCGCCTGGCCGGCCTGCCGGACCGCCAGGGGAGCCGCCCCACCAGAGATCCCGCGGGGAGCAAGAAGGTTGAGCACTGTCTACCCAGGACCACCACAGTTGCCAGCTCTGACGCAGACCGGCGACTTGTCCGATCAGACGGTGCCTGAGGGCGGGTTCGTGGCCGATCAAATCTTCGCGGACCGGCGACTAGTGCAGCTCTACGATCCGCTGGACCCAGACCGCAGCGACCTCGATGCGTACGCGGCCATCGCTGACGAGTTCGACGCCCAATCACTGCTCGACATTGGTTGTGGAACGGGGACCTGGGCCTGTCGCTTCGCGACCCAGGGGCGTGAGGTGACCGGCCTTGACCCTGCCGCCGCGTCTCTCGAAGTGGCACAGAGCAGGCTCGGCGGTGACCGAGTCCGCTGGATCCACGGGGATGTGACAGCACTTCCTCCGTTGCAGGTGAACCTGGCCACGATGACGGGGAACGTCGCCCAGGTGTTCCTGACCGACAGGGAGTGGCTGTCGGTGTTGCGACGTGCTCGCGCCTCGCTCGGACCGGGTGGTCGGCTGGTATTCGAAGTCAGAAACCCAGCGAAGGAGGCTTGGCGAGACTGGAACCGTCGGCAGACCTACAGGCGAGCGGAGATTACCGGACAGGGTCCCATCGAGACTTGGGTGGAGCTGACCGAAGTGAACGGTCAACTCGTCTCGTTTCAATCGACCTTCGTCTTCGGGGACACTGGCGAAATACTCACCTCTGCCTCGACGTTGCGTTTCCGCGACCGTGAGCAGATCACGGAGTCGCTGGCGCTGGCCCACCTCGCGGTGGTGGAGGTCCGAGATGCTCCCGATCGGCCCAGTCAGGAGTTCGTGTTCGTCGCCCAGCGGGTGCCTGACGCCTCTGAGCCATTCGGCGAGGTGACTGGTTGACCCCTTCGGTGAAGTAGCTGGTTGTCTTGTGCAGATGGATCTCGACCCACCGATGACGCCACCCATCCGCTGGTGGGATCGCCGGTAGCGGGCAGTGAGCCTCCTGCGTCCGGAGGAGTTCGCGGCTGCAGTTCCCTGCCCTGTGGGGGTCGACTATCCCCCAGGAGATCGGTCTACTATTTCCTGAATTCGCGCGCCGCCGGCTCCAGACAAAGGCCGACCGCCATCAACAGGGGATGCCGATGACCAAGTGGAGTAAGAAGATCGACGCCATCACTCTGTTCGTCGAGGACCTGGACCGGTCCGTGTCCTACTACCGCGGGTTCCTGGACCAAGAACCCGACGACCGGGACGAGACCGGCGCCACGTATCGGCCGGATAACCTGTTTCTGCGCCTGAACGTCTCCAGTGACTCGCCGACCATCATCGCGCCCGCGACCGTCGGCGCGGCCGGCCAAGGCCCCCGCATGTCTTCGGAATCTTCGTGGACGATGTCGGTGGGGTCAGCGACGAGCTGGCCGGCAAGGGCTTAGCCCGGCTCAACGGGCCGGAGGACCGGCCGTGGGGGATGCGGAGCGCTGCCTTTCAGGACCCCGACGGATACGTCTGGTCGATCGCAACCGACCTGGACTGGGCCTAGACGGGGGCCGCGTGCGACCAAGACTGGGCAGCCGGACCGCGAGGGAGAACCGATGACCTCGGCCGGAACGCAGGCTGGGACATTGGCGATCCTCGTCCCGGGCTGACCCCGGCGCATCGCCACCACTCGAGACCGCTTCACGGTGCGGCAAGCCTCTACGCTCGTCCGGGCCGGACCTTGGGTCGGCGAGGCCTTTTCAGCTCGAGGAGTATCGAGGGAGGCTGTGGGAGAACGCGGTACGGGGCCTGTCTCGCCGAGCCCGCACGATCTCCTTCCGATCACCGCATGGTGGACTGGCCGTCGTCGCAGGAGTCGGTTCGGTGGCGAGGGACCGCCTCTTCGCAGGCGATCGGCACCGGGCGACCTCTCGTTCCACAGCCGAGCCGCCACCTTGGGCCTGTGCTGGGAGCTGGCCTCACTGGTCGTGGGTAGGCTGACCGGGGCCGCCACCGTCGTCGACGAAGTTCACGGGTTCAAGTACTTAGATGAGCGGGACCTGCTCGGTTTTTTCGACGGGACCGAGAATCCGACCGGACCGGCAGCCAAGGCGGCCGTGCTCATGCATTTAGCGGGAGAATCGCGCGTCCAAGCCCGAAGCTGGACCAGCCGGGTTCCCGGAGCAGCGGGTGAAATGTTCCCGTAGCCCTGTTAGAGTACGGCTCCAAATAAGGGAAATGCAGCGACCGCGGTCGCTTACCGGCCCGTAGGGACACGAGTCGGAGCTGGCCCTCCGAGCTCCGCGGCGCTTGCCTGTCAGCGACGGATTTGGCGGGACGCTCCGCTGAGCGAGGGAGGCATCAGATGCGCTGGACAATGTCATCCGACCGGGTCCCCGAAGCCTGGTTCAACGCGGTACCGAGCCTGCCCGAACCACTGGCCCCGCCTCTCCATCCGGGCACACGGGAGCCGGTAACTCCCGACCTCCTGGCACCGCTTTTCCCGATGGCCCTGATCGGCCAAGAGGTGTCCACCGATCCCTACATCGACATTCCGGGCGAGGTCTTGGACATCCTCCGACTCTGGCGACCGACCCCCCTGATCAGGGCAAAAAGGTTGGAGAAGGCGCTCGACACGCCGGCCCGGATCTACTTCAAGGACGAGTCGGTCTCCCCGGCTGGATCTCACAAGCCGAACACGGCCGTTCCTCAAGCCTTCTACAACAAGCAGGAGGGCATCAAGCGGCTCGCTACCGAGACCGGAGCTGGCCAGTGGGGCAGCGCGCTCACCCATGCGTGCTCGCTATTCGACCTGGAGTGCAAGGTCTACATGGTGCGGGCCTCGTACCAGCAGAAGCCCTACCGGCGAGTGATGATGGAAACGTGGGGCGGCCAGGTCGTAGCCTCGCCAGTCGACCAGCCAGATCACCCCGGGTCGCTGGGGACCGCCATCACCGATGCCGTGCGCGATGCTGTGGCGCGCGAGGACACCCACTACTCCCTGGGGTCTGTGCTGAACCATGTGCTGCTGCATCAGACCGTGATTGGCCTGGAAGCCAAAGAGCAGCTTCAAATTGCCGGCGAGGAGAAGCCAGACCTGGTGATCGGCTGCTGCGGAGGTGGCTCCAACTTAGGGGGCCTGGCGCTCCCGTTCGTGGCGGACAAGGATGTGGAGTTGCTGGCGGTCGAGCCCGCCTCCTGCCCCACCCTGACTGAGGGGAAGTTCGATTACGACTTCGGCGACAGTGCCGGCATGACCCCGCTCCTGGCGATGTACACCCTCGGGCACGACTTCATCCCCCCCTCCATCCACGCCGGCGGGCTCCGGTATCACGGCGATGCGCCGATCATCTCCAACCTGGTGAAGGCGGGCCGGATGCGAGCCACGGCTTACCCGCAGAACGCGGTCTTCGACGCCGCGATCCAGTTCGCCCGGACCCAGGGCCCGATCCCAGCTCCGGAGACAGCCCACGCCATCCGAGCCACCATCGACGAAGCCCTCCGGGCTCGCGAGGAGGGGCTGGAGCGGGTCATTCTCTTCGGGTACTCCGGCCACGGCCTGCTCGACCTTCAGGCCTACGACGACTACCTGGCGGGGAGACTGGAGGTCGCGTGACCGGCGGGCAGGCGGCGCTTCTCCTTCGCCTGCCGGGAAGCGCCAAGTCCGCCTGACGAGCGGGCCGCAGTGGCTAGAGACCGCCCTGACCGCTCGTTTCCTGCCGCCGCCGGGGTGCGGATCGATTGGCTCGAGATACCAGCATCGCTGCGCTCGGAAATGGAGGCACTTCTGGGCTGCCCGGTGGTGGACGCAGTCTCCCAGCCAGGCGGCTTCTTGCCAGGGGCCGCGCTCCGCCTCCGGCTGGCTGATGACCGGCGCGCCTTCGTAAAAGTGGTGGCAGCGCTCCCCAACCCCAAGAAGTCCCAAGATGCATCGAGAAGAGGCGTTGCGGCTCACCCAGCTGCCGCTTAGTGCCCATATCCCGCGCTTGCTGGGGGTGCTGGATGACGGCGACTGGGTAGCAGTCGTCCTTGAGGACGTCGCCGGCAGGCATCCGCGTCTCCCCTGGCGGATCAGCGAACTGGAGCGGGTCTTGGGTGCTCTCGAAGAGCTCCAATCCGAGCTCACCCCGTGCCCGGTGCCGGACTTGCCGAGAGTGGTGGAGCAACACCAGGATACCTTCGGCGGTTGGCGCCAGCTGGAGAAGGCTCCACCTGCCGACCTCGACTCCTGGGCCGGGCACAACCTGAGCCGGCTGGCTGAGAGAGAGGGTGGTTGGGCGGTCGAAGTCTCAGGAGACACCGTGCTGCATGGCGATCTCCGAGCGGACAACGTGCTCTTGACCAAATCCGGTTCCGTCGTGTTCTTGGACTGGCCCGGGGCCTGCCAGGGGGTCGATTGGTTCGACCCCCTCGTCATGGCTCCCAGCGTGGCCGTGCAGGGTGGGCCAGATCCGGAGTGGTTGCTCAGCCATCACGCCGGGGCCCGCCAGGCCGACCCTGACGCGCTCACCACCCTCGTGGTCGCGACCGCCGGCTACTTCCTGCATCGATCACTGCTGCCTGCGCCGCCTGGCCTGCCCGCCCTCCGCGCCTTCCAGGCCAAACAGGCGCGAGCGGCACTCAGCTGGGCCGCCGGGCGCACCGGCTGGAGCTAAGCCCAGGCGGTGGATTTAGGCTGGGGGTGGAGTGCTCGCCGGGTCCGCCACGTGCCGCTCCAGCCGGATGATCACGGACTTCGAGGTGGGGGTGTTGCTGACCTCGGCGACGCTCCCCAGCGGCACCAGCACGTTGGCCTCCGGGAAGTAAGCGGCCGCGCACTGGCGGGAGGTCGGGTAGGCGACCAACCGGTAGTCCCTTAGGCAACGCTCCACCTCGTCGCTCCACTCGCTGAACACGTCGACATGCTCCCCATCGGCTAGGCCCAGTTCAGCCAGGTCCTCGGGATTGACCAAAACCACCCGACGGCTGTCATGGATCCCCCGGTACCGGTCCTCATTCGAGTAAATCGAGGTGTTGAACTGGTCGTGGGAGCGCATCGTTTGCAGCAAGAGCCGTCCCGCGGGCACCTGGATCGTCTCGAGCTGATTGACACTGAAGCGCGCCTTCTTGGTCTCGGTCTCGAAGCGCCGCTCGTCCCGAGGAGGATGCGGCAGCAGGAAGCCCTCCGGGTTGGCGATCTTGGCGTTGTAGTCCGCGCACCCAGGGATCACCTGGGCGATGTGATCGCGGATGACGTGGTAATCGTTGGCCATCGCCTCCCAATCGATCGGCACCCTGTTCCCCAGGGTCCGGTGCGCCAGACCACAGATGATGGCCACCTCGCTGCGCAGCTCTTCGGAGGCTGGCGCCAGCACCCCTTTGGTGGCGTGCACCGCACCCATCGAGTCTTCCACAGTTACCCGCTGCTGTCCGGACTTCTGGACATCGCGCTCGGTGCGGCCCAGGGTGGGCAGGATCAGCGCCACGTCCCCGGTAACCAGGTGGGATCGGTTGAGCTTGGTGGCGATGCTGACGGTGAGATCAAGTCGAGTCATCGCCTTCTCGGCCACATTGGTGTCGGAGATCGCCCGCACCAGGTTGCCACCCAGCGAGATCATGACCCGCGCCTTACCATCGCGCATCGCGCCGACCGCCTCGACCGAGTCCCAGCCGGGCTCGCGGGCAGGCTCGAAGTGGAACTCCGCGGCCAGCTTGTCGAGGAAGGCGGCCGGCATCTTCTCGAAGATCCCCATCGTTCGGTCGCCCTGGACATTGCTGTGGCCCCGAACCGGCAGGAGCCCCGCGCCCGGGCGACCGATGTTGCCGCGGAGGAGCTGGACGTTGGTCACCTCCCGGATCGTCGGCACCGCCCGTTTGTGCTGGGTCAGCCCCATCGCCCAGGCGATGATTACCGACTTGGCGGCCATGATCCGGTCGGCCAGCTCAGCGATCTGTGCGCGCTTGAGGCCACTCCCCTCCTCGATCGACTCCCAGGATGCCTGACGGACCGAAGCAGCGTAGGCCTCGAAGCCGTCGGTGTAGGTGGTGATGAAACTGTGATCAAGGACCGTGCCCGGGGCCCGCTCCTCGGCCTCCAGGAGCAACTTGCCCACCCCCAGGAAGAGCGCCTGATCGCCAGCCAGGCGGATCGGCAGGTAATCATCCGCCAGCTTGGTGCCGTTGGCCAACAGGCCCCTCGGGGTCTGCGGATTCCGGAAGCGGAGCAAACCCGCCTCCGGCAGCGGATTCACCGCCACGATCACAGTTCCCCGCCGCTTTGCCTTGTCAAGGCTGTTCAGCATCCGGGGGTGATTGGTGCCCGGGTTCTGGCCGCAGATGACGATCAGATCGGTGCGCTCGACGTCCTCCAGAGTGACCGTGCCCTTGCCGATCCCGATCACTTCCTTGAGCGCCGATCCGCTGGATTCATGGCACATGTTGGAGCAGTCCGGGAGGTTGTTGGTGCCGTAGGCCCGGGCGAAGGTGCCGTAGAGGAAGGCGGCCTCGTTACTGGTCCGGCCCGAGGTGTAGAAGACCGCCTGGTTGGGCGAGGCCAGAGCGTTGAGCTGGTCCGCCACCAGCCCGACTGCGTCGTTCCAGGAGATCGGCTGGTAGTGGTCGCTCCCGGCTCGCTTGACGAGTGGCTCGGTCAGGCGCCCCTGCTCCTCCAGCCACCAGTCGGAGCGCTCGCGCAGCTCGGTTAGCGAATGCTCGGCGAAGAATTCCGGCTCCACCCGCAGCAGGGTCGCTTCGGCGGCGACATGCTTGGCCCCGTTCTCGCAGAACTCGGCGGTCTTGCGGTGGGCGGGGTCGGGCCAGGCGCAACCGGGACAGTCGATCCCGTCCTTCTTGTTGAGCCTGAGCAGTGTCCGGGCCGTCGTCCGCACTCCCATCTCGTCGAAGGCGCGCTTGAAAGTGATTCCCACCGCCGGCCACCCGGCGGCGTACTCCTCGGGAGGGGTGACTCGAGGCTCTTCGACGAGATCGACTCTGGGTGCTTTTATAGTCATGGCTGCTCCAATTCCAGCCGGAATGCTTCCCTCATTTTGACAGCGGTCGCCTCGAGATGCTCGGGAACCACTTTTACATCCGCCAGTATTGGCATGAAGTTGGTGTCCCCATTCCAGCGCGGTACCAGGTGGAAGTGGAGGTGAGCGTCGATTCCCGCCCCCGCCGCGCGACCCTGGTTCCAGCCACCGTTGAGTCCCTCACAGTGGAGCTCGTTCTGGAGCACCCTGGTCGCCAGCTTGAGCTCGTCCATCACCGCCAGCAGCTCCTCCTGACCAAGTTCGACCAGCTCCCCGCCGTGGCGCCGGGGAGCCACCATCAGATGCCCTGGGTTGTAGGGGTAGCGGTTGAGCATGCAGAGCACCAGCTCCGTCCTGTGGATCAGGAGATCCTGCCGACCACGATCCGGCTCACCTACTTCGCAGAAAAGGCAACCCTCGGCGCCCCCGGACGGCTTCTCCTGCTCGATGTATGCCATCCGCCACGGTGCCCAGAGAACCTCCATTCACCCTCCCGTGGATCACACTCAGATTGACGCTTTGAATTGCCTGCAAGTAGACTAGCCGGGTAACGGGCTGATTGTGTTCACACACAGTGGCCCCGTCCCGCAGCCTCAGGGCTTTTTCGAGGTCTTCTTCTTCGTGGGATCGGTGATCAAGAAACGGCGCAAGAAGATGCGCAAGCATAAGCACAAGAAGATGCTGAAAAAGACCAGATGGGCGAGACGCGCCGCCTGACCCTTCGAGACCGCTCGGCGAGTTCGACCAGTACCGCCCGCCGATATACTAGGTCGCCCTCGGGGCGATAGCTCAGCTGGGAGAGCGCTGCCCTCGCACGGCAGAGGTCAGGGGTTCGAATCCCCTTCGCTCCACAGATTCCGCGCAGGCCGCAAGTCGAACTCGGAGACCTCCTAGCCCACACCTGGTTGGGGGTGGTGCGCCCCCTCGATCAACCGTGGTACCGGGTGCGAGTCGGGTCCGGGCGCAACCGATGCGGTACCGGGGTTCCATCGTGCCACATAGCGTTATGGAACGGATCGGGTCAATCCGTCGCGCTTCTCGTTCCCAGCGGTGAAGACCCCTGGCAGGACCTCGTGGCCAGCGGTCAGGCCCTAGCCGCGCTCGATGGCCTTGCCCGAGGAGCACTGATTTTGAAGCGCGGCTGGGTCTGGCACCGTCAGGAGGACGGTCAGCGGTAGTGACCGAATCAGTCCCTCCCGCTGAGTTGCATCTTCAAAAGCTCCGGCGCGCTCGAGATCAGATCGACCGCGATTACCAACGCCGACTGCGGATCTCAGCGCTGGCACAGGAAGCCGGCTACTCCACCACCCAGTTCATCCGCGCCTTCAGACGGAGATACGGCGAGACTCCGGGGCGCTATCGCCTCCGAAGACGAATGGAACGAGCTGCCGAGCTCCTCAGAAGTGTCAACCTCACGGTGACGGAGGTCTGCTTCATGGTGGGTTGCGACAGCTTGGGAAGCTTCAGTACTCAATTCTCCCGGCTGCAGGGCATGCCGCCGTCTGAGTACCGCCGGGAGGCGGTTCGGCGAGGTGGTCCGGCGCCGATTCCCGGCTGTTTCGTCCTCATGTGGGAGAGCGGGTTGCCGGCGGCGCCAGCGAGTGAGCCCACCCACTGGGTTGATTGATAGGCGCAATTTCGGAGAAGCGCGACCGATCCCAATGCACCTATGTTGACGGTCCCGTCAGCGCCGCAACTCAGGAGGGCAGTCATGATCACCGGAATCTCGATCGTCTCAGTGTGGGTCCTCGACCAAGACGCCGCCAAGCAGTTCTACTCTGAGCAACTCGGTTTCGAAGTGACCAACGACATCAAGTTGGAGAACGGGATGCGCTGGCTCACCGTCCGCCCCCCGGGCAGCACCGGCCAGGAGCTGGTGCTGATGGACCCGTCGCACTCAATGCTCGACGAGGAGACCGCTGAGCAGGTCCGGGCCCTCGTTGCCAAGGGGGCTCTGAGTCCGGGGGTGATGGCCACGACCGACTGCCGCGGTGATCACGAGCAGCTGGCCGCCCGAGGGGTCCAGTTCACCCAGGCGCCGGCGGAGCGGCCGTATGGCGTGGAAGCGATGATTCGGGACGACTCGGGCAACTGGTACAGCTTCACCCAGCGCCACCGGTAGGCCTGGCTGCCCGAGGGTCCACCCGGCCGGCGACTGGGAGTCCGCCACCGGCTAGTCTCTCTAGCTGTGCCCCAGCTGCCGCTGCCGATCCAGACCGAACGGCTGACGCTCCGCCAGCTCCTGGGCTCGGACCTCGAGCAGTTGCTCGAGATTCAGTCGCTTCCCGACGTGGCCCGGTACATGTACTGGGCTCCCCGGAGCCCGGAGGCGGCCCGACAATGGCTGAACCTGGCGCTGCCACTCCCCTCTTGGGAAGTCGAGAACGAGGCGCTCACCCTGGCGGCGGTAGAGCTGGCCTCGGGTCGTCTGGCGGGAACCCTGACCCTCTTCCTGCGCAGCATCGCGCACCGCCAGGGCGAGATTGGGTTCATGTTCCATCCCGACTTTCAGGGGCGCGGGCTGGCCGCGGAAGGGGCCGCAGAACTGTTCCCAATCGGATTTGAGCTGCTCCAGCTGCACCGCTTGTTCGGCCGATGCGACGGCCGCAACCTGCCCTCGGCGAGGCTGATGGAGAGGTTGGGAATGCGCCAGGAGGCCAGGCTGCTGCAGAACGAGATGGTGAAGGGGAAATGGACCGACGAGTGGATCTACGCGATCCTAGCCTCCGAGTGGCGGCTCAGGCAGCACTAGACCAGCTGACCTGCGGCCGGACCCGCCCACCCATTCTGGAGGGCCAGTGCTCATCAGCTGAAGGAGGGGCGCCCGCCGGAGTTAGCTAGAAGTGGTCCCCTGCCAGCCCGACTCAGTTCTGAGGCTGGTCGTCGTCATCCAGATTGGCGAAGTAGGCGGAGACCGCGTGGTCCAGCAGCTCGGGAGTCAGCCGGGGTTCGACGCCGAAGTAGGAAGCTGCGTGGACCAGATGATCCAGTATGTCCCGTGGTTCACAGCCGTGGAGGGGCCGGTCGGTCTTGCGGTAGTGTTCCTCGACGAGGTAGTTGACCGCGGCCGGGTCGTACTCCAAGCCGATCGAGTCGCAGACCCGCCGGAAAATCCGGCCGTATTCGATCACCGTCGGGTTGGGGACTTCCACCTTGTAACGGATGCGCCTTAAGAAGGCCTCGTCCACCAGCTCCTTGGGCTTGAGGTTGGTGGAGAGGATGAGCACCTCGGTGAAAGGAACCATCACCGTCGTGCCCGCGCGTCCGATGTTGAGGTAGTCGAACCCGGCCTCCAGCGGCACGATCAGCCGGTTGAGCAGGTCCTGGGGGCTCACCTGCTGGCGACCGAAGTCGTCCACCAGGAAGAGACCACCGTTGGCCTTCAGCTGCAGTGAGGCTTCGAAGAAGCCCATCCGGGGGTCGTAGGCCAACTCCAGCTCTCGGCCGGTCAGCTCGCCGCCGGCCCGGACGACCGGGCGGGCGCAGAGGGCCCAGCGGGTGTCGTGGGAGGGAAGGTCGGTGGAGACCGGCCGATGGTGCATGGCATCGAAGACGCGGATCACCTCACCCTTCACGTAGAGCGCATGGGGCACGAAGATGGCATCCCCCAGCAAAGAAGCGCAAGCCTCGGCGATGCTGCTCTTGCCGTTACCTGGGGGCCCGTACAGGAAGATCGACTGACGGGCCCCCAACGCCGGTCCCAGCCGGTTGAGTACGCTCGGCGGCAGCACCAGGTGGTCCAGGGCGGCCCTCAGCATCTGATGGGTGACCGGATTGCTGCTCCGGCCCTGGTGCCTGGCCACCGCAATGTAGACGTCCAGCGGTACTGGAGCCGGCCCTGCGTACTGGTTGACCTCCACCAGCTCCTTGGCCCGCTCCCGGCCACTTCTATTGATGGCGTACTGCAGACCATCGGCGAACTCTGCCCCCCCCACCGTGCCGCGAATGCCGGTGGTGGCGATGTAGCCCTCGTCAGTCAGGAACTTGAGGGAATCACTGACGATGTTCCACGGCAAGCAGACCTGACGGGCGACATCGCGGCCCAGCATTGCGCCGTTGTAGTAGATGACCTTCAGCACCAAGTCGTGAATGAACCCCGCCGGGATGCCGGCTTCCTTGGGGCTCTGAGGTACCGGCGGGAATCCGATCTGGGCCCGCTGGGGAGCGGAGACGGCCATGGCGGCTGCAGACATCGGCAATGAACTCAATTATCTGGCTCGGGAACCTCTCCCGGAATGGACCTTACTGGGCGAGTCTTACACCGCCCAGCCGTAACTCATCCCCGGTTTGCACCGTATTTGCAAGGTCGTGAGATTCCCGCCACCAAGCCGTCACCGAACCGGGCGCCAACTGGGGGCTGGGGCGGCGAATAGGGAGCCTGGCATAATCGGGCGGCGGCGGGACTGCCCCCCTCCCGCGTGAGCTGAATGCAGGAAATTACAGTCACCCCGCGTGAGCGGGCTTCCCGTCGGACCGGCGTGCGCCGGCGCTCTGGGCTTCAGCGACCCTCCCAGCCGGGCTTTTGGGCGCGCCACCGCTGGCTGCGCAACATCGCCACCGGTGGGCTGGTGGCGGTGCTGGTGGCGTGCGTGGGGATCGGCTCCGGGATGATCGTCCTGGCAGCCTTCCAGGTGGGTCTCCCCAGCGTCTCCGCGCTACCCAACCTGGGGCCTCCCAATGACAGCGAACTTCTGGCCAGCGATGGCTCGCTGCTGGCCATCCTCCAT
Source organism: Candidatus Dormibacteria bacterium (assembly GCA_050734135.1). Lineage (GTDB taxonomy): Bacteria > Chloroflexota > Dormibacteria > Aeolococcales > Bog-877 > Bog-877. Next base: position 125,363 of record JBOHUG010000070.1, read on the forward strand.
GAGCCGGGTGTGCACCACGTCGGAATCAACTTGAAACTGGTCAACCCGCTCCTGATCCAGGCCACAGTGGCGGTGGAGGACCGCCACTTCTATCAGGACACCGCCTCGGCCGACCTCCCTCGCATCGTGGAGTCAGGGATCAACGACATCGTCCACCACAAGGCCACTCAGGGCGCCAGCACCATCACCGAACAGCTGGCCAAGATCGCCTTCCTGACGCCTCAGAAGACGATCACCCGCAAGATCCGCGAGCTGCTCCTCGGCTATGAGATCTCCAAGGTCTTTGCGCCCAACACCATCCTGCTGATGTATCTCAATCGGATCGACTACGGCAATCAGGCGATTGGCATCCAGGAGGCCGCCGAGCTCTATTTCCACATCCCCGCCAGCCAGCTCGATCTGGCCGAGGCCAGCATGCTGGCGGGTATTCCCGATGCCCCGACGGCCTACAACCCCGTCCTCTATGAAGGGGTTACGGGCTCGGCCAACCTGGCCAAGGACCGGCAGCACGTGGTGCTGGCGGCCATGGTCCGCAACAGCGACATCTCCCAGAAGCAGGCTAACGCAGCCTTCAAGGAGGTACTCACGTTCTATCCCTGGGAAGACAGCGAGGTCGACACCCAGCCTGACTTTGTGCAGTTCGCCGAGAGCCAGCTCCAGTCCCAGTTCGGCGACGCCTACCTGAATCCGGGCGGCTGGACCATCTACACCTCGCTGAACACCACCGATCAAGCCGCCGGGATCGCCGATGTCCAGAATCCCACCAAGGATGCGCAGCTACTGCGTGACTACAACATCGGGGACGCCGACCTGGAGTCGGTCGACCCCCGTAACGGAGAGATCTTGGCGATGGTGGGCACGACCAACCCCAGCGGGCAGTGGGGGCAGATCAACATGATCCTTTCGCCCCGACGCACCGGCTCCTCTTTCAAGATGTTCACCTACTCCGCGGCGCTGGCATCGGGCAAATTCACCATGACCACCCCGATCCTTAATGAGCCCATCGATATCGACGGCTACGACCCCAAGAACTACTCCGGCACCTTCACCGGCATCTGCCAGTTGAAGATCTGCCTAGGTAACTCGATCAACGTGCCCGCAGTGAAGGTCGAGGACATCACCGGTCTCCAGAACGTGGTGAGTGTGGCGGAACGGATGGGGGTGAGCGGCCTCTTGAACCCCCAGAACACGTATGGGCTGGCTCTCACCCTTGGGGGTATGGCGATCGGGATCACCATGCTCAACATGTCCACCGGTGCATCGGTACTCGCCAGCGGAGGGGTGCTGCACCAGCCGACCACAATCCTTACGATCATGAGCGGCAAACGGTTGGTCTACCAGTACAACGTGGCTGACAACTCGCAGCAGGTGATCCCGGCTAACGTCGCCTACATCATGAACATGATTCTGCAGAGTAATCAGAACCGCCAACCGGAGTTCGGGATTGACAACGGACTGACCATCCCCAACCGGATCGTGGCAGTCAAAACCGGGACCTCCGACTACGGCGTTGGCGATCTGGCCGGCATCGGCGACAACTGGGTCTTCGGGTGGACACCAACCCTATTGACCTCGACCTGGGTGGGCAACCCCAACTACGACACCCTGGCCGCCGTCTCCTCGGGAATCACCGGCGCGGCGCCCCTCTGGCAGTCGTACATGGAGGCCGTGCTGCCGGCGCAACCAAACATTTGGTACGCCAAGCCAGCGGACGTCGTCGAGGTCGGCAGCGGCCTCAATGCCAACTTCTATTTGCCCAACACGGTTGCCTACGCGAACTCGGACGTCAACTGCCCGGGTGCGTATAGGTCCCATTGGGACGGGATCTGCTAGAACGCCGAAGTCGTTCGCGGCGGGGGAACTGGCCAGCCGCAAAGGGCCGCGGCGACGGCGCTTCAACTCCTACCCAAAGTTGCTGAAGCGCCGCTAGCCGGCCTGGCTCAGCGAGCGGCGGCAGCCTCCCCAGCTGGGAGCTGGCTCTGAATCCAGTGGTCGATGATGTCGTCGGACTCCCAGGACGTGATCAGCGAGAAGCGGGGATCCGGACCGGGATGGTGCACCACATGAGACAGCCGCTCGGTGTCGATAACCAACTGCATCCCGGGGTGGAGAGCGATCCTGGTCTCCGTTCCGGGATCGTCTTTCTTCTCCCTCAGTATGAAAGTCGACCTTCCGGGGCTGTCGGCCAACTCGAGCCAGGCGCGCACCACCCAGCCGCTGCCCTCGGGATTGAGTCGGTTGTTGTCATCGATGTGGAGTTGCTTCACCGCCTGAGCCTCATCGCTCGGATTGAGCTTGATCACCCGCACCCGGCCAAAGTTCCCGCCGATGGCGTCGACGTACTTGACCAGACTCGGAGCGATCTTCCGGTTGTCGGTCCAGACGCCCCCCTTGTCAGGCTTGCCATGCTCCCAAAAGCCATGGCATTCCATATCTCCATTAGCGGAAGCCAGAGGGGCAAAGTTGGTGTCGCCGCCGCTCTTCCAGTCGACGTAGTCCAGGCTCTCCCACTCCGGTTGCGGGATAGCCGGGCCGTCGTAGTCTCGGAGCACGACGAAGCCCCGTTCCGCCAGGACGTCCAGCTTCCGATACATGCGATCTCTCCTTGCTCTTCGGTGGTGCCCAGCCAGATCAGAGCCACCGGCAGGGTGCCCGACCATGCTATCCGCTCAGATTCGAGAGAGTCCAGCCGCACCTCGGCGCCAGGACATGTAAGCCGAGCGTCTGCCGCCCGCGAGACGCAACTGAGGGGCGGGGCTGGGACCCAGGACCGACGCTGCCAACCGCTCCAACCCATCGGAGACGATGGCGTCGGGGAAATAGCAGCAGATCTCACGGACGCCGACGTCGACGTACTCCTGGAGCTGCTGGGCGCAACCCTCGGCAGTTCCCACCAGCCGCCGGGCCCGATAGCTGGCCCGATCCTCACCGTGCCGGTTGAAGCGTTCGACCAGAAGGTCGGCTTGGGCCTCCGTCTCGGCCACCAGGCAGTCCACCACCACCGCCGCCCGCACGGTTTCCGGTCTCCTCCCGGCCGCCCGGCAGTGGGTGGCAAGAACCTCCAGCTTGCGAGCCACTCGGGACGGGGGCCCGAACAGACTACAGCCGTCGGCGTGGCGCGCCACCTGCCAGAGGGTGAGCTTCTCCCCTCCTCCAGCGATCCAGATCGGGGGAGTCGGCCGCTGTACCGGTTTGGGGTAAACCATGGCATCCTCGACCACCGTGTACCGCCCCTCGAAGCTGGTGTGCTCATGGCTCCAGGTAGCGCGCATCAGCTCAGCCGCCTCGCCACAGGCAAAGATCCGGTCCCGCAGTCCCGGGACAGCGATCCCGAACGCCTGGGCCTCAGCGGCATCCGAGCCCGCTCCCAGCCCGACCTCGAGCCGGCCCCCGCTCGCCACGTCGAGACAGGCCAGCTGCTGGGCCAGACGGCCTGGGTGATGCAGCGGTACGGCAAGGCACATGGTGCCGATTCGGATCTCGGAGGTCGCCCAAGCGACCGTGGAGAGCAGCAGCAGCGGATCGAAGACGGGGCTGGGCGGGTCGACCGCGACCGCCTGCAGGTGATCGTAGACCCAGGCGACTCCGTACCCGCTGTGTTCGGCTCGCCGCGCGACCCCGATCGCCGCCTCCCAGCACTGGCTGGCACCGAGAGCCGGGGGGAACTCGGCCCGCCAGCCCTGGGGGATGAAGCACCCGAGTCGCAGCGACTCGCTGCTCACGAACCCGCTGGGGCCGGTACCACCCGACGGGGTCGCACCCGGCGCGCCGGGCCCCACAGCCCCTCCAGATCGTAGTAGGCGCGCTCCCCAGGCAGGAAGACGTGAGCGATCACGGAATCAAAATCGAGGCAGGCCCAGGATCCCTCCTCAAGGCCAGCCCGTGACAGTGGATGAGTCCCAGCCTGCGCCGCCAGATCTGACATCTCGCCCGCGATGGCGCGCACCTGGCGATCGGTGTCCCCTTCGCAAATCACGAAATAGTCGGCGATGGTGGTTCTGCCCCGGAGGTCGATGCGGACCACCGAGCGAGCCCGCCGCGACAGCGCCGCGTCAGCAAGGAGCCGACTGAGCTGAAGTGGCGTCATCCGCGGGCGATTATCCCGCACCGGCTGGCAGAGGGAGCTCGGGCTGGGCCCGGTAGAGTCCGTGCGCCTGGATGTAGTCAGCCACCGGCCCAGGGATAAGGTCGCGCGCATCAATCCCGGCGGCAATCCGCTCCCGGATCCCGGTGGCTTCAACCTGCGGCACGTCCAGGGCGATCACCTCCGCCCCGACCAGTGGCAGTTGGCGTCGGCGCAGTTCCTCCAGCACGACGGAGCCGGGCTCGCCGACACTCGGCCTCTCGAAAATCAGCAGTTTCACCTGACCCAGCAGGCGGCCAACCTCCTTCCAGTGGGGCAGACCGGCGGCGACATCAGATCCCATGGCCAGCACCAACGAGCGGGCGGGGCGTTCCCTGCGCCACGCCGTGACGGTATCGACAGTGAAGGTGGGCTGAGGCAATTCCACCTCCCGGCGGCAGACTGCGACCAAGCGATCGTTGAGCGCCTGCACCGCCGCCTCGATCATTTCAGCCCGCTGGATCGGGCTGGCCCCGGGAGCGGCGCGATGGCCGGGAATCCCCGTCGGGACCACTACCAGCGGCAGGTCGAGCAGCCGCCGGAGTTCCTTTATCACCGCGAGGTGGCCCAGGTGAGGGGGGTCGAAGGTTCCTCCGAAGGTGATGACGGCGCTGGCTGCCTCCGGCACCCGCTCAGTCCGACGCCACATCAGCGGCCGGGACCGGAGCCTTGTCCGGATAGAAGGTGAAGGCCTCCCGCCCGATTTGGACCTCGTCGCCCTCTTCGGCGCCGGCCTCAGTCAGGGCGGCCTCGACGCCAATCCTGGTCAGCTGGCGCTGCAGTCGCAGCACCGAGGAATCGTCGTCGAGGTCGGTCACGGCGACCAGCCGCTCCAGTGATTCCCCCGTCACCCGATAACTGTCCCCGACCCGCTCTACTGAGAAGGCCCGACTCAGACCGCGGGGACCCCGGTAGAGTCTGAAGCCACCGTCACCGGCGTCCCCTTCGTGTCCGGCCACCGGGACTAGAAGAGAGCCGGCCCGGGCCAGGAGCTCCTCACAGCCGGCGCCAGTGCTGGCGGAGATCCCCATTGGCGACATCCCGGGGGGGAGCAGGTCTCGCAGTCGCGCCAAGAGGCGAGCGCCCTCCGCCGAGTCGAACAGATCAAGCTTGTTGAGGACCACGAGGGTTGGCTTCCCACTAAGAGCGGGGCTGTGTTCGCGCATCTCCACCGAGACCTGATGGTAGGCCTCGAGCGCCACTTCCTCTCCCAAACTGGCATCCAGCAGGTGCACCAGGACCCGAGTCCGGGCAAGGTGCTTGAGGAACGCCAGCCCTAACCCCGCGCCCTCATGAGCACCGGCGATCAGCCCCGGAACGTCGGCCAGAGTCAGGACTCTGCCCTCCCCTAGGTCCGCTACTCCCAGGTTCGGGGTCAAAGTGGTGAACGGATAGGCGGCGATCTTGGGTCGGGCCCCGGTGAGTTGAGCCAGCAGCGTCGACTTGCCGGCGTTGGGAAGACCGACCAGCCCGATATCGGCTATCAACCGCAGTTCCAGGCGGATCGTTAGACTCTCACCGGGGTTGCCCAGCTCTCGCCGCCGCGGGGCCTGATGGGTCGAGCTGGCGAAGTGAGTGTTGCCCCGGCCGCCGCGGCCGCCTCTGGCCAGCAGCGCCCTCGCGCCGGGGTGGTCCAGGTCCGCCAGTAGTTGCCCGGTCACGGCGTCCCACGACAGGGTGCCGGGAGGGACGGCGAGGATGCTCGCTTCCCCGTCGGCGCCGTGCCGGCGAGACGGCCCCCCGGCCCCTCCGTTGGGAGCCTGAATGGTCCGAGAGAGCTGATAGCGCTCCAGAGAGCTGAGGCTGGTATCAGCGAGCGCAACCACATCTCCGCCCCGCCCACCATCTCCCCCGTCCGGACCACCTCGAGGGGCGAACTTCTCACTGCGCATACTGGCGGAACCAGGACCCCCCCGACCGGCGTTAACGCTCAGCTCGACCTCGTCTAAAAACATTCGCGGCCAAGGGCAGCGAGCCGAGACGGCTCAGCCGGACTGGCTTCCAGGAGCGGTGATGGAGGCCCGAGTCCGATCGGTTCGATAGGGCTTGTAGTCGACTACCCCGGGCAGTAGGGCGAAGAGGGTGTGGTCACGTCCGACCCCGACCCCTGGCCCAGCCAGAATCCGGGTCCCACGTTGACGAACCAGGATTGCTCCCGCTCCGACCGTCTGCCCGCCGTAGACCTTGACCCCGAGCCGCTGCGACTGACTGTCGCGCCCGTTGCGGCTGCTGCCGCCGCCTTTCTTATGAGCCATCTGGGTGCTCCTGTTTCTCTGCCGCCTTAGCGCGTGGCCGCGTCACCTTCTTTTCTTTAGCGGGGACGGGGCTCTTCGCATTGGGCTTGGAGGCCGCCCGGGTTGCCTTTGGCGGGCTCACCGCCGAGGTAGCGCCCGCCTTCACGGAGGCGGCACTCGCCGCCTTCCCGGCTCCGGGAGCCTTGGCCTCGGCCGGGGCCCTGCGCCGGACGGGCGCCTTCTCGCGTACTTCAGCCACCTTCGTCGGCTCCGCCACCGCGGCCGGTGCCTTCGCTGACTCCGGACCCTTGGCGGGTGCTGGAGTTCGCTTCTTGGCGACTCCCGGCGCGGGTTTGTCCACGTAGGCGCCCCTCCGGACCTCCTCGATCCGCAGCTCGGTCAGCTCCGCACGGAAGCCTTGGTGGCGGCGGTAACGTTTCTTGGGCTTGTACTTGAAGACCAGGATTTTGGGCCCTCGGAAGTGGCTGATCGCCCGGGCGGCCACGGCCACGTCCTGGACCCGTGGCCGACCGATCTCTGTCTCCGTGCCATCCCCCTCCTCGGCAATCAGCATCCGGACATCGGCGAGGTGCACCCGCGCACCTGGCTCCACGTCCAGGCGATCGACGACCAGCCGTTCGCCAGCCGCCGCGCGGTACTGGCGTCCACCCACTTGGACAATGGCGTACATCAGGAATTCCTCGGAGTTATGGAGGTGGCAAGCGAGCGGCCCCTCTGCTGGGCTGGTCGCAGTGAGGCAAGGCGCGCCTCTTATCCGGGCAGCGAGTTTACCAGAGCCAACTGGGCTCGAGATCGGCGGGAGCTCCAGCGAGAGGTCAAGCTGCGGTCACCTGGACGGGGGCCAGCGCGGTGTAGTTTTGCTGGATGTAATTCTCGATCTGTGACCCCGTGCTGGCCACCAAGGTGGCCGACGAGGTGTAGGTCCCCGGCGGCACCAGCGGGAGGACCTCGACCGTGAAACTCAAGGAGAGGATGCCCGGTCCCGAAGAGCCGGCCCCGGGCACGTCGATATTGGACCAGGTGGGAATCTCAGTGCCGGCGTTGGGGAAGGTGGCATTGCCCAGGCTGGCATTGCCGGAGCTGCCGGCAGCGCCAACGTAATCGAAGTCATCGGGCAGGGTTACTCCCAGCGAGGTGTCGGGGGCTTGGCCACTACCGGTGTTGGTGACCACCACCTGGTAGGTGAGGCGCTCTCCGGCGGGAACGGCGGCCGGGCTCGCCCGGAGCTGCACGTTGAGGGAGGGGGCGGGCGAGATGATGAGGCCGAGGGGAACGCCGGCGAGGTCGTTGTTGAAACCGGTCGCGTACACGACCGGTGAGAACTGGACATTCGCAGGTGATCCGGTCGCTCGCAGGGCGGCGGTGATGATCACCTGCGACTTGCCGGAGGAGGCCCGGGGACCCATCGCCCAGGCACCCCAGGTGAGCGTGGCCTGCTTGCTCTTGGGAGCAATGTCGGCAGAGCGCTCGGAGTTGCCGTTGGTGGAAGTGCTGACGGTGTCGAGATAGGTGAACCCGGTCGGGACCGGGACTCGCACGGTGACCCCGCCCACGCTGTTCTCGCTCCGGTTGCTGATGGTGATCTTCAGGTTCACGTCGGTGCCCTGGGGCACCGTGGTCGTGCTGGCTCCCGAGGCGTTGGCCACCACCCCGGTAGTTACCTTGAGCCCACCCAACCGGTTGGATCCGCAGCCGGTGATGAGTGATCCGAGGAGGAGCCCGATCGTGGCTGCCCCCGCCACCCCACTGAGAGCCCGCAGGCTCAGCGGGATCCTCCCACCCGATTCGAGCTGGCGAGAGGCCTACGGGTGGCCGCCGCCTTTCCCAGGGCGACGTGACGATCGGGCGCCGTCGGCAGCGGTACCGGATAGCCGACCTCACTCAACAGCTGCATCGCCATCTGGCAGTCGAGGCCGATCACCGTGTCGGTGCGCCCGGCGATGGCGTCCACCAAGGATCCCCCCAGACCTTGAACCGCGTACGAACCCGCCCGGTCCAGTGGCTCGCCCCCTGCGATGTACTGCTCCAGTTCGCTGTCACTGAATTCGCGCATCCGCACCGCCGACCGCGAAACCCCGGTGGCCTCCTTCTTGGAGGTCGCACTGAGAGCGCAGATGCCAGTCAGGACCACGTGCCGCTGCCCGCGAAGCAGCAAAAGCATCTCCCGGGCTCGAGCCACCGTGTGTGGCTTGCCCAGCGCCCCGGTCGGTCCCATGACGATGGTGTCGGCCGCCAGCAGGTACGCGTCCCGGGTCGGAACCAGCTCCAAGCCGGCGTGGGCCTTGCTGCGGGCGATCAGTTGCACCGCCAGATCCGCGCACATACCGGGCAGCAGCTTCTCCTCGACCTCCGGCTGGACCACCACGAACCTGAGTCCCAGTCTCACCAGGAGTTCGCGGCGGCGCTCCGAGCCGGAGGCCAGGACTAGTTCAACCACGTCCTCACAGGGCCTCCAGTTCCCGTGGCGGGGGCCAGTCCAAGGGGGAAGTCGTTCCCCAGGCCGGCAAGCGCTTCACGGAACATCCAGTGTAGCAGCGGAGAAGGTGAGCCCAAGTCGCCGGGCCAGCTTTGGTCCCCAACTGGAAACTAGGACCCAGGTCAGTCCAATCGCAACCAGGAGAGCCCACCAGGCGCCCAACGCCACCGGAAACGGCGCAGCCTGGAGTTGCGGCAGCGCCAGAAGCAGGCCCATCCCAGCACCCGCCGCCCACGCCAATCCCTTCGCTGAGAAGCCGCCGGGAGCGCCCCAAAGCACCCAGGGCAGCGAGCCGAGAGCCAACCCTGCCAGTCCCAAGCGAGCCACCTCGGCCCCCACTCCGCCGGCTCCCAACACGCCTGCCCAGCTGTCGGCGTGCACCGCCGAGGCCAGAAGCAACAGACCTAGCGACCAACTCCCGAGGACGGCGAGGACTCCCGCACGACGGGGCTGGCTGGAGCCGAGCAGCTCCAAGGCCAGGAGGCCACCCAGACTCATGGCAATGCCTCCGAGATCACTGCCTGACGCCCAGGAGATGCCTACCGGAGCCACAGCGTTGTCTGGCCAGGAGATGGGGCCCAGAACGAGTCCGGCCAGCAACAGCCCGATCAGAGCTGGCCAGGGTTTAGCGATGGCCGGGTTCAGCCAGCCTGGTCTGCTCCTCGGCTGCTGCCAGCGCTGGGCAGCCCCCCCGGCCAGGGCGGCCGCCACGGTCGCCAAGCCGCCAGGATAGATGACCAGAGCCGCGCACAAGGCGAAGCCAAAGAGCAGGTGGTTCAAATCTGGACTCCGAAGGCGCCGTGCAGGATCGGGCCGGCCAACAGTCCCACGACCAATGCCCCCAGAGCCGCGGTCAGTCCGAGAAGCTCACCAACTCGGGGACCACGGACCGCTGCCCGCCGGATGGCTTCTCGGACCCCTGCTCCGCAGGAGACCAGCTGAAGACCGAAGGCCAGTAGCAGTAGCGCGACCACGACCGGGCCGAGATAGGTGATTGCCACCACCGTCAGGAGCCGACCCGTGAACCCCCCGAACGGAGGTACGCCGGAAAGCCCCACCCAGGCCAGGAGGTGCGAGCGCGCCCCCCGCGGTTCACTGAGGGCGGCTCCCGCCAGCCAGTGGACCATGATCAGAATCAAAGCCGCGGCCAGCCCTTGGGCGTCCCCGCTCCCGATGCCTACGCACATGAAGCCCACGTCGGCCTGCAGAACTCGCCAGTACCTAGTACCGGGGTCGGCGCGGTAGCCTGCACAACCCCAGAAGATGGCGGTAGCCAGGCCCAGGGCGACCAGGAGGAGCTGCATCACCTGGGTGAGGGGGGTCGGGCCAGCAATCAGCACCCGAGCCATCGCGACGACCCCGACGGGTACTAACCAAATACGCCAAATGGCGGCTTCGGCGGGGTTCACTCGCGAGACCGCGCCGACCCAGCTGGAGAGGGGCAACAACCCGATCACTCCCCCCAAGCCGCCCACCAGCAGCATCCCGGCCAGGGCGGCGGGAGCGGCTCCAATCTTTTGGGACGGCAGGACTGCCGCGCCCGCCAGCAAGGCGCACAACAGGAGCGCCCCCTGTCGACCCAGGCTGCGGATCGGAAGCTGAGGGCCGGCGAGACGCTGCCAGCGCGCCCAGAGGAACGTGCATGAAAACGCCAGCAGCAACGCCAAGGGGACCACCCCGGTGGCCATCAGCGCGGCCGCCGAGGCCACCCCTATCACCAAGGAGGCAGCGATCGTGCTCCCCGGCAACTGCGGTCGGTGGACGACGCCGAGCTCCAGCGCCAGGGCCGCCCAGCCCCCCACCAACACGCCGAGGGGTAGCCGGGCCAGGCTCAGATCTCCAAGTCCGCGCTCGATCAGGTGTGGGCTGGGGCGGTGGGTTGCCAGCGAGGCGACCAGGGCGATCGAGATCCCGGCCGCGGTCAGAAGCAGCAGAAGCGGCGGCAGCAGCCGGAAGCGGCCGCTGACCACCGTGGATACCAGCGCCATCGCGATCCCACCGCCTAACGCGGGCAGTAACCACGCGCTCAAGGCGAGGTTTCCCAAGGGGTCGCTCTGCCGAGCGCGACCAGCGCCAGTGCGGGAATGCCGGCGGCCAGCGCCGCCACCGCTAGCGACGACCCTGGAGCGCTGAGAAGGAGAAAAGCAGCGGCACCCATCCCGGCGCAGAGGCCGCCGAGTCCCATCTCCGCCGGGCCCCGTCCGGTGCCGATTCTGATCAACCCCACCTCTAGGACGAAGAGACAGGCGAATCCCGGCCCCTGAGTCGCCACCGTGCCGGCCGCCAGGTGACCCGAGAGCAACCGGGCGGTGAAGAGACCGACTGCCCCCAGGATGGCTCGCAGGCTGCGAATGCCAAAGACTCGCGGTCGGTCCACTAACGCGCCCGCCCCCAGCAGTGAGCGTGAGGGGTCGAGCCACGGCAAGCTGGCATTGAGGTAAAGAAGCAGGGCGGCGACGGCTCCGATCCCAGCCAGGCAGGCAAAACCGGTCGGCCCGGTGGACATGGAAGCGACCCCTCCCGCTCCCAGCCCGAGGGCCAGGGCGCTCAGAGCCATGCCGTTCGGACCAACCGAGAAGAGAGCGATGGCCCCGGCCGCGAAGCCTCCCCCAGCGAGCACTCCGGCCCAGTTCACAGCTTGACCACCTCGGCCAAGAGCCAGGCGGCGGCCGCGGCGGCGGCCAACCAGAGCCAGACCGGTCGCTCAGCCACCTCACGATCTGCCAAATTGACAAGGATCGAATACCAGCCGCGCACTTCCCTGGTCCAGGACGGCGCCACAACTCCGCTGTCGACCAGCGCCCCCAGCCGCCCACGAAGGACCAGCCAAGGGGGGGCGCTTCCGACGAGCGGCACTGGTTCAGTCGGTCCCGATCCAGCCGCCATCCGGAGGGCCCACCATCCCCCACCCACCACCACAACCAGGAGGATCAGATACCCCCCGGGCCAGAGCAATCCCGGCGCCAAGACGACCAATGCATCGGGGGCCGAAATCAGGCCGGAGGTGGCAGTCCCCGGACCTGCCAGCGCCGGGGCGGCTACCGTCACCACCCAGCCGGGTAGGAGCGCCGCCGACCCCATCAGAATGGCGGGGACCCAGAGGGGCCATGCCCAGCTGGTGGGCGAGGTGGCAGCCTGTTGGAGGCGAGGGACCGTGAGCACCAAACCGGCCACCGCGCAGAGGTAGGCCAGGGCCGGGGCGATCCCCAGCTCGAGTCCAGCAACCAGGGCCAGGTCAAGACCCACCAGAGCGAGGCCAAACCCGAGGGCGCAAGACAGCAGCACTACCGCCCTGCCGACGATCAGCCCGACCCCGGCGTTGGCCTGACCAACCACCGCCCGGGGCGGCCGGCGTCCACGAAGGTTGCCCAGCAGGGCCCGGGGCAGAAAGGCAGCGGAGAACTCCAATGCGAGACCGGCACTCAGGCCCAGCAGTGTGCCGCCAGGTGTGTTCTGGCCAAATCCCACGACCACCAGAGCGCCCAGCACCAGTAGCAGCGAACGGAGCGCGGACTGCCGATTGTTCGAGATGAGGAGACTGCTCACCGCGACGACGCCCAGTAGCAGGGCGAACAGGTCCAGAGAAGTGCCGAACCAGGGCTCAGGCCAGGTGCCGCCCGAAAGCGCCCGCACCCTGAGGAACAGCAGCAACGCCGTCGGTACAGCAACGACCGTCACCCAGTCCGCCACGTCGAGGGACCTGCCGATTGACCCCGGTCGGCCGGGAGTGGCGGAGCCGGCGATGAGTCCGCACGCTGCAAGCCGAACGACCGCCGGGAGCAGAAGAATGCCCGCCAACGCGGGGCTGACGCTGCCGGTGGGGATCGCGCTCAGCTGGAGAGTGGAGCTTTGGTGCAGCAGGGTGACCATCGCTCCCAGCCATACCAGCCCGATGATCTGGTCGGCGACCGCCGCCCAGACGATCCGGGAACTGGCGGCCCGCGGCTGCCGAGCGTAGCTGGAGCCGATCCCCCCCAAGGCGGACAGCTGCAGTCCGATGTACAGACTCAGCAGGTCTCCGGCGAGGGCGGCGCCGACTGCGCCTACCACCGCCAACCCGAGCGCGGCGGATGCCAGAGGGCGCCGCTCGCGAGAGGCAAAGCTCACTACCAAGGCCGCCCCCAGCACCATGATCGACAGCACCGCCCCACCTGAATCTGCGGTCAGGGTCACCGGCAGCCGAGGCCCCAGCTGCCACAGGGTCGACTGCAACGTGCCGCCGGGCTGCAGCCAGAGGAGAAGCACCACGGCGTCGGCCAAGGCTGCGACCAACCCTACCCGTAAGACCCAGCCGGCCCAGAATCCGGGTCGCCGGGGCCAGGGACGCCCCAGCGCCGAACAGACCAGGGTGGCGGCAGCCGGAAAGAGCAGCGCGAGGAGAGGCAGTACGGTTATCGACAGCACTCAGCTGGCCCGGCTCAGCTGTCGATCAATCGGCGCAGGAGTGCTTCCCGTTGCCGCACCTCCTCCAGCCGGGCGCGTTCCCGGGCCACGACTCCAGGCGGCGCCTTCTCGGCGAAAGGGCCAGCCAGCTTGCGTTCCAGCGAGAGACGGAAAACCTCGCCCTTGGCGAGTTCGGTACGGGCGGAATCCTTCCACCTGGCGGAACCTCCTCCCGCGCTTCTCCCCAGCGTTAACGTGGTCCGGCCGGCCACCAGCTGGGGAGCGAGTGCCCCCTCGGATTCCGAGGCGTCGACCCAGTCCACCGGCAGCAGTGTGCTGATGTAGTCAAGGGACTCTGGGAACGCCAACTCCGGACCCTTTTCGGTCACCGAGAAGGGAACGCGGCTGCTGTGCCTCGCCGCCCCGATTCCCAACTCGTCAAGCCACTTCCGCATGGAGGAGACCAGATTCATGCACGCCGCCATCGCCAACTCCGCCTCCGGGTCGGCCCAGCGCGCCTCGAACTCCGGCCAGGAAGCCCGGTCGAGACTCTCCGGAGTACCGGCGTACTGCTCCGCCAGGGCATCTGTGAGGAACGGCATGATCGGATGCAGGAGGGTGGCGGTCTCCAGCAGCACTCTCCGGGTGACCCAGAGAGCGGCGGCGTCACCGACTTCCAAACGAGGCTTGACCAACTCCAAATACCAGTCCGCCACCTCGTGCCACGCGAATTCATAGATCGCGGAAATAGCACTGTCGTACTCAAAGCTACGGAGTGACTTGGTGGTGCGCTCGGTGAGCCCCGCCAACCGGGAGAGAATCCAGCGATCAGCGAGCTGGAACGCCACCCCGCTGGGTTCGGCAACCTCGGGGATCCTCCCCTCCTCTCCCAGTGTCGGCGACTGGTAATGGCGGATCAGACGGTTCATGTTCCACAGCTTGTTGGCAAACTTCGCGAAACCCTCGATCTTGGTTTCGTCGAAACGGGCATCCTGGGTGCCCATGGCGACGCTAGCCGCCCAGGCCCGGAGAGCGTCAGCCCCGTAACGGTCGACCATATCCAGGGGATCGACCACATTGCCACGGCTCTTCGACATGCGAGCCCCGTCCGGACCCAGAATCGTGGCATGGAATAGGACGTCGTGAAACGGGACGTCGCCCGTGAAGCGCAATCCGGTCATCACCATCCGGACGACCCAGTGCTGCAGGATGTCGCGGGCGGTGCTGAGCACCGAGGTGGGGTAGAACTTCTCGAACGCTGGACTAGGCTCGGGCCACCCCAGGACCGCGAAGGGCCATAGGGCGCTCGAGAACCAGGTGTCGAGAACGTCCGGGTCTGGGGTCAGCTCGGCGTTTGAGCACTCCGGACATGCAGCCGGTTCGTCGACCCAGGCGAAGGCATGGCCGTTGCCGCAGGTGCTGACTGGGATCCGGTGGCCGAGCCAGAGCTGGCGGCTGATGCACCAGTCTCGGAGACCGGCGAGCCAGTCGAGATACTGCGCCCGGAACTGCCGGGGATGGATCGTGATCCGGCCTGACGCCACCGCCTCGCCTGCCGGATCCGCCAGTTCACGCACTCGCACCCACCACTGCGGGGTGATCAGCGGCTCGATGACGGTCCCGCAGCGGTCGCAATGGCCGACCTGGTGTACTAGCGGCTCCTCCCGGACCATCGCCCCGGTTTGGCGGAGCCGCTCCGCCGCAAGCTCGCGGGCCGCGCTCACTGGCTGCCCATCCAGGGCGGGGAACTCGGGCGAGATGATCCTCCCATCAAGTGAAATCACCGTACGGGTGGGCAGCTGGTGACGCTCCCCGATCTCGTAGTCCTCAGCGGAATGGCCGGGGGTGATCTTGAGCACTCCGGTACCCACCTGGGGGTCAACCGCTCCATCCTCGATCACTGGGATTTCCCGCCCACCTAGGGGCTCCCTGACCGCCCGGCCCACCAGATCGAGAAAGCGGGCGTCGCCCGGAGCCACCGCCACCGCCACGTCGGCCAAGATGGTCTCGGGACGGGTAGTGGCAACCGTCAGCGACCCGGCTCCTGCCACCAGGGAGTATCTGACGTAGTAGAAAGTGTCGCGCTGCTCTTGGTACTCAACCTCTTCGTCAGAGATGGCCGACCGGCAGCGGGGACACCAGTTGACGATCCGCGGGCCGCGGTAGATCAGACCATCGCGATAGAGCTCGGCGAAGACGGTTCGAATCACCCGGACGTAGGGCTCGTCCAGGGTGAAGCGCTCCCGGTCCCAGTCGCACGTGGCGCCCATCCGGCGCAGTTGCTCCAGGATCTGTCCTTGGTAGTTCCGGTACCACTCGCCAACCCGCCGGTCGAACTCCTCACGCCCCAGCTCCTCTTTGGTGGTACCTTCCTCCGCCAGCTGGCGCTCGATCACGTTCTGGGTGGCGATCGCGGCGTGGTCAGTGCCGGGCACCCAGCACACCTCGTACCCGTTCATCCGGTGGAATCGGCAGAGGGCGTCCTGCACCAGTGCGTTCAAGGCGTGGCCCATGTGGAGCGATCCGGTGATGTTGGGCGGTGGCATGGCGATCGAGAAAGCCTGCTTGGGACTAGCGGGATCAGCCGCTCCGAGACCCATCTCAGCCCACCGCTTGCGCCAGCGCCGCTCGGTCGCCTCGGGTCGGTAGGCGCCTTCCACCGGTCTTCCCCGGCGCCGGCCTAAGAGTTGGTCGGAGAGACCGCGGACAGCTCGGCTGCAACCTGCCGTGCCGCCCCGACGAGGTTGCGCAGCGAGGGTTCGACCTCCGCCCAAGTCCGGGTCTTGAGACCGCAGTCGGGATTGGCCCACAGGCGGTCAGCGGGAATCATCGAGACCGCCTTCCGCAGCCGCAGCGCCATCTCCTCGACCGATGGCACCAGCGGTGAATGGATGTCGTAGACCCCTGGTCCCACCTCGTTGGTGTAGCCGTGATCGGCGAAGGCCTGCAGCAAGGACATGGCGGAGCGGGCCGCCTCGATGAAGAGGACATCAGCATCCAGCTCGGCGATCGCGTCCATGATGTCCTCGAACTCCGAGTAGCACATGTGGGTGTGGATCTGAGTTTGGGCCCCAGCCCCGGCAGCGGTGAGGCGGAAGCTGTCCACCGACCAGCGCAAATAGCCGGGCTGCTCGGTGCGATGCAGGGGCAATCCCTCGCGGAGGGCCGGCTCGTCGATCTGGATCACGCTGATGCCGGCCGCCTCCAGGTCAGCCACCTCGTCCCGCAACGCCATCGCGATCTGGGCACAGGTCTTGCTGCGCTCTTGGTCATCGCGGACGAAGGACCACTGCAAGATGGTCACCGGTCCCGTCAGCATCCCCTTGACGGGGCGCCCAGTGAGGCTCTGAGCGAATACCGTCCAGCGCACCGTCATGGGGTGGGGACGGGAGACATCTCCGTACACGATCGGCGGCTTGGCGCAGCGGGAGCCATAGGACTGTACCCACCCGTGCCGGGTGGTCACGTAGCCATCCAGCTGCTCGGCGAAGTACTCGACCATGTCGTTGCGCTCCGGCTCCCCATGAACCAGTACGTCGAGACCGATCTCCTCTTGGAACTTCACGACTCGGCGGATCTCGGCCTCCATCAGGCAGTCGTACCCGGCCTGGTCGATCTCACCGCGGCGCAGCTTGGCCCGCGCCTGGCGCAATTCCGGAATCTGCGGGAAAGAGCCGATGGTGGTGGTCGGCAAAGGTGGCAAGGAGACGCCTTGGCGCCAGATCATGCGCCGGGCGGGACCGTCGCCGGGGCGGGTGAGCTGATCGGCGGTGACCCGCGCCATCCGGGCCCGCACGCTCTGATTGGTAACCCGCGGGGACCGGCGGCGGGTGGCGCACGCCTCCCGGCTGGCTGCCAGCCGAGCCTCGACCTCTGGCCGCCCCTGATCGGCGCGGGCCAGGCAGTTCACTTCCTCCAGCTTCTCCTCCGCGAACGCCAGCCACGAGCGGAGTTCCGGGACGAGCTCGGTCTCTGGCTCCAGGCTCACCGGCACATGGAGCAGCGAGCAGGACGGTGCCACCAGCACCCGATCCGGGCCAAGCTTCGCCACCGCCTTGCGAATCTGGCCCAGGGCCGGGTCGGGATCGAGGCGCCAGACATTGTGCCCATCTACCACTCCCAGCGATAGGGCCATGTCTTCGCGCATCAACTCCAAGGCCGGATCCAGGTCGGCCGCACCGCGCACCAGGTCCAAGTGCACCGCATCGACCGGCAACGCCAGCGAGGTCGCCAGATTGCCGCCCATCCCGGAGAAGTAGGAGGCCAAGAGCAGCTTCAGTCCCGGCGCCGCCTGGCTGAGGGTCTGGTAACCGCGCTCCAGCGCCTCCAGCGCCTCCACTGGGAGGTCCTGGCTGAGGCATGGCTCGTCGATCTGAACCCAGACCGCACCAGCCTGCCGGAGCTCGATCAGAAGCTGGCAGTAGACCGGTATCAAGGAGTCGAGGAACTGGAGGTTTGAGCCACCAGCCACCGGCCCGCGGCTGAGCCGGAGAAAGGTCACCGGCCCGACTAGCACTGGTCGGGTCTGGATCCCCAGCGCCTTAGCTTCCAAGAACTCGGCGATGGGCTTGCGCGAGGCGAGATGGAATTCCTGACCTTCAGCGAGTTCTGGGACCAAGTAGTGGTAGTTGGTGTCAAACCACTTGGTCATGTCGAGCGCTGCCACCTCCGTCTCCCCTCTCGAGCCCCTGGCCATGCCGAACATGAGATCGAGGTCGGGGACTCCTCCCGACCAGTTGAACCGGGCTGGCACCGCTCCCACGGTCAGTGCTGCGTCGAGCACGTGGTCGTAGAGAGAGAAGTCATTGCTCGGTATGTGCTCGATCCCCGCCGCCTGCTGGCGGCGCCAGCGATCGGCTTTGAGGCCGGCGGTCTCGGCCAGCAGCTGCTCCTCCGACAGCCGCCTGGACCAATAGCCCTCGAGGGCTCGTTTCAACTCCCGGGATCGCCCAATGCGCGGGAATCCCAGGATGCTAGCTATCGGCATTGATCAGATCCTCGAAGATGCCGGTGCGCGCCACTGCGCAACTCAGCGGGAATGGCTCCCCAGTCTAACCGGAGCACCGAGCGCCAGGGGCTCCCCACGGTCAGGCTGTGGCGGCTTGCGGCTCCTCGTCGCGGAACAGCTCAGGCTCGATCGCCTCCAAGATCGATCGCTCGGTGATGACGCAGCGCTTGATCTCAGGATGCGACGGCACATCGAACATGCTGTTGAGCAGGACCGACTCCAGGATGCTCTTCAACCCCCTGGCCCCAGTACCCAACGCCAGGGCCTTGCGGGCGATCGCGCTAAGCGCCGCCGGCTCGAAGATGAGCTCCACGTCGTCGAGCGAGAAAAACTTCTGGTACTGCTTGACGAAAGCGTTCTTGGGTTCCGTGAGCACCCTGGTGATGTCGTCCTCGTCCAGGCAGTCAAGGGTGACGGTGATCGGCAATCGGCCCACGAATTCGGGGATCAATCCGTAACGCAACAGGTCCTGCGCCGAGAGCTCGTGAAGAATCTTCGCGTTCTCCTTGGTGCGGGTACCCGCCTGGGCGCTTCCGAATCCGATCGTGCGCTGCCCAACCCGCTGGTCGATGATTCGCTCCAGGCCGTCAAAGGCGCCGCCGCAGAGAAAGAGGATGTTAGCGGTGTTGATTTGAATGAAATCTTGATGGGGGTGCTTGCGCCCACCTTGGGGAGGTACATTCGCCACCGTGCCCTCGAGGATTTTCAGGAGGGCCTGCTGGACGCCCTCCCCGGAAACGTCCCGGGTAATCGAGGGATTGTCAGACTTGCGAGAAATCTTGTCGATTTCGTCGATGTAGATGATTCCCCGTTCCGCTCGCGCGATGTCAAAATCTGCCGCCTGAATCAGGCGCAGCAGGATGTTCTCGACATCCTCTCCGACGTAGCCCGCCTCGGTGAGCGAGGTAGCGTCGGCAATCGAGAAAGGGACGTCGAGAATCCGGGCCAGGGTTTGAGCGAGCAGGGTCTTGCCGCAGCCGGTCGGGCCCACCAGCAGGACGTTGGATTTCTGCAGCTCGACATCGCCGGACTCGCGGGCACTGTTGATCCGCTTGTAATGGTTGTAGACGGCGACTGAGAGCACCCGCTTGGCCTGATCCTGACCCACCACGTACTGGTTGAGCGAGGTCCAGATCGCCTGCGGATTCGGCACCACATTACTGCGGGAGCGCCGGACCGGAGTGACCCGGGAGTCCTCCTCCAACACCTCCTGGCACAGCTCGATGCACTGGTCACAGATGTAGACACCCGGCCCGGCGATGAGTTTGCGCACCTGCTCCTGGCCCTTGTTACAGAAGGAGCAACGGGTGTGGCGCCGCCGATCCTCCCGCTCGGTCATGCCGCATCCCCTCCGCCAGGGCGATGCAGCTGCTGCGCCGCCCGCTCCACGCAGCCGGGACAGATCACGACACCGGCCGGTTGCCGACCGCGGGCGACGGCCGCGGTGCTGGTCAGGCTGCCGCAGAAGTCGCAGCGCTGACCGGGACTCCGCACTAGCAGCGGTGGCTGGCGGAGGCCCCGTCCCGCTCCTGAGTTCCGCGTCTCTCGAACAGTCAAATTAATCCTCTGGGTCGGGCCCGGCTACCGCGCTGAGGAACTCTTCTCCGCACCGGGAATGGCGGCGGCGGCAACCCGCTCCGGCACCGGTGCCGGGGGTTCCGAGATCTCTTCTTGCGCGACCACCTGGTCCAGCCCCCGATGGCCAGTGATGATGTGGTCGATCAGCCCATATTCCTTGGCCTCGTCCGGCGACATGTAGAAGTCGCGGTCCGAGTCGCGGGTGATCTGGTCCACCGGCTTGCCGGTGTGGTGAGCCAGGATCTGGTCCAGGATCCTCCGCAGCCGGAGTATCTCCTGGGCCTGGATCTGGATGTCAGAGGCCTGTCCCTGGAAACCACCGGATGGCTGGTGCATCATGATCCGGGTGTTGGGAAGGCTGAATCGGAGCCCCTTGTCGCCCCCCGCCAGCAGCAGGCAGGCGAATGAGGCCGCCAGCCCCATGCAGAAGGTACTCACCCGAGGCTTGACGTACTGCATCGTGTCGTAGATCGCCAGGCCGGCCGAGACCGAGCCCCCCGGGCTATTGATATAGAGGTTGATGTCCCGTTCGGGGTCCTCACTCTCCAGGTACAGCATCTGGGCCATCACCAAGTTGGCGATCTGGTCGTCAATGGGGGTGCCCACGAAGATGATCCGGTCCTTCAGGAGCCGCGAGTAGATGTCGAAGGCGCGCTCGCCCCGGCTGGTTGTCTCGATGACCATCGGAACGAGGGCCATGATCTCCTCCTCGTGTCGCGGGATGTCCGGGACCGACACTTCCGGGCCGGCACCGCGAGTATACCCAGGGGTTCGGAATCTATCCCCGAGCTGGTTCCGCCCCTGACTCGCCGTTGGCCAGCGCCGCTACCCGGCGCCGGGCCGAGCCCAGCAGCAGTTCCCGGCGCAGTGGTTCCCGGGCGCGCCGGCGACTCTCTTTGGACGCACCTCGAGAGAATATCCGGGCCAAATTCTCGTCCAGCTCCTGGTCGGTGACCTGAAGCTCCTCGCGCCGGGCCACCTGCCCCAAGATCAACTCCAGCTGCACCCGCTCCACCGCGGGCTGACGGCGCTCCCCTCGCAGCTGCTCCAACTGCTTGCCATCGGACATCAGCAGCTGTTCTAGCGAGATCCCCGAGGCCGAGAGACGCAGTTCCAGGTCCTTGATCTGGCGATCAATCTCCGCCTGGATCATGACCTCGGGCACCTCCACGCGGGAGATCGCGACCAGCTCCTCCAGCGCCTTCACCTGCTGCGCCTGCTCATTCTCCAGCCGAGCTTCCTCGAACAGCTGTTCCCGAGCATACTCCCGCAGTTCACCCAGGTTCTCGCCATGGCCGGCAATTGCTGCCAGGTTGTCGTCCAGGGCCGGCAGCTCCTTGGCCTGGATCTGCTTGATATCGGCGGTGATCACCACCAATTCGCCCCGCAGCTCCTCGCGCCCGTACTCCTCGGGCAGGGTCAGGCTGAGGTCCACCGACTCCCCCACCCGAGCTCCAGCCAGCTGCTCCGCCATCCCCGGCAACAGATCCCCCTGCTCCAGATCCAGGGTCTGCGGTTGCGAAGGAGTACCCACCAGGTCGCCGTTGTGGCGCATTGTCAGCTCGGCGGTGATTACATCGGTTGGCCCCGCCTCTCGTTGGCTGGCATCCTCCAGTTGGGCATAGCGCTGGCGCAGCACCGCCAGGGTGCGATCGACATCAGCGTCGGAGACCTGGGGGACCGCCACCGGCACCTTGATCTTCCGGTAGTCGCCGAGGTCCACCTCCGGACGGAGCACCACCGTCGCGGTGAAGCGAAAAGGCTCCCCTCGCTCGAGCACCACCTCACCGACGTCCGGGGTTGAGACCGGCTCCAGCTCGACTTGGGCGACGGCCCGAGACCAGATCTCAGGGAGCAGATCCTCGATGGCGTGCTGGCGGAGCGCGTCCCAGCCGACGGCCCGTTCCACCACCGCGGCGGGCGCCTTGCCGGGCCGGAAGCCAGGGAGTCGGTACTGACGCCCGAGGTGACCCAGCGCCAAACCCAGGGCTCGATCTACCTCCGACGCCGAGGCTTCGACGGTCAGCTTCGCCTGGGAACCGGGCAGGCGCTCCACGCCGACCCGCAGCTCCGCGACATCAGTTTTAATTGGGCTCATCCTGCTCTGGGTAAGCGTAGCGGTGCGCGGACCGAGGATCGAACTCGGACGGGTTACCCCACGGGGTTCTAAGCCCCGCGCGTCTACCATTTCGCCATCCGCGCCAGCCGGTTGCGGGGCAGCCGCAGCGCGGCGCCGAGTATAGCCATTCTCCCGCCGATCGACCGTCTAGAGGCTTCCGTCGGAAGGTGACTCGAAGTCAAGCAGCTAGCGCAAAGCGGAGCGGTGGCAGCTGAAACGGACGCCCTCGTACCCCGTTGTTAGGGGTGAGGGTAGGCCCCCGCCGCGGACGGCACAGCAGCCTATCGGATCAGGGAGGAACTGCCGTGAGCATGGAAGTGCAGGCACCACCGGACTACCAGCCGAGCCCGACACCAGCGGCGGAAACGATTCAGGCCGACTCGGCCAACCGCCGTCGCCATCGTCCGCAGAGTTGGAGCGGCTGGCGCGGCTACCGGATCGGGGAGCTGATTCTGCTTAGCGTCTCGGTCGTCGACGCATTTTTGGCACTTGACTTTGTCTTCCGAGCAGGCGCCACCAGCCACGGCGGCTTCGTCTCGGTGGTCGACCGAGTTGGTGGTGCCTTGGCCAGTCCCTTCGCCGGTATTTTCCGGCCCGGTGTGCCCCAGGTCGGCCACACGACCTACTGGGCAGCGCTGCTGGCCTTGGTCGTTTACACCGTGGCGGCGATGGTGCTGCTCCGGCTGATGCACCTGGTCACCAGCCCCCGACGTCACCGGCCGGCCGCAGCCTGAGACCCGCGTATCCAGGGCCGGGCGGGCTGGGTTTCCCGGCGCAACCTCGACACTGCTCGACACTGGCGGTCAGCGGCGATAGCATGAGCAATAGGGTTGCTGGCGCTAGCAGCAGCGCTTCCCCGGGGCCGGATGACCCCTCCATGGAGGGTGGCATGGTGGAATTGGTGGGATCGCCGGTGGGGCGGGGGCTGGACGCCCGGCAGACGGTGGCCAAGATCGAGCAGAAGGCGCTCCAACTCTCGGCCTTGCTGAGAGAACTGGACAACCATCCGGTGAACTTTGAACCTGGGCTGCGCGACGAATTGGACGCGGTGCTCGACCAGCTGGGCTGCCGGATCGCGGCCACTCGGGCGCTGGAGCAGCGCCAGGCGAGCGCGGTCGCCGACTGACCGCTGCCGCCGAGGCACTAAAATCCAACTCTCGCTGGCGCCCATAGCTCAGCCCGGATAGAGCACCAGACTACGGATCTGGGTTTGCGGGGGTTCAAATCCCTCTGGGCGCACCAGTTTCCAGATCAAGGATGAGGTGCCTCGCCACTGGCCGACCTCGGTGGGTGAGGTACCAACTCACGTTCGGCGACCGCCTCCTGCACCAGCGCGATTCTGGGCTTTCGCCGCCTGAGTTTGAAGTCGGAACAAAGCCGGTACCCGATGCTTCCCTTAGCAGGCGCGTAGTTCGGGGATCTTCCAATCGTTCCCGGTACTCACAGGGCGACACAGCTCTGACCCGCGCCGACACTCCATGCGAAAGCTGGGCTCACCGCTGCTCGCTCGGTAGTCCTTGGTGAGTTCCTCCCCGACAGCTATGTCTCGGCGCGCGGACAAGCGGAAAGCGTCGACCCACCAAGGGCTGGGGTCACACCTGTGGTTACCAAAGTGATGGGGCTGACCGTTCGGCGGGACGGGAACCACCCCGTCCCCGAAAGTGATCGTGTCGATGTAACCAACCGTGGGTTCGTCGGGTTGCCGCCCGAAAAGAGAGATGAGTTCGGCTTCCGTGACAACCGAAGCGCCGACTCGCGACACCGTTATGGCGGCCGCGGACGGCCGCGGACGGCCGCGAGGATGCGACTGCCATCTGACCGGATAACGGCGAGCTAAACCGTGCGCTGCCCCACGAGCTGATTTGTGCTCGAGGGGAGCCACTGGCACGGCACGCGCGTGGCCCCAAGCCACCCTTTCGGCCAGAAACTCGTCACACGTTCCGAGACCGACTCCTGGCTCGGGGGCCTCCGTCGCCCGGTCGGGCACAGCTCGTCGGCTCGGATCTTGCCGAACCGCGGTACCGAGATCTCGAGTACCGGACGACCGCGCCTGCGGCCCCGGTTTGCGCACACCAACCGCATTCCCTGTGCACTGGGTAATAACGCACCGGCTAGAGCTCGCGCAATGGGTCATCGTCGGGCGAGTGCAGCGGGCTCAACTCCCGTCGATACCTGATACCAGGGCGGCCGTTCAGCGCCACCTCTCCGACGGGGGCGAACCCCGTGCGAGTGAGCACAGCCCGGGAACCCAGGTTGTCGATCCTCGCCGCCGCGTGCAGCACGCGCAACCCGTACTCGGCAACCGCCAGCGCACAGACCCTCCGCACTGCTGCGGTCGCCAGGCCGCGTCCTGCCTCCCGTTCGGCGATCCGGTAACCGAGGTCCGCCGAGCCGTCCACTACATCTACCAGGTTGACCCTGCCCACGATCGAGCCGTCATTCCTCACCAGTACGTGGAAGAAGTTCGCCCCGTCGGATTGCCAAGCGAGCAGCTCACGGTGCCGCTCGGCGAACTCGAAAAAGTAGGCATCGCCGCGGTCCGGCACCGAAGCGGCGAAGTATGACCGGTTCTCCTGTTCGAAGACGAGCAGAGCCGGCGCGTGGTCGGCGCGCACGAGCTGCAGTTCGAGCACTGCACCAGGTTAGTAAACCCGACCACTTCTAGGCTACTCGCGGAATCGAGGTCGTGACGGACCAGAGCCCGGTCACGGCAGGCGTCGACGCCAGTACTGCACGGACAGACCAAACGAGGGCGCATCTCGTAGTTGCCAGTCTTATCGTGCTGAGTCTTCATTTCGAAGACGTGAAAGACTGCCGGGACGACGATTGCCGAAAGGCCGTGTTGCGGCATCCCGGCGCCATCAAAGTGCGGATGCTCGCGCGGGTCCACTAGGGGTCGAAAGATGTCGCTGGCCGGCGCGGCGTTCCGCCGCGATACCGGACCTCAGGGGTTTGGTCCGGCCGCAGGTCCGGACAGAGGTGAGCGCGGAAGCTGGTGCCGCTCATTGCACCTCGACACCAGTGGGAGTCAGCTAGGGGTTCGGTCGGTTGGCTCCGTGACCCGGTTGTTCCAGCGATATACGCCATACACGAAGGCTAGGGCTAGGAGCACGGCCGCGACATACCCCACGGGCTGGAGAACGGTCGTGATAGCAGATAGGTGCCGGCCCAGCTCCATCCCGGCAACCACCAGCGCGCTGTCCCACACCAGGGCCCCAACCAGAGTCGCTGGGATGAAGCGACTGAGGGGCATGTGGCCGAAGCCAGCCGGAAAGCTGGTGTAGCTGCGAATGATCGGCACGCAGCGGCCGACCCCGACCGCCAGCACTCCCCGCCGTTCGATCCAGCGTTCCGCCGCCTCCAGATGTCTCTCCCGGAAATGGAAGCGGCGGCCGACGGCCAGCACCGCCGGTCGGCCCACGAGAGCCCCGATGGCGTAGGCAATGACCGCCCCCACCAGCTCGCCGAGCACCGCGACCACTATCACGAGGGGCAGGGACAGGGTCCCGTTGGCCACCAGCAGGCCCGCGAACGGGAGCACCACCTCGCTGGAGACCGGGATCCCGGTGCACTGGGCCACCGTCAACAGGAAGAGGCCCAGGTAACCGAAGGTCGTCAGCAGATGCTCGAGTGAGTGGACCAAGCGCCATCCTCCGGGTACATGACGGAAGCAGGTCGTCGGGGGGGTGCAACCCAAGGTCGGCTACGGCGAGCCAGGATAGCTGGGCGCGGGTAGGCTGGACTCCGAATGGGATCCAGGGAAGTGTCCAAGCTAGCAGCGGAAGAGGAGCTTGCGGGTTGGCTCAGGGAGGCGCCGGTCCTGAAGCTGGAGCGGATGCCGTGGGGGAGCAATGCCGTCTTTCTGGTTCACCTGGATGGACCAGGAGGCGAGGTGGTTGCGGTCTACAAGCCAGCTCGGGGAGAGCGGCCGCTCTGGGACTTTCCGGCCGGCACCCTGCACCGGCGGGAGGTGGCGACCTGCATCGTCGATCGGGCCCTGGGGTGGCGCTTCACTCCCACCACAGTTCTCCGCGCTGAGGCGCCGTTCGGAGAGGGTTCGATCCAGGAGTTCATCCCAGACCCCCCTCAAGGTTTCGAGCTAGACCAAAAGCAGCTCGAGGTCAGCCTTCGGGGGTTGGGGGCCCTCGACGTTCTGATCAACAACGCGGACCGCAAACAGGCCCATCTTCTGACGGACCCGGAGGGCGGTCTTCGGGGAATCGATCACGGGGTCACTTTCCATACTGAATTTAAGCTCCGCACGGCGCTGATCGACCTGGGCGGCACCCAGGTGCCTCAGGTCTGGCTCAGTGCGGTCTCCGACCTCCTTGAGAGCCCGGAGCGGCTGGGCCGCCTGCGCCGCGAGCTCCGGCCCCTGCTAGATGGCGCGGAAGTCAGGGCCTTCGAGCAGCGGGCGAGAGGTCTGGTGGCGGCGAGGACCTATCCCGAGCTGCACCAGTGGCATGGGCGACCCTTCGAGTGGTGAGCCGGCCCTACCGCGGCCGCAACTCCCAGCTGGCGAGGGCAGGGTATCGATTCGGGCCACCCGGCACCGCCACCGACTCCAGCAAGGCAAGTCTTTGGACCTCGGTCAGAATGGGCGGCTCTTCGATGCCTTGATCACAGAACGCGGCCAAGGCGGATCCTGCCCCAGCGGCGAGGGGTCGTACCACCCGAGCCAGGGTGAAGTGGGGCTGGAACGGACGACGTTCTACCGGACACCCAGACCTGATCAGGCCCCGGTCGATCTCCGCCGCCATCCGCTCTAACTCTTCCCGGCCCTCGCCCACATCCGCCCACACCACTCGCGGGCGCTCTCCCTCAACGAAGACTCCCCGGCCCTGGATCCAGATGGCGAACGCCTGAGTCTCCCGGGCCACTTGGGACGCGATTCCCCGGATCGCCGCCTCTGCCTCAGGGTCGACCGTTCCCAAGAATCGAAGCGTCAGGTGAAGCCCATCTGCGCGCACTGGGCGGACCCCCGAGTCGAGTTCGGCCAACCGATCGAGCAGCGGGGTC
Organism: Candidatus Dormibacteria bacterium; assembly: GCA_050734135.1. Taxonomy (GTDB): domain Bacteria; phylum Chloroflexota; class Dormibacteria; order Aeolococcales; family Bog-877; genus Bog-877. Next base: position 152,324 of record JBOHUG010000070.1, read on the forward strand.
AGCTGGCGTACCGCGACTGGTGGCAACGGCACCCCCAGGAATAGCCTCTTGGAGTCGCTCAATCGACTGGCACGGCCGGCTCGGTGAGGGACTCACCGTCGGCGAGGAACTGCTCCAACAGGTCGAGCTGGCGCCGGATCAAGTCCTTGTCCCATCCGTGGCCGGCGGAGTCGATCACCGAGATCGTGGTCTGCGGTCTCCGGGCGCAGAACTCCTTCACCCGTTCCAATTCCAGGAGCCGGTCGTCAGCCGCGGCCAGGACTTCGAGCGGACCACGCCAGCCCTCGAGGAGCGGTCGGAAGTCGGTCCTCAAACCGTCGCGCAGCCACTCGCGGGCTGCTCTGGGGTCGGCGCGCACCTGATTGGCAAAGTTGATGTCGGCGGCGCGCTGGTCGATCGCCGTCTTCCCTTCCACCGCGACCCGCCGATAGAAGTCCGCCAGCACCCGCCGGCGTCCCAGGAATGAGATCAAATTGAAGACGCCCGGCGCGGTGCCCAGCTGCACCTGGAGATGAAAGCTCCGGGAGACGCTGCTGGGATCGAGCAGGGGGGTGTGGAGAATCAACCGCCGGGGGCGGGCGGGTGCCATCGCCAGCAGTTCCAGCGCCACCGCCGCTCCAAGGCAGAGGCCTCCCAGCTCATACCGGCCCAGATCCAGACTGTCCAGCAGCACCAGTACCTCGGCCGCCAGGCCCCGGCTGGTGTGCACTCCGGGAAGGGGGTCCGAGCTACCGAAGCCGGGGAGATCGGGGATCACCAATCGGCGCCGTCGGGCCAGCCGAGGCACCCAGGTCTCGAAGTTCTCTGCCGAGCCAATGAAGCCGTGGCAGAGGAGAAGGGGGAACCCGTCGCCTGCCGTCACGTAGCGGAGGCGTCCCTGGGGGCGGTCGATCGAGCCCTCTTGCCATCCCGCCGCCAGGACCGCCGGCAGCGGCGCGATCAACGCAGGGGAGGTGGTCAGCTCCCTTGTCCCGTGTCCGCCGGCTCCGATTCGCCCTCGTCCGGCCAAGCCGGCAAGGGATGCGAGACAGGCTTGTCCTCGCGATACCCGAGAGCGTACTCAGCGGCCAGCTGGGTCTGGACCTCGCGGGTTCCTTCGTAAATGATGGTGGCCCGACTGTTGCGCAGATATCGCGCCGCAGGGCACTCCTCGCTGAACCCGGTGGCGCCGTGGACTTGGAGGGCGTCGTCGGCGGCGTGGTTGGCCCGCTCCGAGTTGACCCATTTGGCCAGCGCCGACTCCCGGGAGCTGCGCTGGCCCTGATTTTTGAGCCAGCCAGCGCGAAGCCATAGCAACCGGCCGATGTCGTAGTCCCGCTGCATCCCGGCGATCATCTGCTGCACCAACTGGAGCCGCCCGATCTCCTGGCCCTGCACCTTCCGGGATCGGGCATAGGTGACGCTCAGGTCCAGACAGGCGCGGATGGTGCCGGCGGCGCCGCTGGCGACGCAGTAGCGGCCGCTGTCGAGGCAGCTCATCGCCACCCTGAAGCCATCCCCCTCCGCTCCGATCCGATTTTCCTCGGGCACCACGGCATCGTCCAGGTACACCACCGCGGTATCGCAGGCCCGCAGGCCGTACTTCTCGTGGATCGGCTGTGTCTGCAGCCCTTCCCCGGCCAGCGCCCGGTCCAAGGCAAAGGCCGTGATCCCGGCCGGTCCGGCAGCGGGGTCAACGGTTGCGAAGACCAGCAGGACATCGGCGAAATCTCCCATCGAGATCCAGACCTTCTGACCTCGGAGGCGGTAGAGGTCGCCCTCCTTGGTCGCGGTGGTTCGCAGTGCCTTCACGTCGCTTCCGGCGTCCGGTTCGGTGAGCGCGAAGCAGCCCTGGCGCCGGCCCTCGGCCAGCGGCCGCAGCAGGCGCTGGCGCTGCTCCTCAGTGCCCCACTGGTAGATGCCGGTCATGCAGAGCCCGGCATGGACCGAGAGAGCCGTCCGGCACGAGGCGTCCACGTATTCCAGCTCCTCGCAGGCGAGGCCGAGCGCGACCCAGTCCAGCCCCGCCCCGCCGTAGCGCCGGGGCGCGACCACGCCGGGGATCCCTACACTGGCCAGCTTGGCGAAGAGCTCCGGGTCCGGTTGGGCATCCCGGTCGCGCTGAGGCAGGTCGGGGGCCAGCTCGCGACTCGCGAACTCGCGGAGCATGAGCTCGAACTGGCGCTGCTCCCCGCTCAGGCTGAAGTCGAGCACAGTTTCGCCAGCTCAGCCGGCAGTGGTGTCGATCTGGGCCCGCTGCAGGCGCCCGGAGTAGTCGATGTATACCGTCTTCCACTCCGTGAATTCGTCGAGCGCAGTGGTACCTGCGGCCCGGTGGCCATTGCCAGTCGCCTTCACCCCCCCGAAGGGAAGTTGAATCTCGGCGCCGATGGTAGGAGCGTTGACGTAGACGATCCCTGCCTCCAGACGATCGACTGCCTGGAGCGCCTTGTCGATGTCCTTGGTGTAGATCGCCACCGACAGCCCGTAGGGGGTGCCGTTGGCAATCTTGATCGCCTCTTCCAGATCGGCGGCCGGAATGATCACCGCGGTGGGCCCGAAGATCTCCTCCTGAGCGATTCGCATCTCGGCGCTGACATCGGCAAAAACCGTCGGCTGGTAGAAGTTGCCCTCCGCGAGCGCGCCGTCGGTCGCAATGTGGCCCCCCGTAAGCAGCCGGGCCGACTCCTGCTGGCCTACTTCGGTGTAGCCGTGGATTCGCCGCAGCTGCCCTTCGTTGATCACCGGGCCCACGTCGGTCGCCGGATCGAGCCCGTCCCCCAGCCGCAGCTTGCCGACCCGCTTGACCAGCTGATCGGTGAAGGCTTTGAGCACCTTCTCCTGCACGATCAATCGGGAGGTCGCCGTGCAACGCTGGCCGGTGGTGCCGAAGGCTCCCCAGACGGCGCCTTCCAGGGCTAGTTCCAGATCGGCGTCGGCGCTCACCAGCATGGCATTCTTGCCTCCCAATTCCAGGGAGACCCGCTTGCCCAGCCGGCCACAGATGCTGGCGATCTCCTGGCCGACCGCAACCGAGCCGGTGAAGGAGATGGCTCGCACCTTTGGATGCTCGACCAGGGCCGCACCCGCATCCTCGCCGAATCCGGTGACCAGCCCGAGAACACCTCTGGGGAGTCCAGCTTCGACCAGAATCTCCGCCAGCCGGATCGCTACCAGCGGCGTGTCCTCGGCTGGCTTGAAGACGACGGAATTGCCGGCCAGCAGGGCTGGCATCAACTTCCAGCAGGGAATGGCCATTGGAAAGTTCCAGGGAGTGATGCAGCCCACCACCCCGATCGGAACCCGCTCAGCAAAGGCCCGCTTGTGGCGGAGCTCGCTCGGCACCACCTCGCCGATGGGGTTGCGGCCCTGACCGGCCATGTACTTGGCCATGTCGATGCCTTCCTGGACATCTCCTCGAGCCTCGGTGAGCACCTTGCCCATTTCTCTCGTCATGAGTTGGGCCAGTTCCTCCTTGCGCTCCTCCAGGATCCCGCCGGCCCGCGCCAGGATCTCGGCCCTAGCGGGGACGGGAGTCCCGGCCCAGTCTGGCTGGGCTTTGACCGCAGCCTGGACCGCGAGATCGATGTCGTGGGCGTTGCCACGAGCGAAGTGACCAATGACCTCGGAGCGACGAGCGGGATTGACCGAGTCGAAGGTCTGATCGCTACTCGAGTCGCGCCACTCCCCAGCGATCAGATGGCCATAGGTGCGGGATTCGAGAGTGGCGGTCCGACTCATCCAGCGCTCGCGCTGGTCTCTACCGCCGACTGCAGGATGTCGAGGCCCTGGGTGAGCTCCGCATCGCTGACGGTGAGCGGCGGTAGCAGGCGAATGACGTTGTCGTCGATCCCGCAGGAGAGCACCACCAGGCCCGCATCCAGCGCGAGATGTTTGATCCGGGTCACGCGGTCGGGATCCGGGTTGCCGGACTGATCGAGGAACTCCAGACCGATCAGGGCGCCCTTGCCCCTCAGGTCTGCCGGTCCGTGGCCGGCGCGCTGCCAGCCTTCGATACGGCGCTTGGCCGACTCGCCGATCGCTGACGCGCGCTCCATCAGATGGTCCCGCTCGATCACCTGCAGGGTGGCGATCACCGCCGCCCCCGCGACCGGATTGCCGCCAAACGTACTGCCGTGGCTGCCCGACTCCCAGCGGTCCATCAGCTTGTGGCTGGACACGATCGCTCCGACCGGGAGCCCGCTGCCCAGCGCCTTGGCCAGGGTGACGATGTCGGGCACCACCTGCTCATGGTCCACCGCCAGCCAGCGGCCGGTGCGGGCAACGCCGCTCTGGATCTCATCGCAGATCAAAAGGATTCCGTGCTCGTCGCAGATCCGTCGCAGGGTCGCGAGGAACCCCGCGGGCGGGACCACGTAACCCCCCTCTCCCTGGATCGGCTCCACCAGGATTGCGGCCACCTCGTCGGCAGGCAACACCTGGTGGAAGATCCGCTCCAGCTCCTCCCCGGCAGCGATCGGGCACGGTTGGCCGGGAGCGTGGTCGCACATTCTGAAGCAGTAGGGGTAGGGAGTGATCTGCACCCCTGGGAGCAAAGGACCGTACCCGGCTCGATAGAGGGCCTTGCTGGTGGTGACGCTGAGAGCGCCGAAGGTGCGCCCGTGAAAGGCCCCCCGGAATGCAATGATCCCCTGCCGGCCGGTCGACCGCCGAGCCAGCTTGAGCGCCCCGTCGACCACCTCGGCCCCCGAGTTGGCGAAGAAGACCACGTCGAGGGGGTCGGGGCAGATCGCGGCCACCCGCTCGGCGGCCTCGGTCATGACCACACTCTGGGTGACGATGCTGGTGTGCCAGTAGCGATCGAGCTGACGATGGACCGCCTCGGTCACGTCGGGATGACGGTGGCCTAGACTCGTCACCGCGATGCCGCAGGCGAAGTCCAGATAGCGCTGGCCCTCGACGTCGATCAGATACGAGCCTTCCGCCGAACTGATCACCAGATCGGTGTAGCGCGACCAGACCCCGGCCACTGAGCGTCGGTCGCGCTCCCGCCACTGCTGGGAGGTGCCGCCCGCGAGGGCGCGCATTGTCAGTTCAGACTGAGAGACGGTTGTGGCCATGGGCGGCCTCCTCTGGTTTGCGACTTGGATATTCGGAGCGGAGATCGCAACCGGCGGCCCCAGCCTGGCCCCGAGGAGCCTTCGAGCTAGGGCCGCTCACCCACAGCGGGCGGCGGCAAGCCGTCCGCGTCCCACCACCGACCCAAAGAGACTGTTCCCATAGGCAACCCACGGTACAGCCTTTGCGAAGCGGACGGCGCCCCAGTTAGACCGGGTTGGCGACCGCTAGCAACACTGCCGCCAAAACCACGAAGACAGCGAACGCTCCGATGGAGCGCCCCCGAGGTTGGCTGACCACCCCGGAGAGGCCGTACCAGCCCATCAGCAATGCGACCGGGAGCAAGGGGACCGGCACCCGGAGGATTACCGAGAGTCCGGCCGCCAGTCCCAGCAAGACGGCCACCACCGCGGCCCTGGCCCAGGCCTGCGACGAGTTGCGCTGGGTGAGGCTGACCAGCTGCCAGGTCGGGATCAGCACCACAGCGGCCACCGCAACCGCCCGCGCGGGAGCCGGGACCGAGGGGCTCATGGCGAGAATTAAGATCGGCAGCGGGACAGCCAGAGCCAGAAGCGCCAGGGCAGTAGGCCCCCAGCGCGAGGCGGAACGACTCTCCTCCCCCACCTCCAGCCAGGGGCCCACGGTCAGGAGCATTAGAACCCCCAGCGGTAGCACCACCTCACCGGGAAGCCCCGGCTGCTCCGCCAGGGCCACCGAGGCGGAGACGAACCCCGCCAACGGCAGCAAGGCTGGCCGCATTCCGCTCAGGAGTTGAAGTCGGGACCAGCGGAGTTCCGGCCAGCGAGGCAGGGCGGCGCGCAGTGCCAGTAGGTAGCAGAGCACCGCCCCCAGATCAAGCAGGATCGCCGCGAAAAGCGGTAGCACCCCGAGCCCGGAGAGGCCACAGACCGCGGCCACCATGAGGGAGAAGGGCACGATCCGAGGTGGAGAGAGGTGGAGCTCAGCCCGTTGGTCGACCGCGTCCACCCCGAGGCCGGTCTCGGCGTCCTGTCGCAGGGCGGCCGCCCCCCCGGGGCGCCAGATCAGGGCTTAGGCTCCGCTTCGAGGTTTTCCACGTTCACCTGTGGATAGTGGGGGAAAACCTGAGCTCGAGGCTGGCCGTCACTCCCTGTTCGGGCCCCGATTTCGGCCCGGCAGTGGACCCTCCGGTGGTCAGCCGCCGGGGAGACCGACGCGGCCATACCGGTCCTCCAGCCGGACCACATCGTCCAGTTCCGGAGTCGATACCTCACAGACGTCCGCGTCCTCTAGGGCTCGCATCCGGTGTCGCCGGCGTACCGTTATCCGCTGGCACTGGCCGGGAGCAAGCCGGATGGTCTGGAGCTGTCCCGCGTCGTCGTCGAGTTCCAGCTCAAGCGCGCCGGACAGCAAGTAGATGGTCTCATCCTTGCGCTCGTGGTACTGCAGGCTCAGCTGGTGGCCGGCGCCGATATGGAGGATCTTCCCCGCATATCGATCCGTGACCGCGTACCAGATTTCGTATCCCCACGGTTTCTCGACGCGCCGCTCGGGCTGATTGCCGGCGGCTGGGTCAGCCACCGGGCTCCGCGTGATCCCCGACCACACCCAGTTCGCTCTCGAAGTCGTTGAGCAGCCGCTGGACCCGCTCGGGGGTGGCGGATTCGCAGTACACCCGCATCAGCGGCTCGGTGCCCGACATCCTGACCAGGACCCAGGAGTCCTTTCCCATCCAGTACTTGTAGCCGTCGTCGCTCCTGGTGGCGGTGACGACCGCTTCCCCCACCGACTGCGGCGGCGTCGAGCTCATCCGATGGATCAGCTTCTCCCGCGCTGCGAAGTAGCTCTCGCGCGAGAACTGGTGATCGCGCCGAGAATAGGCGTGGGGTCCGACCAGCTGGGCCACCTGGCGACGGATCTCGCTGAGCGGCTGTCCGGTCATCACGATCATCTCGGCAAAGAAGAGCCCGCTCAGGATTCCGTCCCGCTCTGGAATGTGGCCTCGGAAGGCGAAACCTCCGGACTCCTCAGCGGCGAAGAGACCGTCCAGCTCCCGCATTCTGGTCCCCAGATATTTGAAACCGACCGGCAGCTCCTCCACCGAGCAACCGTACTTCTCACCCAGGATGTCGAGCCGGCGGGTCATGGTCAACGAGCGCACCACCGGCCCCTTCAGTTGGCGGTTCTCACAGAGGTGCCAGAGCAGCAGGGTGGCAACCTCCAACTGGTCGATGAAGCTCCCGGTCTCATCGAAGATCCCGACCCGGTCCGCGTCGCCGTCGTTGATGATCCCCAGATCGAAGCCACCGCCTCGGAGGACCTGGGCGGCCTCGTCGGTGTTGGGTGGGATCGGCTCCGGGTGCAGGCCCCCGAATCCGGGGTTGCGTTCCGAATGCAGTTCGGTCACTCGGGTGGTACCCCCCAAGACCAGGTCGGAGACGTAGCCGGAACCGGAGCCGTACATCGGGTCGTGCAGGATGTGCAGCCCAGCCTGCTTGATCTGACTCAGCTCGACCAATCGGGCGATCTGGGCCCGATATGAGGGGCGGGGATCCACCATCTCGACCAACCCCTGCGAGAGTGCCTCCTCGAAGGCCATGGTGCGGACGGAGTCGTCGGCCAGCACCTGGGCGAGTTCCGCCTCCAGCCGGGAGGTCACCGCGGGTGGGGCGGAGCCCCCGTAGTCGGGCTTGTACTTGATCCCGTTGAACTCGGGCGGGTTGTGGCTGGCGGTCACCACCACGCCCCCCAGCGCTTGGCGCTCCACCACCAGCCAAGCCGAGACCTGAGTGGGACTGGGTCGGTCGCTGAGCAGCACCTGGCGAGAGTTCGCGGCGAGCACCCGCGCCACCTCCTGGGCGAAGAGCTCGGCGGAGAAGCGGGTGTCGTGCCCAACCACCACTTGGCCCTCCGCCGGAGCTGAGGCGAGGTATTGGGCCACCGCCTGGGTCACCGCGCGCACGTTGGCGTAGGTGAAGTCATCGGCCACCACCGCTCGCCAGCCGTCGGTGCCGAAACTGATCTTGGCTTGTGTCAGCTTTGATCTCCCTGGGGCAGCATAGGACGCCGATCACCGCAATTGTATGGGTAGTCCGGCGAGCCGCCCAGCGACCGCTAGAGAAGCTCCGTTCGACCGCGGCGCTGGATCTCTGCGACGACCCTGGTGACGTCCTGAACCTGAGCTAAGGGACAGACCAGCAGGGCATCCCCGGTGTCGATCACCGCCAACTCCTGCCCACCCACCACCACCACCAGGCGCTTGCCGGCAGCATCGACGTAGCTGCCCCGACTCTCCAGCACCAGGGCGTCGCCCCGCACCACGTTCAGATTGCCGTCTCCCTCGCCGGCGGCGAGGGCGGTGCGATAGAGGTCGAGGAATGTCCCCAGATCACTCCATGGCAAGTGGGTCGGGAGAACCGCCACTCTCGAGCTCGGCTCCAAGACCAGGCGATCCACTACCCCGATCGGAACCGTGGCCCAGTCTGCGGCGAAAGTGGCACTTCCCAGCTCCTGCCCCGCGAACGCCGACCGCGCTGCTGCCAGTACCGCCGGAGCGTGAGTCCCCAGCTCCTCCAAGAACAGCTCAGCCCGCCAGGCGAAGAGGCCGGTATTCCAGAAGTAGCGGCCGCTGGCGACCATCTCCTGGGCGCGCGCGGGGTCTGGCTTCTCGACGAAGCTCAAGGCATGAAAGAGGGGGAGCGCCAGTTCCAGGTCGGCGGGAGGGGGCAGCTCGGCGCCAACCTCCACGTAGCCGAAGCCGGACGCGGCCCAGGCCGGTTCGATCCCGATCGAGATGAGCACCTCGAAGCGGCGCGCCCAGGCCGCGGCCGAGAGCAGCGCCTTGGCGGTGGCTGTCTCATCCGGCATGTAGTGATCGGCGTGGAGCGACACCATGACCGCCTGTGGGTGGAGCCGGAGGGCCGCCAGAGCGGCCCAGGCCAACGCCGGGCCAGTTCCACGAGGCTCAGGCTCCAGCAAGAGCCGCTCCGGTTCCAACTCGGGGATCTCGGCCAGCACCAGGGCCGCCTGCTGGACGGCGGTGACCACCAGCACGGCCCCTCCCAAGCGGGCCGCCCGGTCGTAGGCGTGGCGCAACAAGGATCGACCATCGGGCGCCAGGGGACCGAGGTGCTTCGGTTCTCGGGAGCGGGAGCGAGGCCAGAGCCTGGTCCCGGAACCTCCGGCGAGCACCACGGCGACCAATTCCGGGGGAGCCGCCAGGACTCCCTCCCCGGGATCTCCCGGCTGGGTCAGCTGGCCGTCCCGGCGCCGACGGTGAGCTGGGGCTCGAGGCCCGCGTCGCGCGCCAGGTCATTGCGGTAGGGAGTGCGCTCCCAAGGCAGGTCTAGGTCGGAGCGACCGAAGTGTCCGTAGGCGGCCACCTGGCGGTAGATCGGCCGCCGAAGCGACAGCTCCTTGATGATCCCCGACGGAGAGAGATCGAAGTACTCGTCGATCAGCGCCTCGATCTGGCTTTTGGGAATTGCCTCGGTCCCGAAGGTGTCAACCCCTACCGAGACCGGCTTGGCCACCCCAATCGCGTAGGCCAGTTGAACCTCCGCCCGCCTGGCCAGCCCGGCGGCCACCAGATGCTTGGCCACGTACCGGGCTCCGTAGGCCGCCGATCGGTCGACCTTGGTCGGGTCCTTCCCCGAGAAGGCTCCTCCCCCGTGACGGCCCAGGCCGCCGTACGAGTCCACGATGATCTTCCGGCCGGTCAGCCCCGCGTCACCCTGGGGTCCACCGATCACAAACCGTCCGGTGGGATTCACCAGGACGCGGGTCTGGTCGTCGAACAAGTGCCCCGGTAACGACGGCCGGATCACATGCTCGCGGACCCCAGCCTCGATCTCCTCGTGGCTGGCCTCCTCGGAGTGCTGGGCACTCACCACCACGGTGTCTACGTGGATCGGGATTCCGGCCTCGTCGTACTCGACTGTGACCTGGCTCTTGCCATCGGGCCGGGCCCACTTGAGAGTGCCGTTCTTTCGCATCTCGGCCAGCCGCCGGCTGACCCCGTGCGCGTACTGGATGGGCGCGGGCATCAACTCGGGGGTTTCGTCACAAGCGAAGCCGAACATCATCCCCTGGTCGCCGGCACCACCGGTGTCCACCCCCTGGGCGATGTCGGGGGACTGGCCCTCGATGCAAACCAGCACCCCGCATGTCTCGTAGTCGAATCCGTACTTGGCGCGCACGTAGCCAACATCCCGGATCGTCTGCCGGACCACCTTGGGCATGTCTACGTAACAGTCAGTTGAGATCTCACCCAAGAGGATGGCGGTGCCCGTAGTGAGGGCAGTCTCACAGGCCACCCGAGCCAGCGGGTCCTGAGCCAGGATCGCGTCCAGGATCGCGTCGGAGATCTGGTCAGCGAGCTTGTCGGGATGACCCTCGGTGACCGATTCCGAGGTGAACAGTCGTCGATTGGGTCGGTGTTTCACGGGTCTCTCCTCTCACCCTCACCGGAAGCCATCCACTTGTTGGAGCGGACCTTCTCCTGTCCGAGGGCCGCGGTCATCTTAGCCAACCGGGAGCCCGGTCCCGGAACAGCCTCAGTCGGTGCCTTGCTCCCAGGAGGAGAGGTATTTCTGCTGCTCGTCAGTCAGGACATCGATCTCGACCCCAAGAGCGGCCAACTTCAGCCGGGCCACCTCTTGGTCGATCTCCAACGGTACGTCGTGGACGTCCGGTGCGAGCTTTCCGGCGTGCCCCGCCAGATAGGCGGCCGCCAGGGCCTGGTTGGCAAAGGACATGTCCATCACAGACGCCGGGTGTCCCTCCGCTGCCGAGAGGTTGAGCAAGCGTCCTTCCGCCAGCAGGTAGACGCGGCGACCATTGGCCAGGGCGTGCTCCGCCACCAACGGTCGGGCCTCTGAAACCTCGGTCGTCAGCTCGTCCAGCGCCGCCAGGTTGATCTCCGAGTTGAAGTGGCCGCTGTTAGCGACGATGCAGCCGTCCTTGAGCGCCCCGAAGTGCTGCCGGTCCACCACATTGCGGTCCCCGGTCACGGTTATAACCACATCGGCTCGGGGAGCGGCCTCGAGCAGTGTCATCACCTGGAAGCCCTCCATGACGGCCTCCAGAGCGCGGGTCGGATCCACCTCGGTGACGATCACCTGGGCGCCCATGCCGCGGGCCCGGGCGGCCAACCCGCGGCCGCACCAGCCGTAGCCGCAGACCACGAAGGTGCGCCCGGCGAGCAGAATGTTGGTGGCGCGAACCAGTCCGTCAATGGTGGACTGGCCAGTTCCGTAGCGATTGTCAAAGAGATGCTTGGTCAGGGCCTCGTTAACTGCGATCACCGGGAATCGCAGGACGCCAGCTTTGGCCATGGAGCGCAGCCGGATCACCCCGGTGGTCGTTTCCTCGGTGCTGCCCAGCACGTGGGTTGAGGCGGCAGGTTCCCGTTGATGGAGCAAGCCCACCAGGTCGGCGCCGTCGTCCATCGTGATTTGGGGCCGGGTGGCCAGGACGGCTTCCAGGTGCGCGTAGTAGACTTCGCGATCCTCGCCTCGCCTCGCGAAAACTGAGATCCCCTGAGTCACCAGGCGGGCGGCCACGGAGTCCTGGGTTGAGAGTGGATTGCTGGCGCACAGCGCTACCTCGGCGCCACCGGCGGCGAGCGCCAGCACCAGATTGGCGGTCTCCGCGGTGACGTGGAGGCAGCCGCCGACTCGGAGGCCCCGAAAGGGCTGATCCCGCTCGAAGCGAGACCTGATCTGGGCCAGGACCGGCATGTCCCGGGCCGCCCAGGCGACCCGCTGGGCGCCGGACTCAGCCAGTTTGAGGTCAGTCACGTCGTAATCGGCGGCCGGCGCTGTTCCGGATTCAGCCAATGAAGTCTCCTCTCACAGCGCCAGCAGAGCCTCAACCCGGTTCTCCCCTAGCCGCGCTCGACCCTGGAGCGCCAGAAGCTCGACCACGAACCCGAATCCCACCGCCACCCCGCCCAGCCGGTTGATCAGGTCCAAGGTTGCCAGGGCGGTGCCGCCGGTGGCCAGGAGGTCGTCCACCACCAGCACTCTGGTGCCAGGCTGGATGGCGTCCTGGTGCATCTCCAAGATCGCCTCTCCGTACTCCAGTTCGTAGCTGGAACTGAGCACTGCGGCCGGCAGTCGACCCGCCTTGCGGACCGGCACCACCCCGACACCGAGCTGGAACGCGATCACGGCTCCGAATGTGAAGCCACGGGACTCGATGCTGGCAACGGCCCCAACATCAGCGGATCGAAAGAGCTCCGTCAACTGAGCGCAGGCGGTGCGGAAGGCAGTCCCATCACCGAGCAGCGGCGTGATATCACGAAAAAGGATTCCCGGCTTCGGGTAGTCCGGAACATCCCGGATGTATGACCGCAGATCGACCTCGGCTACGGGGTTCGACTCCGGCACCGGGGAATCCTACTACAGCAAGTCCGGCACTTCGATCTGGGAAAGTGGCTACCTACTCAGAGCAGTTGCCGGTTGACGAACCCTTCGTTCCGTTGATGCCAGTACCCCACCGCAAGCTCTCCGAGCCTCCAGCAGAGGAAGATGGGCTGCCCCTCGCGCTGGGAGGGAAAGTCAATCAGCCCAGACTGAGCGTCCCTAAGCAGGATCCCGTGCTGCTGCAGAAACTCCATCTCCCGCTCGACCCGCTCCCCCGCTTGGAGCATCGCCGACGCCGCCGCTCCGCCGCCGTTGTGACCCTCCGTACTGCGAACCTGACCCAGAGCGTCCTGGTCGGTTGCCACACCGAGTTGGAGGGTCAGCGATTGCAGCACCTGGGTCAAGGCCGGCAACAGCTGATTGGCCTGGGCTACGGTGTAGAGCCGAATCTTCGGCGGCAGCAGCGGCGCGCCCTCGCCCGGGTTCCCCGGAACTGAGTCAGACAAAGGCCGGCAACACTTCGCTGCCCAGCAGCTCCAGCTGGTCCAGGTCGCTCAGATCGAGCAGCTGCAGGTAGATCCGCTGGCAGCCCAGCCGCGCATAGGCCTCGACCCGCTCTAGGACTTGAGCTGGGGTACCGAAAGCTCCGACCACAGCCAGCCGTTCTGGATCCTGGCCGGCGTCGCGGGCCCGCCGATTGGCGGCGGACAGATCTCGGCCGCAGCACACTGTGAGTGCCGCCGAGAGCCGCAACTGGCCCGGAACCCGCCCCCGGGCCCGGCAGGCATTCTGGACCACCTCGAACTGAGCGCCAGCGGCGGCGAGCGACACGAAGGCGACGTTGAATTCGGCGGCGAACTGCGCCGCTAGGGCAGGGGTCAGTCGCTTGCCCATACCACCGATCAGGATCGGGGGCCCGGGTTGCTGCCAAGGCTTGGGCAGGGCCGGCGAGTCGTGGAGCTGGTAGTGCTTTCCGGTGAACGAATAGGTGGAGCCCTCCGGGGTTGCCCAGAGCGACGTTACGATCTCGAGTTGCTCCGCCAGCCGCTCGAATCGTTCAACGGAACTGGGGAAGGGGATCCCGTACGCCACATGTTCCGCGGCGTACCAGCCGGCGCCGATTCCTAAGTCAACCCGACCCTCACTCATCTGATCCACCTGGGCGACCGAGATCGCCAGAGGGCCGGGAAGCCTGAAGGTGGCGCAGGTCATCAACGTCCCCAACCGGATCCGCTGCGTCTCCCGAGCCAGCCCGGCCAGGGTGACCCAGGAGTCGGTGGGCCCGGGGAGCCCGTCCTTGCGCTGGATGGCGAGGTAGTGGTCGGAACGGAAGAATCCGGCGAAGCCACAGTCCTCAGCTGTTCGGGCCGCCCGGACTAGCTCTTCATAGGAGGCGCCATTCTGGGGTTCCGTGAACACATGCAGCTCGGGCACGACGCTCGAAGGCTACAAGAGATATGGGCCCAGAGGGCTATTTCGTGCCCCGCAGCATCTGGCGCCAGGGGGTGGGCTGAGCCCAGCGGTCGACCCAGTCCGGGCCGACCTGGCGCCCAGCCAGGATCAGACGTCGCTCCCGGCGCGACTGGGGCAGGCGCCGCCAGGCGTCGAGGGCGCCCTGCGCCGCTGCCGGATGACGGATCGCCGCGCTGCCGGTCCGGAGTGCGAAGAGGGAGCTGGCGCTGACTAGCTGACCACCCCTCAGCCACGCCGGCGGGGCGTTGCGGAGCCAGACCGAGATTCGATTCGCCACCACGTGGCGCTCTATCGCGCTGATGCGGTGAAGTCCAGTCCCGCCCCGGCGGTGGCTGGCGGTGGCATCCGGCTCGTACCAGGAGCGCCAGCCGCGCCAGCGGGCTCGCCAGTCGAGATCCACATCTTCCAAGTAGGCGAAGAAGTCCTCGCAGAGAACCTCTCCGTTGAGCTTCACGTCTTCCAGCATCTCCCGTCGATACACGGCGGCAGCCGCCGAGACCCCGAAAACCTCCTCGGCTTGGTGGCGGCGCCCGTCCTCCGCCACCCCCTGGTCGCGGTTGGCGACCCAGCCGCTCAGATAGAGCACATGCCCGGTGGAGTCCAGCGGGGAGGTCCGGGGGATCGCCCTACGGAGCCGGCCGCCGACGCTGCCAATGTCCCCGGCGGATTGGGCGCGGGCGACTGCGGCGGCGAGGAACGTGGGATCCAGGGCGACATCCAAGTTGCACAGCAGGATGAACTCGGAGGCACTTGCCCGCAGCCCCTGGTTCACTGCGGCAGCGAAGCCGCGATTGTCGGAGTTGGCCAGTAACTCCACCTCCGGTTGCGCCTGGAACCACTCCCGCGAACCGTCCTTGGAGCCGTTGTCCACCACCACAACCTGCACTGGGGCCAGGGTCTGGGAACGAATCGACCCCATCATGGCTTCACAGTCCTCGCGTCCGTTCCAGTTGACCGCGATCACTGCCACCGACCCCGGGGCACGCTCAACCGGCCCGGTCACGGGCTCACCGCGGGGTGGCGCCGAAGCGAGTTGAGACCGAGCAGCCAGCCCAGTCGCAGCAGGATGCCGAGCGCGACCAGAGGTGACCAGAGCGCATTGCCGCCCCGCAGGTAGTGAAGCCGGTAGAAGCGCCACATCGACCGATGAAACGCGACCAACATCTGACGGGCCACCTGGCGCGAGCTGGACCCCTTGAGATGGACCACGCGGGCGGTCGGCTCATACCAGACCATGAAGCCGAGCTCCCTCAGGCGCCAGCAGAGGTCCAGATCTTCGCCGTACATGAAGAAGCGCGCATCGAAGCCGCCCAGCTGGTCCCAGGCCGCCCTCCGGATCAGAAGGCAAGCGCCACTGCCGCTATCGATTACCGTCGGCTGGTCCACCGGGAAGTTGGTCAGATTGTAGGCACCGAATCTGGGGCTGGCTGGGCGCAGCCGACTCAACCCTCCGAGCCGCCAGAGGGCAGTCAGGGGAGTTGGAAAGCTGCGCCTACAGGCGGCGTCGAGCCGGCCATCAGGGCGATCGATTCGAGGTGAGACCGCTCCTCGCTGGGGCTGATCTCCGAGAGCTCGCAGCATCACCGCCAGGGCGTCGCCAACCAGGACGGCGTCAGGATTGAGGAGCAGGAGGGCGTCTCCGGGGAGTTCCTGGGCGGCCAGGTTGTTGGCGGAGGCGAAGCCCACGTTGCGCTTCATTCGGAGCAGCCGCACTGACGGGAACTGTTCTGCGACCAACTCCGCCGTGCCGTCCCGAGATGCGTTGTCGACCACTACGACGTGGTCCGCCGCTATCCCGGACCGAAGGCAGGAGGTGATCGCGGCCGCAACCTCCAGGCGGGAGCGATAGGTGCAGATCACCGCGCTCACCTCCGCCGCCGCGATGGCTTCGCTCACGCAAAATCTTGGGGCGGATCGAAGGCCGCAAAAGCCCCCTCCAGCTCGGATCCGATGTAGCCGCGCAGGCTCTGTTCCCAAGCCGGGAGTGCCGCCATCCCCAGCTCCCGCCAGCGCCCGTTACTGAGGACGGAGTAGCGCGGCCGGGGGGCCGCCGCTCCCCACTCGGCGGTGGTGGTGGGCTCGACTTGAGCAAGGATCCCGACATCTCGCAGAACCGCCTGCGCGAAGTGGAACCAGGTGGTGGACCCCGAACTGGTCAGGTGGTAGAGGCCGAAACTATCCCCCTCGAGCAGCTCACCCAGCGCGGGGACCAGATCACCGGTCCAGGTGGGAGATCCGACTTGGTCCGCCACCACCCGTACCCGACCGCGCTCCGCTGCCGCTCGGCAGATCGCCAGGGGGAAGTTCGGCCCCTGGGTCCCGTAGAGCCAGGCGGTGCGTACCAGAAAGAGCGGCCCTCCCAGGGCCAGGCATTCAAGTTCCCCTGCCCGCTTGCTTTCGGCGTAGACCCCCCGGGGTTGAGGGATGTCCAGCTCGGTCCAGGGCCGGAGCGGATCCAAGGGCTCCTGGGTGAAGACGAAATCAGTGCTGATGTGGCAGAGCGCCACCCCGGCCCGCAGGCAGGCCAACCCCACGTTCCTGGCCCCATCCCGATTGATCGAGAAGGCCAGCTCCGGCTCCGACTCCGCCTGGTCCACTTTGGTGTAGGCGGCGCAGTTGATGACCCGCTGATAACCGCCCCGGCCGACTAACTCTGTCAGCGCGACCTCGTCGGTGATATCGACCTCACGGCGCTCCCGGGTGGCGACCTCATGGCCCACCTCCCGCAGCCCGCGGGCGAGCTCCCGACCCAGCTGGCCGCCGGCACCCAGGACCAGGATTCTCAAGTGATTGGCCCGCTCAGGAGGCGGAAGCGGGGCTGGCTATCGGGTGATAGTTGCGCTGATAGAAGTCACGAAACTCCCCGGACTTGATTGGCACCCACCAGTCACGATGCTCTTGGTACCACCCCACCGTCCGGGCCATCCCAACCTCGAAATCCACCTCCGCTCGCCAGCCGAGCGTCTGCGCCTTGCCACTGTCGAGCGCGTAGCGCCGGTCGTGACCGGGCCGGTCAAGCACCGGCTGGATCAGCTCGTCGGTGCTGCCGGTCAGACGCAGCACGGTCTGAGCCACTCTCAGTCCACTGATTGGCTCCTCACCCCGGCCCAGGTTGTACGCCTCTCCAGCCACTCCGTGGGCGAGCACCACCGCGATGCCCCGGGCGTGATCGTCGACGTGGAGATAGTCGCGCACCGCGGAGCCGTCACCGTAGATTGGCAGGCGCAGTTGGTCCAACGCCTGGGTAATAAAAAGTGGCACGATTTTCTCGGGATACTGGTAGGGACCGTAGGTGTTCGAACCCCGCGTCACCAGCACTGGTAGCCCATAGGTCGCGTGATAGGCAAAACAGAGCAGGTCACCGCTGGCCTTGCTGGCCGAGTACGGCGAACGCGGCCGAATCACGTCAGTTTCCCGCGACCGCGCCGGCGGAGCGACGTCGCCGTAGACCTCGTCCGTCGACACCTGCAGAAACCGGGTATGGCTCGCCGCCCGCGCCGCCTCCAGCAGCTGATACGTTCCCAGCACGTCGGTTCGAATGAACGAGCTGGGATCCAGGATCGAGCGATCAACGTGGGTCTCCGCGGCGAAATTGACGATGCAGTCGTGCCCCTGAGCCAGCTTCTGGACCAGTTCCGAGTCGCAGATGTCCCCCTCCACGAATCGGAATCCAGGCCGGGACGCGACCGGCTCCAGATTGGCCAGATTGCCGGCGTAGGTCAGCTTGTCCAAGACCGTTACCGCGAAGCCGTCACCTTCCAGGAGGAGCTGACGCACGAAGGCGGAGCCGATGAAACCGGCTCCGCCCGCCACCAGCAGGCGGGCGGGTATGACGCCATCGACCGCTTCCAGGCGCGCACCCACCGGCACTAGATGTTCTCGACCGACCAGTCGAAGCCGATCCGAGGGTCGTTCCAGGCGATCCGACCTTCGTCCGGATGCTGGTGGTCATAGGGCTCGGTGACGTAGTAGCAGAGCATCAGGTTTCGAAGGTCGAGCACCTGGTAGCCATGGGCCACCAAGGGTGGAATGGCGATCATCTTGGGGGAGTTCTCGCCGGCGATGATCACCTGGATCCTGCCCTTGGTCGGCGAGTCGGCCCGCAGGTCGACCAGCACCACTCGGGCGTTGCCCTGGACGATGTCCCAGTAGTCCCACTGCCGCTGGTGCCAGTGGAAGGCCTTGATCAGCTCGGGGGGATTGCCGCCTCTGGCATAGGCCAATGACCTGGACATCTGAGCGAAGTTCTGCTCCGGCAGAAAGGGCCGCCCCTGGTCGTCGAGGTCTCCCCGCTTCAGCTGCTCCAGGAAATAGCCCCGCTGGTCAGCGTGCAGCTGGAACGACTTGACCATGACCCCGTCGATCGGACCGCGTCGCTCCTGGGGGGGCACCCGCCGCAAGTCGTCGAGGATCGCTTCCATCTCTTGCGAGGTCGCCATCCAGGCCATCAGCTGGCCGGCCCCTGCCGGCTCAAGACAGGCTCACCCGCGAATGATCGCCCAGCATCAGCTTGTGGGCGTGTGGCCGGGTTTCGCTCTTCTCGATGACCACGTCGCGCCCGATCAGGGAATCCTCGATCTTGCCCACTCCGCGAATGCTGGTGTTCTCCAACACTATCGAATGCTCGATCTCACTCCCCTCCACCAGGACATGGTGGTAGAGGGCGGTGAAGGGTCCGACGAAAGAGTCGACCACTCGGGAGTAAGCGCCGATGATGGCCGGCCCGCGAATCGTGCTGCCCACCACCTCGCTACCCTCTTGCAGGATCACTTTGCCGAGTAATTTTGAGTCGTCACTCACCCGACCGGCGCGCAGCTCCGGCAGCATCTCCAAGACCACTCGGTTGCACTCCAGCAGGTCATCCATCTTGCCGGTGTCGATCCAGCGTCCTGTCACCACATGCGGTGTCACCCGGCGACCCTGGTCGATCTCCCACTGGATGGCGTCGGTGATCTCCAGCTCGCCCCGGGAAGATGGCGCGATCGCGTCCACCGCCTCCAGGATTCCCGTCTGGAACAGGTAGACGCCAACCAGTACCAGGTCGGAGCGGGGAGCCGAGGGCTTCTCGGTCAGCCGGACCACCTGTCCGCCATCGAGCTCGGCCACTCCGAATCGCTCCGGATGGGGCATCTGTTTGAGCAGAATCAGCGCGTCCGGGCGGTCGCGCCGAAACTGCTCCACCACGCCCACGATGCCACCGGGAATGAAGTTGTCCCCGAGGTACATCACGAAGTCCGAGCCGGACAGGAACTCCCGGGCGATCTGGACGGCGTGGGCCAGCCCCAGCGGCTGCAGCTGGGGGATGTACTCGACCTGAGCGCCGAACCGGGAGCCGTCCCCCACCGCCTCTCGGATCTCGGCCGCGGTGTCGCCGACCACGATGCCGATCTCGGTGACCCCTGCTTCGACCAGGGCCTCCAGCCCGTAGAACAAGACCGGCTTGTTGGCGATCGGAACCAGCTGCTTGGCGCCCGTGTGGGTGATCGGCCGAAGCCGGGTCCCCTTGCCGCCGCTCAGCACCAGCCCCTTCACGGCGCTCAAGGCTACCAGTCCGTCCGGCTGGTGCTGAGTGAGCTCAGTAGGCGTGACGGTGGAAGAGCAGCCGCCAGGGAGTCAGCAAGAGGATCTTGAGGTCGAAGCTGAGCGACCAGTTCTCCACGTAATAGATGTCGTAGAAGACCCTTTCCTCCATGCTGCTAGCCTGGCGCAGGTCGTTGACCTGCGCCCAACCGGTGCAGCCGGGCTTGACCTGGAGCCGGTCCCGGTACCGAGCGACCGTCTCCTCGAACCGTTCCGCGAAAAACGGGCGCTCCGGGCGGGGCCCGACCAGGCTCATCTCCCCCACCAGTACATTCCAGAGCTGGGGCAGTTCGTCGATGCTGTAGCGGCGGACGAAGCGGCCGACAGGGGTCCGGCGCTGATCGTCAACCGCTGTCATCACCGGCCCGAGCCCCTGCTCAGCGTTCCGGACCATCGAGCGCAGCTTCCAGACCTGGAAGGGATTGCCGTCGCGGCCCAACCGCTCCTGGCGGTAGAAGGGCGAGCCCGGGGAACCAATGGCGATCGCGAGGGCACTAAGAGCGACCACGGGGATCGCCACGATGGCCAGGATCAAAGTGGCGATCAGATCGAAGATCCGCTTCACCACCAGATTGCCGCCGACCAAACGGTTGGGCCGCAGGCCCACCAAGGGGAGGCCCGCCACCTCCTCGGTGCTGGCAGCGCTGGTCATTATCTCCAGCACATCTGGCACCACCTTGACCTCCGCCCCCGCTGCCAGGCACTCGCGGGCCAGCTCCAGCACTCGGTCGTGGCCCACGCCGCTCAGGGCCAGGAGGACGGTTTCGGCCCGCTCCCGGACCACTAACCGACCCAGGCCGGCCACCAGGGGGAAGTGGGGTACTCCGGTGTCCAGCAGGTCCGGGGCGGGATCTGGCTCGGTCCCAACTTTGCCCACCACCTGGTAGCCGTACTCCGGGAACATCCGCAGCCGCCGCAGCAGGAGGTCGGCGACCGGACCACTGCCCACCACCAGGACCCGGATGCTGCCCAATCCAGAACGCAAGAGCGCCCCCTGGGCGAGCCGGATCAGGGCCCTCTCGGCGATGAAGAGGAGCACCCCGGCGACGGCGGCGTCCGCCAGCACCAGCCGGGAGTACGGGAAGCCCCGATAGAGCCCCTCCAACGCCAGCGCCACCACCACGAAGAGCGCGACCGAGCCCACCGACCCCAGGATCTCGTCCACGAAGGACTGCCCCAGGCTGACCCGATAGCGACCGGTGAAGGCGAAGGTGAACACCCAGAGCGCCGCGACCACCGGCACTGCCAGGAGGTAGTCATCGAACCCCGGGACCTGATTGCCGGGGATCGGCACCCCCGACAGATAGAAGCGGTACTGGAAGCCGATCAGAGCGCCGGCAGACACCGCCACAGCGTCGCCGATGACCCGCATCCCGATGACCGGAAGTAGCCGGCGCAATCGGTTCCGGGACGCCCCGGTCACCTCCAGGGACCCCAGCAGCGGCTTGGACTCAGCCACCACCGTCGTCCACCGTCACCGGCCGGAGCCGGCGTCCCAGGCTGGAGCGGATGGTTCGTAGCTCGGAGGCGGTAACCCCGCCAGTGACGTAGAGCGCCCCCAGGTAGAAGAGCCCGGCCACGAAACCGACCAAGAAGACGTTCAACTGGGCGAACAGCCCCATGACGCCCGCCATCAGGGCGCCCGAAACCAGAATCGGCACCAGCGGTTTCCCCCAGGGAAGCCGGTACTCGAGCCGCCGCCGCACCATCAGGTACCCCGCCACTAGCAGGAAGACCTCCGTGATCACGGTGGCCCAACTGCTGCCAAGATAGCCGGTCGCCCGCGGGAAGATCGGAATAAGGATTAGGTTGAGCGCCACATTGACGACGATGCTGAGCACCGACAGGATCACGCTGTCGAGCTGCCGGTCCATCGCCCCCAGGCCGAAGACGAAGGTGCTGTTGACGAACATGAAGACGATGGCCAGGGCCAGAATCCGCAAGGCCGGAGCTGACTGCGGATAGACCTGGATGAAGCGCGCGCTGAGGAAGGGGGCGGCACCGAACCCCAAGAACACCGCGAAGGGCATGCCCAGGGCGGCCAGAAGCCGGATGGTGGCGGTGTACGCCTGCCGCATCGACGCGATGGCTTCCAGGTGGACGACCGAGAGGGTCGGAAATACGGCGTTCATGATGGTCTGGGGAACGAACGAGAGACCGTCCAGGAACTTGTAGGCGGCGGTGTAGTAGCCCACCTCAGTCAATCCCCGCATGAAGCTCAGGATCACCACGTCGATGCGGAAGTAGACGGTGTTGAGGAAGAAGACCATGGCAAACGGCAGGGCCATCTTCAAGAGCCTCCGCGCCAGCACCGGGTCGAAGTGGATGGTCGGGGCGAAGTAGCGGCCCTTGATGATCAGGTAGGCGTAGACGCAGGTCACCGCGTAGCTGAGAGCGTAGACCCAGAGATAGTCGGCGACTCCCAGGTGGGCTCGAGCCACGAAGAGGGTTCCCACAACCAGGATCACCGCCTCGGACATGGTGGCCACGGCCTCGTAGCGCATCTCGCCGGTGGCGTAGAAGGTGCTCCGAAGCACATTCGCGACGCTGGTCGCGACCTGGAGAGCGAACGCTGGGATCACCAGCGCCAGGAAGCCGGGACCCTTGCCGGCCACCAGCGCCATCAGCGCCAGGCTTCCCAGGCTCAGCAGGAAGAGCGGGATCTTCGCGGCCAGGACTGCCGCCAGATAGGTTTTCATCTTCTGGTGGTCGCGGCTCGCCTCCCGCAGGTAGACGATCTGCAGGCCCAAGTCGCCAACGATGCTGGAGAGGGTGCTGAGCACCACGATCAGGCTGAACTCGCCGTACAACCGGGCGCCCAGGGTGTGCTGTTGAAGTAGGAAGGCGGCCAGCACGAAGACCTTGGACGCGGTCCTGGCGACGAACAGAATCGTGGTGCTCCGGACCGCCCTTTGAGCCATGCTCACAGCAGCTGCCCTAGGGGTTTGCCGGCTTGCGCCGGGGCAGCTGCAGGTGTCGGGTGGCCGGAACCACCGCCACGGTGACCAAAGCGGCCAGAAGCCACCACTCCGCGGCGAGGTCGTTCTTCCAGTAGGGACTGTCCAGCAGTCCGTGGATGATGATCGCCACCCAGGAGAGTGTCAGCGCCACCGCCCAGGGGTGCTCCCGAGGACCGGCGCGCACTGCCGGGGCCAGGTAGCGAACCAGCTCCACGAAGAAGGCCAGCAGCCCGACCAGACCGAGCACCCCCAACTCGACCCAAAAATCGAGCTCCAACTGGTCCGGGTAGACATGGGTCTGCAAGGAGGGATCGTAGACCTGAGCCCGGTAGGGCCCAATGGTCGCCTGGTAACCGGCCAAGCCGGAACCCGTGAAGGGCCGGTTCTCGATCAGGTCCACAGTGGCGTGCCAGAGTCGTGCTCGGGCCACCAGGGAGTTGGCAGGATTGTTGATGTTGAGCTCGTTGGTGATCCGATGCCGCACCGGGGGCAGGATGACGGCGACCACCACCGCAGCCAGGCAGAGCGAGAGCAGGACCTTGCGGCGGGGATGCAGCGCCGCGGCGACCACCGCCAGCACCACCAGCGCCAGCCACGAACCGCGGCTGAGCGTGAGTACGTCGCCACCACCCAGCAGCAGCAGTGCCGCCCAGTGCAGGGCCCGGTGCCGCACTCCGCCAAAGAGAGCCAAGCCCAACGCCAGCCCCACCAAGGGGTCAAGGAAAATCCCGCCGAAGTTGTTGTTGGTCCAGAGCCAGGTAGGCGCTGGGGGGGAGAAATTCAGGTTGACCGCGTGGCTGCCCAACGCTTGACCGAGGGCGACCACCTGGGACACCGCGACCACCACTCCACTGATGTAGAGCCCGTAGACCACCCGCTCCCAGTCCCAGCTGGAGCGCAGCACATTGTCCGCCACGAAGAACAGGACCATGGGCTCGACGATGTAGGCCTTGGCAATCCCCAACGCCGCCTGGCGGTCCGGGCTCACCAGAACGGCGATCACCGTCGCCGCCAGGAGCACCGCCATGATCACGCTGAAAGGGGTATCTAGGCGCGGCAGCCGTCGCTGCCAGGAGCTCTCCACGATGAACGCCAGCACGGTCAGCCCCAGCACGACTTCCAGACCAGTAAAGGGCAACCGCCCGAAGAGGTGGCCGCGCAAGACATAGGCCGGCAGTGCCGCGGCGGTAAGGAAGACGCCTATACGACTCCACCGCATCGGCGGGATTATAGGCCCGGCCGGACGGACTCCCAGGTGTCCGAAGGCAGGGTGATCGCCTGCCGCGCCTCAGCGATGGGTGGAGGGCGGCAGCAGTCCGATCCGGTTGCGCACCTGGGCCAGGGTGGCCCCGGCGACCTCCCGGGCCCGGAGCGCACCGGACTCCAGAATGGCCTCGATTTGACCGTGGTCGGCCATCAGCTCCTGGTAGCGCTGCTGAATCGGGGCCAGGGCCGCGATGACCGCATCAGCCACCTTTGCCTTCAGCTGACCGTATCCCGTGCCGTCGAACTCCTGGGCCAGATGATCTCTCGGGCAGTCCGTCAAGCCCCGGTAGATGTCCAGCAAATTGGCCACCCCAGGTTCGGCATGGGCCACCTCCACTGCGGTGCCACTGTCGGTCTTGGCGCGCATGATCTTGGCCCGGATCCGGTCCGGGGCATCGAGCAGCGCGATGCGACCGGCCTCGCCTTCGGCGCTCTTGCTCATCTTGGCGGTGGGATCGTCGAGCGCCATCACTCGGCCCCCCGCGCCCAGGCGCCCGATCCGCGGCTCGGGCAGGACGAAGGTGTCGCCGAAGAGTCGATTGAAACGGGCGGCGATGTCCCTGGTCAGCTCCAGGTGCTGGCGCTGGTCCTCCCCCACGGGCACGTAGTTGGCCTGGTACAGAAGGATGTCAGCCGCCATCAGCACCGGGTAGTAGAAGAGGCCGGCGCCGATTCGCTCGGCGTCCTGGCGCTGCGCCTTGTCCTTGAACTGGGTCATCCGCTCCAGCCAGCCCAAAGGGGTGACGCAGCCAAGTATCCAGGCCAACTCGGAGTGCTCAGGCACGTGTGATTGCACCAGCAACGTCGACATTTGGGGATCGATTCCGGTGGCCAGGTAGAGCGCCGCCAGTTGGCGGGTCTGCTGGGCCAACAACTTGGGGTCGTGAGGCAGGCTCAAGGCATGCAGGTCGACCACGCAGAAGAAGTTGCGAAACTCGGACTGCTCCACGACCCACGGGCGGAGCGCGCCCAGCAGGTTCCCCAGATGCAGGACCCCGGTGGGCTGCATCCCGCTGAATACGACCGGGCGCTCCACCATCGCCCGGATTGTAATCAGGGGAATCCGAGCTAGTGCTTTTCCGTGACCCGATATTCGAGATGGGAACCGAAGAGCAGACGGGTTTGCGCCTCCAGGGCCGGGATCACGCTGAGGATCATGAACACCACCGGGTAGGTGAGCGTCTGCATGTCCACCAGCCGGCGCCTCCACCAGGGCCAGCCGATGGGACGTGGCTGGAGTCGGTTGTCGAGCACCGCCACCGCGACGATGTTGAGCAAGGTGGTGGTCAGGATGATGCCGGCCGTGGTCTCCAGGATCGCCCCCATGTTGGAGAGGGCATAGTCGTAATTAAATAGAGATGGCAGGGTGCCGGCGATCAGGATCAGCGTCGGCACCGTGGCCCAGCTGAGGTGGTTGAACACCAGCATCTTGAAGCGTTCCAACCGAAGCCGGAGCGGGATCTCAGGGTGGGAGTTCATCCGGGAGGCCACGTAGGGGACGTCCGTGACCCCCCAAGCCCAGCGCTTGATCTGGTTGTACTGGCTGACGAGGGTGGTCCCATAGTCGGCGGCCCGGGGCGCGTCCCCATACATCGGTAGGTAGGCGGGCCGGACGTGCAGCTTTGCCCCGTAGGTGAAGAACGCCTTCCAGAAGAAGCGCGAGTCTTCCGGGATCACGTCATCGTCCCAGTACCCCACCTCGGTGAGCATCTGTAGTGACATTGAATAGGCGGAGAACATCACCAGCCGCTTGGGGTGCTGATGCAGGTAGAGCTGCCACTGGGTGCCCAGGGTGGCCATCGAGCGTACCGCCGAAGGCACCTTCCAGAGGTTGTTGAGAAACATTGGCACCGGCTGCCAAATCGAGGTCAGCCGGTCTGCCTCTGTGCAGAACTCGTAGGTGGCGTAAGCAAGGTACTGGGGATGGACCCGGTAGTCGGAGTCGAGGTCGGTGACGATGACCCGGGTCGGATCGAGGCCCAGGCTGTCGCAGGCCCGCCGGAGCACCGGGCCCCCGTAGGCCATCGCCGCTGACTTCCCGACCACTATCCCCGGCAGCAGGGGATCCTTGATGTGCCAGAAGGCCTTGAAGCTGCCCCCGAACTTCTCCTGCAGCCGCTCCACGTTGAGGCAGCCCTGGAGATCGGTCTCCCTTGTGATGATGGCGCAGATCTTGTTCTCGTTCGGGTAGTCGGCGGCAGCTAGCGCCGAGACGGTGGCGTGAAGCGTCTCGTAGCGTTCGGTGTAGGTCGGGATCAGGAAGGCGTGGACCACCTCAGCTGGGTCCGGCTGCCCAGGGGCCTGAGCCATTTGACGCAGCCGCTCTGCCCAGTCCACCGCCTGGCCGGCCTCGAGCAGCCGGATGCCCCGAAGGACGTATCTGAAGGTGTGCACCAGCTTGACCAGCCAGTACAGGTCGAGCACGACGGCAAAGAGCCCGAGCAGCCAGAGGTACTCAAAGTCGGTGAAAGTGATGACGAAGCCCACCAGCAGCGGGGTCACCAAGATCGTCCAAACCGTCAAGCCAGGGACCATCTCCCAGAGCCGCTGCTCCAGGCGCTCCCGGCGGGTCTGCGGCCCCTCCCTGACCCTGCGCTGGGGGGGGATGTAGGTCGGCAGGCTGCCCACCCGGGGGACTCCCGGGGGCGAGGTTTCAACCGGTGCAAAAGTGGTCAACTGACCGAAATCCTAAGCTTCGCGCCACAGGGTTGAGACAAAGCGTTCGCGAACAGCGCCACCCGGACAACCTTGCTGTATCGTGCCCGACCGTGGGTAAGCGCACCGCCCTCACGAGTTACGCCGGTCTCCGCCGAGCCTTCTCCAGGACCTGGGTGAGAGTGGGGGTCACCGTGCTGGCCTTCGCAATTTTCGTTCACTCAGTGAACCTAGGCGCGGCGCTGCGAGCCTTCTCCCACCTCCACTGGCAGTGGGCCCTGCTGGCCATGGCCCTGGCCGGGCTCTCGGTCCTGGCGAGCATCCTGGAGTGGGGCGCCCTGGTGAGGGGCGCCGGCAAGGCGCTCGGCTGGCGCTATCTCGGGGGCTGGTACATGAAGGGCCTCTTCATTAACCAGGTACTGCCGGCCGGGGTCGGCAGCGACGCTGTCCGCGCCGTGCAGGTGGGCAAAGTGGCCGGCCACGGCCCAGTGATCGCATCCCTTGTCGGCAGCCGCATGGCCGGGACGCTGGGCATGGCGCTCTGGGGGCTCCTGGGTGCTGTGATTCTGCACAACGTGTTCCGGGTCCCCAGCCTGATTGGCTTCGCCGTCTTCAGCGGGGTGATGGTTATCTGCTGGGGCCTCGCCCTAGGCGCGGAGCGACTCTTCGCCCGGGTGCTCGGCAAGGAGCCGGCACAACTCGGTTGGCGAGTACACCTGCAGCGAATCGGTCCCTTCCTCCGCTCCCTGGCGAACTACCGCGGAACACCGGGCGCTCTCACCTGCTCGATCGCCGCCGGCGGCCTCGGCTGGGGACTGAACCTGGTCTCCATGGCGGCCTTCAGCCGGGCGCTTGGCTACAACATCTCCTGGGAGATCTTCGCCTTGGCTCTGCCGGTCGCTCTACTGGTGACCTTCATCCCGATTTCGGCTAACGGCATCGGCCTCCGGGAGGGAGTGCTGGTCTTCCTCTTGGTTCAGTTCCATGTACCGCTTGGTATCGCCACCGCGATGGCCATTTTCGTCGACTTCCAGCTACTCCCCTTCGCCGCCGTGGGAGCAGCTCTTCATGCTG
Organism: Candidatus Dormibacteria bacterium; assembly: GCA_050734135.1. Lineage (GTDB taxonomy): Bacteria > Chloroflexota > Dormibacteria > Aeolococcales > Bog-877 > Bog-877. The sequence continues at coordinate 179,736 of JBOHUG010000070.1, forward strand.
CGGAGGCGACCCTGCGCCACACTCACGGCCAACTGGCGCGGGCGGGAAGTCTGGGAAAGGGCCAGCGAGTGGCCCACACCACCTTGGCTTGGGTCGTCGCCCCAGAAGTCGTCGGCAAGCTCCCGCTTCCCTGAGACAGACCAACCCTCAGCTCCCGGCCGACTCCGCCTCCAGCAACCGCCGCTTGCGCTCTTTACCCCAGCGATAGCCCCCATCTCCGCCTGCCGCCGGGACCACCCGGTGACAGGGGATGACAAGCGCAACCTGGTTGGTGGCGCAGGCTCGGGCGACCGCCCTGGCTGCCGTCGGCCTGCCAATCTCCCGGGCCAGCGCGCCGTAAGTCTTGGTCCGGCCGCGAGGGATCCGCTGGATCTGACGCCAGACCCGCCACTGAAACACTGTGCCGTGGACATCTATGGGCAGCTCCTGCTTCCCCGCCTGACCCGCCGCCAGGCTGAGCGCGGCTGCCTTCACGTCAACTAAGCCGTCGTCATCGCGACTCAGCCGAGCCGCCGGAAACTCCTCCCGCAGCTGCCCCTCTAGAGACCGTTCATCGTCTCCCATCTTTACCGAACAGACTCCCCGATCGGTGGCCGCCACCAAGAGTGGTCCGAGGAATGACGGGAAGACGGTAAAGCGGATTTCGACACCAACGCCGCCTGTTCGAAACTGGGTAGGTGACATTCCGAGGGCGGCCGGGACCACCTCGTAGAAGGCCCGGCTTGAACCGAATCCAGCGTCGTAGAGGGCTTCGGTCACGGGAGCGCCACCAGCCAGCGCCGCCCGAGCGCGCTGGGTCCTCAGAGCCCGGGCGTACTCGGCGGGCGAGATCCCGAACGCTCTCCTGAAGCGCCGCCGCAGCTGGCTGGGATTGAGCCCCACCTCCGTCGCCAGGGAATCGGTGTTCCAGCAGTCCGGTGCTCGCTCCAGAAGGTGCCGGGCCCGCGCCACCGACTCTTCCGGAAGTGGACTGGTGCCGAGTTGGGTGGTGGCCATCTCCTGCACCTTACCCGGCGCCGCTTCAATCCGCCATCCGATTTCGGCAGCTCCCGGGACCCTCGAAGTGGCGTCCCGCGTCAGACGGCAGCACCCCCTCCCAGATCTCTCTCGGGCAGTTTGGCGGGGAAGGTCCGCCGCCACAGGGCCACGAAGTGGCCGAGCGCCGTCGCCGCCAGGACGGCGCCCAGGGCGATATCCGTCTGTCCTGCTGGTCCGCCGGCGAGGACCAGCAGGGATGAGACGCCGATCGTCACCGCGCTGGCCAGGGTGTTGATCTTGCCGAATCGAGTTGCCACCAGCGCCGGACGACGCCGGAGCCACGGATAGAGCAGCAGAAACCCCACTCCCGGAAGCCCGTAACGAGCTAGCACCAGGACCGCCAACCAAAGAGGAATGAATCCGACCAGAAGGCACGCCACCGCGCAGAGCGAGAAGAAGACCGTGTCCATGATCGGGTCGATGGCTCGTCCCAGAACCGTGAGCGGTCCGGCCCGGCGGGCGATGAAGCCATCGGCCATATCGAGGGCGGCAATCGGCGCGGCGATGACCAGGAACAGGGTGCGAGCCAGTCCCAGCGGCGGCAAGGCGGCGTAGAGCACGACCGGCAAGGACAGATAGGCCCGCACCGCGGTGATGCCATTGGGAACCCCAAACCGGTCGATCGGCGACTGGTCGGGGTACCGCAGCAGCAGCGAGATCCCGGCGAACAGGCACGCCGTGGTCGCGGCCCACCAGGCGGCCCCACAAACCAGCCCCAGCAGCAAGCGGCCTCCGAGCTGGCCGGCACTCGCCCCGGAGCCCAAAGTGAGTGCGAGACCAAGCCCACTCCAGAGGGTCATTGAGACACGCAGCGAGCGCGACCCGCTCCAGCGATCAGCCGCCCCGGTGAAGAGCCGAGCTACCGCCGCCCCCGGGCCGATGTTCTGAACTTCGGGGATAGCCGGCGGGACCGAATTGGGCCTCGAGGATTCTCCGGAACTGTCCTCCACCCCTTAGAGAGTAGGGCTACTTGGCGGCCTCGGCTGGCGCGGACTCTGATCGGTAGCCTTTACGATCACTCGACACCCGCCGGGCAACCGCCCAGGCCCTCGTAGCTCAGGGGATAGAGCAGCGGTTTCCTAAACCGCGTGTCGGAGGTTCAAGTCCTTCCGGGGGCACCACTTTTGAGTTCCAGCGCGTGCCGCCTTGTGCCGTTCAAAACCGGGTACTTCCATCCCCGTGGCTGTCAGCTTGGCTGTCAAAATCCGGTGGCGTCGTGGGCCGGTTTGACAGCCACAGAAGGCCTTTGACAGCCAGCGCGGCGGGGCTGGGTGAGCCGCCCGGGTCACCCCCCCCCGTGGCTGGGTGCTGGGAGTCGTGGGCACCACCCAGCGGGGCTTGGAACGCGTTACAGCGGCCCGGGTCGGCTGTGGCAGCGCCTAGCGGGCCATTCGGGCCAGGGATCGCTCAATCCGGCCCACCCAGGCGTCACTGGCAGCGAGGAACCGCCGCTCGGCCAGGTGGCTATCCCAGAACAGCCGGTCATATGTCGCCCACCGCATCCGGGGCGGCTTGGGAGGGAACGGCGCCAGCAGGTTCGCGGATCCTCCTAGCCTGAGCCTGATCGCTTGCGCCCGGTTGGCGGCGCGGTGCCAGGCGCTGGCCCGCTGAGACTCGAAGACGAGCCCAAGGCACGCTCGGCAGCGGAACTGGTGCCCGCACTGGTAGAGCTTGGCCCTGCGGCTCCCGCAGCCGGGACACACCCACCAGGGCCGCTCCCCGCCGAAGTGGCAGGGAGTGTAGGTGATGGTCAGCCCGAACTCGCCTGGGCCGTAGTAGCGATGGTCCCAGCGATTGATGTTCAGCACCGGCAGGCTCCCGACCGTGGCCTTCGTCGGCCACCTAGACCACTGCCCCGAACCTAGTCCGCCCAATTACACCCACCCACTTCCAGAGACCGTCACAGCCTAATGATTTAGGCAAAACCCGATGCGGGCTATCCGCCGCTCACGCCGCGCGCTGGGAGCCGCCACCGAGCACCTTGGCAACCGTGCTGGGCCACCAGGCGGTGCCGCCGTGCGCAGTGGGAATGCCGTCCCGGTTGAGCCCATCGGCAATCGCCTGCAAAGTCCGGCCGACCTTCCGCTCCCGGGTGACCCGACGGACCACGGATCCAGGCAGCACCCGGGGGCGGCCCAGGCGGACTCCCTGAGCCCGGCGCACGGCGAGAGCATCCTTGGTCCGCTGCCCGATCAGTCGCCGCTCAAATTGGGCGATGGCGGCCAGCACGTGGGCCATCACTTCACCGGACGGGGTGCTGAGGTCCACTCCCAGATCTAGGGCCACCAGCGCCCAGCCCGACCGCTCGGCTTGCACCAGCAGCGCCGCTGCGTGCTGCACGGAGCGGCTGAGCCGGTCCAGCTTGGCGACCACCAGCCCGTCAGCCGTGCCACCCTCGCAGGCTCCGAGTGCCCGCTGGAGCCCGGGTCGGCTAGTGACCTTGCCCGACCACCCAGCGTCCTCCTCGATCCCCACCAGCTCCCAGCCGCGCCGCTCGCATTCGGAGCGGATGGCCCGGCGTTGGGCCTCCAGCCCGAGCCCGCTGTCAGCCTGCTCCAGGGTGCTCACCCGGGCATAGCCGACCACCTTCGCCGTCGCCGTCCGCTGCACCTTGACCCTTCTCATGTGAGATCAGTATACACTAAATGACCCTTTAGTGTATGACCGAAGCTCATCCGAATCGAGTGAAGGCGAGAGTCACTTACCACGTCTTGTGACCTTTGATATGCGATGACCATTGGAGCAAGCGGATGGTGACCATCTCGTCTGGCCCGCTGGGCGAGGTCAACACCGTCGGCGGCGGCACGTTCAAGGCGCGCAGTGATTCCGGGGTACCCTCACCTCCTCCTGGCGAGCTCAGTCCAGAAACCACCGCAGGGCCGACCCTCGCAACGTACGCTCTGAGTGGACCGCCTGCAGGCGGAACCTCCCGCCTTCAATGGACTACGGATTGTCCGTTGGAGGTGAGGTTTCTATGATCGGCGGGCGGATCCGCCAGCGGTGAGCCCTCCCCGACGGATCGTGCTCGACGACCCCACGACCAGCCAGAGGCAGCAGGACCTTGCGTACGGCCTCTTGGCTGGGCCGCGGCCCGCTCAGCCCAGCCACCACTTCGCCGGTCTTCTGCCAGTCCCCTACGGCCCGAAGGACTTGCACTACCCGGTCCGCCAGCTCAGCTGAGCGTAGCTCGCGAGGGTCACCCAACATCCGGTAGCCGCCCTCCAGCGTGCGCTCGTAGATGCTCTCGCACGATTCGATCAAGCGCGAATGCGTCTGCAGTCTCCGCCGCGGTTCGCCGACAGTTCGCGACAGCGCGGGAGGCGGGCGGTACAATTCTTCGGTGGTGACGAGAACCGTGGCAGATGGGTGGCTCTCTCAGAGCGCGGTAACCGAACCCGGAGCCGCAGGGCCAGCCATCGACCGCCTTCGGCCCGACCCCGCCCAGCTGCGGCAGGTGAGCCAGGAGCTGGTGGCCCATTACTTTGCCCTCACCGAAGGCGCTATCAGCGGCCTGGATGACGAGCGCGCCGGGGACGTCGACGCCCGGTATGCCGATGTGATGTTCGCCCGCCTCCTGGGTCGGGGTGTTCCCGAGCTGTCGCGGCCGCGGCCTGAGACGGAGCGTGTGCTCGGCTGCTGCCGGGACTTCACCTTGCTATTCGTTTCGATGGCTCGCCACAAGGGCATTGCGGCCCGGGCCAGGGTGGGATACGCGACCTACTTCCAGCCGGGGTGGTTCATCGACCACGTAATTGCCGAGATCTGGGACGAGGGCAAGGGCCGGTGGCGGCTTGTCGAGCCTGAGATCAGCGAGGAGCTGGCCAGCCAGGCCGGGAGTGGGGGCTTTGACCCGCTCGACGTCCCACCGGCCATCTTTCTGACCGGGCCGAGGGCGTGGCAGGCGGCCCGGGCGGGGACGATCGACCCTGAGCGCTTCGTGGTCTCGCCGGAGATCGACGAGCCCTACACCCGTGGCTGGCTCTCGCTGAGGCATCACCTGGTCCAGGATCTGGCGGCCCTCACCAAGACCGAGATGCTGCTCTGGGATCAGTGGGGGATGCTCGGCGACCCCGACGTACTCGGCCAGGCGAGGACGCTTGATGAGCTCGCCGCAGTGACCGTTGACTCCCAGCGAAGTCTGAACGAGCTCGAGACCTGGGCCCGAAGAGATGGACTCAGGGTTCCAGCCACGGTGGTCAGCTACAGTCCCGCCAGGCCAGGTCCGACCGAGGTAGACGTTACCCGGGTGAGCTCAACCCTTGGCTGGACGGCGCCGGCCGAGGCCTCAAGGTCAGACCTCTTACCCAGCTAGCGGCCCACTGATCTGGGCCGCCGGCCGCTGCGGAGCCCGGCCCTGACGCGTCTGGAAGCCCTTGTGGGGAGTAGAGATAAGCCGAGTGGTTTGTCCACTTCGTTGTCTCAGCAACTACTTAGGCCGCCCGCGGCCGTGACCCGTCGGCCTGCCCAGAGTCCCCCAGCCTCCGCCCAATCCCTGCCTGTGGGTCGGCGCGCCGGGATTTCGGGCGGGCTCACCTCACCGGGCCGGACCAACCACCCCCGGTGGCGCACTGCGCCCCCTCGCCTTGGCCGCCAGCCCTCGCCCCGAACCTCGATGCGCTCGTAGGTCCGCGACTACTTGTGTCGCTGACGGGATGCACGGATCGCTTCCGTCAGCCGGGCTACAATCGTCGTTCCTCGCTTCCGGAATCCCAGTACAGCCATCGCCTCCTTCAGAACCTCTCCGTCTGTTCTGAGAACTTCGGCCGACTCGATCCACCGGACGACCTCAGCGAGATAGCTCTCGACGTAATCGGTGATGGGCCGGGCAGGGACAACGTACGGTCGCGGTGACCGCCGCGCATGCCCATCACTGCCAGAGCGGAGGACGGCTCCGACCAGAGCAGTCCGCCCCCCAAACTGGTCGGGTTGGGAAACGAGCTTTGAGGTCCATGTCCGGCGCTCTCGGGCGGCGACGACTCGAGACCCATACGCTCAGCAGGGACCAGGTGGCCCTCAACCATCTGATGATGGTTCGTCACCCAACGCAGCCGACAGCGCCGAAATCGCTCCCTCAAGCCCAGCGACGTACGCGGTGCTGGCGGTCAGCTCACCCCGGCGGATGGACTCCAGCACTCGCTCGAGCCCGTCCCGCGCCTCGCGGAGCGTGGCTGGCTCCAGCCTGGGCGAACGTTTGGAGTGTGGCATAGCCTCGATCATGCCCAGGTGGAGGAGCCAATGCGCTCGTACCGACTTCGGCCCCCTGAGAGCAGGCGGGGGATCGCAGGCAGGTCGGGCGGCCGCCACAGGTGTGCCTCCGCGCCGCAAGTTTGGAACGCGTCGAGCCATGCCAGTTGCGTCGGGGTCGCCCGTCCCACCTCGGCCTTCAGTTCGGCGGCGATGATCCGGCCACGGCCGACCAGCACCAAGTCCGGAACTCCCGCGCCGTCCGCCTAAACCGGGGTCCGCCAGCCGTGACGGGTGAGTGCCGGGCGGAAATGGGCGGCGCGGTAGCCGTAGAGGTGGGCAACGGCGAGCACGGTTCGGAGCAGGTCGGCCTCCGTCGCCACCTTGGCCGGGCTCATGCCGGCCGCCCTTCGGGGCCGGATTCCAGGGCTTCCCAGGGGATCTGATCCCAGGCGGGGTCCGGCTGCGCCCCGTGCCTGGGCCGGGAGCTGGTCAGCCGCACCCCGGGGCCGAACACCTGGCGCACCCGCTCCAGCGCGGCCGCGCCCGACGCCGGCACATCGGCAGCGCCTCCAGCGGCGGCGGCGGCACGGGGTCGGGCTCCCGCTGGCACCGGCACGGGGTCGGCAGCTGGCTGGTCTCTACCGCCGAGATCGGCACCCGAACTTTCCGCGCTTTCCGCGCTTTCCGCGCAAGGGAACGTCACCAGACGGGACCGGCCTCCGGTGCTCTCCCCGCTGGTGGTGACCAACCCCTTGGCCTCCAGCAGGGCCAGGGCTGCGAGGCGACGTTGAGCGGGGACATGGCCCCCGAAGAGGGCGTGCTGAGCGGTGCCGTCCATCCCGGCCGCTCCTGCCGTCCGGATCGCCCCCAGGAGGCGGTCTGCCACCTCATCCCCGAGGCTGTCCGCGAAGATGTAGCGGCAACTGGCATCGCTATAGTCCCAAACCGCCTCCGCGGCCAGCAGGTGGGAGAGTTCGATGGTGGCGGAGCCGTCCAACAGGGCATAGATCAAACTGAGCCGGAGCACCTGGGCTTCTGCCCGCCCGATGATCGCCCCCAGGAGCCCGTCCGTTTCATCCTGGACCAGGCGGGTGTAGAGACCCCTCCAGTAGTCGGCGGCCTCCTCGGACCGCTGCGCCTGGCCTATCCCTCGCGACTTCGCCAGCGTCATTTCCACCTTGCGCGCAAAGCTCGTAAAGCGCGGAAAGTCCACCTGGCCGCCTTCCGGTAAGATCCGGCTTCGCTTGACCAGGGCGAAGAGGAGCCGATTGGCGAACCCGTTGGCCCGGTCCGTCTCGGTGAGCGACCGCCTGAGCTCCTCAACGGTGATGTGGGCCAGAAGGGAGATGTGGGCTCTGGTCGCGGCCTGCGGCTTCTTGGTCATGGTCCTGAGGTCTCCGGAGTCCCACGCCAGGCGCAGGACCGCCGAGAGGGTGTTAGACTCGCGCCCCTTCACCACCAGCACCCGGGCAAACTCCTCCTCGACCACCAGGAGGCGTTTGTCCTCGACGGCGCCAACGATCATGCCCTCCTTGTCGGCCTCGCCGTCGCCCACCGCGCTAATCAGTCCCTCCCCGCTGGAGAGTCCGCTCAGGATCCGAGCCTCCGTCCACGGCCGGTCGGCAGCGGTGAAGACGTTGCGAACGTGGCGAAACGAAGTGCCCTTGCGGGCTCGGCCGGTCTTGCCGACCAGGACGACATCCAGGCGCGCCGAGTGCCGGGACCCATCGGCCACGATGTAGGGGCCGGGGCCAACAGCCGACCCGTAGGCCACCAGAAAGCTCAGCAGCAGGGCCGCCGGATCGGCCTCGGTGTGGGGGCCGACGATATCGACCAGCTCGCGAGCCAGCCCGTGGAGGGCGGCATCTTCGAGCGTCGGCCAGGCCGATGGCATGTTCATCATGCCTCCGCAGCCTGGCGGCCAAGCCACTTGGCCGTTGCCAGGGCTTGGTCGGCCCCGGCCTGGGCCACCTGGGCGACCGCGCAGTCCGCCCAGCTATGACCCTCCTGGGCGCATCGGACCCGGGCGGCCGCGGCGAATCGGGCCGCTGAGGCCGCCCACCTCCAGGCGGCGCCCACGTCAGCCGGGGTCGGCCACGCGGCGAACGCGTTGCCCTCTTTTGCGAGCGCGGGTGGTGATGGCACCTGCCCTCCGCGCCGCTGCCGGGGTTGAGCCGGTGGCGGCGTCTTCGTCTGCGGGCTCGCTGCCGACGGTGTTCGATCTGATCCAGTCGGCCAGCGCATCCGCTGGGATCAGCACCCGGCGCCCTAGCCGGATCACCGGCAGTTGACCTCGGGCCGTCATCTCCCAGCAGTACGTCTTGCCGATCCCCAGCCGCTCGGCGGCTTGCGGGACGGTCATCATCTCCGCCATTTCACCCTCCGATCCGCGATCCGCCACGGGACCGCCTGCGCCCACACCTTCCCTCTGTCTACCACCAGGCGCTAGACTGAATTCGTGCCGAAATCCGTGGCGCCGTTGGGAGCCGCCGACGATGGCGAGACGATGGGTCAGCTCAAGCGGCCATCGGGCGGATTCAGGGTGGCCAGCGGTTACCAGATCTCCCCGGCGATCGGACAGATCAGTCCCGAGGAACGGCACCCGTGTGGTACAGAAGAGCTGTGGCTCGTTCCAAGCGGGCCGCCACAGCCGACGGAGTGGCTCCGGGACTCGCCAGAACGTCCGCGATCCGGGCTGCTGCGCCAGTTCGCCGGGCTACATGGTCAGAGCGACAAGGTGGTTACCCGATTCGCCAGCAGACACGGCTGGCTCAACGCGGGGACGCTCATCTTCCCCGACCCGAGCGACTTGTCCGTGGGGCCGGTTTGGGGCGACCGGCTTCGTACGTGGCGGCGGGAGTCGAGCGCTCTAGCCGAGCTGTGCAAGATTGCCGATGACGCGGTGAGGCTCCGTCGCTACAACAGCGAAGATGCCCGCCGCTCCGTGCTGGCGCACTTCCAATCCAGTGGCGAAACGTTGTGGGTTGGGACTGGCAAGGAGCAGTTGCGACGCGCGACCGGGCAAACGGAGGGCTGGCGAGTGGTGCCCATCGAGGAGATCTCGTGGAGGAAGCCCGAGGGCGCCAGATACGAAAACGCCCTCGCCTTCACCTACGCGGGAGGAGCGATCTTTCTGCCCTTCCCGGGAATCGGCGAACGCAGCTTCAGCGCGGGGGGCCACGGCAGAGGTGCGCCGACGTGGGGGTCAGATCTCGCCCGTGCCGATGGCTCCGCCCTCGCCGAGCTGGCGATGTACGCGCTCGGCTGTGTGGCGCAGACCGTGCTCCGGTCAGAGACCCACGCAACGCTCACGCTTCGTAAGGGGATCAGGGTCGCGCCTAGTTCCCTGCTCGGAGCGCTATATCTCAACTTTGCCCGAGATCTGATCTTCGAGCGCCGAGGACATCGGCTTTGCCGGGCGTGCGGCACCGCCTTCACCCCCCGTCGCAAGGATCAGCGGTGGTGCTCCGGCACCGCCTGTCGGTCGCGGGCGCGGCGTCTAGGAATATCGAGTCCGGGCAGCCCGAAGGTGAGGGCGGCTGCAGCTCAGCGCCGGACGGTACACGCTGCGAGTCCGGCATGAGAAGGCCCCGCGGGGCTACGTTCGCGGTCCCGGCCGGCCCGCTCTGGAATTGCACCTGATTCAAGCTGAAGGAGGTGGCGTGATGAACCTGCGCGCGGCTGCGATAGCCCTAGCCCTGGTGGCCTGCCTTGCCCTAGGTGACGGCATGGTGGCGTCGGCCAAGACCCATCACCACCACAAGAAGCCGCACCACGCCAAGATCTGGATCAACCAGGCCGCCTGCGTCGGCGAGGCGGACGCGGCAGCTGGCAACTGGTCGGACGCTCAACAGGAGTTCCTGCTGGCTGAGGACACGACTAAAAATCTGGGCGCGACCGTCGTGTTCACCTCGCTGGGACTGGACGCTGCGTCGGTGGGGCTCGATCAGCTCGATGGGGCGATCCCGGCCCTGACTGCGCACGACATCTCGACCTTCAAGCACGACCTCAAGAAGGGCGGCCAGTGGTTCAAGGGCTGCGCTAAGTGACCAAGACCACGACGGTCCGGGACGCGCAGGGCAACATCGTCTCCACCACGACCACGAAGGGCGGTTGCGGCTCAGGCTGCCTCTGGGTGCTCCTGGTGGGCATCGTGGTGGGCGGCCCGTGGGCGTGGTTCCCGCATTGGCTGGCGATCCTGGTTTACATCTTCGAAGGGATCATCGCCCTGGGGCTGCTAGCGACAAAGGGCGCGGAGTGGTGGCAACGATTCGGGGCGCGCAAGGGCTCCGCGTGAGTCGCCGCGGGCCGACCGAGGGCAGTGTCTACCGCCGGGCCAGCGATGGCCGGTGGGTGGGCTCGATACGCACTGGTGGCGGGGAGCGTTCCTCGGTCTACGCGAGTACCCAGGCGGAGGCAATCGCCCGGCTTCGCGCTCTCCATGGCCAACTCGGCGCCGGCCTTCCCGTGGTGGATCCGAGAGCCACCGTTGGGAAGTTCCTGACCGCCTGGCTGGAGTCAGTCGAGCCGCGCCTGCGGCCCTCCACCTTCGCCAGGTACAGCGGGCTGGTGCGGGGCCAGCTGGTCCCCAGGCTGGGCTCAATCCGGTTGGCGAAGCTCCAGCCCGGCGACGTCGGCCGGATGATGGCCCAGGTCCAGCAGGACGGCCTGTCGGCCAGGACCGCCGCGCACTGCCGGGCAGTCTTGAGGGCAGCTCTAGCCGACGGCGAGAAGTGGGGCCAGCTGGGCCGCAACGTCGCCCGCCTGGCGGATGCGCCCCGGGTTCCGGCTCCAGAGCCAGTGGTGCTGTCGGCTGCGGCTGCCCACGCGGTGATCGCCGCGATGGGCGACGGCCAGATGGCCCGGCTGGTGACGGTGGCCCTCTTCACCGGACTGCGGTTGGGAGAAGAGCTGGCGCTCCGCTGGGGCGACGTGGACCTTGACGCCGGGGTGCTCACCGTGCGCCGCTCACTGCTGCGCCTGGGTGGGGCCTTCACCGTCGGGGAGCCCAAGTCCGCCACCAGCCGCCGCGTGGTGGCGCTGCCGCCCCAGGCCGTCGCCGCCCTCAGCGAGGAACGCGCTGCCCAGGCCGAGGTTCGGCTGGCTGCGGGCAAGAGCTGGAGGCCAGGGTTCGGGGAGCTGGTGTTCAGCGGCCCTGCGGGTGAGCCGCTGGTCGGGCCGACGGTGAGCCAGCGTTTCCAGCGCCACCTGCGGACCGCCGGGCTACCGCACCTTCGCTTCCACGACCTGCGGGCCGCGCACGGTGCCCTGCTGCTGGCCAGCGGGACGGACATCTCGGTGGTGAGCCGCAGGCTCGGGCACTCCAGCGTCGCCCTCACCAGCAGGCACTACGGGGGGGTGGCCGAGGCGCTCCAGCGAGATGCCGCCGACCGGCTGGGAAGGCTGCTCCAGCAGCCCGTCTGAGAGCGGGTAGGCGTGGGGTACTTTGCGGCGTGGGCTGCCATGGTGGCTGGCGCCGCAGTTCTCGAGGTGACCGGGTCACCCGGAGCCCACTGGCCACGGGACGGAGCCGCGCCTAGAGAGACTTCCCCTTGACCTGGTTGCACTGGCTGCACAGGAGCTGAAGGTTCTCGACCGTGGTGGCCCCGCCGAGCGCCACCGGCAGGATGTGGTCGTACTGCAGGTCGAAGTTGCTGCCGCACTCGGCGCAGGCCCCGCCGTCTCGCTCAAATACCGCCCGCTTCATGTCTCGAGTCAGAGCCGCGCGTCTGGGCAAGGGATGCTGCTCCAGCTCCAGCTCCAAGTGAGCGCGCTCAAGGCGCTTCTGGGCCGTTCGCTCGCGGTGCCGGACCATCGCAACCACATCGGAGGGCTCCAAGCCCGCGTTCTCCCAGTAGAAGGCTCCTTCGAACCACCACCAGACCCTGCTCCCCACCCGCGTCATTGGAAATGGGAGCGTTGGCTGGATCCTCTGTGCCTTCGCCAGTCGTTCCGGCGACAGGAGCACCGGCGGGCAGCCCGATCCGACGAAGAAAGTACGTTCCGCGAACGCCCATCCCTTGCGATCTCTGACAAAGCCAGCGCTAGGGTCACGCCGGAGCTGCTCGCGGTCTGACGGCGGCTTCGGACGCGCGAGCTGCCGCGACACCGCGGGGGGCTTGCCGATCCGGTTCACCCGGTCACGCCATTTCATCGCAAACGGCTGGCCCGTCAGCCCGGCGCCCGGCTGCGGAGTGCCAGGTGACTGCTCGCGAAGACCGGCTGACGAACCAGCGGCCTCGGAGGCTCCGTACAGTTGATCCCAATCAGAGCACGGAGCGTCGGACTTACAGAGTGGACATTCGTCTAGGTGCTCCGGCATCCTGATCCTGGTCTCCTCTGGATGCCTGCCGTCCAGGGACTCCGCGTAGAGCCGGTCCCATTCCGGACAGGGGAGATCCCGGGCACACTCGTCACAGCGTTCCAAGTGCTGGGCCATCCGGCTGCGGCCCCGACCCCATCCTGGCTCAGCCACGGCCGGAATTATGCCACGGTACGGATCGCAGTCATCCCGCTGTCCACCTGTACCGGATTGGGCTGCAGAGGACCCGCGTCCCGGACCGGCCGCGCCGGGCGTAGTCGCTCTCTGCCGGCTCTGTGTTGGGGGCGGGAGCCACTCTCACGGCTGAGATCATGCCACTCTGAGCATGGCTGTCAGTTTGGCTGTCAGCCCAATTCGCGGTCTAACCAAGATCACTCTCGGTTGAATGGGTTTCCTAAACCGCGTGTCGGAGGTTCGAGTCCTTCCGGGGGCACCAGCTTTTTGAGATCAACAGGGGGGTCCCCTTCCGGAGATGGCCAGGGCAAAACCCGTCCCAGGGCCTTACTGGCAGCAATAGTGGCAGCAATTCCCGCGGACGGCGGCGCATTTCTGAGTACGCGGGCGGCTGCTCTTGCCCGGAACGGGCGCTCACCGTCGTGGAGCAGGGAGTCCATCGCCAACGCCGCCTCCCGGTGCATGGCCCCGGTGGCGTGGGCGTATCGCTCCAGAACCAGCTGGGGGCTGCTGTGCCCGAGGAGGTCGGCGGCGATCCTCGGGTGAACGCCCTCGGCGAGCAGGAGGGTTGCCGCGGTGTGACGAAGGTCGTGGAACCGGATCCGTGGCAGTCCAGCCGCCGCCAGCAGCGGGTAGAAGGAGCGGCGGAGCAGGTTCTGGCCCTCCATCAGGCCCCCCGCCCGGTTCGGGAACACCAGGCCGTGCTCGGTCCAGATACTCCCCGCTTCGATGCGCTGGGCATCCTGCCAGGCCCGGTGTCGCCGCAAGGCCCGGAGCGCTAGCTGGGAGCAGATGACCTGGCGCCGCGACCGGGCGGTCTTGGGCTCGGCGATGCTGAGACCCTCCGGTGACCGCTGCGCCGAGCCGGTGACGGCGATCACCCCCCGCTCGAGGTCGACGTCCTTCCAGCGCAGCGCGAAGAGCTCGCCCTGGCGTAGTCCGGTGGTGAGGGCCAGGACGTAGAGCCCCTCCATCGGGTCGCCGGCCACGGCGTCAAGGAAGCGCTGGGCCTGCTCCCGATCGAAGAATCGCATCTCGTTGGCCACCGCCCGCGGTGGATCCACCAGCCGGGCGACGTTGCGCGGGACCAGTTCCCATCGCACCCCCCGCTCCAGCAGTGTGTGGAGGACGGTGTGAAGGTGCCGCACCGTGGTCGGGCTGAGTCCGGTCGCCAGACGGTCCTGGTAGAGCTGCTGCAGGTGATAAGGCCGGAGGTCGGTGAGAGCCAGCCGGCCCAGGAACGGAAGGGCATGCCCTTCCAGCAGCTGCCGGTATCGCTCCCAGGTGCGGGGCCGCAGCGCGGGGCGCACCGAAGTCAGCCACTCGTCCGCGAACCGCGCCAGGGAGACTCGCCGGGGCCGCGGCTCGACGCCGCCCGGCTGGCGCGCCAGGAGGAGCTTGTCGGCCACCTCGCGCTGGGTGCGCCCACGCAGGTAGACCCGCTCACCGGCCACCATGAGACAGGCCCGCCAGCCACCTTCGACGCGGTAGATGCTGCCCTCGCCATTGCCTCGTCTGGTCATCTGGGCTGGGCGGGGGCCCCCGAGCGGGAGCTCCTCGTCTCGGAGGGTTGGTCCACCTCGCCAGTCTCCCACCGCTCGCGGACGTAGCGGTCCAGAGCTGCCGCGGGGATCCGGGTCAGTCGACCCAGCTTGACGACCGGAAGCTCGCCGCGCTGGATCATGCCGTAGAGGAAAGTCCGGTGGCAGCCCAGCCTTGAGGCGGCCTCCTGCACATCCAGGAGGAGCTTCTCGGTCACCGCGGCCACCCCGTCCCCAGCTTCACGATCGGGATCCGCAACAGGCGCTCGGCCAGCCGCCGCTCCCGCTTGCGCGCGACCAGATCGCCGAAGTGGAGCCCGCGGCGCGCCAAATGCTGACCGGACATCGCGGCCAGCCACCGCATCGCCGGTTCCAGGTCGCTCTCCGGGCTGAGTGCCGCCAAAGAGCTGGCGTACCCGACGAAGCCCTGGAGGAGTTGTTCGGCGGCAGCGCCAGCCACCTTCCCCGGCACCAGCGGCTGGGGATCCTCCGAGATCCGCGCCGCCCGGAGCGCGGTCCACTCCGGCCGCTCCCGCCAGCGAGAGTGGTTGGAGTCCCGCTCGCGCAGCCGCAGCGAGGTCCAGGAGGTTCCGTACTCCCAGAGGCCCTGGGCCATCTCCAGGGCCTGCTCCAGGGAGGAGACCCCCAACCGCCGCAGAGCCCGGCGCCGGAATTGGAACTCCAGCCGCCAGACCGGATGCCCCGGGACCCTCCCTTTCCACACCGCCTCCGTCCAGCTCTGGCCGCGGCCGCGCATCTCCTCGGTCTTGTCGTACAGGCGGCAGACCACGTCGCCCCTGCCGAAGGTGAAGCCGGAGAAGCGCTTGCCCACGGTGTGGCTGGCGCCGGGGAGCCCGTGGCCGGTGCGCCGCACCGCCCGGCAGGAGAAGAGGGCCAGGTCGGACTGCATGGGCCGCCATCCCTGGAAGTCGCAGTAGACGTCGACCCGGCTGGCCAGAAGCTGGACGGGTCCCGCCGCGAGCGCCCTCTCCAGCCAGCCCCGGACCTGGTGCACCGCCGGCTCGGCACCATGGGTGTGGAGGTAGGCGGAGTGCCACTGCAGGAAGAAGGGCGGAAAGCTGGGGCTGGATCCCAGCATCAGCTCCACCCGGGGAGAGCTGAGCCAGTAGCTGAAACCCCGCCATCCGTGGGGCCGCAGCAGGAACTCCCCGGATTCGGGGGTGAGCGCGATCACGTCACCACCGGCCTCCCGCGCTTGCCCGAGCTCCTGCAGCAGCGCCTCCCGGACCACCCCCTGGCCCGAGGCATGCAGGGTGTCGATCCCGCACGACAGCACGCGGACCGAGGCGGTCACCGGCGGGCTCCGCCGTCCGGGGAGCTGGTATTTTGCGCCTCCCGTGTTACAGGGCCGGGAGGCGCCAGGGCGCCCCAGCGGGCCTGGATCCGGGCTTGGCTCTGCTCCCTGCTGCAGGCGACCGCCTGGAACTCGGTGAGCTCCGAGCGGGCCCACAGCGCCCTGCCCGGATGGGACGGCAGCGCTGCGGCCCGAGGGCTCTCACAGAGGATCCAGCTGTTCAGCTCGGAGCGGACCCGGAAGGCCACCGTGCCGTCGAGGTTGGCCTTGAGCTGCCCCGGCACCGCCTCGGCATCCGGGCGCTGGGTGGCCAGCAGCAGGTGGACCCCCGCCGCCCGGCCCATGCGAGCGATCGAGCCGAGCCGCCCTGCCACCGCCTGCTGGGCGGTTCGGGCGGCCCGGTCCGCCCCAAGCTGGGGGCAGGTGGCCTCCGCCAGCTCGTCCACCACCACCAGGAGCCTGGGCCAGGGCGCGGGGTCGCCCCGCCGGACGGCGAGGCCGAAGAGGTCCGCCACCTCCTCCTGCCGCAGCTGGATCAGCCGCTGCGCGAGCTCGGAGCACACTAGCTGAAGCAGCTCCACCGCACTCTCCACCGAGTCCGCCAGGGGTGCGTAGGCGTGCGGCCAGTCGCTGAGCGGGCCCAGCTCGCAGCCTCCCTTGAGGTCGATGGCAACGATCCTCAGCTCTTCGGGACCGTACTCCAGGGCCAGGCCGGTGCACGCCTGGCTCAAGAATACGCTCTTGCCGCCTCCGGTCATGCCCCCCACCAGCAGGTGGGGGCACTCCGCGAGGTCGACCCAGAGCGGTCCCCGGCGGCAGACCCCGAGACCCATCCAGAAACCCCACGCGGTGGGCCGCTCCCGGTAGAAGTCGTCGAAGGACACCTGCTCCGGGATCTGCCCGAAGTCCAACTCGACCTCCGCCAGCCCGGCGCGGTCCCGGACCTCGCAGGCACAGCCGAGATGCGCCTCGATCGCGAGCCCGAGCTCCCTGACCTTGGCCGGGGTCATCCCCAGGGGCAGCTCCCAGAGAGTCGTGCTGCGCTTCGCCTCCTGGGCCTCCCGGCCCACCAGGCGGGGGACCTCACACCGGCCCTGCTCGGTGGTCCGGACGCAGCCCAGGCCCACCAGCGCCGCCTGGAGCCGTGGCACCAGAGACCGTTTCCTCACCCGCCAGCCCCGGAGCCAAAGGATGAGCCCGCCGAGCACCAGAAGGCCGAGCGCCAGGCTCAGGGGGGCCGGCAATGCGGTGGTCGCCGCCAGTGCCGTGGAGGCGGCCCAGAGCCTGGGCCTGGCGCCCAGCCGCAGCACCGAGCCGAGCCACGTCCGCCGTGCAGAGCCACGGAGCAAGTCCCTGGCCCAGCCCAAGGTCCCAGCCAGGACGGCCACCCCGACTAGGAGGAAGGCGGCGGTGCCTAGCCAGCTCGAGAGCAGTCCCAAGGGGCCGGTCAACGGCGACCCCGCTCCGGGGCGGCCGGCGCCACCGGTTCGGCGGTGGCGCCATCCACCTTGGGTGCGGACAGGTAGGTGATCTGCTCCGCCACCACCACCAGCCGCA
>JBOHUG010000071.1:0-20026 GCA_050734135.1 Candidatus Dormibacteria bacterium
CCGCAGCGTCTCCTTGGTCATCCCCAACTTGGCCGAGATCGACTCAATCGCTGCCCACTCCGAGGGGTACTCGCCGCCGTGCTCCAGCACCAGCCGCACCGCCCGCTCCCGCAGCTCCTGCGGATACATCGTCGCGCTTGTCATCTCTCCATCCTCTCAACGAATGGAGTCTCCAGCTTTCCCGGGGCGGTTCAAAGTTTTCGATGCCAACAATGGGGACCCCAAGACGCTCAAGTGAACTGACGGAGATCGTTGAATCTGACCAGAGTTGATCGCTGAAACTGACCAGGCGTGGTAGGCGTCGAGGACGGCTTCCGGAGGTGTGAAAAAGGGGGTAGGGCCCCTTGCAAGCTGGCGGTAAGAGTAGACCCGTCAGAGCAAGGAGCCCCGCTCATCTTGGCACAGGAGGAAGCCGTGGAAGTCTGGGCATTACAGAAGCGGGTCTGGACCATCGCCAGCATCGCCAGGCATCTGGGTCGAAGTCGGAATACGGTCAAGCGATATCTGCGAGAAGAGGCGAAGCCGGGTGAGAGACGTCGGCAGCAGGACCCGCTGGCCAGGTATGAGAAGTACGTAGGGGCCCGGCTTGCAGGAGGACCCTCACCTGTGGGCCACAGCGCTGCTGGACGAGGTGCGCAAGCTGGGGTACGAACAGAGCTACGTGACCTTCGCCCGGCAGGTGCGGGTACGGGGGCTGCGGCCTCGGTGCGATGGGTGTGGCAGTCATGGTCTCAAGCCGACGATCGAGATCGAGCACCCGCCCGGTGAGGAGATCCAGTGGGACTGGAACGAGCTGCCGAAGGCGCCCTGGGGTGGGACGGCACATCTGTTGGTGGGGACGCTGTCGCACTCGAGCCAGGGCCGGGGGGTGTTCATGGAGGTGGAGGACCAGGCGCACCTGACCGAGGGGGTGGTGGAGAGGCAGATCCACTACAGCACCCAGCGCTGGTGGCGCAGTTGGAAGCGGCTACCGGGGTGGCGCCCCAGGAGATATGCGGGCCTCCGGGAACCGGCTGCGGATCGGTGGAGTACCTAGATAGCGGGCACTTCGCCTTCTATACCGCGGACGGTAAGCACGTCGAGGGCCACGTGAGTTGGCCTAAAGCCAGTAACGGGTGTGCCCTTGCCCTGGTCGTTCCAGCCTTGGCCCTGACGGTGATCCCAGTGGGGGGCTGGCTCGGCGTGGGCGGCATCGCGGCCGCGTGCCTGTGGGGCGGCATAGTTGGGATTGTCGGATGATGATGAAGATGAAGGATCAGAACGTGCCGACGCGCGTGACCCTCTGGGCCGGAGGTGGCGGGCTCCTGGCCATGGTGGTGGTCGGGGTGATCCTCGAGAAGTATCTGGACCTGGGCCTGTGTGGGTTCCTTTCATCGGCGGGGTGGCTTATGCCGCGGTCATGGTAGGGATCATCCGGATGATGCTGGGCCGAGTGCCACTGCGGCCCTGGGCGCGGCGCATGTCGGGCCGGGAAAGGTAGGCTCATCGACCGCCGCTCCGGCTGCCTGCCGCGCCTGGCTTGCCGAGGAGAAGATCGTTTTTTGAACTCAGCTAAGCAGAGACGAGGCGGGTGCTGGGACTTGGGGTGGGCTGAGTCCGGTACCTTGCGGACACGGCGTAGCCTCCAATGCTGACTCGTTCCCGCGGGTCTCTCCGAAACTACTTGCCTGGAAGGCTACGCTGTCGCTGTCTCTGCGATCAGCTGGCGGCCGGGATCAATTTCCACAACTCCTGACGGTAGCTCAGGGAACTGGCCGCACGGCCACTCCCGCACTGTGATCTTCACTTGGTAGGATCGCCATGCCACAGCTTTTGAAGGGAAGTGCCGATGCCCGCAACAAAGAAGCCCGCCCGCCGCACCGCCTCCCCGGTATTCAGCACCGAAGAGAAGGCGGCCATGAAGGAACTGATCAGGGAACGAAAGGCAAGTAGAAACAGGTCCGAGGGCGAAGCCGACTGTCTGGCCAAGATCTCCGAGATGCCGCCGTCCGACCGCCAGATGGCGGAGCGGCTCCACAAGGTCATCGTTGCGAACGCTCCTCAACTTGCGCCCAAGACCTGGTACGGAATGCCCGCATACGCCGAAGACGGCAACATCATCTGTTTCTTCCAAAGCGCCGCCAAATTCAAGGCGCGCTACGCCACCCTCGGGTTCACCGATAAGGCCAACCTAGACGATGGTGAGATGTGGCCGACTTACTACGCGATCAGGACGTTAACCTCCGCCGACGAGGCCAAGATCGCCACGCTGGTGAAGAGCGCGGTCGAGTCGGGAAGATGATGTCCAGAGCCCGGGAACCCCACCCCTGCCGGGACACCGCACACTCGACACCGAACTCGGCGCCGGTGGCCAGTACGCTGGGGCCGCCAGAGCGTCTGCCCCAAGTCTGACTCCGACCTCCGACTCGACGTGCGAACCGTCCGATATATCGGTGACAGTCGAACGGGCAAACGGGGTGCCTTGGCTCTGCTCCCGTCACGCCACCCGTTCAGCAGGGCTTGAGTGCGCCCACGACTCTCCAAAGCAGATGTCCGCCGCGCACTGTGGTCCCGCCGTGACACTGGCCAATCCATCGAGTGGCGTGATCCGGTTTTACGAACAAGAATTGGATGGAATGTGGTCAGATGGGGCGAACAGCCGTTTGCATAGATGCTCACCGAGTGCTACTATCGGGAGCGATCATTTGTTCTGGGCTGGTACCGGAGCCCGGTACACGCCTTGGAAGGGAGCTGATAGATGTCCGACGGACTCCATCCTCGGCAACAGGAAATCGTCGACTACCTCCGTTCTCGGAGTCTGGACGGGGGCTATCCCCCGTCGGTCCGCGAGATTGGTCGGGCGGTCGGACTGAGCTCCAGCTCGACAGTTCAGAACCATTTGAACGTTCTGGAGCGTAAGGGTTTGATCCACCGCGACCCGACCAAGTCGCGCACCGTCCTGCTGACCGACTTCACTGGACCGGCCAGCCCGCCAACGGACGCGTACTGGCTGCCCCTGGTTGGCCAGGTGGCAGCCGGCGCTCCCCTCCTGGCCGATCAGAACATCGAGGAGCATCTGGCCATCGGACCAGAAATTGCTGGCGGAGACGACTCATTCCTGCTCCGCGTCAGGGGCGAGAGCATGCGCGGCGACGGGATATTTGACGGAGACTTGGTGGTGGTCAAGCCCGGTGCCGAGGTCTCCAACGGTACCGTCACCGTGGTTCGCCTCGAGAGCCCCGAGACCGGCGAGAGCGAAGTGACTGTGAAGCGGCTCTACCGAGAGAGTGGGCACATTCGGCTGCAACCTTCCAACGATGAATTCGCCCCCCTCATAGTCGATGACGCCCACATCGAGGGGAAGGTGGTGGCGGTGATTCGGGTGCTTCGCCAGTAAGAGCCCCGACTCAGTCGACCGGATCTGGCTCCTCGGCGCCGAGCGTGATCCCTTCAACCAGGGCCTCCGGGAGTCGGCCCCTGACGTGGACTCCGTCACACGCGAACTCCTCACCCTCCACCACTCCGTATTGCCGCCAGCGTGAGAGCGCCTTCCAGTTGTCGTAGGCGATAGTCGCCTCCACCGGCAGCATGTGGCGAGAGAGCGCGTCGGCGATCGCCTCTCGAAGGTCACCTAGTCCCTCGTCAGTGGCGCCGCTTACCAGCACCACCCCCAAATACGGTTCAGGATGGAAGGTCTCAAGACGCATCCGACTCTCTGGCGAGCAGCGGTCAACCTTGTTGATGGCGAGGAGCAACGGCCGATCGCCAAGCTCCAGCTCCCGAAGGGTTTCGTGGACTGTCTCGAGGCGGCTCTCGGCGCCAGCGCGGCTGGCATCGAGCACGTGCACTAGCAGGTCCGCCTCCCCGACCTCCTCCAAAGTGGCATGGAAGGCGGCAACCAGTTCATGAGGAAGCTTCTGGATGAACCCTACGGTGTCGATCAACAGGCAAGGTTGCCCAAAGGGCAGACGCACCGCTCTCGTAGTGGGATCCAAAGTCGCGAACAGCTGGTTCTCGGCCAGTGCCCCTCCGGCAGTCAAAGCGTTCAGCAGAGTGGATTTGCCAGCATTGGTGTAGCCCACCAGGGCGGCGGTTCGAAAGGCTCGCCGCCGGCGCCCCTCGCGGTGCAGGGCGCGCTCCTCATGCAGTTCGGTGAGCTCCTTGTGCAAGAGACGCAGGCGGTTGCGGATTCGGCGTCGATCGGTCTCCAACTTCTGCTCTCCTGGGCCCCGGGTGCCGATCCCGCCACCGAGCCGGGAGAGGCCAGCGGTTCCTGTCAACCGAGGGAGACGGTGTTGGAGTTGCGCCACCTCGACTTGGATTCGTCCCTCACGAGAGCGGGCGTGCTGGGCAAAGATGTCCAAAATCAGGCCGGTGCGGTCGACCACCGGCAGCTCCAGTTCTTGCTCCAAACTGCGTTGCTGGCGCGGGGAGAGTTCGTCGTTGGTGATCAGCAGTGTGAAGTCGAGGCTCTCCCGAAGCGACCTGACCTCGGCCACCTTTCCCTTGCCGAAGAAGAGGGTGGGATCGATCCGCGGGCGCTTCTGCACGTCAGACCCGACGATCAAGGCGCCCGCGGTGCGAGCCAGGTCGTCGAGCTCGTCCATCTCCAGCGCGACCTGCCCGAGATCCCGCTCCGAGGCTGCCCAACCGAGCAGGAAAGCACGTTCTCCCTGCCGCTGCGTCGACTCGTCGAAAACTCTCATCACTTCCTCTTGGCCGGTCCGCTGTGGATTACTGACAGGGCCCGACTGACCATCTCGGGCTGGCTGCTCTCGGCGTTGACCCACTCTAGGCCTGGTTCGCTGCGCAGCCAAGTCAGCTGGGCCTTGGCGTACCGCCAGGTGCGGGCCGTCACCCGTTGCACCGCATCATGGCGTCCGCACCGACCGAGCGACCAGTCGACGACCTCAGCGTAGCCGATCGCCGACCGGCTCAGGAGTTCGCGCGAGAACCCCTCCGCCTCGAGACGGGCAACCTCTAGCCGAAGCGGATCAGCCATCAGCTTTTCCGAGCGGACTTCAATCCGGTCGCGCAATTCGACCGGTCCCACCCGGCAGGCCAGCTTGATCGTGGACCAGGCCGGGGGGGATTGCTGGGCTCGGGCTCCGGCCCGAACCAACTCCAGCGCCCGATTCACCCGTCGGGGGTTCTTGAGGTCAATCTGGTCCGCCCGATCGGCATCCAGAATCTGGAGCTCCAGGACGTTCTGGGCCGAGCTGGCCCCGGTGAGCGGCAGCCGGCCGGAGGTCGCGGTAGTCTCCCGATCCGGGGCGACCTTGCCAAAGTCGAAGCCGCCCAGAAGGGCTCGGATATACAGCCCGGTCCCACCCACCACGATCGCCAGTTGGTCCCTGCCAGCGATCTCCCCGAGAGTGGCGGCCGCCAGCTTGCGGAAGGTAGCCACCGAGAACGGTTGGCCGAGTTCGCGCCAGTCGAGTCCGTGGCAGACCACACCCTGAAGCTCCGCCGCAGTCGGTTTGCAGACGCCCACATTCAGCTCCGCGATCGCTTGGCGAGAGTCGGCATTCACCAGCTCCCCACCAAGTTCGTGAGCCAGCGCCACAGCCAGCTCCGTCTTCCCGGAGGCGGTGGGACCCATGATGGCCAGCACTTGGGGGAGTTCGACCGAGTTGGAGCTCTCCATCAGTGGCGGCGAAAAGCCGAGAGCAGCTGGACTTCCGAGAGCATGAGGACCGCCGGCCGACCATGCGGACAGGTGATCCCGCCAGGAGTCGCGGCCAGATCCCCGAGGAGAGCGTCCACCTCCTCGGGAGAGACGGGATCTCCGAATCGAATGGCGCTATGGCAAGCCACCGAGGCCGCCAGCTGATGACGCCGGGCCGGCCCCTCCCGCTCCGCAATTCCCTCCCCCAAAACCTCCCTCAGGAGCTGGGGCAGCTCGGAGAGTCTGGTCCCGATCGGAACTGCAGAACACCGTACGGTCCCAGTACCGAATACCTCCAGATCGAATCCGGTGATCCGGAAAAGGTCGCCCGACGCCGCCAGTCCCGCCACCACCAGAGGCCCAACGTCCAACAGGAGCGGAGTGAGTAGCCCCTGCCCGGGCATCTGCCTCGCCTCGCCCCTCTTGGCCAGTTCGGCCAGCACTCGAGCGTAAAGCACCTTCTCATGAGCGGCATGCTGATCAAGCAGGGCGAGCCCACTCTCCGTCTCGACCACCAGGTAGCGGTTGTGAGCCTGCCCCAGGTATCGCCACAGTCCCGCACCGGCGAGGGAGCTGATCTGATTTGGACCTGGCAGCTCATCCCGGAGAAGCTCGAACTCCTCCGTCTGGCCAGGCGGGGAGTCCCAGTGGATTTGAGACCGAACCGCTTCGGAGCGCGGAGCCAACCCCCCAACCTCAGGAGAGAGAACCAGCCCGGCCGGCCGGGTATCGCGCAGAGCTTCCCAGCAGGCACGCTGGACGGTGTCGAAGAACTGGCCCTCGTCCTGAATCCGTACCTCCCGTTTGGTGGGGTGGACATTAACATCCACCGCTTCGGGATCGCAGCGAATGTCTAGGACCGCCCGGGGATGTCGCCCCACCTCCACCAGTCCCCGGTAGGCCCCCTCCACTGCGGCCATTAGGGCCCGCTGATGCACCCGGCGGCCATTGACCATCAGCAACATTGAGCTGCGACTGGCCTGGGCCACCCCCGGTGGGCCGATCAGGCCCACCACGACGATCGGGCCGGACACCCAGTTGACCGGGATGAGCTGGCTGGCGACTTCCCGCCCCAGAACCTCCCGCGCGGCCTCGGTCAGGCGGGCTCCGCCTGGCGTACCCAGGACGCGGCGTCCCCCGCTGCGAACTTCGAAGCGCACGTCCGGGCGCCCAAGCGCGGCTTCGGACGCGACTCGCAAGCACCAAGCCGCCTCCGAGCGCTGGGAACGGAGGAACGCTCGGCGAGCGGGCACGTTCTGGAACAGTCCGCGGACCTCGACGGCCGTTCCAGGCGGAGCCCCGACTGGAGTCACCAGCCCTACCTGGTCTCCCTGGGCCTCCAATCGGGCACCGGCCCGGGCATGGGATTCTCGAGAGGTGAGGATCACCCGGGCGACCGCCGCAACACTTGCCAATGCCTCCCCCCGGAACCCGAAAGTGGCGATCCGGGCGAGATCGCTGATCTCGGAGAGCTTGCTGGTGGCGTGGCGGCGCAGCGCTAGAGAAAGATCCGCAGCTGGCATGCCCCCACCATCGTCGACCACCCGGATCATCTCGATGCCGCCGCCTTCGATCTCCACAGTGATCCGGCTCGCGCCGGCGTCCAGGCTGTTCTCGACCAACTCCTTCACCACCGAAGCTGGCCGCTCGATCACTTCCCCAGCTGCGATTGCGTTTGCCACCGAAGCTGCCAACGGCTGGATCCGAGCCGGCGTTGCCGGTTCTCCTGGGACGGCTCGAGCAGTACGGTTCAGCTCGACTCCCCGGCTAGGCGCTGCCACCGGGCGATCTTCTGGAGGGCCTCCAGGGGGGTCATCCCGTCAACCTCCAGTTGCTCCAGTTCCACCATGACCGGATGGGGAGGATCGAGTGGGAGTGCCAGCTGTTGCTCGGGCCCCTGGAGCGGCCCCAAGGGCCGTTCCGCCTCTCGGGCGGCCAGCACCTGGGTGGCGCGGTCCAGCACCGGCTGCGGTAATCCCGCCAGCTGGGCCACGTTGATCCCGTAGGAACGGTCGGCTCCCCCGGCGACAATTCGGTGCAGAAAGGCTATCCGCAGCTCACCGTCAGCCTCCATCTCGATCACCTCCACCCGGAAATTCCGCAATGCCGGAAGTTCCCGTTCCAGGGTGGTCAGTTCGTGGTAATGGGTGGCGAAGAGAACCCGACGGGCCATGTTCGGCTGGTCGTGGAGATACTCCAGGATCGCCTGGGCGATGCTCATGCCGTCGTACGTGCTAGTCCCTCGGCCGATCTCGTCCAGGATCAAGAGGCTGCGGGAGGTGGCCTGGGCCAGAATCAGCGCCATCTCCTCCATCTCCACCATGAAGGTGCTTCGTCCAGCGACGATGTCGTCCTGAGCCCCCACCCTGGTGAAGATCCGATCTACCAATCCCCACTTCGCCCGCGAGCAGGGCACCATCGAGCCCACTTGGCCGAGCAGACAGATCAGCGCCACTTGGCGCAGGAAGGTCGACTTGCCAGCCATGTTGGGCCCGGTCAGAAGCCATAGCCGTTCGGTCTCACCGTCCAGCGCCATGTCGTTCGGTACGAATCGGCCAGCGCCCAGGCTGGCCTCGACCAGTGGGTGTCTCCCCTCCTCCATCTCGAGACTCAGCCCGTCGTCGATGACCGGCATCGCCCAGTCCTGCTCCACCCCAATCTGAGCCAGTCCCTGCAGAGCGTCGAGCTCGGCCAGGGCTGAGGCCGCTTGGCCCAGCTCTCGCGACTGACCCACAACCGCGTGCACCAGCTTTTCCAAACAGTCCAACTCCCGCTGCAACCCGCGTTCACGGGCCGTGAGCACTACGTTTTCGTGCTCTCGTAGCTCGGGGGTCACGTATCGCTCGGCTCCCACCAGCGTCTGGCGCCGGACGTACTCGGGCGGGACTGCCTCACGTGACGCGCTCCGGATCTCGATGTAGTAGCCGAACACCCGGTTGTACCCGACCCGCAGCGACTTGATTCCCGTACGCTCGCGCTCCGTCGCCTCCAGGGTTGAGAGGTACTCACGGGCCCCGGAGCTGGCCTCGCGGATTTGGTCCAATTCCTGGTCGAAACCGGGACGAATGAAGCCACCGTCACGAGACTGGGCAGGAGGGTCGTCGACCAAGGCCTTCCCGAGCAGGGTGGCGATCTCCGTTAAGGGAAGTTCCAAACCGGTCCGCAAAGCTCGGAGGGGAGCAGATCGCACTTGCTCCAGCGACTCCCTGAGCAGCGGCAGTCGTTCCAGCGTGTCCGCGAGATTGCCGAGATCACGGGGGCTAGCGGCGCCGTGGACACATCGCCCAGTGAGGCGCTCCAGATCGCGGCAGCCGCTGAGCCCGGCCCGCAGGGCTTGGCGCAATTCTCCCGATTCTGCCATCTCCTCGACCGCCGCCTGCCGCTCATGAAGGGAAGGCAGCGAGCTGAGCGGCTCCTGGATCCAAGACCGCAACCGACGGGCTCCGAGGGGAGTCAAGGTCCGGTCCAGAAGTCGGACCAGGGGGACTCCACCGCCAGTTGCCTCCAGCAGTTCCAGATTTCGTCGGGTCGCGGCGTCGAGAGCCATCGTGGCGCCACCCGCTCGCCAGCTGACGCGCAGGAATCCCGGGTCGATCGCCAGCTCGCTCGCCTGACAGTAGTCCGCCAGCGCCGCGAGGGCCCCCAGCATCAGCGGCCGTCCATCACTCTCACCCAGCTCGGGAATGGGCACCCCGGCGGCGACGGCCAGCGAGCGGCCGGCCTTCGGATCAAAGTCAGCCGGAGCTCGGTAGGACACGGCGGTTGAAACCGGCACTCCGACCGGCAGAGGCGATCCTTCCGGAAGCAACAGCTCGGCAGTCTCCAGCGCTGCCAGTTGGGCGCTGATGAGGTGCGAAGTGATCCCGCCTTGGATCATCCCCAGCTGGCAATTGCCAGTGCTGACGTCCAGCGCCGCCAGTCCCACGCGCTCGCCGTCAGCCAGCAGCGCGACGCACCGCGCGGTGGCATCCGGAGCCAGGAAACTGTCCTCGATCAGGGTGCCGGCGGTGAGGACGCGGACCACTCGGCGGGCGACGAGTTTGCCCGGCTTAGGGGTCTCGACCTGGTCACAGAGGGCCACTTTGATGCCGGCCTCCAGCAGCTTGCGCGCGTACGTGGGGAGGCTCTGATGTGGCACCCCACACATGGCGACTCTGCCCGCCTTGCCGAACGGGCGGGCGGTGAGGGCAACTCCGAGAACAGGCGCCGCCCGGTCGGCGTCCTCTCCGAAGATTTCGAAGAAGTCGCCCATCCGGAAAAGCACCAGACAGTCAGGGTGCGACCGCTTTGCCGCCCAGTACTGGCGCACTGCAGGGGTATCCGGCGTCCCGACCCCGGGGTCCGCTTCGGGGCCAGCGGAGCCCACAGAAGTCAAGCGGCCACGAGCTGCCAGGCAGTCGCCGAGATCACCCGGGCAGTGATGGTCGCGCCTGGAGCAGCCGGTCGCTCCAGCCAGGCAACCCGGTTCTGCCGGGTGCGACCGAAGGCGCGACCGTCTTCCCCCGCGCCTTCGACCAACACCTCCACCTCGGCTCCCACCAGGGCGCGGTTGCGCCCCTCGCTGATCCGCCGCTGGACCCCCAACACGGCCTGAAGGCGCTCCTTCTTGGTTGCCAGCGGGATGTCGTCCTCCCGCCTAAATGCGGCAGTACCGGGCCGGGGTGAATACGCTTGAACGTGAACCGTGTCGAAGCGAACCTCCTCCAGCATTTGCATCGTGGCCGCGAATTCGGAGTCGGTCTCACCACAGAACCCAACGATGACATCGGTGCTCAATGCAATCCCGGGTATCCGATCGCGAGCTCGGCTCAGCACCTGGAGGTACTCACCAACTGAGTACTCGCGCTTCATTCGGGAGAGGCAGCTATCACTTCCGGACTGGACGGGTAAATGAAGGTGCTCACAGGCAGTTGGGAGATCCGCGATCGCGTTCAGCAATCGCGTGGAGGCGTTCCGGGGATGTGAGGTGAGGAAGCGCAGCCGCTTCAGGCCTGGCACCTTGTCCACTTTGGCCATCAACTCTGGCAGCCCCGATCCATCCTCGGGGCTAAGGTACGAGTTCACGTTCTGGCCGAGGAGGGTGATCTCGACCACTCCCCGCTCCACCAACTGCCGGGCTTGCATTTCGATCTGCGCGGCCGGCCGACTGGTCTCCCGGCCGCGCACGAACGGGACGATGCAGTAGGTGCACATCTCGTTGCAGCCAAGGATGACCGGCAGGTAGGCGAGCAGTCGATCTGAAGCCGGCAGCGGCACCGGACCTTCGAGAGCTCCCTGGTACAGGTCCCGGAGCCGGGCAAAGAAACCCTCCGGTTCGCGCATGTCGAAGACGTAGTCGAGCTGTCGAAAGCGCCGCAGCAGGCCGGACCCATGCTCTCCCACCATGCACCCGGTCAGAGCGATCCCTCTTCCGGGCCGGGCCTGTTTCCACGCCGCCAACTCTCCCAGCCGGCTGCTGGCACGGTCCTCCGCGTGTTGGCGGACGGCGCAGGTCACGAGGACAGCTAGGTCCGCGTTTTCCAGTTCCACACCCGGTACCATGCCGAGTTCGGAAAACTGCTCCGCCAGGCTATCCGAGTCGGCGCTGTTCATCTGACAACCCACCTGCCAGATGTTCACTCTGGGGGCTCGATCACCACTGACGGCGATCGGCGCCCGTTGTGGGCGGGCCTCAAGAAGAGGCAGCGGGCTGAACACCGATCGGGGCCCGAGCGCCCCCGTCAGCGAACCTCCACCACGAGGCGGATGCCAGTCCGTTCTTCGCCGTCGATAGCGATATCGATGAAGGACGGGATGCAGACAAGATCCAGACCTCCGGGCGCCACATAGCCCCGGGAGATCGCGATCGCCTTGACCGCCTGATTGATCGCCCCGGCTCCGATTGCCTGGATCTCAACCCGGTGCTGAGTTCGGACCACGCCAGCAATCGCCCCGGCAACCCGCACAGGTTGCGAGGTGGCAGAGACCTTAAGTACTTCCACTGGGGTGGCGGCGCTCCCGCCGGTGGGCGAAGTCGGAATTGACAAGGTGTCCAAGGTCCTGAAGTGTGATGCGGATTCTACGGCTAAAAGGGCAGCGGCGGACCTCCTGGGGGCCAAGTTGCGCGATTTCGCCGAAAGTTGAAGTGACCAAGAAAGCTGACCGCGAGGCACCCCACGACGGCAATGGCAACCACCAGGAGCACGAAAGTCCCACGATGAAAGTGGGATGTCCCCACGGTTGCGGCCAGCGCTCCAAGCGCACGTCCCAGGCACATGAACCAGAGCGCGGCCCCCATGGCCTGGCCCACTCCTTCGCTGGGGGTCTTCATTTGAACTCGATTGAACCCCCAGACCTCCTGGAGAGCACCGCTACCCGCGAAGACCACGAGTGCCGCCACCACCAGCCAGGCTCCGAACATGACTCCGACCGCCGCGGCGACAACGAGATGAATGTACCCGATCAGTACCACGCTCTTCCGCCGAACTTGGGGTAATCGGAGGGCGACGGCACTGGCGGCGATAGATGCGATTCCCACAAGGACGTACATCACGCCCACTTGGCTCGTGTGGACATGAAAGATGTACTGAGCGAGTGGCACAAAGTACACCTGAATCACGCTGGCCAGAGCCGCCCCTAGGGCCGCCTGGAAGGCAAAGAGCCGGGTAGTCGGCTCAAAGAGCAGTAATTCGAAGCCGCGGCGCAATACTGGCAGGGCGCGCTGCGGCGTGTACGCTCTGCTGCCCCACTGGGCTGGCTGGGGTCCAACCCTGGTCATGAAGGCCGCTGAGATCAAAAAGGTCAAACCGTCAACCGCGATCAGCCAGGCGGGCGCGATCGCAAGCAAGAGTAGGGCTCCGAGCGCGGGCGCGACCAC
This sequence comes from Candidatus Dormibacteria bacterium, assembly GCA_050734135.1. GTDB lineage: Bacteria > Chloroflexota > Dormibacteria > Aeolococcales > Bog-877 > Bog-877. Next base: position 12,504 of record JBOHUG010000071.1, read on the forward strand.
CAGCGCAGACTCCGAGACCACGGACAGGAGGCTGCTGCCGGCTGGCACCTGACTCTGTGGCAACAGTACGGCGACTAGACGCCGTCGGCCCGGATCGTAAAGTGCCGAGGCGGACCGGCTCGCTCCAGCGGCAAGCAGAACCGCAAGCAGCACATGTCCTTCTGCCCCAACAATTGTTAGGCAGGCCAGGGCCGCTCGAACGAGATCTAAGGCAGCGAGTCGCCGCCTCCGATCCCCGCGGTCCCCTAGGTGGCCACCTAGGGGCAAAAGTGCCAGCAAGGGGGCAGACCCCACAACGAACAGCAGTCCGACCCCGAACTCGCCACCGAGCTTGTAGCAAATGATGACGAGTGCGGGAAGAGTTAGGAAGTCCCCATACCAAGAGAGCACTCCCCCGAGCCAGAGTGCTCGAAAGCGGTGGAACCGTAGTGGCTCTCGCCACTCTGAGTTGAACCTAGCCAAGCGGCTGCTTCCCCCGAACCCCGCCATCAGCACGCGGGAAGGGCAGTGTACGGGCCTAGTCGGATGCGCTCCCGAGCTGGGCTTGGAGTCTCCAGTGCGTTTGTAGGTGCGCCCGCGGCACCGTCCCAGAAGTTACTGAGCCGTCACTTAGAAGTAAGTACCCCGCGACAGCGCGATCATTCGGGGTATGGTCTCGCCGAAGGGTTTCTGCGCCAGCCCGAACTGAGCAGAGAACGCAATTGACGTCTCGGGAGAGTATGCAATATGAGCACGTGGGACTTCTGGGAGTGGGGCAAATAACCTGATTGGATAGGAGGGCTCTTTAGTCCCCCATCGTCAATCACAGAGAGAGCAGCTCCTCGGTGGGCTGCTCTCTCTTATTTGATACGGCCTCCAACTCCGCGTCGGAGATGCTTTCAAAGGCTTCGACCGCAGTAGGGTCGAATTGAGTACCACAGCATCGCCGGACTTCGGATCTCGCGTCCATCAGCGACATCGCACTACGGTAGGGACGATCGGAGATCATCGCATCGAAGGCGTCGGCGATCGTGAAGACACGAGCTGCCAAAGGGACAGACTCTCCGGCCAGTCCATTTGGATAACCCTTCCCATCAAATCGCTCGTGATGGGCGAGGATCACCTCCCGAGCCTTCTCCAGCTGCCTCACGTCGGCGACCAAGAGGGCACCGAGCTGGGGATGGGTACGCATGACCGTCCACTCGTCCTCTGTAAGTGGACCAGGCTTGTGCAGAATCGCATCAGGAACTCCGATTTTTCCGATGTCATGTAACAGAGCTCCGTGGCAGAGACGGAGAAGGTCTTCGTCGGAGAACTTCAAATATCTGCCCATCATGAGCGAATATTCCACGACCCGTCGGCAGTGTCCTTCTGTATCGCTGTCGCGGAGGTCTATCGCCTTAGACAGGCTGACAAGGGTGGCGTTGAAGCCACTTTGAGCCTCAACCGCACGGGCTTGCTGCGCTCGCATCCAACGATTGGTCGCCGTTTGGACGATGGCCACGGGTGCTGCAAGCGTGATAAGCGCGCCAATTGGGGTCAACCACAAACTGGCGGCCACGACGCCGAGCCCGGTCAAGCCGTAGCCCACAAAGTACGGCATTACATCCAGCACGTGACGGAGGAACTCTCGGAATCGGAAATCGCGAATCCCTTGATCAGCGACCATCACCATGCCGAGGAGAGTCTGATTACTTAGCCAGGTAGCAAGTCCGCCACCGGCACCTGCCAAGAGAAGCCACCCAATTGTGAGGTTAGCTGACTGCGAGACTTCGTGGAACACCCAAAACGCAGATGCGCACGCCAAGAAGGTCATCGCGGAGTTGAATACTGTCTTGACGTCGAGACTTCGCCTGACTACGACGCTGATGATCAGGGACGCAATGCTTGACACCGCGGCCGCCGGTAGCCCAAGCAGGTAGACAGCTCCGATGCTCGCGTATGCCTTGGCGCTGAAGTTCATGGTCCCCCGACCGACCTTTAGCCCCACCCCGCCGCGAGTCTCCAGAAGCGCAACGACAGCAAAAACGACGAGCAGAGTGGACCATGAGAATGGCCCACGGATATACAACGAGCCAACAGCGGCCGCAGCTGCGGTCGTAGTTGAGACGATGGCCATAACCTGCCACCGGCGCCCCTTCCGTGCGGGTCCCGCGACCAGCTGAGCCCCAATAACGGGAGCGCGGTGCATGTGCGCTTGCTCCCGAACTGCAACTGGCGGTGCCACGACCAGGTCTCTCTGGACGACTGCCGGACTGCTCACAACTAGCGGTCCTTGCGGGACAGGTGCAGATCCCGAGCGATCGATCTGAGGCTGGTATGTCCCCTCGATCCACGTAGGGTCCGGACCAACGTTTGCACTACGAGTCGCAAGATCCTGTCTCCCACACCATATGGTCGTCCCTTCCAACGGACCAGCGCAGTCTAGCCCGGTAATTCTGACTTCAGGGGCAGATCAGGCGCATTGCGGCACGGTTGTGACAACTTCGGGACAGGTGTGCCTGGATCGGGAGTTGGGCTACTTGGCGTAGTCGACGGAACGCGTTTCCCGGACCACAGTGACCTTGATCGTACCCGGATAGCTCATCTCGCCCTCGATCCTGCGCGCTATCTCTCGGGCCAGGACGATCGCTGCGTCGTCGTTGACACGGTCCGGCTTGACCATGATTCTGACCTCCCGGCCGGCCTGGATGGCGAAGGAACGCTCCACCCCCTCGAAAGCGTTCGCTATCTCCTCCAGCTTTTCCAGACGCTTGATGTAGCTGGCCAACGTCTCCCGCCGCGCCCCCGGTCGCGAGGCCGATATGGCGTCGGCGCTGAGAACGATGAACGCCATGATGGTGGTGGGTTCGATGTCGTAGTGGTGACACTGGACCGCGTTGACCACCTCAGGGTGACGCCCCAGCCGGCGCAGGATCTCACCGCCGATGAGGGCATGGGATCCTTCCACTTCGTGGTCCACCGCCTTGCCGATGTCATGGAACATGCCCGCCTCCTTGGCGAGGTGCTCGTCGGCTCCGATCTCGGCCGCGATCATGCCCGATAGGTAGGCGACCTCCTTCACGTGCGCCAGAACGTTCTGCCCGTAGCTGTAGCGAAAGCGCAAGGTCCCCACCAACTTCACCAGTTCGGGGTGGACGTTCTGGAGGCCCAGCTCAAAAAGTGCGGTCTGGCCCTCCTCCGAGATCCGGGCGGTGACCTCCTCGCGTGACTTGACCACTACCTCCTCGATCCGAGTCGGATGGATCCGGCCGTCGCTGAGAAGCTTGTTGAGAGTGACCCGGGCCACCTCCCGGCGCACCGGGTCGAACCCGCTCAAGACGACGGTCTCCGGGGTGTCGTCGATGATCAGGTCGACCCCCAGGGCCGCCTCGAGGGCGCGAATGTTGCGCCCCTCCCGACCGATGATCCGGCCCTTGACCTCATCATTGGGCAGCGGCACCACCGACACTGAGGTCTCCCCCGTCTGGTCGGCGGCGTGGCGCTGAATGGTCGTCACCAGCACCTCCCGGGAGCGTTCATCAGCCTCGGCCCGGGCCGACGCCACCGAGTGTCGGATCAGGTCCGCCTTCTCCGCCACCAGCTCCCGGTCCAGAGTCTGGAGCACCTCCTGGCGGGCGTCCTCCCGCGACATCCCGGCAACCCGAGCAAGCTCCCGCTCTCCAGCTTCACGAAGCGCCTGCAGCTCCACCCTGGAGGTTTCCAATGTGGTCCGCTCCGCGGCCAGAGCATCGCTGCGTTGGAGCAGGTCTTGCTGTTGGCGGTCGAGCTGCTCCTCGCGCTGGACAATCCGTTGCTCCAGCCGGGAAATCTCTGACCGTCGCTCTCGGAGCTCCTCCTCCAACTCGGTGCGCACCCGGAGCGCTTCCGCCTTGGCCTCCAGCCCCACCGCCTTCCGGTCCGCCTCGATCGCAGCACGTGAACTGGCCAGTTCCTGTTCGCCGCGCTGGCCGTGGCGGGAGGCCAGCAAGCCAAAGGCGACCCCGCCCACGGCGAGCACAGCCAGTACGACCAGCAACACCACCATTGCTGCGCCCATAGCAAAGACCTCGCAGTGCCGAGCAAGGGACTATGGAGGGACCCTCCCCGACTTCAACCCCTCACGAAGCCGGAGGAGCAGGAAATTAATTGAAAGTGAGCACGATTTTAGCGCTATCCCAGCGGCGCCTGGAGCTCGCCCCAGCAGCCGAATCCAAGGGCTGGCGGCGGCTCAGCCCAGCGCTGTCACCGGCTCCGACTCTGGCTCTGCGGCGGTCTCGGCCCCAGGGCTGGCAGGCAGCACCGGCTCCCCGATGACTGCCTGGCGAACCTTGTTGGCGATCTCCTGAGTCAATTCAGGCTGGCTCCGGAGCAGATCGCGGACATTGTCCCGGCCCTGGCCCAGACGGGTCTCCCCATAGCTGAACCAGGCTCCGCTCTTTTCGACGATGCCGGCCTCGATAGCACCATCCAGGACGCTGCCCTCGTAGGAGATACCCTCGTTGTACAGCAGGTCAAGCTCCGCCGAGCGGAAGGGAGCCGCGACCTTGTTCTTGACGACCCGCACCCGGACCCGTCCCCCGATCACATCCAGCCCCTGCTTCAGGGAATCGATCTTGCGAATGTCCAGTCGAACCGAGGCGTAGAACTTGAGCGCTCTCCCCCCGCTGGTGACCTCCGGGTTGCCGAACATCACCCCGACCTTCTCCCGCAGCTGATTGATGAAGATCACGACGCAGTTGGAGCGACTGATGGCGGCAGTCAACTTGCGCATGGCCTGGGACATCAGCCGCGCCTGCAGTCCGACATGGGTGTCGCCCATCTCACCGTCGATCTCGGCCTTGGGGACCAGAGCCGCGACCGAGTCGATCACGACCACGTCCACGGCCTGGCTGCGTACCAGCACCTCGACGATCTCCAGGGCCTGCTCGCCAGTGTCCGGCTGGGAGATCAGGAGCTCGTCGATGTTCACCCCTATCCGTGCCGCATAGGCGGGGTCGAGGGCATGCTCGGCATCGATGAAGGCGGCGACGCCGCCGGTCTTCTGGGCCTCGGCCACGATGTGCAGGCTAAGGCTGGTCTTTCCGGAAGACTCGGGCCCGAAGATTTCCACGATCCGACCCCGCGGGATGCCCCCCACCCCCAGCGCCAGGTCCAGGGTGAGAGCACCGGTCGAGATCACCTCTATCCCTTTGGCTCCGGTCCCGTCTCCGAGCCGCATGATGGCGCCCTTGCCATAGCTCCGCTCGATCTGGGTCAGGGCGGCGCCTAATGCTCGGTCCTTCTCAGTGGCCACTCGGGCAAGCTCCTTGGCATCCCGGTTCGTCGGGCCGCTCACGCGCCCCGCGACTTCGAGTGTAGCGCTCATTTCGGTGACCTCCGGTGTGTCGCTGCGGGTTAGCCACGAGCAAAGTCTGGTGCCCAGACGACGCGGGATTGGCGTAGAACAGTTGTTCGCTATTGTACCGCGTCCGGCCCCCTATGGGAAGGTCCTCTCGACCACAGCTGGGGGGTCGACGACCGTCACCCGAGTGCCACCAGCAAGAGCTCCAGGGCCGCCATCACGGCGGCTACCCGGTTGCCGTTACGACCGCGGTCCTGATCGAGCCGGCGAAGCTCTAGCCCGGCCGGCCCCGCCAGCGCGACATAGATCAGTCCGGCCGGTTTGCTCTCGGAGGCACTAGGACCGGCGACCCCGGTCGTGGCCAGTCCGACGGTGCTGCCCAGACGATCCCTCACTCCCCAGGCCATGGCTGCCGCAACCTCCCCGCTGACCGCGCCATGGGCCGCCAGGACAGGCTCCGGAACCCCAAGAGCCTCGCTCTTGGTGAAATTCGCGTAGGCGACCACCCCACCGAGGAAGAAGTTCGAGCTGCCCGGTACGGCTGTCAGGGCGGCTGCCAGCAGCCCGCCAGTGCAGGATTCGGCGGTGGCCACGGTGCGGAGCGGTCTCTGCTGGGCCAGCTCCAGCACCCGCTCGGCCTGGGGGAAAACGAGCGCCAGGTCCGGCAGCATAGGAGCGGTCATCGCCAGCCCATCAAGGAGCGAAAGCGCCAGAGGTAGACTCCCCCGCTCCAGAGGGTGAAGACGACTGCAACAGCCACCAGCCAGCCGGCGTAGGGAGCGACCTGAGGGTACGGAAGCTGGAGGATCAAGGCCACCACCATGGCGTCCTGACTGAGGGTCTTCAGCTTGGCCACCCGGTTGGCGCTGATGGTGATGCCGGAGCGCGAGCCCCTAGTGCGGAGGACCACCACCGCGACCTCCCGGGCGACGATTACGAAACCCGCCCAGGCGGGTAGCGCCCCCTCGCTGACCAGCGGAAAGAGCGCGGCGATCACCAGCAGCTTGTCGGCGAGCGGGTCCAGGAAGATCCCCAGGCTGCTCACCTCTTGCCGGCGGCGCGCCACCATCCCGTCGAGACTGTCGGTGGCAGCCCCCAGAACAAAGAGTCCCGCAGCCAGCTGGTGGCTGCCGGCGAAGCCCGCCTCGAGGCAGAAGAGGATCACCGGGATGAGCGCCAGCCGGCTGATCGTGATCAGGTTGGCGAATCCACGCCACGTCGACCCCAGCGGTTTGGCGGCCTCCGCGGCGGCCGCAGGGGGAGCGGCGGTCCCCCTAGTCGTCATCGGTAGTTGGTGTACTGCAGGGGCACCGGTAGGTCCAGTTCGCGTAGTTCGTGGATCACCGCCTGAAGCGCGTCCTTGTCCTTGCTGGTCACCCGCAGTTCGTCGCCTTGAATCCGCACTTGTACTTTGGCGTGGTTGGCCTTGATCCGCTTGGTTAGCTCCCTGGCGGTCTCCTCGGCGATCCCTTTGCGCAGCTGGATCACCTGGCGGACATTGCCCTTGGCTGCAGCCTCGGGCTTGCCTGGGTCGAGGATCTTGAGCGACAACTGCCGGCGCACCAACTTGCTCTTGAGCACGTCCACCATGGCGTCCGCCCGACTGTCGGAGGCGGCCAGAACCACAATCTCCTTCTCATGGAGATCGAGTTCAGCTGTGATGTCCTTGAAGTCGTACCGGGTGGCGATCTCACGCTTGGCTTGCTCGACCGCGTTTACCAGTTCCTGACGATCGAAGTCCGAGACAACGTCGAAGGAGTGCTCGGTACTGGCCACGCTCCAAGCGTAGCGGCTATTTGGAGTCGGCTGTCAGCCTGCTTGCGGCGGCTGCTCAAAGACGACCACCCCGGCGCGTGGCGCTCTCGGCGGGTGTAGTGGCTAACGGCCAGGTCGCCGGCGCGACCGCTCTTAGGGCGCCGTCCTTTGCGCCACCCGGACGTCAGGCAATGATGCCGCAGTCGACTTCTTTCGTCTCGACCGTTCCAGCAGTCCGCCCCGGACCCTCTGGTAGGTCCAGTACAAGTTCGTATGGGCGATGACCTGGTCCGGGGCGGGCGCCTCCCACTCAGCCTTGTCTCCCGTCGTGTGAGAGTCGGAGCGGTTGTCAAGAGTTGTGTAAAAGCCATCCAGGCAGGAGGTTCAAATCAGGCGGCAGCTTCCTCCGGTGAAGGTTGGGAGAGTTGCAGCTGGCCGTCCACGAAGCGGCACCCGGCCAGGAGCA
>JBOHUG010000072.1:0-73461 GCA_050734135.1 Candidatus Dormibacteria bacterium
TTGCTGGCCACCTTGAGGTCATGGAGCACTCTCTGGCTGATGTCACGACCACCGACCACTCTCCAGCTCCGGCCTCGGTTCCCCTGCACCGCACCATGACCCTCGTCAGTGGATTCAGGGTTAGGTATGCCGGTGCAACCTGGGCGATTAGCGGCCGAGAGAACGATGGTGTCACTCCCAGGAGCGACGCCATCGCCTCCCCGCCTTGCGTTTTATCCAGTTAGACCGGCCACTTGAAGGCGACCGAGAAGTCCACCGCCACCGCGAACATCAGGTACATCAGCCAGATACCCGTACCCAGATGAAAGAACCCCAGGGCGCGCTCGCCAAGGGTGCCCCCGAGCTTGAAGGTGGCGAAGAAGTCGCTGATATAGATCAGGGTGAGCCCGATGAAGAGCCCCCCCACACCGGCGTCGCCAGCCTTGAAGAAGACGACCGCTCCCAGGATCGAGATGACGGTGAAGGCGATAGCCATGAAGCCGTTGGGTCGGGGATCGGCACCTTTGGCCCGGTTATAGCCGATGGCAAACCAGTGCACGCCGTAGGCGGTGAAGGCCAGAGCTGCCATATATAGAGGAGGAGCGGAGAAGGAATGGAACCAGGTCAAGCCAACGAACAGGTAGGTGCCGGCTAGGAACTGCATGAACCCGGGCATCCAGATGCCCCAGGTCCCGGTCGCGAGGTTGACCGCCTGGTCACGCGGGGGAAACCCGAACAACTCCTGGGGTCCGTAGATCAGATACCCCGTGCCCAGGCCGAAGAAGCCCAGTGCCAGAGGTGGAAACACCGAAGTCGGCAGGCTGACAATGCCGCCAATCGTAGCCAGGTCCATGACAGTCCCTCCCCTGAAAAGTGCGCCTAACTGCGGCGATCGGAGACCGTACCGCGCGCCCATTATACGTACGCCTTGGCAAAGAACCGCACGACCGGAAATGAAGACCGGCGGGCCGCCCCCGAATCAGGCCTAGCCGCTGGGCGTCACCGCGGTGCTCATACTCGCCGACCCCATCTTTGTCGGGAGAAACCGACCACCAAGTCAGTATTCCCTTCACCACCCGAGTGATCGGACGGATGTTCCCCACGATGTCGGGTTCGCACTCACTCGGGAGCCTAGCGAGGCAAAAAGAGAGAGAACCCCGCCGGCGCCCGACAGCCGCCGTTGCGGCCGCGCGCGATTTGCCAAAAGTCGAACCCAGATGCTCCCTGGTCCGGCTGCCGCCGCGGCGCTGCTGCGTGAGACTCGTCCACATTCTTCCCAGCGCGGCCTCAGCACCGCCCTGGTAACTCGGCGGTCCCTCAATCGTGAACTGCCGTGGGCGCCAATTCGAACTGGTGGATCGGTTCCCTCGGGCAATCGCGCTACGGTCGAGGGCATCATCGCGAAGTGGGAGGAACCTGATGAAGATCGCCTGCTTGCTGGCCGAACAGTTCGAGGACTCCGAGTTTCAAGAACCCTATGAAAGGTTCCAGCTGGCCGGCCACGTGGTCACAGTGATCGGTACCGAGGCGCACCAGCAACTCACCGGCGAGAAGGGTACCGTAACCACCAGCACTGACCAGGCGATTGGCGAAGTCCGTCCCGAGGACTTCGGAGCGCTTTTCCTACCCGGTGGCCGCTCCCCCGAACACTTGAGCGGTGATCAGCGCGTACTCGGCTTCGTTCAGGAGTTCATGGACCACGAGAAGCCAGTGCTCGCCATCTGCCACGGACCCGAATTGCTCCTGAGCGCCCACCGGGTCGACGGCCGCCGCATGACCGCAACGCCATCGGTCCAGGGCAACCTGCGCGCAGCTGGGTCTGAAGTTGTCGACGAGCCCGCGGTGGTGGATCGCAACCTGGTGACAGCGCGTCGGCCAGGCGACCTCCCCGAGTTTCTGGCCGCCAGCCTGGAGCTGATCGGGGCATAGCGCGACAGAAGCTCCGGAGTCGGTCATTGCTCGCCTCGCGGCCCCGACCGGTCAGGCACGGCGAGCCGTACGGCCACAGCGCCCCGGGCGGTGCTGTGGGAACCCCGCTGCAAGAGTCGGTCGGCGGTCAGCCGGAGAACCACCAGCCGGAGGACGTCCGCGGCACTCCTTCGGCTACCGCCTGGCACTGGAGGCGCGCGCGTATTCCGCTCGATCAATGTGGGGCGGGCAGGCAGGGCCGCGAAACCTAATCGCATCAGGTATCGCAGGTTCGTGATGCCCTAAAGCTCCCGGAAGCTAGGCCGGATCGAATCCAGCGGCTCCGGTGGACCGTTCGAAGTCGCCGTCCTTGCGCGGTTAGTGCCGCACCGGTCGCGGTCATCGAGAACAGCGGCGCCTCAATTCACCCCCCGCCGCCGGGCTTGAAACGGGACGACCACCCAGAAGGCAAGGACTCCTAACCGCTTGCGATCCTGCCCGACGCGGCTCGAGCCGCGATTACTGATCGGACCGCGATTACTGACCAAGAGGCATGCCAATCCGGTTGACGATTCGGGTGAGAAGAGTCCGGCGAACTCGCGCGGCTGGAGGGTGTCGGCGATCTCGGGGATCCGACCGCGCCAAAGCCGCCTGCCAGAGGGTGGACGACGACGTTGAGCAGAAGCTGGTTCGAGGCCGGCACCCGGTCAACTTCGGCGAACTCAAGATGGGCTTCGTAGCACTGATCGAGTTGGTGACAGGTGACCGGGTGAGCAGACGCCCGGCGGGGCCGGGGCGCTCCATCTGCCGCCCAAGGCCGCCGCTAGCCGGCCCTCGTTCACCTGAGGGCGACCTCGAATCCCATTCGCCTTCGCCTCCTGGTCCGGCTGCCCACCTGGGCGTCCAGCGGGGCCGCTGTGACGGTGCAGCCCGCGCTGCCGGACGGACGAGAGTTTGTGGATCGAGCCCCGGCTGGCCTGCGGAGCTTCACCATTTCGAGTTCGCTCCTTGATCAGCGTCCGAGCGACATTCTCCTGCGCCACCCGAGCCGACGGCCCTGCTCCCCCAGGTTATCCCGGATGTGCTGGTACAGATGTTCCCGGTATTGGTCCCCCTCCCCACGGGGCACTGGGCTCCGGATCCCCCTCGGGGCTCCGGTGGCCTGCTCAATCCTTACTCATGCCGCCAGCGCCGGGCCTTTGACGGCGGCGGCGCGTCGCCCCGTCGCGGTCGCGCTCCGGCCTCCGTCCCCGGCCGGGAGGAGGGCGACCCGCGTCGCGCTCGCCGAGATGGGCAGGCGAGTTCTCACCCCTCGGATGGCGCGGTGCACGAGCAGCTTCACCGCCTCCACGCTACGACCCATCAGCACGGCGATCTCGCGCAGCTCCCGGTCTTCCCCGTAGCGCAGCCAAAGTGCCCGCCGCTGCGAGGGGGGCAGTCCGTTGGAGAGCTCCCAGACCTCGCGAATCAGGTCCTTGGTCACCACTACATCGGCCGGGTTTGGACTGGTGTCTGCCACCATCTGGGCTGCGTCCAGTTCAGCCGTTGGGCGGGCTGCCCGGTAGTGGTCCACCACCCGATGGGCGGCGATGGTGTAGAGCCAAGGCAGCGCCGAGGAGCGGATGGTCCGGTAGTTCTTGAGGCCGGTGACCGCCTTACAGAAGACGTCGCCGGTGAGATCCTCCGCCTCCGTATGCGTCCCTACTCGGGAACGGACATACCGAAATACTGCGGGGTAGTGCTTTGAATACATCTCCGCTGCTACGGAATCGTGCGTCGCGTCGCTCTCGGGTTCAGCACCCAGCTGACCTGCACTCGCGGCAGTAGTGCTACTCACGACGATAATCTCCTCGTAACCGTTTCCCCCGTAGGCTGCAGAGAAGCTAACACAGCGGCCCCCATCGGTGCAACCCTTTTGGTTCAGAAAACCCTTATTTTTTTCGGGAATATTGATATCGCATGACAATGTCGCAGACTGCTATTTTCATCGCCCAAAAGTACGCCTAGCGAAGCACTTTCTGAGAGCGGAAGAGTGCGACATGCTACTTATTCACGCCGCGAAATGTCAGAAAAAGCATGCGAGTGGTTGCCGCCTCAGTTCGCGAAACCTCTTCTGGCGCCGTCCGTTATTCAGGAGCGACGGGGCTTCAGATCATTCGACGAGTTCCATGCGATCACGCAGCGGGAGAGCGCGGTTCTAGCGATGGTAATGGAGGTGAGGAGGTGTCAAAGTCGATGAGTAGCCGACACCGATACGGTCCCGGAAGCAGAGCTGGCTCTTCCTCCAACTGGCAGCCGGGCGCCGGAAGGATGGATCGTGCCAACCGAGAGATCCGCTTGGCCCTGGCTCTGAGTCGGCAGCGGCACACGCTGCAATCGGGCAAGCGTCGCTGCCTCAATGCCATCGACGACTGCCTCACCAAACTTGAGGAGTTGCACGCCAAGGGCACCCAGATCGCCCGGCGAGACGGCTGCCGCAAAGTGGTAGCCCAGCTAGTGGAGGCGACCAGAGAGGAGCCCCCAGAGGCGGTCCAGAGTGCCCGCAACTCGTACGACCTGCACTCCGCGCTGCTCAATTGGGAGTCTCTGGTTCTGGACGTGCTGGTGCCCGGCCGGCGCGAGCGCTTCCCCGACCTCAATCTGGAGCGAGATGAGTGGCCCCGGCCCCGGCGGCGGCGACGGCGGCCGACGAGTTCCGGAGCCCTGGCAGCCGCCTGAACTCAATTTTGGTGCGGCCGCGGCCCGCGACCCACCTCCGGGCGTTGTCCGTTTTGTTGGCGCTCGTTGCCATGCCGTGAAATCGAACGATGAACCGCCGGCGGGCTGACCACGCAAGTACCGCCGATCGCCCTCGCCAATCCGGCACTATCGTCGCCGGGGTGGGAGTACACCGGTCGTGCTGTCGAGCCGAGCGACCCGGACGTGCGCCTCGGCGGCGCCTCGGTCGTTTCGTCCTCAGGAGCTGTCGCCTGCTGCGTCGAGCCGTGGCGTCAGCGGCCCTGGGGGCCGTATTCCTGGTACTGCTGGCAGGACCGGTGCCGGCCCAGGCCGCTTTTGGGGGAGCCCCCGCGTCGGCGACGCTGTCCGGCTCGGGGAGCATCACTGGTTCGGACGTCTCCTATCCCCAGTGCGGTGGCCGCCTGCCGTTTGGGCAGGCGTTCGGGGTGGTTGGGGTTAACTCCGGACGTGACAACACTCTCAACCCCTGCCTCGATCAAGAACTCGGTTGGGCCGGGTTCCGCTCCACCGGTGTCTCGGCGCAGCCCAAAGTCTCGGTGTACCTCAACACAGGAGACCCCGGCAACTCCTTCGAGGGCCTGCCGATCGTGGACTGGCCGTTCTCGGGCAACACGCCGTACGGGGTATGCCTGCCCACTCTGGCCGACCTTCACTTCGCCGGGCCCGGCCAAGTCTCACGTGCCTGCGCGTTCGAGTACGGCCGTCAGAAGGCAGCTCAGGACCAGCGCTGGCTCGATCGAGCGGCTGAGGCAGATGGTCTTGCGACAGCCGCCCGTGCCTACCCGGTCTGGCTCGATGTGGAGGACTCCAACACCTGGCAGCCGGCATCCGTCCTCAACGTGGCGGATCTCCAGGGAATGGTCGACGAACTCAAACAGGCGGGAGTCGTCACAGTCGGGGTGTACGCCCTCCCCGCACAGTGGCAGGAGCTCACGGGGGGAGCGAACGGGCAGGCCTTCGGCTCGGCGCCGGAACTGGAGGACTGGATCCTGGGGGCGAACTCGCTACAGGCCGCCGAGGCGGAGTGTGCGAGTTCCCCCTTCGCTGGCGCAGGCGTCGCTCTGACCCAATTCCCGTTGGGGAATTTCGACGGCGACTACTCCTGTTGATCGGAGCGAGTCAACCATTGGAAGTACCCATAGGGGGCGATCTTGTTCGGGACGAACTGATGTGCCTGTCAATCAAGATATGCTGTTGTAAGCACAATCACATTCGCGCCAGGAGGCTCGGAAGAGATCATGAAGCTGCCCCGCCGCACCCGCGACCTGCCCACTCGGCTCGCCACCGGAGCCTACATCCTCCATGCCGGCCTGGAGAAGTGGAACTCAACTGAGGAGCATGCCAAGGGACTGCACGGGATGGCGAGTGGCGCCTTCCCATTCCTGCGCCAGGTGCCACCGGAGCGCTTCGGCAAGCTCCTCGCCAGCGGAGAGATTGCTTGTGGGGCTGCTCTCCTGACCCCAGTGGTACCGGCGGGGCTGGCAGGCGGAGCGCTGACCCTCTTCTCCGGCTCCCTGGTAACCATGTATCTGAGGACCCCGGCCCTGCGCAATCCAGGAAGCGTCTGGCCCAGCCCCCAGGGGATCGGGATAAGCAAGGACGTCTGGATGCTGGGGATTGGGTTGGGGCTGCTGCTGGAGGCGTTCAGCAACCGCTAGGCAACTTCCGATCCGGGCGCCGTCTGAAGCGTACGCAGCGATCCTGTGCGCCGCGAAGCTTGGGCCTCCCGGCCGCAATCAGTCGCCGGTGGTCAGCTCCACCACCGGAATCACGCGCTGGGTCTTCTCCTGGTACTCACCGAAGTTCGGGAAGCGGCGCGCCTGCTCAGCATAGATACGGTCCCGATCAGCCCCGCGGAGCGGCAGGGCGGTAGCGGAGTAGTTCTCGGTCCCCATCTCCACCTGGACTTCGGGGTGAGCGACCAGGTTGTGGTACCAGTCAGGGTTGCTGTCGGCGCCAGCCTTGGACGCGAAAACGAAGCGCCTTCCCTCCAGGTCCAAGTACATCATGGGGTGGATCCGCTCCTGCCCGCTCTTCGCTCCGCTGGTGTGCAGGATCAGGACCGGAGCACCTTCGAAGTTACCCCCGACCTTGCCTTGGTTGGCCCGGAACTCGTCAATCACGCCCTGGTTGAATCCACCTGGGGTGGTGCTCATGACCTATCACCTCTCATTGCAAAGTCAACTCGAACTGGCGCTCCCACCACGGCGCGCTGAATGGCCCTGGCCACTCAGGTAGCAGAGCAGGTTCACTCAGCTAAGTTTCGCTGCAACGGGGCTATCCTCTCCCACCCGCACCAGCGGGCACTTCGACCGGGGCCGCCACGGGAGGGGCGGGGAGCCTCTTCCAGGGGGTGACCCATGGGGTCGCGGGCCAGCCTTCGTAGGCGGCCAACAGCGGCACCGCGGTGGCCCCATCAAGAGCCTCCCGGACGATGTCGACGTGGCCCACGTGACGGGCCGTTTCCTCGATCAGATGGAACAGCACCCAGCGTACCGACCAGGCCACGATGTCCTTGGGGAACCAGGGCACATCCTGGGGCACCGGCACCGGCTGGCCCAAATCGGGAACGGCGGTGATGACGGCCTCGGTATTGGTGGCCGCCAGGGCATAGCTGTCCAGGACGTCGTCCAGCGTTTCCCCAGGAGCCAGGTGGAAATTGTCCTGGTAGTTGGCCTCACTCGACTCCCCGCGCGCTTTTCCGATCGTGAGGTCCATCCAATAGCGCTCGACGGCGGCCACGTGCTTGATGGTGCCCCCCACACTGAGGGTGCTCGGGGTCGGCGTGGCCCGGGCCCCCTCATCGCTGAGTCCGAAACTCGCGACCTGGAGCAGCAGACGCTGCTGGGCCAAGAAAGACAAAAGGCCGTCACGCTCATTGACGACCGGGCGCAGGTTGGCGGGCATGGGCAACTCCTCACGGCGGCAATGGCATCACCCTTTAGGTGGTGGCGGTCATGGTCCGTTAAGCCAGTCTGGGCTTATTAAGCGGTCACGGAGTGGCCGCTTTTCCTGAGAGAATTCATCCGTGCGTGCCGACCGCTTGGTAACCCTGCTGCTGCTGCTCCAACGCCATGAACGGCTCACGGCCCGCGAAGCTGCCCGGGAGCTCGAAGTCTCCGAACGAACGGCCCGACGAGACCTGGAGTCGCTGGGGATAGCCGGGCTCCCGGTCTACGCGCTCCGGGGCCGACACGGCGGCTGGACACTGGCAGGAGGGGGTCGCACCGATCTCAGTGGGCTCACCGCCCCCGAAGTGAGGGCGCTCTTCTCGGTGGCGGGCCTCGCCCCAACGCTGACCCCCGAGCTGAGGACAGCGCTGCGCAAGCTGGTGCGGGCGCTCCCCGAGCCGTTCCGACGCCCGGCTGAAGCAGCCAGCGCAGCCGTGGTAGTGGACGGCGCCGACTGGGGCCAGACGGCCGTGCCAGCCGCGCGTCCCCCCCACCTCGACCGGATCCAGGAGGCGATCGTGGAGGGACGCCAGGTCGTGCTCGGATACCGCTCGCGCGCGGACGCGCTGAGCCTCCGGGTAGTGCATCCGCTCGGAGTGGTGGTGAAGAGCGGGGCCTGGTACCTCGTTGCGGGAACCACCGGAGGGCAGCGCAGCTTTCGGGTGGACCGGGTGATCTCGGTGGAACTGCAAGAGGAGGCGGTGGAGCGGCCGCCGGGCTTCGATCTATCACAGGCCTGGTCGCGGATCACCAGAGAGGTGGAACTGAAGCGCTCCCCCTTGAGCGCCACGGCCCTGGCTCAGCGGCAGATTCTGCCGGCCCTGGAGTGGGTCTTCGGCAGCCGGCTGGCGCTGGTTTCTACCCCAGCCGACGGCTTGCTGTCGATTGAGGTGCGGGGAGGAGATGAGCGGTCGCTGGCTGGTGAGCTCGCCGGATTCGCGGGACTGGTTGAGGTGGTGGAGCCGGAGAGCCTCCGCGCCTGCCTGGCGGGGCTAGGACAGGAGCTAGTCAGCCGGTACGGCGAGGACCGAGCAAACCGGGGGCCCTGAGCTACGTCCTCGGCGTTGCCGAACTGCCCAGGGTCTGGAGCCGGCGCCGATACTCCTCCTCGTCGATCTTGCCCATGGCGAAGCGGCGGGCCAGGATCTGCTCAGCTCCTAGGTGACGCCCCGTGTTACCGCCAGCGAAGAAGCGGCCGCGGCGGGAGAACAGGTAGATGCGCAGCGGCAGGCTGACCACCATCAGCACGACGACGACCCCCAGGAGCCAGCCGCCCAGGCCCCAGGGCTTCCCGAATACCCACCCAGGGCTTCCCGAATACCCAGAAGAAGAACAATTCATTCACCCCGCGAGGCGAGTACCAGGCTGCTGGACATAGCCGGATGGTATCTCAGGTTCAGATGACCAAAGCCTGGGATTATCTGAGAGTACTGGGGATGCTGTCGAACTGGTTCGGACCCGGATCGCAAGCGGCTCAGGCCCGCCTCAGCCCCAGGTGCGTATCCACCAAGCGGGCCGGTGATCGGTCGCCATGCCCCCGGTGGCGGCGAACTCGAACTCAATCCCCTGGTCACGGAGATTGTCCATCACCGGTTCGAGCGCGGGCTTGTCGACGATCCACAGAACTCCGCCCATCAGCCGGTTGTCCACCACCCGAAAGCCTCGATCCTGGAAGTAAGAGGTCAGGGTCACTGCGCCGGACTTGCTCCTGGTGGACCGGGTGGACTGGAAGATGTGGGCCAGCGAGCGAAGCGTGTCGTCATAGGCGGCCCGCTGCTCCCGGTCGCCGAGCACCCTGATGGCGTTGTTGATGGCTGCCATGCGGGACTGGGCATGCCTCTGCTGATTCAGATCCGGGTGCCAGAGCTTGGCCTGCACCCGACGCGCCTGGAGCAGGTCGTCATCGGTGGCGCTGGGTGAAACCACTAGGAGCCCATAGAGGTCCCCATCGTCAAGCCCATCGGAATATTGCATCTCGGTCCAGTCTCTCTTGGTGGCCGGGTCGAAGTTGGGTCGCCTCGGCGCGCACGACGAAGCTAACTGAAGTTGTTCCTCCTGAGGCTACCTGGTCACGCGGCGAAGTCGCCGGGAGTCGCCACCTTGAAACGGCTCTGATACAGCGACGCGGGCCGGAGTTCCTGGGCCACGACTTGGTTACCAGGCCGACCGGGAGGCCGTACACAACTCTTGACCAATGCGACACCGGCCCGTCATGGGTGGAGACTGGCTCGTCTGGGAGTCTACTCATAGCTTGGCTGGCGCGAACCTGGGCTGAGCAGTCGGCAGCGGTTCGGAACAAGGCCTAGCCAGAGTAAGGAGGCGTCCCCGGTGTTGCAGTCTTGGTTATCGCGGCTCCAGAACCCATCGACGGATGTCGCTCCCGGTCGTCAGCTTCTGGAGCGGGGTCAGGGGATGGTGGAGTACGCCCTGATCCTGGTCCTGATCGCGATTGCGGCGATAGCGATTTTGACCGTGGTCGGCGGGAACACCTCCGATGTCTTCTCCAATATCAACACCGGACTGGGCGCCGCCTCTCCGAGCTCTAGCCCGTCGGCGACCCCCACTGCCAAGCCCACCAAGACTCCGAAGGCGACGCCGACTCCCAAACCCACCAAGAGTCCGAAAAAGTAGAAAGGGCGGCGAAGGAGAAGGCCGGGACGGACTCCCCCCTGAAGTCCATATTTCGCCGGGCGCCTCTACCCGCTAGCCGGCGGGTCGATTCGCCCCAGTTCGAGCGCCCGTGTCCTGTTCGACCTGGTCGATCCAGGAGTTGATCAGCTCGAAGGCGGGCTCAGTCCAGGCGGGATCCGCGATGTCGATCCCCATCGCCAGCAGCAGCTCCTTCGGGGACTGCGAACCTCCGGCTCCCAGCAGCTCGAGGTAGCGCGGCACGAATCCCGGGCGATCCGCTAGGTACTGCCGATAGAGGGCCAGGGAGACCAGATGGGCGAAGGCATAGGAGTAGGTGTAGAAGCGGGCAAAGAAGAAGTGGGGAATATACGCCCAGGTGAAGCGGGAGCCGGCCGGGAGCTCGACGGTGTCGCCGAAGTACTGGCCAGACTCCGTCATCCAGAGGTGAGCCAGGCGGTCCGCGGTCAGGCTCTGTCCCTGCCTCCTGGCGGCATAGGCACCCTGCTCATAGCGAGCCATCATGGTCTGGGTGAAGACCGTCAGAAAAGACTGCTCCACCCGGGCCGCGACCAGCCGGCGCCGGGCCTCCTCAGCCAGGTCGCCCGCCATCAGGTGGTCGAACAGCAGCATCTCGTTGAACGTTGAGGCCATCTCGGCCAGACCCAGCCCGGTCTCGTACACCAGAGGTCCCTGGTGGCGCTTGGCCAGGCTCGCGTGGAGTCCATGGCCAAGCTCGTGGGCCAGAGTCTGGGCGTCTTTGAGCAGGTCGGTGTAGTTGACCAGGATGTAGGACTCCTTAGCCTGGGCAACGCTCTCGCAGAAGGCTCCGCCCTGCTTGCCGGCTCGGGGTTCTGCGTCGATGCGGTTCTCAGTGAAGAACCGAGCCAGGATCTTCTCCGCCTCCGGGGAGAAGCGCCGCATGGCGGCCACCACCAGCTCCCGGCCCTCCTCGTATCGGCACGCCGGCTCGGGCCCGAACGGGGCGTACTGATCGAAGAGCGCGAGCTTCTCCAGCCCCAGCTGGCGCGCCTTGATCCGGAAGTACCGCTGGGCGGTGCCGTATTTGCCAGCTACAGCCTCAGGCAGGCGATCCACGATGGCGTCGGGAAGATCATTGGCCCGGTTCGCCTGCTGCATCGGAAGCTGAATCGAAGGATCGTCGGCGCTCACGTACCGGCGCAAACGATCCTGCCCGAGGCGGTCCAGCACCAAGGTGTCGTAGGTCCGGGCCAGCACCGCAGTCCAGGGCTCCAGGGCTGCGTAGAGGGTGTCCGACGCTATCCGGCGCACTTCCCTGCGGTGATCACGCTGGTACGCCAGCAGCTCGGCGATGGTGCACATTTGGTTTGCTTCGCCGTCCGGCGAGAAGGCTGCCACGATCCGGGAAGTGGTCTCGCCGAAGAGCTGCTGCCAGGCGGCGACCGCGGCAGTCGAGCGCTCAGCCAGCGCGGTTTCGACCTCGGCCGACAGCCGGTGTTTGGCTTGGTCGGTGAGGCGCTCCAAAAAATGCTGATAGGGCCGGAGCGGTTCGGTCCGAGCGAGATCCCGAGCTCTGGTCGAAGGGATCTCCTGCCACTCCAGTTGGAAGAACCGGGTGCGATTGGCGAACTCGATCAGCGCTTGGTCTCCGTCAGACTGGAGATCCTGATTCTCCGCCAGGGTGCTGTCAGCGCAATTCCGCAGCTCGCAATAGGCGGAACTCGTCCGGCTCCGATCGGTAAGCTGCCCGAGTTCATGGAGGAGGTGGGCTAACTCCTCCGCTTCGAGGACCGAGACCCGGCCCCGCCAGCGGAGCTGAAACTCCCCCGCGTCCGCGAGAAGCTGGTGCAGGGCGCTGCAGGCATCCTCGGGGTCCCGGTGGATCTGGGAGAGGTCCCAACGGACCCCCCTCGCCTTTGCCGGCCCCGGCTCAACCTTCTGGGCCACCCTACCCTCCCTGTCTGACGATCTGCTGGGAGAGCCGGCGCCGTCCCACTCGTCGAGTATGCCGGGGCGGAGGCGAGTTCGTAGCGCCTGGAACCCGTCCAGCCGCCTGGAAGGAGTGACCACCACATTGCATCCCAGAAGGCGTTCCCGCCCTGCGTGGAGCGCGACGGACTATCGGTCTAACAGGAGGGTGCCACAGCTTGGAGAAGGTACTGCGATTGAGCACGCGGCCACCAGCAGGTCACGACCAGAATCCGCGAGCCGGAACAGGTGGGACACCGCCAGCACCGCAAACTGCACGGGAATGAAGGCGGTGAAAGTGGGCTCGATTGTGACGGCGACCAGCCAGTTAGGCGCCTCCGGTCCTGGCACAGGACGTAAAGCAGCCGCCAGCCCCAAGGTGTCCCTGTGGGCTTGGTCTCCACAGTCGCCGAGGCGGAGCGGGCGGCCAGTCTGCTCAGCCAGCCAGCGTTCGAGAAGTGGTAGGTCACAGCATGGTCAGCAAACACCCCAGCCCTACCAAGTCCAGGATCCCAACCTGTCTTGGATCCAGCCCGATCAGCAGGAGCATCACTGTCAGGTTCAGCGTCGCCAGCTCCAGCATCACGAGTGACCCCACCCTCAGGACCTCCGCGAGCGGAGTCGGACCGAAACCCGGCCTGGCCAGTTGGAGGGCCAGTCTGCTCATCATCGCCAGCCGACGATCCCTGAGCCCGGCGGTGAAGTCAGCGGTCACGACTGTTGGAGGGTTCGGGGTTGGGGCCGCACACGACCCTGAGCGATCTGGTGAGCGGTGTGCGTCCGCGAAGGGCGGCAGCTTCGGACCACTGCACCCACCCTGAGGGGCCGCAGGTGTCCGTCCGCAGAATCTGGCAGCCGGTCGTTCGCCGCCCCGACGGAGCGAGCTTCAGCAGCTACCAGACGGTGATCGGTCGGGGCTGTGGGTGACGGCGCAGGCGCTGGTCCTTGGTTACCAATTGCCACCCGTGCTCCAAGGCAGTTGCGTAAATCAAGCGGTCAGCAGGGTCACCTGGGAAGTCTGCGGGCAGATTCGCCGCCGTCGCCGCCACCGCTGGGGAGATGACCACGCTGCGGACGAGATCGTGGAGTTGGGACAACCAGGAACGCACTGGCACGCTGGTAAGGATGCGCTGGTGTTCGGCCAGCCAGGCTAGCTCGAACCAGGAGATTGAGGCCACCGCCAGCTCGGCCGCGTCGTCGATCGCCGCCGCTGCGGACCGGCTCAGTCGGTGCGGCTCCGCGGACCACCATTGCAGGACGTGAGTGTCGAGAAGCAGTGTCTTCAAGGTAGATTCCAGGGCACGCCAGTGGTGAAGAGACTCTCGTCGTCGGGAGTACTTCGGGAGATCGGTGCGAGCCGGCCGCGGAGTGCATGGGGCCCTCGGGCCCCGATCAAGCGAGCGACCGTGCGTCCGTGCTTGGTGATCTCGATCTCATCCCCTGCGGCGACGTCGTCTAGCAGGGCCAAGGCCCGAGCCTTGAATTCCGTGGCGGTCATTTGTCTGGCCATGCGGTCATTATGCTAGACAGTTCCGTTGCGCTGGATCCGAGCTAGTCGCTCTCAGATGGTCACGATGAGCCGCTCTGCCGCCCCTGCTGGGCCCGCCGCGGACCGATGCTGCTGACGGCAGGTGCCTGAGGGATAGTCAGCGACTCACCTCGGAGGTGGAGATGACTACGGTTGGGAACGGATTGCCCAGGACCGAGCCGAGGGCTTAAAATACTACCCACCGGTGTCGTTAGGGTTTTCACTGGTAAAGGAGTAGCAAGCGCGAGGTGGGCGTCCGGCCGCGACGGTGCCCCGATTCGGGAGGGAGAACGGGTTGACGGAAACGTGGGTGGGGCGCCCCCAGGTCCGGCGTGAAGATCTCCGCCTAATTCAGGGTCAGGGCTCCTATCTGGACGATCTCCCGTTTCCAGGCTGCGCTCACCTGGTTTTCGTGCGGAGCCTGCTCCCACACGCCAGGATCAGGGGGGTCGATGCCAGCGCCGCACTGACCCTGCCAGGAGTGCTGGAGGTACTGACGGCGGCTGACTTTCCTGAGGCAGGGTCACTTCCCCAAGGAGCTATCCCCCTGCCGCCGGGATTTTCCTCCGAGCCGGTGGCGATGCCGATCCTGGCCCGCGAGGTGGTGCGCTTCGCCGGCGAGGCGGTCGCGGTGGTGGTGGCGGAGAGCGCGGCGCTCGCGGAAGATGCTGCGGAGCTGGTGCAGCTCGACCTCGAACAACTGCCATCGGTCGGCTGGTCCCGCGACGCGCTCGAGGCCAAGGTCGTGGTTCACCAGACCGTCCCTGACAATGTGGTGCTGCGCGGCCAATTGAAGGGGGGAAACGTGGAAGCCGCCTTCGCCTCGGCGGCACGGGTCCTCCATGGGAAGTTTTCGATCCCCCGCCTCCAGGCATCGCCGATCGAGCCCAGGGGCTGCGTCGCGCAGTACTCCCGGGACCGCGAGCTACTCACCCTCTGGTGTTCATCCCAGGACCCACACCGGCCCCGTCTCCAGCTGGCCCAGGTGCTGAGTCGGCCGCCGGACAGCATTCGTGTGGTGGTCCCCGATGTGGGGGGAGCCTTTGGAAGCAAGGGGGGTCTGGCTCCTGAGCACGCGGTGGCGGCGCTCGTCGCCATGCGACGGAACCAACCCGTTAAGTGGGTGGAGACGCGGTCGGAGAACTTTCTGGCGGCGTACCAAGGCCGGGGCATGGAGGCCGATGCGGAACTGGCGGTTGACGAAGCGGCTCGGCTGCTAGGTCTACGGGTGACCTTCATCAGCGACTCGGGGGCGTATCTGCTGGGGCACACCGCCGTCGTCGCGGTCACCGCGAGCAGCCTGGCCACTGGAGCCTACCGGATTCCGGCTGCGGAGGTGAACGTCCGAGGGGTGGCAACCAACAAGGTGCCCACCGGTCCCTATCGCGGAGCCGGCCGGCCGGAGGCGGCATTCGTGATCGAGAGGATGCTCGACCTGGCAGCCCGAGAGCTTGACCTCGATCCGGTTGAGATCCGGCGTCGGAATCTGGTCCCAGCCGACGCTTTTCCGTATCGCACCGCGATCGGAACCGAGTACGACTCGGGAGACTACCCGGGACTGCTCGACCGCGCGCTCGAGGTGATCGACTACCCGCTCCAGCGCCGGGAGCAGGCGTCCGCTCGAGCCGAGGGACGGCTCCGAGGATTGGGAGTGGCGGTGGTGGTGGAGTCAAGTGGCAACAGCGTGTGGGAGACGGCGGCGGCCCGACTCCAACCGGACGGGCGGGTACTGCTCCTCCCGGGCTCGAGCGACCACGGCCAGGGCCACGCCACGACGTTCGCGCAGATCGCGGCCGACAAGATGGGACTGGAACCCACCCAGATCGAGGTCCAGAGCGGCGACTCAGCCGAGGTGCCCCTGGGGGTAGGCACGTTCGCGAGCCGCTCGGTGACCGTCGGGGGATCGGCAATCCTTCTCGCGCTGGAGGAGCTCCAGCTCCGCACCCGAACCTGGGCCGCCCACCTGCTGGATGTCCCCGAGGAGCAGCTGGTCTGGCAGGGGGGCAGGCTTACCGCCCAGGACAACTCGACCAGCATCACCCTGGCCCAGATCGGCAGTGCGGCGGCTCAGCGTCTGCCGACTGCGGAGCTGCCGGAACTGCGAGGGGATGGTCGGTTCTCGCTGACAGGACTCGCCTTCTCCTCCTGCGCCTGCCTGGCCGCCGTGGAGATTGACCCCGAGACCGGGAAAGTTACGGTGGAGCGCCTGGTCGCGATCGACGATGCTGGGACCATCATCAATCCCCTCTTGGCGGAGGGCCAGGTGATCGGCTCCATGGTGCAGGGATTGGCCGCCGCCCTCTTCGAAGAGGTGAGCCACGACCAGGATGGTCAACCGCTGACCGAAAGCTTCCTGAGCTACGCGTTGCCCACCCTGCCCGACATCAACATGGAGATCACCGCGGAGTTCCGCCCCACCCGATCACCGCTCACGCCTCTCGGCACCAAGGGCGTGGCTGAGAGCGGCTGCATCGCGGTACCAGCCGCGGTCGCCAACGCCGTTTGCGACGCCCTCTCTGATCGCGGGGTAACTCATCTCGATCCGCCTTATTCATCGGAGCGCGTCTGGCGCGCCCTAGAGGCGGCGAATTGAGCGACCACGTGAGCGCCGCATTGGTAACCGGTGCCTCCCGGGGCATGGGCCGCAGCATTGCGGTGGCGCTGGCCCAGAGCGGTCACGACATCGGCATCAACTTCAGCCAGAGCCGGGAGCAGGCTGCGGAAACGGCAGCGCTGGTGGAGGCCTCCGGGCGGCAGGCACTCTTGCTGCAGGCTGATGTCAGCGACGACAGCGCCGTCCGTCAGATGGTCGATCAATTCACCTCCACCTTTGGCCGCCTGGATGTGCTGGTGAACAATGCCGGCACCACGGTTGAGACCCCGCCCGAAGATCTGGAAGGGCTGCGGGTCGAGGACTGGGAGAGAGTGTTTGGGGTGAATGTGCGGGGCCTGGTTCAGGTGACGCGGGCGGCGGTACCCTGGTTGCGGCGCTCCCCCCGCGCCGCGATCGTAAACATGGCCAGCACTGCCGGCCTCCGCCCCAGCGCCCAGCCGCTGCCATACGCCGCGTCCAAGGCAGCGGTCGTGAACCTGACCAAAACCCTGGCCCGGCTGCTAGGGCCGGAGATACGGGTCAACGCTGTGGCTCCCGGATGGGTGCTCGGCGAGTGGATGGAGCAGGCGCTGGGCGCGAATTATCAACGGCTAATGACGCGAAGAGCGGAGCACACGCCGATGGGTCGAGTGGCGACTCCCGACGACGTGGCCGAGGTTGTGCTCTCACTGATCAAGTCCAATCGACTGGTTACTGGCGAGATTGTGGTGGTAGATGGCGGATACAGCGCCTCCACCTAGGGTGACTGGCAAATTGCGCGCCAGCCTGAAGAATTTGGGGGGCAGACCTTGAAGTCGATCGACGTCCACGTTCATCCTTACACGGCTGAGGTGCAGGCGGTAACTCCCGACTGGTTCTGGGGGCATGCCCGCAAGACCTTCGCTTTCGACGGGCAGCCCATCTCCGTTGAACAAATGGTGCAGACGATGGACCAGGACGAGGTCGAGACATCGGTGGTGTTGGCGTTCGACTGCGAAACCACCCACGGCTGGAAGGTGTCAAATGAAATCGTGGCCGACCTGGTTGCCCAGCGACCTGACCGCCTGATTGGCTTTGCCAGCGTCGATCCCAATAAGCACCGCCTGGCCGTGATGGAGTTGGAGCACGCAGTACGGGACCTGGGGATGCGCGGTCTCAAGCTGCACCCACCGACCCAGCACTTCTATCCCAACGACCGAGCTCACTACCCACTCTGGGCCAAGGCTCAGGAGTTGGGCATTCCGGTCCTGGTACACACCGGGCATAACCAGTCCGGGGGGCGCCTGCAGTACGGCGATCCCACTCTCCTGGACGAGGTGGCGGTGGACTTCCCGGAGCTCAAGATCATCCTCGCCCACTTCGGCTTTCCTTGGGTGGATCAGGCCATTTCGGTGGTCTGGATCCGGCGTAACTGCTACCTCGAGCTGTCCGGCTGGTCGCCCAAGTACATCCCCGAGACGGTATGGCGCTATGCCAAATCCATCTTCCCCGAGCGAGTGCTGTTCGGAACAGACGCTCCGGTGATGACCGCGGCCAGATGGCTGGGCGATTTCGCTTCCATCTCATTGCCCGAGGATGTCAAGCACCAAATTCTCTACCAGAATGCGCACCAACTTCTCTTTGGGGGAGGAGCCAAAGTCGAGCCGGCCGAGCCATCCTCAAGTCCTCCGGCGGAAGGCGGCTAAGCCCAACCGACGAGTCCTCGTGAAGGCCCAAGACGATCAATGGCCCAGCCCGGACCGGGTCAGGTCAGACCGCCATCTCCGCGAACCGCTGCACCAGCGCCTTCTTGGAGACCTTGCCGAAAGCTGACAGCGGGAAGGTTTCCATCAGCTCTAGGCGCTCGGGCAGCTTGTATTTCGCGACGCCGAGCTGGAGCAGGTGGCTCTTGAGGTCATCGAGCGAAGGGGGCTGGCGATCCTGGGAGATCACGCAGGCGCACATCCGCTCCCCTAAGACAGGGTCTGGAAGGGGGATGCACGCCGCATCCCGGACCGCGGGGTGGGTGAGGATCAGGTTCTCGACCTCCTCTGCGCTGATCTTCTCTCCGCCTCGGTTGATCAGATCCTTGATCCGCCCCTCCACGAGATAGGCCCCCGACGGATGGCGGCGCATCAGGTCACCCGACCGATAGAAGCCGTCGGGAGTGAAGACGCGCTGGTTGTAATCAGCAGCCCGGTAGTACCCCCGCAGGGTGTAGGGACCCCGCACGGTCAGCTCCCCCACCTCGCCGTCCGCGACTGGCTGTCCCTCCTCGTCGGTCAGGCGGACTTCGTCGTCGGGGGAGACGGGGGTGCCCACCGATTCCAGGCGAACCTCTTCGGGGTCGTTTCGATCGGTGAAGAAGAGGGTCCCCTCACTCATCCCGAAGTTCTCCTGGACAAAGGCGTTGGGGAAGATCCGGGCCATCCGCCGGCGCACCTCCGGCTGCAGCCGCTGGCCACCGGACTGAAGGAGCTCGACCGTGGTCAGATCGCAGGATTCGGCGAGAGGGTCCGCCAGCCAGCGAATGTAGAGCGCCGGAACGGCGGCGACGTGGGTGACCCGGTGGCGCTCGACGGCGGTCAGGACATCGCTGGCCCGGGTGCTGGCCCCGAGCACAACGACTCCTCCTGCAAGGAACACCCCCTGGGCGCCGGGGCAGGCCAGCGGCATGTTGTGGGCCAGCGGCAGCACGCAGAGCTGCACCGTCCTGTCCGAGATCGCTTGGGCCCGCACCGCCATTTGGGTGTTGTACACGTAATCGTTGTGGATCCGCGGGATGAGCTTGGGAATCCCAGTTGTTCCCCCCGAAAGCAACAGAACGCAGGGGTCCATCGGGTCCGCGCGCAGTGGCGGCGGCGGCGGCGCCGGAACAGCACCGGGTTGGGTCAACTCATCCAAGCCGACGACCAGCCGCAGGCAGTCGTTGTCGGCTTGCACCGCCTGCCCCAACTCCGCGGTCGCACCGAAGTAAGCCGAGGCATCCGCCAGACGCACGTAATGTTCGATCTCGTGCCGGCGGTGCGCGGCCAGGGCCATGATCGGGATGACCCCGAGACGCTGAAGTGCGAAGTACAACTCCAGAAATTGAGGGCAGTTGGGGAGGTGGACCACAACTCGATCCAGGGGCCGGAGCCCGCGGTGCCAGAGCTCCGCCGCCAGCCGGTCCGCCTCCCACTGCAACTCGGCGTAGGTGATGGTCTGTTCACCCCAGATGACCGCCGTCCGAGTCGCGAACTTGGAGAAGGCTTCACGGAAGACCTCGTCAAGGGTCCGGTCTTGCCAATATCCAGCAGCCCGGTAGCGCGCCTGGAACTCCTCTGGGAAGGGAACCACTCCGTCGACAGGCACCAGTACTAGATTCTCCCCATCCCGACGCTTTACGGCAGACCGCCGATCGGCGGAAGGACCGGTCGGCGCCGGACACGGTCCCTACTCCAGTTGGTAGATTAACGCCGCCAGATCAGCCGGTCTCGCCTTCGAGGTCCTCGATCCCTTCCTCGGCACCGAATTCGGTGAGGCTGACCAGCCCGGGGCCGTACTGTTCTTCGAGTTCAGCCGGGAAGTCGGCGTAGATCCGCTGGACGAACAGGTCGTGACGGATGTAGGTCTTGACCAGGCTTGCCAGGAGTGGACTGTCGGCGTAGAACCCATCGTCCAGCTGTCCATCTCGCGAGAGCACCCAGAGGCCCCATCGGGAGTC
Organism: Candidatus Dormibacteria bacterium; assembly: GCA_050734135.1. Lineage (GTDB taxonomy): Bacteria > Chloroflexota > Dormibacteria > Aeolococcales > Bog-877 > Bog-877. The sequence continues at coordinate 19,962 of JBOHUG010000072.1, forward strand.
GACCACCACCGCCAGATGGCGCACGTCGCGGGAGGCATAGAGGGTACCGTCGGTGCTGGCATGGCGGACCACCCGCCCCGGCGGCGCGGCGAACGGCAGCGCCCCGAAGTGCACGAGCACGAACTCGACACCCCGTGTCACCGCCTGCTCCACCGCTTGGGCCAGCGGCTTCAGCTCGTTGCGGCGGGCGTGCAGATAGACCCGCTTGGAGGCTCCTTCGATTGCCTCGCGAGCCCTCCCCAATCCGGCATCGATGCTCTGCAGGTGCTTGACCGCCAACCCGGTCGAATCGTCGGCGCCCAGCGGGAGATACTCCAAGCTGGTCCGCGCCCGCTCCAAACGGCGCCGGAAATCCCGCTCCAAACGGCTCAGTAGCTCCTGGGGCGGGACCGCTGCGTACCGTGCCGGGTGGTCACTAACTTGCGCCGCGGCGCCACGCTCGACCAGGCGGTGCAGGGTCTCGTACACCTTGGGTTGGGGCACGCCGGTGTTGTTGGAGATCCGGTATCCGGTCCCTCCCCCGGCGGTCAACAGTCCCACGTAGGTGCGGGCTTCGTAGGTGGAGAAACCGAGGCGGACCAGTTCCTCCGCCACGACCCGGTGTTCGCTTGCCATCGAAATCAACTCCTGAACTCCGGCTCGGCACCGTGTGACCCTCCGCCGGGTGCTGGTTCAGGTCGGAAACCGCTCAGACCCTCCCTACGGCGGAGAGTAATATCATAGGGACTCGTCCCGCCTGTTCGGTGTCTCTGAGGTTCGCGGATCGGGAGGGTGGATTCATGATCATCGACGCCTATGCGCACGTGTTCCCGGAGACCCTGATCGACTCCGTCGGCGAGGTCCGTCCGGGGGCGGAGTTGCAGGCCCTTCGGCAGCAGAGCGCCTACCTGCGGAAACCGGATCCGCGCATCGCCTACATGGATTCCCATGGGTTCGACATCCAGGTGCTCGTGCTGGCACGTCCCCCGGTGTGGTTGGGGATGGAGAGAAATGATGTTCATCGCCTAACGGTCGTCGCCAACGACTCGATCGCGGCGTTCGCCGCCACTCACCCTGACCGGTTCATCGGAGTTGGGGTGCTACCGGTCATCGACCCATTCATGATGGCCGAGTTGGAACGCCTCCACTCGGTGCTCGGTCTGCGCGGGGTGCTGATCTTTTCCAACATCGACGGCGAGCCGATCGACGACGAATCGATGTGGCCGCTCTACGAGCGGGCGAGCGCGCTAGACCTGCCGATCTGGATCCATCCCCAGCACGCGCCGCTTCACCCGTGGATCCGGCGCGACCTGATGGATCGCATGGTGGCGTGGCCGTTCGACACCACCTTGGCGATGCTCCGTCTAGTCCTGGGCGGGGTGATGGATCGCTTCCCCACCCTCAAAGTCGTGACCCACCATATGGGTGGGATGGTGCCGTACTACGCCAAGCGAATCGAGTCTTTTGCCAATGAGATGGTTCCCGAATACTCAGGGCTGGGAATGGCCGACCAGAGTGCGAAGCTGACCACTCCGGTGCTCGCCCAGTTGCAGCGCTTCTACAACGACAGCGTCAGTAACGGATCGCCCTCAGCCCTTGCCTGCGCTCTCGATTTCTTCGGGTCAGAGCACATCCTCTTCGGCACCGACTTTCCCTTCGGACCGGATCACGGTGAACGGTGGCCGGTGGAGGAACTGGACTTAATACAAAAAGCCGAAATCCCAACTGGCGATAAGGAGAACATCCTCTTCCGCAACGCTCAACTCCTGCTCCATCTCACGCCGACCACTTGAGCGACCTCAATCGCGCGGCCGGTCGGCTGGCGCACTCTTGACGCTGCGAAAGCGTGCCAGCGGTAGCGGGCCAACGGCCGGAGGGAGTTCGCCGCCGGAGAGAAATGTCCCCAGATAGTTCCCGGAGGTGATGGGGAGCAGCAAGGCAGACGGGTGATCCTCGCTGTGATGCACCTGAACTAGGGACGCGGTGGGGCGCTGCAGGTGGCCATACCCCGCCCCGCGGATCGCGTCCGGGGGCGGTTCGTCGTCGGCCACTTTTATCCGGAGTCCGATCCGCTCGCCGGGATGAAGGCAGCGCGCCCCGGGAGTCAGTGGAATCGACAGCGCGACCACTTCTCCGGGCCGTAGCAGCTGGCGTTGGGACAGGGTCGGATGAGGTTGCCACGGCCGCGACTGGGTTTCATCGAGAGCTCTCATGCTGGCGCGGAGCCAGCCTCGGGTCAACTCCTCCTCCCCTCCGTCCTCCAGGCGGCTGAACACCGAGGCCGTCACCAGCGCGTCTGTGTCAGTGGTGCTGAGGTGGAGTTGCAGCACCATCGGGCCCAGGACCTCCGTCTGCTCCACCAAGCGGGGGCTCAGAAAAACCGCCTCGCCGTGGCCGAACGGTGAATCTTCGAAGGTGGTGTAAAGCTCTCCCGGCCAGAGCTCATGCTCGCTGAGAAGACCACCCTCGTGCAGCATGAAGGGGGTCCACGTCGTCTCCGGCAGTGGCCACGTGGCAACTGAGCGCCAGGCACCGGTGCCGGGAAGGAACAGTCGGATCGGGGACTCATCCATGAAACCAGTGTCATTGCCAAGCAGCCAGTGGTCGAACCAGCGCAGAGCTTCCCAGTGCAACTGATAGAAGGGTCGGTCCAGATAGAGCCCGGGACCGATCAACATCTTCTTGGGCCCGCGCCACTGTTCCCAGCTCCGGAAGGCCCCCGGCAAGTGAAGGCCGAAGAGCCCCCAGCAAGCGCCCAGGTAGGCGGGGACTTCCGTGTTGTGGAAATCGACGCGGCGATCCTGGTAGAAGGGACCGTCGAGCGGTTGCAGCAGAATATCGGCGACGACGGCCTCGGCACCGTCGGGAGCCCGCAAGCACTGCACTAGCCCCGGGATCTCAGCGACTTCCTCATCTCGCAGAGCTTCTGCTATCGCGGCACGGAACGCCTCTTCTCCGTGTTCACGGCGGTACCAACTGTGATACCGAACGGCATCGAATTTATCCTTCCACTGCAGCAGGAAGCGTTGGGACAGGATTCCGCCGTGGTACCACATGTCACGGAAGAAATCGGTCAAGCCAAAAGGGGCAAAAATAGCAGCCAGTGCTGGTGGGCGAAGCATCGCCACCCGGAGCTGGATGGAGGCGAAGTAAGAAATACCGAACATCCCCACCTTGCCGTCGCACCAAGGCTGGTTGGCCAGCCACTCGATGGCCTCGACGGTATCTTCCACTTCGCGAGGACCCATCAATTGGAACTCTCCGCTGGAGGCACCCGTGCCCCGAACGTTGAGGACCGCCTGGGCATAGCCACGGCGAGCAAAGAATCCGGGATCCCCAGCCTCGATCCATCCTCGCTGGTAACTGAAACCGGCAGGTCGGATGGGGGCAGTCTGATACTCATTGTTGTACGGATGAACACTGAGGAGCGCTGGCACTGGTTGAGCGGTATCCGGTCGGAAGAGAGTGCCGACCAACTGTTCGCCGTCGCTCAAGGGAATGGAGAACCCGCGGACCTCACGCACTGCGAAGCGTCTCGATGAGGTCTGCCAATTAGTGCCGAACATCGTCTGACCTCCGTCTCGCCCGCTAAGGGCGGATCTGCTCGACTGGAACCTCCACCACCTGAACCCGGTCTTGGGCCAGGCCGTCCTCCACCGCCTCGGCGACCTCTGCTGCGGTGCCGGCCACGACCGCACTGGCGCCGTACGCTCGGGCCACCCCAACGTGATCGATTCCCGCCAGTTCCGTACCCGGGTGCACCCTCGGGTCGTGGGCTAGAGCAAGGTGATTTTCAATGGCTCGCTTGACCGCCAGATAACCGCCGTTGTCGACGACGACGACCACCACCGGAGCCTTCTGCACAACCGCCGTCCAGAGTGCCTGGATGGAGAAGTGAAGACTCCCATCGCCCACTATCAAGACGACCGGTCGCTCGGGGCTGGCCAGCTTGGCGCCTACCGCCGCCGGCACTCCCCAGCCCAGCGAACCGCCGCTGCTGCGCCAGATCTCGCCATCCTCGGGGACCCCGCCGTAACGGAAGAGGGCGCGCGAGGCGCGGACCCCCTCGTCGAGAAGGATGGTGCCTCGGGGCAGAACTCGGCTCAGCTCGGCAACGACCTCGGCCACCGCCATCGGTTTTCGGCCTCGTAAGCCTTCCAGCTCAGCAGCGACAGTCGCCGTGCGCGCTTCTCGTAGGCGAGCCAGCGACTTGATCCGCTCCGATCCGGCCAGGTCGCGGGACGCTTGGCTGCGAAACCGGCTGCTCAGCCCCTCCAGCACCGCCTGGGGGTCGCCCACAACCCCGATCTCGGTCGGTTGTCGCCGACCCACCTCGGCTGCATTGGGGTGAATGTGTATCAGGCCCGCCCCCGAGGGCAGCTTGGGCCGGAGTCGCTTTGAGAAGGGGTAGAAGACCCGGCTGCCGACGGCCAGAACCAGATCGCAGCTTTCCAGGACAGCTGGCTCTTCCCCATACACTCCTAGGAAGTTGGGGGAGGACGCCGGGAACGAGAAGGCCGCCAGATCGGTAAGGTCAGCCGCCAACACCGGCAATCCCAGCTGGGTCGCGAGTTCCAGCGCCGCAGCGGTAGCCGAAACCGCCGCGGTGCCCAGCACCATCACAGGGCTCCGAGCTACCCGGAGGCGCTCGGCGATCGCACCCAGCTCATCTGGTTGGGGCGCGAGCGCTGAAGCCGCGTGACGCACTCCCGGGAGGCTTCGCACATCCCAGGGGTCGGGTAGCTGCGCCCCCAGCAGGTCCTCTGGCACTGCCAGGTAGGCGGTCCCGCGAGGCTGGGTGGTGGCCGCCAGCAGAGCTCGGGCCAGGTCAGCTGGAATCTGCTCCGCCGTCAGACTCTGCCAGGCGCTCTTGGTGAACGGCCGGAGCAGGGAAGCGAGCTCGGGGAACGAGCAGAACCCAGACTCGGAAAGCACGTCCCGGTCCTTGTGACCGGCGGTCAGCACCACCGGGATGCCGTCGCGGGAAGAGTTGAAGAGCTGGCTCATTCCGTTCATCGTCCCGACGGTGGTGTGGAGCCCGACCACGCCGGGACTGCCCGAGGCTCTGGCGTAGCCGTCGGCCATGGCGACCGCTACCCCCTCGTGCAGCGCCAGCACGTAGCGGATGGCTCCATCGGCACGCAGCGCTTCCAGCAAAGGCGCCTCGGTAGAACCTGGCAAGCCGAAGAAGGTGTCCACTCCGCACGCGCGCAGGGTGGCGACGAATGCGTCGGCCGCCTTCATCGGGTTGCGCTCCGTCCCGACAGTGCCTGAGCGGCAGTGCGCCCAAGGAAGATCTCACGCATGTTGGGGTCGACGAGAACATCGGCAGCCGGGGCAGATAGCGCAACCTGTCCCCGCACCAGCAAATACGCCCAGTCAGAGACCTCCAGGGCCGCCACCGCCTTCTGCTCGACCAGCAGGATCGACTTGCCGAGCTGGCTCAAAGGACGCACCTGCTCATGGAGTACTACCCGGGACATTTCCACCGTCAGGCTGGCGGTGGGCTCGTCGAGGATCAACACCTTGGGGTCGAACATCAGCACCCGAGCTATCGCCGTCATCTTGCGCTCGCCGCCGCTGAGAGTGTCAGCACTGCGGCGAAGTTTGGTCTTCAGCGGGGGGAATATTTGCAGCACCTCTTCAACCCTTCGCTGCCTGTCAGCTCGATTGAGCAGGTAACCACCCATCTCCAGATTCTCCAGAACCGTGAGGGAGTCGAAGACGTCATCCAGTTGCGGCACATAGCCAATCCCGAGGCTCGCCAGCTTTTCGAGCGGCACCCCGGTGACGTCGTGTCCCTCGAGAAACACCTGCCCGGAGATGACCCGGGCGATCCCCAGCATGGCCTTCAGCAGAGTGCTCTTCCCGGCGCCGTTGGGACCGGCAACCGCGACCACCTGACCCTTGGGGACCTCCAGGGTCACGCCCGAAACTACCGTGATGTCACCGTAGCCGGCGACCAGATCCTGCACCGCCATGGCTGGCGCCACCGCGACGCCGCTAGCCGACGACATAGGCGTCCTGCACCTCCCGTCGGGTTCGCAGCTCAGCCATCTCACCCCGGGCGATGATCCTGCCCCACGCCATCACCAGCACCTCGGAACAGATCCGCTCGACGGTGTCCAGCTCATGCTCGATCAACACCAGGGTCAAACCGCTGGCCCGCAGCGCCACGAACTGCTCCTCTAGCTGATGGGTGAGTCGTGAGTTGAGACCGGCCATCGGCTCGTCCAGCAGCAGGACCTTCGGTTTCATCATCAGAGCCCGCATGATCTCGACGGCACGGCGCTGGCCGCCGCTCAGGGTGCGGGCGCGATCGTTGGCCTTCTCCGCCATCCCAAAGGTGTTCAGCATCGACTGCGCGCGCTCGACAATCTCTGCCTCGTTGGGACCCCAGTAGCGCCGGCCGAGCAGCACCCCGAGCGGGGTGAGGGCACGATGCCCCGGGACCGCCACTAGCAGGTTCTCCAGGGTGGTGAGTCCGTCGAAGACCCGGGCGATCTGAAAGGTCCGCACTAGCCCAAGTTGAGCCCTGCGGTGCATCGGAACCGAGGTGATATCCGAGCCCTCAAATCGCACCCGGCCTGCGGTCGAAGTGGTGAATCCGCTGATTACGCCCAGCACCGTCGACTTCCCGGCGCCATTGGGACCGATGATCCCGGTGATCGACTGAGGGCTCACCGCAAACGACACCCCATCGACGGCGCGCACTCCGCCGTACTGCTTGACCAGGTCGGTCACCTGGAGCTGGCCTCTCTCTGGATCGCCCGGATCCGACGCGACCCCGATCCCGGACGGGGACGCCGCACCCAAGGTCGCTCCCGGTTCTCTCCCTCCGATCATGGATGCGGAGCGGACAGCGACCGAGGATCGCCATCAGCGGACGGACCCAAGCTTGTCTCCGGGGCTAATCGGTATTTGGGCCGGCGCTCTCGGAACACCCCTTGGGGGCGCACCCAGATGAAGGCGATGGTCAGCACCCCCAACACGATCCAGCCGAGCGCCTCGGTGAGACCGGTATGGGCACGGATCTCGGGAAGAAACTGCACCCCCTGCAGGAGCAGTACGGCGATGATGAAGGTGCCGATGCTGACCCCGAAATCGTTGCCGATCCCCCCGACGATGATGGCGGTCAGGAGGGCCAGGGTCTCCACGTAGGCCCAGGCGCCGGGTGACCAGCCCCCGATAAAGGCCACCAGCAATGCGCCGCTGACTCCCCCAAAAGCACCGCCAACGGCCTGGCTCAGGAGGCGCATCTTGACCACACTCACGCCCATCGCAGCGGCGGCATGCTCGTCATCGCGGACCGCTCGAAGAGCCCGCCCCATCGGTCCGCCGGTGAAGCGCCGCATCACCAGAAACCCCACCAAGCAGGCGAACGCCACCATCCCCACATAGGCCCAGTCTCCCGCCGCCAGACTGAGACCGGAGAAGGGGTTCGGGACCAGGCTGAGTCCCGACTGCCCGCCCAGGAATCCGGTGTCGGCGCCGACCACGGTCACCGCCATTAAGGAGATCACCAGCATCACCATCGCCTGGTAGTCCTGGCGAATGCGCTTCAGTCCGGTCACGCCGATGACTACCCCAACCACAGCTCCGGCAACTGCGGCGGCGATCACCGCCAGCCCGAACGGGACGTGTAGCCCGAGTACGTACTGCTGGAAACCGCCGTTGCCGGTATCGGGGCCGAGCGTGAGGATGGCGTAGGTGTAAGCGCCGGTGGCAATCACGACGATGTACGCCAAGTTGGCCACCCCCGAAACACCGAACTCCAAGTTCAGGCCCCACGCCGCGATGAGGTCAGTCCCCAAATAGACCAACAGCACTATTCCGTAAAATGCGAGCCCAGTCATGGCGCCGAACCCGGCTTACGGGCGGACCAGTTGGAGCTCACGCCAGCAGCCTTCTGGTCGCAGTACCCTTGCCAAACAGACCGCGGGGCCGCACCAGCAGCATTAGGATCAAGATCGCGAAGGCGATGACGCTCTCGTAGGCGGGATTCCAATAGGCGGCCGATACCTCGGTGGCGATCCCCACCACCAGTCCCCCCGCCATAGCTCCGTACGGCTGACCCACTCCCCCCAGGACGGCGGCCGCGATCATCGGGACCAAGAATACCGATCCCATGGTGAAATCGAATGACTCAATGGTGATCGCCAGCGCGATCCCGGCCGCACCACAAAAGGTGCCCGAGATGAGCCAGGCCACATCGCTGACCTGGGTGGTGGAGATCCCGCAGCTTTGGGCCAGCGTTCGATTGGACGAGGTGGCGCGCATCGCTCGACCCAGCTGGGTTCGGGTCAGCAGCAGGTGAAGTCCGAGCATGAGCACCACCGTCACACCTAGGATGGTGAGTTGGGAACTGGTCAGGTTGAAGTCGAGAAATCTAAGCGTCGCCCCGCTCAGATTGCCGTACGACTGAGTCGCCGGGCCAGCCACCGCCACGATCAGATACTCAAGGACGATTCCCGCGGAAACGGTCACGATGACCAGGCTGAACGGCTGCACTCCCCGGCGGGTTAGCGGCGCGATCAGCCCCCGGCTGAATGCGACGGAAACCACCCCAATCGCGAGCCCTCCCAGAGCCATCACCAGCCAGATGTTGAGCCCGAGGCCCAAGAGGAACAGACCCAGAAAGGCTCCCAGACTCAGGAAAGCCCCGTAGGTGATGTTGAGAAGATTGCTGATCCCGAATTGCAGGGTGAAGCCAACCGCTCCCAACGACAACACCGCTCCCGAGACGATCCCGAACCCGATTGACTCGATCAGCAGCTGCACTCAAGACTCCTCGGAATATGCTGTCGCCGGTTGTCTTGAGACGGATGCCGAACCAGCACGGCGCGACCAGGCTTAGCCCAGCAGTTTCGATACCTCGGCAGCGGAGATCAACGTGGATCGCTTGGAGGTCGAGGAGCCGGTGAATACGTCCGCCGCAAAGGCCCCGGCGAAATTATGGTACTTGTTGAAGGAGACTGAGCCCAAGACACCCACGTACTGGATCTTCTTCCCCTCCGAGAGCGCCTTCTTTCCGGCCGCGAAGCTGTCCACGATCTTGGCTCCCGAGCTCGGCTCCGCCACCTTGGTGACGTCGGCGTTGTATACGGATCCCTTAGCGCTCTTCGCCATCACCATCGCCAACGCGAGAATGTTGATGCCGTCGTAGATGGAGGCGGGCGGTCCCACCGAGGCCAGGGTGTTGGCGACGCCATGGGTCTTGGGGTCGGCCAGGAGCGCTCCCTTGTAAACGGAGAAGGCGCTGGTGCTCTGGCTGAAGTACGAGCCAACCAAGAAGACGTGATGGAAGATGTAGGAGGAGCCGACCGCCTTGGACACCGCCGAGTACCAGTCTGGCGTCAAGGAATCTGTCGCCGTGATCATTGTCGGCAGGTGACCGTTGTTCAACTGCGAATAGTTGGAAAGGAATGTCGCCGTCGTCTGCGGGTCGGCGTCGAACACCAACGCATCCGGGTGAAGTGCGAGCACGTTCGCAGCTGTGCTGGAGTATGAGGTCGCATCAGCGGGCACGGTGATATCCGTTGAGAGCTTGACGTGGAGCCCCGTTGCGGCCTTCTTGATTCCCGGAACGTTGCCGGTGTCGGTGGAGTTGTCCTCGAAGACCACCGCTACCTTCTTGTAGCCCTTCTGCGAGGCATAGGCAATCATGGCAGCGCCGTTGGCGTCGTCAGCCGGAGTGAGCCGCCAGAAGTACTTGTCGGTGGTCTTGTCGTATGCCGTTAGTCCTGCCGCTGTGACGAATGGAATCTGAGCTCGATTGACCAACGGGATGGTGGTGGCGGCGGTGTTGGTCTCCAACCCTGCAGCCATGTCGAAGTTGGAGATTGTTCCGATCGCTCGGGTCACGTTGGGCACAGCGTCAGCGGGGTCCCCGGTGTCGTCCACTGAGGTGCACTGCATCTTGTGACCGAGCACCCCACCCGCCTTGTTGATCAGGTCGGTGGCGGCAATGCAGGGCGCCGAGAGCAGAGTGCCAAACTCCGCCGCGGGCCCGGAAAAGGGAGCAACTATTCCGACATTTATCGGGCCCGACTGGAGTCCGGTGTCAGCCGCAGCGGTGATCCCGCTGTTGGCTACCAGCGCCGCGAGTCCTGCCAAGGGTATGACCAGAAACTTACGCATCCACCTTCCCTCCATCCGACTCAGAGTGAGCATTCCCGCGGCTACTCACGGTCCCCGACTCTCCGACGCTCCGTCCGCCTACCCGGTGGAGGAGCAGATCCGGATGCCTCAGTACGCCACGAGAACCTGGCTCCGACTGCGCTTGGGAACTCGCCGCTGGTCGACTCGGGCACTTGGAATCCCGCTCCCCCTTACTTGAGTAGGGAGTATTATAGGTCTGCCCCGTCTGACGGTGCAAGCGGCGCGGTTCGGGTCTTTCCTCAGGGGATTCTTAGAACTCCTGTGAGGGTGGCGGCCCACTTCGGGGAGGTGCGAGTAGGGTGGTGCAGGTGCTATCTCTGCGACTCAGGGTCAACGATCGTGAGCGCACCGACGAGGTCGAACCGCGGCTCTTGCTGGTCCACTATCTGCGGGAGGTCTGTGGGCTCACCGGTAGTCACGTCGGCTGTGACACCAGCCAATGCGGCGCCTGCACCGTCCTGATGAACGGTGCTCCGGTGAAGTCCTGCAACGTGCTGGCGGTTCAGGCGGAGGGTTCCGAGGTGACCACCATCGAGGGCTTAGCCAGCGCCGAAGGACTGCATCCGCTCCAGATTGCCTTCCGAGCGGAGCACGCCCTGCAGTGTGGCTTCTGCACCCCGGGGTTCATCATGGCCGCTTCGGTCCTGCTCGCGGGCAATCCCAGTCCCACTGATGGGGAGATCGACGCCGGTCTGGAGGGCAACCTCTGCCGCTGCACCGGATACGTCAACATCCGCAAGGCGGTGAAGGCAGCTGGTCGGGTGGTGGCAGAGGGGGCGGGAGCCCCCGTCGCGAGCTAGGACCGCAGCGCCGCCCCATGAGACCCGCGTCGTTCGAGTACTCCCGCGCCTCCTCGGTGGCTGAGGCGGTAAATCAGCTGGGAGCGGCTGGCCCCGAGGCGAAGGTGATCTCCGGTGGCCAGAGCCTGCTCCCGATGATGCGGGTGCGTCTCGCCCAGCCGACGCATCTAGTCGACATCAACCGGATCCCCGGTCTCGACTACGTCAAAGTGGACTCCGAGCGGCTACGGGTTGGCGCCCTGGTTCGTCACGCTGACCTTGCCCGCTCAGTGGTGGTGCGACGGCAGCTCCCTTTGCTGGCCGAGATGGCGGCGGAGATCGGCGACACCCAGATTCGCAACCGAGGCACCATCGGTGGGGTCATGGCCCATGCCGACCCCGGAGGCGACTACCCGACGCTGGCGGTAATGTTGGACGCCACCGTGGTGACCGACCGCCGGGAGATCCCTGCGGCCGACTTCTTTCAGCACCTCTTCACCACCCCGCTGGAGGCGGATGAACTGGTGTGCGAGATCACCTTCCCACTCGCCTCGGGACCCCACCACTACCTCAAGTTCAGGCTCCGGCGCTACGACTGGGCGATCGTGGGCGCTGGGGTCCAGCGGCTGGGGTCAGGCTGGCGAGTTGGACTAACCCATGTGGGCCCCACGCCGGCACGTCTGCGTTCGGTCGAGATCGCGCTGGACGCGGAAGCCCCCGTTGCCGAGGCGGCCCAGCTGGCCTCCGAGGGACTGGATCCCCCCAGCGACGTGCGCGCCAGCTCAGAGTACCGGCTCCACCTCGCTCGGGTGCTCACCAGGCGCGCCCTGGAGCTGGCGGCGCTGGACTGATGGGACCGGTCCCTCAGCGGCTTCCCCGGAGGTAAGTCGTGACCGCCACCGGGGCTGCCGATGCTTGAGGTGATGACGATCTTGGACAGCTGGGCGCCGGCTGTCCCCGCCGTGGGCCTGGCGACCGTCATTGGAACCACCGGCTCCACCCCTCGCCCGGTGGGTGCTCGACTGGTGGTGGCGCCAGACGGACGCATGGGCGGGTCGATCAGCGGCGGCTGTCTCGAGGCCGATGTCGTCGAAGAGGTACTGCGAACTCTCAGTGGCGTAGCACCTCCTCGGCTGCTGCATTACGGGATCAGCGACGAGCTGGGCTGGTCGGTGGGGCTGGCCTGCGGCGGCGAGGTGGACGTGTTCGTCGAGCGACTCCGGTGGTCTCTGGACGACCCCGTCGTCGCCGCGCTTCGAGACGGAGTGGCCCAGGGCCAGGCGGTCGCCATCTGCACCACCTTGGAGGGTCAGTCTGCCGGCAGTCACCTCGTTGCGACCGCCGAGCAGCTGGTCGGCGATCCCAGCCCGTTCGGTGGCGCGGCAGAGCTCCGAGAGATGGCAAACTCGCGGCTGTCGAGCGGCGTCGCGGGCATCGATCAGCTTCCGACTGGGGCCACCTTTATCCAACCGCTGGTGCCGCCACCGAAGCTGGTGATCGTGGGAGCGGTGGACGTGGCCAGTGTCCTGAGCGGTCTCGCCAAGAGCCTGGGTTACCAAGTCATCGTGATCGACCCGCGGGAGCGCTTCTGCACCCGTGAACGCTTCCCTCTGGCGGATCAATTGGTGGTCGCTTGGCCCCAGGGGGCCCTAGCCGGAATCCCCCTCGGGCCCCGCGATGCCGCCGTCTGCCTGACCCACGATCCCAAGTTCGACGACCCGACGCTGGCGAGCCTGATGGCAGGAGCGGTGGGTTACATCGGTGCGGTCGGCAGCAGCCGAACCCAGGCGGCACGGCGCGAGCGCTTGGCCCTAGCTGGAGCTTCCACAGCTGACTTGGCGCGAATCCACGGGCCAGTCGGTCTCGATCTCGGGGCAGCTTCCCCGAGGGAGATGGCGCTCGAGATTCTCGCCGAGCTGGTCGGGGCTCGCAACCAGCGAACCGGTGGCCCCCGCAGTTCGGCAACCCAACTTTGAGCTCGTCGGCGTTAACCTCTCCGCCACAACCACTCGTGGTGCTGGCGGCCGGGCTGAGCACTCGGATGGGTTCGGCGAAGCCGCTCTTGCGCTGGCGGAACGCAACGCTGCTGCAGCACGCCTGCGCCGCCGCCCGGCAGGGAGGCGCGGACCCTATTCTGGTCGTCGCTGACGATCCCCCTTGGTTACAAGCACGAGCGGGTGATGTCGGGAATGTGGACTGGGTACGAAGTTCCACGCCAATCTCAGGGCAGTCCCACTCACTCCGAGCCGGCCTGGCGGCCGCCACTGAAGCGGCTCCCGATGCCGCGGCGGTTCTGATTGTGCTGGTTGATCAGGTCGGACTCCGAGAGGAGGCAGTTCGGCTCATCCTCTCGGTGGTCGCCAGCAGTGGCGCTGACGCGTGGGTGGCTGACTACGGGGTCCGGCCCCGAGCGCCTGGCCATCCGGTCGCCCTGGGGCGCCCGACCTGGCCTTTGGTCGAGCGGCTACGTGGGGATTCCGGGGCACGCGCCTTTTTGACTCAATCCAAGACCTCACCGACCAAGGTGGAGTGGGTGCCGATGCCACAGGCTTGGCGGCCCCTGGACTGCGACACTCCCGACGACTACCGGAGACTGCTGACGCTGGACTCCGCCGACCCACAGGAAGAGACCTGATGCGCCGGTGCGGAGCGCTTTCCCCCGTTGGTGCGACAGGTGCGCTTTGAGCTGGTCCCGGTCGAGACCATTTTGGGTGAGCCAGGGCGCTCGCGGGGCCGGATTCTGTGCCGGGATCTTCAGGATCCCGGCCGAACCACGCTCCGCCGAGAGGGTCACCGTCTAGAGCGGCCGGACGACCTGCGCCTGGACGCCACCGAATCCCGGCCCCTGCACCTGGCGTTTCTGCAGCCGGGAGATATCGGAGAGGATGAGGCTGGACTTTGCGTCGCCCGGGCCCTGGCCGGACCGGGAGTGTCGATCGGACGGCCAGTCCAGTCGCAGGTGACCCGTCGGGCGGCCGGGCGAGTCCTGGTGGCCGCCAACCGGGCCTCGTTCCGAAGGCTGAGCCGCCACTCGGACATAACCATCTTCACGCTCCCTGACGGGATGACCGTCGAAGAGGGGCGATCGGTGGCGGGGGCGAAGATCACCCGCTGCGTATCCGCGGATCAGAGGTCGAGGAACTCCAAGAAATCGGGGCGGAGGTGGGCCAGCGGGTGATTTCCGTTCGTGCCTTGCGACCCCTCCGACTAGACGTAGTCATCTTGTGGGCAACTCACCTCCGTTCGGCGGGAGCCACTTGAGTTGGCCCTGCTCAAGAGGGTCGCCTGGTACCGGGGACGGCCGACAGGGTTGGAACGTCTGCCGAGGCTGGAGGATGCCCTGCCGAAGTCGCGGAGCGCGCTCGGCAGGAGCAGTGAACTGGCCCTGCTGGTCGGCGCCGTGTCGACCGACCTCCTCGCCCCCCTTGGACCGCCTTGCTCACCGCCGGCGCAGCCGTGGTGAGCCGCGGTCTTCCGGCAAACCTCGGCGGCGGCGGCGTGAAGTTGGAGGTTTGTCCCGTCATCGCGGTCTCCTCCTTCGGCATGTTCTTCCGCCGGACCGTCCTCGACCTGCTGCTGGCCCGCCGCTTCTGGGGAGCCCAACTCGATGCGACTTTTCTTCGCGGACTTGTCCACGGCGGCCTGCTGTCCCGTGAGCTCATCTACCACTACCCCGCCTCCGGGGCGGCCACCGACATGGAGGAGACCGCGTGATCCTTGACAACCAATTCCGTGTGTCGATTCCGCCCGAGCAGCTCTGGCCGCTGCTGCAGGATTTAGAGAGGATTGCGCCCTGTCTGCCAGGTGGCCAGATCACTGAGCGCCTCGACTCGATGACCTTCCGTGGCACGATCACCATCAAGGTGGGGCCGGTGGTAGTGAACTATGCCGGATCGGCCCGGGTACTGGAATCGGATCCGGAATCGGGGCGGATGGTGGTGCGGTGCGAGGGCCGCGAGACGAGGGGCCCAGGCAGCGCCAACGCCGACATCGCCATCACCATCGCGGCCGATCCGCTCGGGTCATTCGGACAAATCCGGTCGGATGTCACAGTCACCGGCCGGGTGGCTCAATTCGGTCGCGGAATGATGCAGGAGGTCGGTGATCGATTGCTGACCCAGTTTGCCGCCTGTGTGGAGCAGAGGGTCGCCGACACCCAAACCGTTGAGGGTGTTGGGGGGGGATCAACCGCGGTCGAGTCAACTGCGGCCGGGGCGCCGCCCGCGGCTCCGACCCAGATCAAGTTACTCAAAGTACTCATGAGCATCCTCTGGGACCGAATTCGCTTCTGGCGAACCCACTAGAAGGGGACCAGGGGAACTGCGCGCCGGTCTTCCCTACCGCTAGGGCGGTGCTCGCTCAGTCCCGACAGCACCGCCGACGCCAACCTGCGCATAATCCACTTCTCTGAGGACCAGCTGGGTGAGGAGGATCTCCAGATGAACGAGGCAGTCCTGCTGATCGGGACCAGCAAGGGGGTGCTGGTGGCCAGGAGTGATCGGGCTCGCCAGAGCTGGGAGCTCGAGCCGCTTCAGCTGATGATGAGCTCCGTCTACGGGCTCGGCATCGATCGACGGCCGGCGACCCCGCGGCTCTTTGCAGGCGCGACCAGTGAGCATTGGGGTCCGTCACTCTTCCACTCCGACGACCTGGGTCAGACCTGGTCCGAGCCAGAGGCGGCTCCGGTGGCCTTCCCTGCTGAAACTGGAGTGGCGCTGATCCGAATCTGGCAGGTGGAGCCCGGGCTCGAGTCCCAGCCCGATCTGGTCTATGCGGGGGTGGAACCTCATGCCCTCTTCCGCTCTGTGGATGGCGGAATCACCTTCGAGCTGGTGGAGGGCCTGTACAACCATCCCCACCGGCCGGAGTGGGTGCCGGGGGGTGGCGGGGCATGCCTGCACACGGTGGTACCTCATCCGAACGACCCGGATCGGATGCTGGTAGCACTCTCCTCGGGCGGGGTCTATCGGACAGCCGATGGCGGGAAAAACTGGGAAGCGGCCAATCAGGGCATACAGTCCTACTGGATGCCGGAGGAGCAACGCTTCCCGGAGTTTGGCCAGTGCGTCCACAAGGTGGGAATGCACCCCTCCAAGCCGGAACGACTGCTGGCCCAGAACCACTTTGGGGTGTACCGGTCGGAGAACTACGGGAACAGTTGGGAGCCGATCGAGAACGGACTTCCTTCGAACTTCGGCTTCTCGCTGCTGGTCCATCCGCACCAGCCCGACACCGTCTACCTCTTCCCCCTCAAAGCGGACTCGGAGAGGCTCCCTCCGGACCGGCGCTGCCGCGTCTACCGAAGCCGGGACGCGGGCCAGAACTGGGAGCCGCTGACCATGGGGCTGCCGCAGTCCCAATATCACGACATCGTGCTGCGGGATGCTCTCTGCACCGACCAGGCCGATCCCGCCGGGATCTACTTCGGGACCCGCGACGGGGAGGTCTATTCGAGCCTCGATGACGGAGATTCCTGGCAGATGGTGGCGAGCCACCTGCCGAACGTGCTGGCGGTGCGGGCGCTCGTGGCGGCGTGACCGCCAGCCTGCACCTGCCGGCGGTGCTGCGCCCTTCCGCGGACGGCCGGGGGGTGGTCACAGTCGACTCCGCCACTGTGGGTGGGGCACTGGACGAGCTGGCCCATTCCTGGCCCCAACTGGAGCGGAGGCTGCGCGATGAGCAGGGAGTGGTGCGGCGCCATATCCGGATCTATCTGGAAGACAGCGACATTGCCTCTCTCCAGGGGCAGGCGACCCCGCTCTCTGACGGAGCTCGTGTTTACATAATTCCCGCTGTCTCTGGAGGCAGCCCAACGTCCGACTGAGATCCGCGCATGATCCGTCGTCAGAGCAGTGGATATTGCCACGTTTTACTTGCCCTACGACCGTTTTCGTGCGAAGGAATGCCGTCGCAAATACCCAAACTGCAATCCAAGGGGAGGCGCGCTGGCTGGTCAGTGCGCTTGCTAGTGGTCCGTGGCGAAGTCGACCCGGAATCGCCATCCTCGAGCCCCCGTTAACCCACCAGTTGGGAGCCGTCCCCTGAGAAGCAGCTGGCCTCTCAGCACGGGTTCTGTTCATCCGCTCTGCTCTGGCGAAGCCCTTGAAATCAGCGCTACCGTGGGTTTCGCTCGTCGTCTACTGGGACCCATCTCGGGCCCGGCATTGGGAGTCACCGGACCACCCAAGTCGGCATCTGCTTCAGTTACGCGAGCCGGAGCCGACCGCATCACCTGCGCCGTCGCTCTTGTGTCGACGGGCTGCTTTGCTAGTGGCGGTGCTGCCGATTCCGGATTGTGAGCCAAATCGCGTGCCTGCCACTCGCTGAAGAATCTCACCGGATTCGACGTGGCGCCGATCCGCTCGACAGCGACCACCGCCCAGTCCTCCGGACAAGTCAGGAGGTTACCCCGCTGGCTACCAGATAACCAGTTCGGCGTCATTCAGGGATCGGTCCTCTCCAAGCGACGGTGGAAAACACGCGTCCGAACCGACGGCCAGAGTGCGGTTGTGACTGGAAGCTGTCCCGGTCCCGGCTCTTCCCCCAACCCCATTCAGCTCAAGCCGGTGGCGGTTCCCGCTCCAGCCAGGTCGAAGGGACTTTAGTACCCAGAGGAGGGGGGGGATGAGCCGTTGCCCCAGGCATGGCCGAAGTCGTCGCCCTGGTCGTCACCTAACAAGTGCGAGCGCACTCGCTTGAGGTGGCGGCGCATGCCAAGCTGGGCCGCTGCGCTGTCCCGTTCCGTCAAGGCCCGGACGATCGTCCGGTGGTCGGTCCGGTACAGCTGCCGGCGCTCCTCAGTTGAGCTGCGATACTTCAGCCCGCCCCACACCGGCTGCGTCCTGGCCGATGCGATCATGGCCCCGATCCGGATCAGGAAGTTGTTGTGGGTAGCGCTGACCAAGCTGCGATGCAGGGCGCTGTCCCAGTCCTCCCAGCCCAGGTAGTCGTGAGCTCCGTCCCCGCCGGCCAGACAGCGTTCCATCTCGACGAAGTCGGCGCCGGTGGCGGCCATGACCGCCAGCGGCAGCAGCTGCGGCTCGAACAGCTCCCGCACGGTCATGATCTCGATCGGGCTCGTCTCGAATTGATCGCGGTCCTTGGCCGGGACCGCGATCACGGTCGGCGAGACGAACGTCCCTCGTCCAACCTGGCGCACCAATCGCCCTTCCGCCTCCAAATGGCTCAGCGCCCGCCGGACCGCGGCGCGGCCGACACCGGCCATCTGGGCCAGCTCCCGCTCCGTGGGGAGCCGGGCTCCCGGGCCGAGGCCGCGCGCCACGATGGTGCGCTCGACCACCTCGGCTACCACGCTTTCGCTTCCCAATTGAGACAACATCGAATTGAATTCGGATCCTACACGCTTCTGACCGCCCGGAAGTCACCCTCACCCCGCGGCTGGGAACCCGACCCGGCGCCTTAGTTCGCCTTGACAAGGCTGTGCCGCGTTCGTAGGATACGACGGACATGACCAAAACCACCAACTTCGGGATTTTGTCCATATTGGTTAGATTGGTCTAGAATTGGGCACGGTGGGGACGGCCAGCCCGCAAGCCGTGAGGGGCATTAGTGGGCGATAGCCGCGTGGGTCAGGTGCCACATTCAGGAGGGAGACAGGTGCGCATTCGCAAGTCGATGGTCTTGGTCGGCGTAGCCGCGCTCAGCGCGATCCTGGTGGCCAGCGGAGCCTCCGCAGCGACCAAGAAAGGGTCGCTGGTGATAGCAGGGGTCATCGCCATCACCGGCAGTAGCAGCTTCGAGGGGTCTAACCAGTCCGAGGGGCTCTACCCGGCGATCAGCGAGATCAACAGCCACGGTGGTGTGCTGGGCCACGACTTGGTGTACAAGGGAGTAGACACCAGGGGTGACCCAGCTGACGCCCTTCCGGCGGTGCAGCAGTTGCTGGCCACCACAAGTAACTTGGTCGCAGTTGCAGGCCCGGGGACCACTTCCGCTCCGACCATCGTGCCAGTGCTCAACTCGGCCCACATTCCCATGATGGCGGTGGCGGGAGAGTCCTCCTACGACCGCAGCCCCTACAAGTACTTCTGGCGTCTGTTCCCGCCCGACTCGGCTAACGGCACCGCCATGGCGATCTGGGCGCACCGCAAGGGCTACACCCGCGTAGGGGCGGTCTTCGGCTCCGACGCCGGATCCCAGGGCGACCTTCCCGGTGTTCTGGCCAGCCTGAAGGCACTCCATATCAAGCTGGTCGCGAATATCACCCTCACCCCCGATCAGTCGTCCTATCAGTCGTCGGTGAGTCAGCTGATCCAGGCCCACCCAGACGTGATCGTGACCGAGTCAGACGGCGGTACTGCCGGGACCTTCTTCGGCGAGCTCAAGTCCCTGGGCGGGTTGGTACCGGTCATCGGCACCGAGGCAACCTACACCACGCCGTGGCTGACCGCAGTGCACAGCGCCGTCGGTAGTGCTGATTTTCACCGTTACTACTCAGGCCTGATCACCGCCGTCTCTAAGCCCACGGCGGCGGTCACGGCGTGGAACAAAGCAGTCCATGCAGCGGCAAGTCAATTGCCGGTGTCAGCGAAGGCGGCAGCGGCTAATCCGTTCGCCATCACCTACTACGACGGCCTGATCGCGGTGGCGCTGGCGATGAACGCCGCTAAGAGCACCAACCCGGTGGTCTTCAACAACTACATCGCCGCAGTCTCCAATCCTGGCAAGGGCAAGACCGTCGTCTACAGCTATGCGCAGGGCGTGGCAGCGCTGAATGCCGGTAAGCACATTCAGTACTTCGGTGCCACCGGCCTCATCGACTTCAACAAATACCACAATTCCTTCGGCAACCAGGAGGCCGTGACAGAATCGACCTCGGGAAGCACCGTCAATCTCGGCACGGTCACCGTGAAGGCGATCGAAGCGGTGAACGTGAAGGGAGTCGCCTAGGGTGCTTTCCCAGCTGCTCAGCTCCGTCGCGGATGGGATCGTGGTCGCCGCGATCCTAGCCGTGGCGGCGATGGGCTTCACCCTCCAGTTTGGATTGACCAACGTGCTAAATCTGAGCTTCGGAGCGGTGATGACCGTCGGCGGGTTCACGGCCTACCTGGTCAGCGTCGCCGGTCTGAGCGCCTGGCTGGGGCTGCTGCTGGGTGGTGCCGCGGGGGCGATCGCCACCATCCTCTTGGGGCGGGGCGTGCTGCGGCTCTACGCGCGCCGCCGAACTCAGCTTTTCGAGATGATGATGGTGACGCTGGGGATGTCGTTGGTGATCGACTACACCCTGCAGGCGGTTTCTCAGAACGCGATTTACGGCTACACCGTGCTCCAGGGAAAGCCGGTCGTCATCGGTCCGATTGACGTCACCCCGATCCAGGTGGCGATCGTGGGAATGGCGGTGCTGATCTTGGTCGTGGCCGAGGCAGCCTTGAAATTCACCAAGGTGGGAAAGGCGCTCCGGGCCACCGCCGTCGAGCCTAGCCTAGCCCGCTCCTGCGGTATCCACACCAGTCGAGTGGTGCTGGTGACCTGGGCGATCAGCGGCTTCCTCTGCGGCCTGGCAGGCGTCATCTACATCATCAGCACCCAGAGCGTTGACTACTCCACCGGGGAGCTGTTCTTGCCCCTGATCATTGCCGCCGCCATCCTGGGCGGGGTCGGCTCGCTCCGCGGCGCCGTCGGGGCCGCCGTGGTAATGGGTGTGGTCACCGAGGTGGTCGCTGGCTTCGGCGGTTCCGCCTACAGCACAGTGGCCGGCTTCGCCATCCTGGTGGTGGTCCTGCTACTGCGCCCGGGCAGTGTTGTGGGAGGGGCCGAGGACCGGCAGTTGGTCCTGTGACACTGTGGTTGTGGCCCAAAGCTTGTGAACTGGAGCGCGGCCGAACTGGACCGTTGAGTTGATGTGAACGTCTGGGGGTTCTACATCTCGACCTTGGTCATCTACTTCGGCGTCGACCTGCTGTCTGGGATCGCCCTCAACCTGCAGTTCGGCTACGCCGGAGTGGTCAACTTCGGCTTCGTCGTATTCCAGGCAGCCGGCGCTTACGCCGCGGCGGTCGTCCTGCTGGGGCCGAGCGGAGGGGTGGCTTCTTTTCAGCAGTACGTGTTCGGTTCCCGCCTGCCCTTCCCCGTGGACCTGTTGATTGCCGCCGGAGCCGGGGCCTTGCTCTCACTTGTGGTGGGGCTCTTTAGCCTGCGGCGCATGCGCCGGGACTACCAGGCAGCGGTGCTCCTGATCGTGTCTCTGATACTGGTTCAGCTGGTCTCGGCGGATGTACCGCTCTTCAATGGGTCCAACGGTTTGACCGGGGTAGGGTGGCCGCTGGGCAACCTGCTGCACATCTCCGTGCGGGCCAACCCCTGGACCTATGCGATCTGGGTGCTAGCTATCTGCGCTGTCGTCTATGTCCTGGTGTCGTGGCTGTCGCGCTCCCCCTGGGGCCGGTCACTCCGGGCGATGAGGGACCACGAGGCAGCCGCGTCGGCGATGGGTCTCAACATAACCTCGTTGCGTCTTCAGGTGTTCGTGCTGGGGGGTGCCATCGCCGGCTTAAGTGGTGGGCTGTTGGTCGAGTACCTCGGCGCTTGGTCCCCGGGAGCCTGGGGCTACGTGGAGACTTTCGTGATCTTCACCGCGATCTTCGTGGGCGGAGTGGGCAACTACCGGGGCGTGATCCTGGGAGTACTGCTGGTACCGGTCATCTTCTTGGAGTTGCCCCGCTTTCTCCCGGCGATCGGATACCCCGGGCTGATCGACTCCCTGCAGTGGGTGGTGATCGGACTGGCGTGGATGTTGTGCCTGCTCTTCCGACCCCGGGGAATTCTCCCCGAGAGACGGTTGGTGATGCGGCCGCCGGCGCAGGATATTCCCAGTCCCGCGGCACCAGCTGAGTCGAGGCTGTAGGCGCGGGAATGGGCGAAGTAGACGAGAACTCGCGCCGCGGGGAGTCGTCGGTTGGACCGGCCGGGATTGGCTTCGCGGCGGCTGGAGCCGGAGCGGCGATCGACTCGGCCGGAGCAGAGGACGTCCTTGTGGTCCGCGACGTGGTGGTCAACTACGGAGGGGCCCGGGCGGTCGACAACGTGTCGCTCTCCCTCCGGCGCGGTGAGGTGGTCGGGATCATCGGACCTAACGGCGCTGGCAAGTCGTCCTTCCTAGGCGCCCTAGGGGGACAGGTGAAGCGGGCCAGCGGCACGGTGGCTCTAGGGGGGCGCGACATCAGTCATCTGATGCCTCATGACAGGGCCCGCCTGGGCCTGGCCCGAACCTTCCAGACCACCAGCGAATTCGCCAAAATGACCGTGTTCGAGAACCTGGTTACCGCCGCCGAAGGCGACTCCGGGGCCTCGCTCAAGGCCGTCGTGCTGCACCCGCGGCGGACCGCCAACCGGGAGCGGTCGTTCGCCGAACGGGCCTGGGAAATCCTGCGGCGATTCGAGATGGACGCTACGGCCAACCTTTACGGCCGGGAGCTGAGCGGCGGCCAGCGGCGGCTGGTCGAGGTCATGCGGTGCCTGATGCGCAACCCCAGCGTGCTGCTCTTAGACGAGCCAATGGTCGGAGTAGCTCCCCACCTGACCGGCAAGCTGATCGATGACTTGCGCACCGTCCGGAGTGACGGCCTGGGCATCCTGGTCGTGGAGCATGCGCTCGAGGTCGTCCGGCGGCTCTGCGACCGGGTAGTGGTGATGGCGTTGGGCAAGGTAATCGCCGCCGGCAGCTACGAGGAGGTGGTCCAGGATGCGCTTGTCCAGGCAGCCTACCTCTCGTAGCCGTCAGCGCGGGGCCGGGAATGGCGTTGCCTGAGCGCCCGGATCCGTTCCTGATCGCCACCTCGGTGAGCGCCGGCTACGGACAGGTACCGGTTGTCCGCGAGGTCTCAGTCGAAGTCGGTTTGGGCGAGATCGTGGTGGTGGTCGGACCCAACGGGGCAGGCAAGAGCACCCTGGTGAAAGCGATCACCGGAGAGCTAGATCTTCTAGGCGGACAAATCCTCTACGGGGATCGGGACATCAGCCGACTCCGGGAGGACGACCGGATGGCCAGGGGGATGGGTTATGTCCCCCAACTGCGCGATGTCTTTCCCACGCTCACCGTCACCGAGAACCTGGAGATGGGAGGGTACCGGTTTGACAAGCGAAGGACCGCGGAGCGCACCGAGCACGTGCTGGAGACGTTTCCCGCACTCCGGGCATTGCGCCGCCGGGTCGCGCGCAGCATGAGTGGTGGGGAACAGAAGATGCTTGGCATCGCCCGCGCTCTGATGGCCGATCCCAAGGTACTCATCCTCGATGAGCCGACGGCCAACCTCGCGCCCCAAGTCGCCACCCACGTCTTGCAGGACATCGTGGCCGGTCTTGCCAAGGAGGGCCGCGCGGTACTCCTGATCGAGCAGCGGGTGCAGATGGCGCTGGAAATCTCCTCCTGGGGCTATGTCCTCACTGACGGCCAGTTGCGGTTGGAGAAGAGTTCAAGGGAACTGTTGGACATGACCGACCTGGGCAGCGTGTTTCTGGGGATGGCCAGCGCTGGCGCGCCGGCTGTCCACGGCGGTTAGGCGTTGGCCCGGAATCGCCCTCCAGGTGGCGTTCGATCGGGAGAAGCGGCGTCTCCCGTGGGCGGACCGGGGTTCCGCCGAACTTGCTCGGTACCAGCGGGTGTCCAACGACGTGGGCAGGCCCGCCGGTGACCATCTCCGAGCTGGTGCCGGCGGCGAGCCTTCTGATTGACGGCCTTAGCATGCCGGGACACGACGCGCCGTTGGAGGTAATCAACCCCACCACCGGCAGGCTCCTGGCTGTGGTGCCCAGCGCCAGCAGGTCGGATATCGACCAGGCGGTCCGTTCGGGCCAGCGGGCGTTCGAGAGTGGAGTCTGGAGCGGTCGAACCATCCACCAGCGTGCGACGACGCTGCAGCGCCTCGCGGACCTGATCGAGGAGCACCTGGAAGAGCTCTACCTGCTGGAGACCGCCAATAATGGCCGTCCCCTGTCCGAGACGCGGGCGCAGGTCCGCCGCCTGCCGGAGTGGTATCGCTACAATTCCGCGCTTCTGCTAGCGGACCGCACCGCGGTGATCCCCATGGCCGGGCAGTACCACTCCTACACCCATCGCTTTCCCCTGGGAGTTGTGGGGATTCTCGCCTCCTTCAACCATCCCTTGATGATCGCCTCCAAGAGTCTGGCCCCGGCCCTAGCGGCGGGCAACTCGGTGGTCCTCAAGCCGTCTGAGCTAACCCCCTTGACAGCGCTGGTCCTGGGTCGTCTTGCCCTCGAGGCCGGGATGCCTCCGGGAGTGCTGAACGTGGTTCCGGGACGGGGTCCCGTCGCCGGCGCCGGGCTGGCCGCCCATCCCTTGGTGGCCAAGGTCTCGTTCACCGGGGGCACCGAAGCGGGCCGGCAGGTGGCCCTCAACGCGGCGGCCCGCTTCGCCAAATGCACAGTGGAACTGGGCGGCAAGACCCCCGTCATCATCTTCGAGGACACCCCGGTCGCGGCGGCGGCGTCTGGCGCTGCCTTCGCGGCCTTCATCGGGGCCGGGCAGACCTGCATCGCCGGCACCCGGTTTCTGGTGCAAGCAGCCCTATACCAGGAATTCGTAGAGGAGTTCACCAGAGTCGCCCGGACGATCCGGATCGGGGACCCGGCCGACGAGGCCACCCAGCTGGGGCCGGTGATCTCGAGCCAGGCCCGGGACCGGATCTTGGGCTATGTGGCGCTCGGGTTGGAGGAAGGCGCGCGACTCGCGGGGGGTGGCCATCGCGCCGAGGTGCCAGATCGTGAAGGAGGTTACTTCGTGGAGCCAACCGTACTTGCTGACGCCGACAACCAGATGCGGATCTCCCGGGAGGAGATCTTCGGGCCGGTGGCGGTGGTGATGCCGTTTCAGACCGAGGCGGAAGCCGTCAGCATTGCCAATGACTCGGAGTTCGGCTTGGGGTCGGCAGTTTGGACCAGAGATGTCGGCCGGGCACACCGGGTGGCCGCCAGACTGCAGTTCGGCATCGTCTGGGTGAACGATCACCACCGCTTGGACCCCGCATCTCCCTGGGGAGGACTGCGCGAGAGCGGCCTTGGCCAGGAGGGTGGCTGGGAGTCTTTCCACGACTTCTATCACGAGCGCTCGGTCACCATCCGGACTTCGCCCGACCCGGTCGACTGGTACGGCGGTGGGTCGGTGGAGCGACTGAACTAGATGACTCAAGGAATCGTGATCCAGCAAACCCGAAGGGATGAAGTGGTGGTCGAGGTCTCAAGGCCACCCGACAACTCCTTCACCGTAGAGATGTGCGACACCCTCTCCGATCTGCTGGGGCAACCGCCCCAGGGGGCCCACGTGTTGCGCCTGCGCGCCGAAGGCGAGGCCTTCTGCCTGGGCCGGGAGCGCAGCGCTACCGACCGGCCCTCTGCCCAGCGCACCGTGGAAGCGCTGGTCAGGGTCACCCGTGGCCTGGCGGAGTCGACCCTGGTGACCATCGCCGAAGTGGGAGGCGATGTGGCCGGTTTCGGGGTCGGCCTAGTCGCCCACTGTGACGTGGCGGTGGCTTCAGATGGCGCGCGGTTCTGGTTCCCGGAGGTGGAACATGATCTTGCCCCGGCGTTGGTGCTGAGCTGGCTGCCTCGAGTGATCGGACAGCGCCAAGCGTTCTGGCTGACCGCGAGCGCCGCCCGGCTCAGTGCCGATGAAGCGCAGCAGCTGGGTCTGGTGAACTTCGTGGTTCCGGCGGGCCAGCTAGCCGCCAAGACGGATGAGGTGGTCGCAGAACTCGTCCGCTATCCGTCCCAGGTTCACGCACAGATCAAGAGCAATTTGCGGGATTTCGGAGAGCTGACCCAGGCAGTGGCTTATCGGGCTGCGCTGGACCGACTGATCCTGTCTGCGGTGACCGGCCCGCCTATCCCGGATTGATGGTCGCGACCCTAATTGGAGGTGGCCCGCCGTGGCCGAGATGGCTGATCTGGACAAGTCGGTGACCGACCGGGGAGGGCACCCGCCTTCCGACCTTCCGATGATCCCCCACTTCATCCGGGGTGAACGGTGGCTGGAGGAGACGCCCCGGCTAGGAACCGTCTACAACCCGGCTCTCGGGACACCGGCAGCCCAGGTGCCCCTGGCGTCCGGAGAGGTGGTGGACCGTGGCGTCGCCGCGGCCAAGGCTGCTCAGGTGGGCTGGGGTGGGCTCAGCCTCTCCCGAAGGGCGGAGGTCCTCTTCCGATTCCGCGAGCTCCTGGTGTCTCGGCGGGACACCCTGGCCCGCGCCATCACCAGTGAGCACGGCAAGGTTCTGGCCGACGCTGCCGGTGAAGTCGCACGCGGCATCGAGAACGTCGAGTTCGCCTGTGGACTGGCCCATCTCCTGAAGGGCGGGCACAGTCTTGAGGCGACTACCGGAGTCGACGTTCACGAGCAGCACCAGCCGCTGGGAGTAGTGGTCGGCATTACCCCGTTCAACTTCCCGGTGATGGTGCCGCTCTGGATGCTGGCCAACGCCATCGCCTGCGGCAATGCCTTTGTCTTGAAGCCCAGCGAGAAGGATCCCAGCCCGGCAGTATTGCTGGCCGAGCTCCTCATGGAGGCGGGCGCGCCCGCCGGAGTCCTGAACGTGGTGCAGGGAGACCAGAGCACCGTCGGACGGCTCCTGGAACATCCCGATGTAGCCGCGATCAGTTTTGTCGGCTCGACCCCGGTGGCTCGCTCCATATACGCGAAGGCGTCGGCGAATGGCAAGCGGGTGCAGGCCCTGGGCGGGGCCAAGAACCACATGGTCGTGCTGCCAGATGCTGATATTGAGATGGCTGCGGACGCCGCTGTCTCAGCAGCCTTCGGCTCGGCAGGTGAGCGCTGCATGGCCGTCTCCGTGGTGGTGGCAGTGGGCCACGCCGCCGACCCCTTGGTGGCGGCGATCGCCCACCGAGTGCGGGAGCTGAGAATCGGCCCCGGGGAGAGTCCCGACTCAGAGATGGGACCGCTGGTCACAAAGGAGCACCGTGATCGCGTCGCCGCATATGTCCAGACGGGTGCAGACGAGGGAGCCCGGGTCATCGTCGACGGCCGCAGCCGCTCCTTCTCGACGCCCGGTTTCTTTCTGGGAGGCTCGCTTCTGGATGAGGTGCGACCGCAGATGCGGGTCTACGAGGACGAGATCTTCGGGCCAGTGCTCGGCGTGGTGCGGGCGGGCACGTACAACGACGCGCTGGCGATCGTGAACCAGAACCCCTACGGCAACGGGGTGGCCATCTTCACCCGAGACGGCGGCGCCGCCAGGATCTTCGCCCGCGACGTGGAATCAGGCATGGTGGGTATCAACGTTGCCATCCCGGTTCCGGTGGGCTTCTACTCTTTCGGCGGGTGGAAGCAGTCGCTCTTCGGTGACACTCACATGTACGGGCCGGAAGGGTTCCACTTCTACACCAGGACCAAGGTGGTCACCGCCCGCTGGCCCGACCCCAGCACCAGCCGGATCGACCTGGGATTCCCCAGGTCGAGGTGACGTGGGCCAGAGCGTCGGTTGAGCCCCTTCGGGCTTCGAGCCTGTGATTTACCGCAACCTCGCGAACCGAGGTGATCGCGCGGCACCGTCGCCGCCGGCTCCCCGATGTCCAGTTACCGGGCCACTACCAGTGCCAGCGCGAAACCGTCGTACCCCTTGCTGCCCACGGTCTGGACTTCGGTGGCAGTCACCCGTTGCTCAGCGGCCATCAGTTCGGTGAGTCGGCGCGTCCCCTGGACGGCGGGGTCTGGGTCATGCGCGTCCAGAATCGCGCCACTCCGAACCACGTTGTCGACCACGATCAGACTGCCCGGCCGGGTCAGGCGCAGCGCCCACTCGAAGTAGACGGAATTGTTGGATTTGTCGGCGTCGATGAAGACCAAGTCAAAGGGACCGGCGCCTTCTTCCACAAGCTCCGCCAAACTGCCGGCGGCGGGGCCAACTCGAATCTCGACTTGCTCCGCCAGGCCCGCGCGTTGGAGATTGACCCGGGCGACGTCAGCATGTTTTGGCTCCAGCTCGAGGGTGGTCAATCGGCCCTGTGGCGGCAACGCCCGCGCCAGCCAGATGGTGCTGTAGCCACCCAGCGTGCCGACTTCCAGGATGCGGTTGGCCCCCTGAATCCGGGCCAAAAGATGGAGAAACTTGCCCTGATTGGGGGCCACGCTGATCGCGGGCAGACCGGCCTTCAGGCTATCGGAGAGGGCCTGGTCGAGTGCGGGGTCGGGGGAAATGAGCAGGTCGGATATGTATTTGTCAACGGCGATCCAGAGCTCGGTGTCCATCGGACCATTGTGGCACCAGGGTGAGAGGCGGAGGTAGCTCCGGCGGCAGCCGGCGGCCGGGCCCGGTGGGAGTCATTTGGTGCCGACTGTGATTCACCAGGCGAGAAAGCCGCCCTCGATGGGACTCGCGACCCGGACTCCGATCGCGCAGATCTAGCGAAAGCGCCGGCAGGGGTTCACAGCTCGCCGGCGCGGCTCATGGCCTCTACCTCCACGACCTCCCTGGCGGCGAAATGCGTTCCCGCCTCGTCGAACTCGTGGCGTCGTTGAGAGATCACCGTCTCCGCCTCGTCGCGATACTGTTGGGCAGTGGCATCGGCCCACGATGGGTCCGGCCACCGGTAATCAAGATCGACGATAGCGCCGGGTTCAGTCGCCGTCGTCGCCAGCGAGAGCAAATCTAGGCAGATCGCTCTCTGCTCGTCAGGCTGGTTCGGTCTGCCCACGCTGTAGCCAAGGGGAAAGTCGAGCCAACCGACCCGAGGCGGACGCACCAGCACCGTGATGTCGCGGGCCCCGGAGATCGTCACCGTGGTGAGCCCCGCCCGCTCGAAAACTCTGGCGAGGAGGCCGATCGCCTGGTGGCAGGCTGGGCAGAGGGGCACCAGCATCACCAGCCGCGCTCCAGCGCTCACTGCATCCGCGGCCATCGCCGGACCCAGCACGGTGACGAGCGGAACCAGCGACTTGACGGCCCCGAGCATGCTCAGGTGAAACTCGGCAACCGCGCCGATCCTACCCTCCGAGGCAAGCTCCGCCAGGCGCTGGGCGGGGTGGACTACATTGAGGTCAACGAGCCCCGGTCGTCGAATGGGGCTCGGGTGGCTGGGTCGGAGCAGGGCCGGATCCGCGTCGGAGGGAATCCGGCGGTAGGTCAGGTCGTCCACCGGCGCAAATGGCGGGTCGGCCCGGAAGTGCACCCCCGCGCTGCTCACCAGCATCACGGTCGCCTCCTTGAGTCGCCCAGAAAACGGTGTCCAAGGAGGCCGCCCGAGGCGCGCCACCGGCAGCGGCGGGAGGGGCGCGGTGATTTCGTTGATCAGGTCGAGATAGCGGAGTGGCTGGGCCGTCATCCGTTACCGAGCCGGCGAATCCTCGCCGCAGCAGCTCGCGGCTGAATCCCGGCCTGCGCGAGATCCGCCTGAGCGTCGCCCGGCGAGACCCAGTCGGTGAGTCCACATCACCCGGATCAGCGGACCCGGTTCCGGTCTGTTCCAGGCAACGGTTTCCCAGTATTAGAGGCGAACATGGGCGTGCTCCAGCGCGGCCACCGCCACGGATGGGCCACCGATAACCACTTCGGCGGCGCTGCGGCGACCACTAGCGTAGAGCAGTAATTCGGTAGGTTGTCCCGTGATCACCACGGCAGGTGACGAACCAAAGCGGCGGCTCTCGCCTGAGGGAGTGCGGAGCTCTAATCCAAACGGTCCAACCGCGTGCGAAAGTCGGCGGCCCAGGAATCCCAGCATTCGCCACGACATCCGGTCGAGATCGGCCCGATCGGCGCGGCGCGTCAACCCATTGGCCCGGCGCAAGTCCTCGTGGTGGATGAAAAACTCGGTTCCGTTGAGCAGGTTCCGCAGCTTTGGGATTCTCCAGGGGAAAAATGGGGCGCCACGCTCGACTCGCGCCACGACGGCCGGGAATCCCTGCCGCTTGGCTGCAGCCATCCGCGCATCACCCCACCTGTGGAAGTGCTCGCGCAGCGTCAGGTGCGCGGCCAGATCGAACGCGCTCCAGCCCGCGCATAGAGTCGGCGCGTCAGGCCCGAGCTCGACGAGGAGGGCAGACAACTCCTCCCGCTCGCGCTGGTCAATCGGCTTCGGCATTTAATCTCAGCTGGCGGACCAGCTGTCCTCGGTTGCGAAGGGGCGGTAGCAAACCCGGCTACGACCTGGGCGGATCGACGTCTACTCGATGGTACCCGCTGACGCGGCGGCGCAGGCCTCCCGCCGCCACAGGCACCTAGGCCTAGCACAGCACTCGCGGGCTGGCTCACTGGGCCTCCTGGTCAGCCAATCCTCAGCTGGAGTTGGCTGGCATGCGGGTGGAGGCTCTCCCATCTCACCCGGAGATTGAGGTGGCCGGGGCGGGGTCTGCCATTTGAAGTCCGCACAAACGCCCCCCGAGACCCGAACTCTGGGCTTGAGATCAGAATGGTCGCACGGTGGTGGCGTCAACCAACGAATACGTAGGTTCGTCATGGCGGAGCAACCACCGCTAGACGTCAACCTCCGCGTCCTCGTTCACGTGGCGCACGACTACTGCGGCACTGCCTTGAGCGGCTGCCAGGAAGCGCGTTGCCACATCGGGACCGAGACAGCGTCGAAGGAGTGTTCAGGTCTAGCTGAGGACCTGTTTGCAGGTGACCGGGGAACCGCCTTCGGTCCGCCAGATCAATTCGGCCTGACCGTGATGCCGGTCTCCCCCGAACTGGAGCGCGACCCAGAAGGTGGTGTCGACGAACGTCATCCGCCGCAGACAACCTCGCCGACCTCAGCTGGGTCGAGGTGATAGGCCCCGATCGGCTGCTGGATTGGATCGGCGGTGTTTGTGGGGTCGCACCACCTCTCTTCCAGCGCCAATCGGATCAGCGCAGCCTTGACGGTGGCACCTGTGGCGGCGGCAACCCTCAGGCGCTCGGCGATCTCCTTGCCGAGAATTATCCGTAGACGCCTCACTAGTTGAGTGTCCATCGGACAGCCCACAGCGAAGACCTGGCGACGGCTTTGACCGGGCTCCGCGACGCCCAGCCACTGGAGAGCCAAGAATCTCCTGGTTGGCGCCACCTAATCTCCGATCCGGCCGCGGTATCCCCCGCGATGGGCGGGGGCGCCAGATCAGCTCTGGTGCAGTCGCGGTTTGGGCACCCGTCTACAGTCGCGCCGGTTGCGAGTCGCCAAAGCTATTCCGTTCACCCGAGCGGTGGCAGCGAGCAGGGCGTCGGGAAAGCGAAGAGCCGGCCGCTGGCGGCGCAAGGGGCCGGCCCGATCGGCAATCCGCCGGTCGACGGGAACCTCCTCCATCCTGGCCAACAGCCGGCGCACGATCGGCTCGCGGTCGCCGGCGGCTGCCAGCAACTCGGCCCGGGTGATCACCGAATAGGCGAGCCTGCCTGAAGCCGAGAGCAGCCGTCGGGTGCATTCCAGGTGGTCGATGCAGACGTTGGTGTCGACCGGAAGCTCAGCCACGAATTTCCCCTTTGGCGCGGGTGGGGACCGAGGCGCCAATTCCCGGGGACTCGCCGAGAGTCGGGGTAAGGTCGTCGTCCTGGACAGCAGTTGGTCGATACCTTCCATGGTCAGCTGGGACATGCCAACCCCCTCCCGACGCCCCCGTTCCAGGAGGCGAACCCGCTACTCCTCGGTCAGGTAGATCTGGGTTCGGATCGCTATATAGATCTAGGAGGCTACACCACCTGTGACTCACCCGGTCAGTGGCGGCAGCTTCACCCTCGTAGCTGAATCGCCGATTGGCCCGCTCGCCTTTCCGTCAGTCCTCGTCCTCCGAGATGCACCGATTCGGCCGGCGCTGGCCAGGCGAAAAGATCGGGGGCCGCCCCGCTGGGGCAGGACCCGAATTTCTGCCAAGTGCGCTGCTGTGACGTCGCGGCAAGCTCCCCTCAGTGCTGGAGAGCCCCCGCGGGCGGCGCCGCAGCTAGGTCTGAGTCAGCTCAATTGGGCGAGCGAGTGTCGATGCCGATCGCCAGAGAGCCTGCCGCCATCCTCCGGTCGTAGGTCAGGAGCGTACCCAGCTCCTCGCCCAGCGCAAGTGCCGAGGCGAGATGGATGGCGTCAAGGGAGCGCAGCGTCCACGGTTCCAGCTCGGCGGCTCGGCTGAGCACCTCCTGGTCCAGTCGCAGGAGATGGATGCTGGAAAGCTGGAGGTGAGCCACCGCGACCAGGGCGGGCAGGCCGGCGCGCCCCACCGTGCGCAACAACTCCACCCGAAGCAAGGCCGAGGAGGCCCGGCGCGGCCAACGCTCAAGCTCCGCCCGCAGCGCCCGCGACTCCTCCTCTCGGACCAGCAGCTTGACCACCGCCGAGGTGTCTAGGTAGGCGACCTCAGCGATCATCCTGCCTCAGTTCCGTCAGAACGTGGGAGAGCGGAGTCCAACCCGGGCCCGGTTGCACCTCGGGGATCCGCAGGAGGTCGCCGCTCACGTCGGACGCCCTGCCCTCGGCCAGCAACCGGTTAAGTTCGCCCTGACCCGTGGGGATCGGCACCATCCTCAGCACCGGCCGACCGTGGATGGTCACCTCCACCGTCTCCCCCTGCTCGACCACCCTGATGATCGCGCTGGCTCGCTGGCGCAGCTCTCGGACTCCCACTCGCCACATTGGCTCAACGTAGCACAAATTGTGTACTCGTGTGTACTCGGGGCGGCGATGGGTCGCACCAGGATCCGGTGTGGTCGGCTTCAGCCACGGGCCACCAGATCACTGGCGGACACTCCAGGAGGCATCGGGTACCACTCCGGATCCCGAGTCGCACCGACTAATTCGCCTATGCCCGGCAATGGAACGCGACGGAGCAGCAGCGATCTGTCGTGCGGGGATTGTTTTCGGGGGAGCGCGACAATTGGCTTCAGGAGAGATACCCGGCTCTCGGGCAGCCAGCTAGCCTGCGCTGCGGTCCTTCGTCGGCCTCCGCTGCGCCATGCTGTGGCAGTGCCGAACGCGGTCATTATCGGTGGACGAGGACAGACCGGGCGGGCGATTGCCGGCCGTCTGGTCGAAGCTGGCTGGTCGGTCACTGCCACCACCAAGGGGGACCTGACCGACCTCACCAGCACCCCTGGGATCCGATGGCTGCAGCTGGACCGGGATCAGACGGCGGAGCTCAGTACCGTGGTCGGCGCCGCCACGGATCTGGTGGTGGATGTCATCGCTTTCAACCCCCGGCACGGTCGCCAGCTGCTGGAGCTCAAGGACCGGATCGGGTCCGCCATCGTCATCTCCACCGTATCGGTGTACTCGGATGCGCAGGGTCGATCCCTGGACGAGGCGACAGACGAGGCCGGTTTCCCCCACTGGCCCAACCCGATCTCTGAGACCTGGCAGACGCTGCCCGCGGGAGACACCAACTACTCCAACCGCAAGGTGACCATCGAGGAGACACTGCGGGACGGGGCGACCTTTCCGGTCACCATCATCCGTCCGGGCGCCATCCTCGGCCCCCACGGAACTCATCTGCGCGAGTGGTACTTCATCAAACGGGTGCTGGACCAGCGCCGCCCGGTGGTCCTTCCCTACCTGGGCCGGAGCATCTTCCAGCCCACCTCCGTTCAGAACCTGGCCCAGCTGGTGTTCCTGGCCGCCCAGCGTCCCGCTAGCAGGACCCTCAACTGCGGTGATCTCAACCCGCCGTCGGTCCTCCAGATCAGCGAGATCGTGGACCGGCTCATGGGCCACCAGACGGAGAGGGTGCTGGTGGAAGGTCCCGAGCCGCTCCCATCCGTGGGCAACAATCCCTGGGCCGTGCCGCGGCCAGTGGTGGTGAACATGGACCGGGCCAAAGCTGAGCTCGAGTACCAGGAAGTAGTCACATACCAGGATGCCCTCAGTACCACTCTGAAATGGGCTCTCGCGGAGACAGCCATTCGGGACTGGCGGGAGGTCTTCCCCACCATGGCGGCCTATCCGGAGGATCCGTTCGACTATTCGGCCGAAGACTCCTTTCTGGCCAATAGGCCCAGATAGCCCAGGCTCAGCCCGGGTCTGAATCGCGTGGCGGTGGCCCTAGGAGCGGAGGAGTCGTCCCGCCGGCCGACGGCTGATTGCGAACCCCGAGGTCGCCAGCAGCATCCCCGCCAGAACCAGCAGGATTCCGGGCAGAATCGCGATTGGCCCGGAACTGGCTCCCGATACCGGAACCGCCACGACGGAAGCGGCGCTCACCGCGTAAGGGCCGTTGGGGGCATAGGTGGCCGTGATGGTATCGCTCTCGCCGGCGCTGACCCGGTAGGTGCAGGATCCGGTCGAGCTGCTGGACCCCTGGCTGAAGCTCGCCGTGCAGTCCGCCCCCCAGCATCGCTGAGGACCACTGTACCGGTCGGCTGAGCAGTGATCACTGTCGTCGAGACCGAAGGTGACAGCGTCTCCGTCTGGCCAACCCGGGGAGGGGCCGGGGTCATACCCAGGGTCGTTGTCGTCGCCGGGCTGATCGAGGTCACGACGCCCAGGAAGCCAGACGGGTCGGGCTCGGTGCTGTGGGAACTGCCGTAGCGTCCCGTGGTTGTTCGGACCTAGCTGGTGCCTCCGGCAACCGAGCTGGTTCCAGTTCCGGTGAGGGAGCTGTACACGAGGGCGATCCGGCCACCGCCGCCACCCCCTCCGCTTCTGCAGCAACCTCCCGCGCCACCCTCTCCCCCAGACGCCGTGAGCGAGCCGCCCTGGTCGATGGAGTAGGCCTCCAGCAGAAGGGCGCCACCGCTGCCGCCGCCTGATGCCCCTAAGCCTCTCACGGCCCCGCCCCTACCGTCCACGCTCACGCTGCCGCCACTGCCGATGGTGATGGTCCCCAGGGGTGCCGCGATCTCGACTGCCCCGCCGCCGCCGCCACCATCCACAGGATCGTTGCCGCTGGCGCTGGCTCCGCCGCCGCCGCTGCCGGCTTCCCTCGGTATCCCGGACCGCCCCTCTGCACCCTGTCGCCCATTGAGAGGGATGGGGCCGCTCGGGTGGGGCTGCCCGCCTGAACCGCCCCATATTTGCCCCCCTTATAAGGATGGGGGGCTCGGGTAAACCGAGCCGCCCCATCCCCCAAGTTGCGGGGAGTCCAGCTCTGGCCGACCTCGCGGCAGTCAAGTCCCTCGGAGTGGTGTAAAAGCGGGCGTAACTCGAGGATAGATTCATCAGGCCGCGAGCCCCGCAGTCAGGGGATTGGTGAGGCGGTCTTGGTTGGCGGGGTCCAGCCTGGCCATGGACTGTTGGGAGAAATGGCAGCGGCCATCCTGCCACTCGTCGTGCTGCTCCTGGAGCACCGCGGTCGCCAATCGCAGCAGCGCGGCTGTGTTGGGGAAGATGCCCACCACCTTGGCCCGGCGGTCAATCTCGGCATTCACGCGCTCCAGGGCATTGGTGGAGCGGATCGAGCGCCAGTGCTCGGTCGGGAACGCCAGGTAGGAGAGGACGTCCTGCTCGGCGTCCCGCAGCAGTTTGGCCACCTTGGGGTACCTCGGCTCTAGCAACGCCAGGGCCTGGGAGATCGCCTGTCCCGCCGCCTGCTGGCTGGGCTGGGCGAACACCGTCTTCACCAACGCCAGCACCGCCGGGGCGTCGTGGCGGGAGCAGGCGGCCACCACGTTGCGCAGGAAATGCACCGTGCAGCGCTGCCAACTGGCGCCGGTGAAGCACTGGGCCAGGGCGCTTCGCAGCCCCTCGTGGGCGTCGGAGATCACCAACTGCACTCCGTGCAGCCCTCTGCCCACCAGCTCCCGGCAGAACTCCACCCAGAACGCTTCCGTCTCGCTGGCCCCCACTGCCACGCCCAGGACCGCCTTCTCACCGGTCTCCCTCACCCCAATCGCCACCACCACCGCCTGGCTCACAATCCGCCCACCCTGGCGCACCTTCTCGTAGGTGGCGTCGAACCAGACGTAGGGGTAGCTGGCGTCGTCCAGCGGCCGCTCTCGAAACAACGCCAGTTCTTGGTCCAGCTCGGTGCAGATCCGACTCACCTCGCTCTTGGAGACGTGGCAGCCGCCCATCGCCTGCACCAGGTCGTCCACCTTGCGGGTGCTCACCCCATGCACCCAGGCCTCCTGGATCACCGCCCAGAGCGCTCGCTCAATCCGCCGCCGGGGCTCCAGCAAACTGGGAAGAAAGCTCCCCTGGCGCAGCTTGGGGATCTCCAGTTCCAGCCGGCCCACCCGGCTGTCCACCGTCCTGGGCCGGTGCCCGTTGCGGTGGCCCACCCGGCTCTCGGTTCGCTCATGGGGCTGAGCCCCCACCACCTGGGCCGCCTCCGCCTCGATCAGGGCCTGCAAAGTGTGCTCCAGGATCTCCCGCAACGTGTCCTGGTCCGAGTTCGAGACGTAGCCAAGCAGGGCGTCTAGTGGCATGCTGTTGGGGGTCATCGTGTTCTCCTGGTCTGTGAAGAGAGCTGGTTGCACGGTGGCCTTTTTCGTGCCCACCTCGAGCACGACCTCGGCCCCGGGTTAATTACACCAATCTACGGGACGTGACCCTCGCGGTCCGATGAGAGCGGTTCCACCTGCGCCTTTTCCGCAGGTGGCGCGGGCCGAGCGAGGCCCCCACCGCACTGGGCGGTACCCAGCAGAGGCCAGACGTTAAGTAATTTAAAGTGAGTGGCGGGTCGTCCAAGAAGAGCTGATAGGCAATTATGGATTGGTGGGTTTCCCAGGCCACGCTGCGCATTACTCGGGGCTGGACCCAGCCAGAGCGGCGTCTTATTGGATTACTAGACAGTCAGGGAATCAGCCGCAGCTCCTGGTAGTGGTGGGAACGGACGGCGCTGAATTGACGCCTCCCCAACGCCATCCCCGGATCGGTGTCGAGGGACCGGCGAGCACGATCACCGATCCGTCGGTGCAGCGCACGGGGAGGTCCTGACAATGGGTCACGAGCTTCGCGACCAGCTCCCACTCACCTCCGATCGGAGCGTCGACTTCCTGACTGAGCCAGGCCTTGGAGGAGGCGCGCCTCCGCCAAGGAGCCATGCTGGTGCCGACGAAGGAGGTGACGTCAACCACCTCCATCGTCGGAATCACCAGGTGGAATCCAGGTCTTCACAGCGCGGCGACTGTCACTTACGCCGACCTTAATTGTCATCTCCGGCTCGGCCGCGAGTTGCATCGCGGGACGACCCACTTCGGGGCGATCGAAGACTAGTGTTTTGCCGATTATGGCCCAGGCAATCCGGCGTCGTGACCAGCTCCCAAGGGAGTGCGAGGTGCTGCGATAGTCACAAGGCACCAATCGAGGGGGACTGCTGGCGCACGTAGGAGATCATGCCGAGGACATGCTCCTCGATCGCCTGGGTGACCGCGACCTGATCCCGAACCCGCAAGGCATCCAATAACCTCTGATGACCATGAATGGAGTCATCCAATGGTCGGCCCACCTGGGGACCACCCGGAAAGGCCAGCCAAAGGAGACGCATGATCGAAAGGAGCATCGGTGAGCGAGCGCACTCGTAGACCCGAAAGTGGAACTTGCGATTGATTTCTTTGCGCTGACGTTCGTCGTTTCGGCACCCGACCAGCGCCGCCTGAAGTCGCTCGATCTCCTTGAGATCACGATCGGCCATGCGCTCCACGGCCAGGCGACCCGCCAAACCCTCAAGCACTGAGAGGATGCGCAGGCTCTCCTCCAGATACCTCACATCCGCAGCGGCGACGGTGGCGCCGCGGTGGGTGGATGATTCCACTAGGCCTTCGGACTCGAGTTTGCGGATCGCCTCGCGGACTGGCGTGGAACTCACGCCCAGTAGCTCGGCCAGATCACGCTGCCGCAAAGGGCTGCCAGGGGGGAGCTGCCCGGAGACGATCATCTCGCGAATTGCATCGCTCACCAGCCCACTCTTGGTTAGAAGCGGCGGGCGGATTCGCGGCAACCGGTGCCGAAGGGAGGTCGGGGAGGAGATCGTCACAGTAGGGGCGGCGCTCCTACGCGGTGGGGGCGCGCCCACTTTCTGCGGATAAGGTTAAAGCGCGTCAAGCCTGAGCCACGCCTCCGCCCAAGAAGACCTCACGAATGTCGGGGCGCGTAGCCAGTTCTGGTCCGCGACCCTCGATCACGACTCTCCCCCCGACCAGGACGTAGGCCCAATCTGAGATCTCCAAGGCTTCGAACGCCTTCTGCTCGACCAGCAGTATCGCGGTACCTCGGTCGGCCAGGGTTCTTACCTGTTCGCGGAGAACTGCCCGTGACAGCTCCGGAGAAAGCCCGGCAGTGGGCTCGTCAAGAACCAGAACCTGCGGCCGCAACATCAGGACTCGGCCCAGCGCCACCATCTTCCGTTCACCCCCACTCAATTGCATGGCCCTTCGGCCGCGCATTTGACTCAGCCGGGGGAAGATTGCCATGATCTCCTCGACTCGGCTGGCTCGTTCAGGGGGCCGGAGCAGGTATCCGCCCATCTCGAGATTCTCAAGCACCGTCATGGTGTCGAAGACATCGCGGATTTGGGGCACGTAACCCACCCCGAGGCGAGCCAGCCGGTGCGCGGGCATGTCGGTGACTTCGCGGCCCGCAACCTGCACCAGTCCCGCCATCGGTGCCAGGGCTCCCGTGACGGCCTTGAGCAGGGTGCTCTTGCCCGCCCCGTTGGCGCCGATCACCGAGACCACCTCCCCGGCGCCGACGCTGATGTCGATCTCGTCGATGATCGGGTCCCCACCATAGCCGGCGGCGAGTCCACTGATTGTCAGAAGCGGCGCTCGACGCGCCACCTCAGCCGATGAGGTAGGCATCCAACACCTCGCGTTCCTTGCGGAGTTCGGGCATGCTTCCCTGCTTGAGGACCCGCCCCTCGGCCATCACGATCACCGGGTCGCAAAGCCTCTCGACCGTCCCCAGCTCGTGCTCCACCATGATCATGGTCAGGCCATCGAGGTGAAGCTCGAGCAGGTAGCCCTCGATCCGCCGCGTCAATGACGGATTGACGCCAGCCATTGGCTCGTCAAGCAAGAGGATCTCGGGCTGCGCCATCAGACCGCGCATGATCTCGAGCAGGCGCTTCTGGCCGCCGCTCAGGGTTCCCGCGTACTGGTCCTCCTTGTCGGTCAGCTCGAAACGCTCCAAGAGTCGCCGGGCCGCCTCCACTGCCTGCCGCTCTTCGTCGCGCCAATACCACTTGCCCCGCAAGGCGCCCAAGAACCGCTCACCGCGCAGTCTCGGGGCGGCCACCAAGAGGTTCTCCAAAACGGTCAGGCCTGCGAACTCACTAGAGGTCTGAAAGGTGCGGATGATGCCCATCCGGGCGCGCTGGTAGGCGGCTAGCCGGGTAACGTCTCGGCCGTGGAACGCAACGGTTCCCGCGGATGGTCGGGCCGCGCCGGCAATCATGTCCAAGGTGGTGGACTTGCCGGCCCCGTTGGGGCCGATCAACCCGACGGTTTGGCCCCTCCGGACCTCGAAGGTGACTCCGGCCACGGCGCGTACGCCACCGAAGTTTTGCTCCAACTCGTGCACCGCCAAGAGGGTGTCTAGGCTCGCCGAACCAGCCGTTGAGGCCGCCGGAGCCGCGCTCACGCCACCCCCTTGCCCGCCTGGGCGTCCACCTCGGACGCCGGGTCGGCGCGGGATCTGGCGAACCGCCGC
The DNA here is from genome assembly GCA_050734135.1 of Candidatus Dormibacteria bacterium. Lineage (GTDB taxonomy): Bacteria > Chloroflexota > Dormibacteria > Aeolococcales > Bog-877 > Bog-877. Next base: position 59,405 of record JBOHUG010000072.1, read on the forward strand.
CGCCGCTCCGGGATCACGCCCCGGGGCCAGAACCACAAGAAGACCAAGGCCAGCATGCCGATGGCGATCCACTGCAGAGCGTCGATGAAACCCGGCGGACCGAATTGGGGCAGGAACCGGGTCGCCTCCAAGAACGCGACCGGAACCAGCAGGGCTCCAACTAGCGCACCCATGTTGTTTCCCGAGCCACCCACGATCAGGGCGGTGAAGTAGACAAACGTCTCCGGATAGAGCCAGCTTCCTGGGGACCAAGCGGATATGAACATCACCAACATGGCACCGCTCACCCCGGCAATCCCGCCTCCGATGACGAAGGCCAGCATGCGCAGTCCGGTGGTGTTACGCCCCAGGGCGGCGGCCGAGCGCTCGTTCTCACGCATGGCCCGGAGGCTGCGACCTAGTGGCGAGCCGGTGATGAGGCGCACAAACAGATAGGTCAGGACGCAGATCGCCGCGGTCAGCCCCACGTAAAACCACTGATACGGGAGCGCGCTCAGGTGCAGCACTCCGGCCAGCGGCTTGGGGACCAGGTCCAAACCATCAGCTCCGTTGACTAGATTGGTTTGATTGGTGGCGACGCTGGTGGCGATCAGCGATACCACCAGCATCACCATGGCCTCGTAATCGCTGCGCAAGCGCCGTAGACCGATCGCCCCGACCAAGGTTGCGAGCACGGCGCCCACGATGCCCGCAGCCAAAATCGGCAGCGGGAAGGGTAAGTGGTTTCCCCCCAGGTACTGCTGGATGTCGGAGCTCCCAGGATGGCCCAGAGTGAGCACCGCTGCGGTGTAGGCGCCGGCGGCCTGGAACACGATGAATGAGAAATTCACCAGTCCGGCGTAGCCGAACTGGATGTTCAGGCCCCAGCAGGCCATGATATCGACGCCGAGATATATGAGAACTGAGGAGATGTAGAACTGCCAGGCGCTGCTCACGCGGCGACCTCCTTGCCGGAGGCAATCTCCGAGAAGATCCCCTTTGGTCGGACCAGCAACACGACGATCAGGATCACGAATGCGACCACATCCTTGTAGTCCGGGCTGATCAAGGCTGCGGCAATCTCGCTGGCGATACCAACGATCAGTGCCCCCGCCATCGCTCCGTAGGCTTGGCCGATTCCACCCAGCACCGCAACCGCAATGATGGGAATGAGAAATTCGCCGCCGGTGGTGTCGGTGAAGGCGGTGACGTTGATCACCAGGGCCACCCCCGCCAGGCCGCAGAGGGCGCCCGAGATCGCCCAGGCGATGTCGATGACCCGGTCAGTTGCAATGCCACAATTGCGAGCCAGCTCCGCATTGGTGGCGGTGGCTCGCATGGCTTTGCCGAGGGTGGTGTAGCGGAGCAGGACGTGGACGGCGATCATCGCTCCCACGCCCATGCCGAGAATCCCCAGTTGGATCGTGGTGAAGGCGAAGGCACCCAGATGGATCGCAGTCGCGTGGAGTCCCTCCAGGCTGAAGAAGGTGGCTCCCCAGATGGCTTGGATCCCGTACTGGATCACCAGCCCGACCGAGATGGTGACGATGATCATCCCGAAGAGCCGGGTCCCGCGGCGAATGAACGGCGTGTAGACGGCGCGGTTCAAGGCGACCGAGATCACGGCACCAAAAGCGCCTCCCGCAGCAACCGCGATCCAGAGATTGGCTCCGACCTGACTGACCAGCAGGGCCGCGAAGGCGGCGCTGGTCATGATCGAGCCATAGGCAAGGTTGAGAATGTTGGTCACGCCGAATTGCAGGGTGAAGCCCACCCCGGCCAGGGCCAGGATCGAGGCCGTGACCACCCCGAAGCCGATCGCCGGCAACAGCAGGTTCATGTCCGGACCTGCTGTTGCGTCGGTCGCCGCCCCGGCGGCCGATGGCTCACCCAGCCGCTACTTGCTGAGTGTGGCGATCTTTTGTGCTGACACCGACCCGACCAGCTTCAGTTTGTGGTGTACATATTTCGCAGCCTCGAAGGCTCCGGTGGAATTGTGCCAGCGGTTGAAGACGATCGGACCGCCGGCGCCTATGTACTGGATGGACTTACCCGCAGCCAGCGCCTTCTTGCCGGCAGCGAACGAGTAGACTACCGTCTTACCGGCACCGGGAGCTGTCACCTTGAGCACGTCCTTGTTGTAGGCGGAGCGGGACGTCGAGTGTGCCTCGAGTATCGACAGCGCGATCACGTTGACGGCGTCATAGAAGGTCATGGTGTAGGGGTCGGCAGTCCATTGCCCCGGACTGGGTACGGATGAGCGGGATGCCAACAGCGCGTTGTTGAAAATCTTCCAGGCGGTCCCGGTGGGGGGCGCGTACGGTTGCATGCCCTCCACGTATTTCGCCATTGGCCCCGCACCCAGCGCGCCCGTCACCGCCTTCAGCCAGGGACCTTCCAAGCTGACCTCGGTGCCGATGATCGGAATCAGACCGTGAAGCTGTTGCAGCTCGCTGAAATAGGTGGCGCCGGTTTGAGGATCCACCTCGGTGAAGATCACCTGCGGACGGGCGCTGACCAGCTGCTCCACCTCGGTTTCGTAGGAGCTGGAGTCCAGCGCGATGCGCTGATTGACCACCATCTTGCCGCCCAAGCGCTTCCAGGCGGTGAGGAGGGTTGGTACGTCGGACTGGGAGCCCACGTCGCTGCCGAATACGGCGGCGGCGCGGGTGTACCCGTGTTGGTGAGCCCACAGCGCCAAGGCATACCCCTTGACATCGTCGGCCGGGGTGATACGCCAGAAATACTTGTCGCCGGTGTGGTCGAAGGCTGCCTGACCAGTCTCGACAAACATGGGCACCTGGGCCTGGTTGAGGATGGGCACTGTGGCCAAGGCTTCATCTGAACTGGGCCCCAGAGCTCCGATCAAGTTGGAGACCGAGGCGATCATCTTGGTGGCGGCCGGCACCGCGTCTGCCGGATCTCCACGGGTGTCCTCCTCAATACATGTCATGTGGTGCCCCAGTACTCCACCGTCGGAGTTGATCAGCTTGGTAGCGGGGATGCAGCCGGCCGCCAGCTCGGGCCCGAAGGCGCCGTCCGGCCCAGAGAACGGCGTGAACTCGCCGACGGTGAGCGGGCCGGAACTGGCAGCCGAGGCCCCAAGGGTGAGTGTGAAACTGGAGACCGCCAGGGTGGCCACCAGCGCCACGGAAACCAGGGTCCTATTCATGGCATTTCTCCCGACAGGTTGGCTCGATCCTCGAGCAGTCAAGCACTCGCGCCACGATTGGGGCCATCGAGCACTGCCATCGTCTCGACCTCCAACAGGGCGTCGGGCAGCGCCAGAGCGCTCACCTCGACCAGGGTGCTGGCGGGTCGCGAGTCGCCAAATACCCGGCGCCGAACAGTGTTTATCGCCGGTCGGTCGTCCATCCGCAAGAGAAACAGACTGACCTTGACCACGTCGTCAAAGGACGCACCTGCTCCCTTCAGTATGAGCTCGATGTTGTGGAAGATCTGCTCGGTCTGGCGTACCACGTCGCCCACACCGACGATCTTCCCTTCTGGGTCCACCGGCAGCATGCCGGAGATCCACAGCAGCCCGCCCGCAGCCACCGCGTCGGTGTAGTGGCTAATCGGCTCGGGGAGCACGTCGGGGCGGCGAATCCTGGTCTTTTCCACTTTCCCTCCTAGGAGTGCTGCGGCCGAAGTTGAAGTCGGATCGGGCTGGGCCGAAAGCCATTGCAGGGATTGAGGTCCTGGGGACAGGCGGAGACTCCCACTACGGCATCCGTCAGTACTCGCAGCACCAGCGTGTCGCCCGGCTTCCCGATGGGGAGCTGGTTGCCGAACGTGCGATCGGGAAGAATTGGTGCGTTCTGAAAGAAGTTGAAGGGATCGGGGACCTGCTCCTCGCGCACAGCCCAGGGCGCGAGTGCCTCGCTCAGATTTGATCGGCAGCTGCGGTGACCGCTGACCCCGTAGTCCAAGGTGTAGCGGCGGTCGTCGCACATGGATGTGATCACGTCGTGGGTACCCACATCGTCACTCACAACTTCAAACATGGGTGTCCGCCAATTGCTCTGAAGGATGTCGCCCACGCGCACGTCGAGGCGCATTGTGGCGGACCGCGTGTGGGTGGTTGAGAGCCACTCGCTAGGCCGCCCTGCCGCAAAGGCAACGAAGTCGGCTACCTGCTGCCCCTCTACGTCGATGACTTCGAGTAGCTGGCCGCGAGCCACCTCCAGAGCCCTGCCCTCGCCGCCTGGGATCAGGACCTCGGTCTCGACGGTTGACTGGGCGATCGCGCTCCCCCTGCGACTGGTCTGGTATATCAGTTGGTATACGATATCTCGGCCGGGGGCCTACGTCAACAACCGGAGCGACTGATGAGTGGGAATCCCACTCGCAGCAGCCGCCTTCCGGGAGGTGGAGAGTGGGTGGATCAGGCGGCGGACCGATTGCTGGGCCCCGCTGAGGCCCCGGCTGGTCGGAACCGATCGGCAGGCTGTTCCTGGGCGAGCCGAAGTCGCCCTTCCCCGCTACACCCTCTGGATGGAGTTGGCCCGGCGCGAGCGGAGACGTCTTCGCAGGAGGTGCCGGCGGACGCGAACCAACATCCTCACCATCTCCTCGCCAACCTCTTCGCTGGCCGCGCGGGTGCGGTTGTAGACGACGTACTCCTTGGCCACTAGGGTCGCCAGATAATCGAGCAGGGGCGACTCGTCATCCTTCACCAGCGGAAAATCGGGGTGCCGGTCGTTGTAGTAGACGATGCCTTGATCAGGCTCAAATTGGCTGCGAGTGACTCCTGAGGCAGCGTCGGGTGCGATCGTGGGTAGTGCTCGCGAGCGACGGTGACCTGGCTCTGCGCTCTCGTGGCCGGGGAAGGCCGGAGGCTTCGGCGGCGAGCTGACCGGTCCGAGCGGCCTCAGTACCTCCAGGTCGTCGCCTGCGCTGTCAGCGGCTGCGCGAGGATCCACCTCCTCCGACTGGGGCTCGATGGCTTGGGCCAAGGCGGCGCCGGTCCCGACGGCGTCCCCCAGCCAACTGCGCATCGGGTGGTCCAGGTCGTCCAGCTCGCGCAGCACTCTGGCGAAGATCAGGCGGGCCTCCTCTGTCAGGCGGTCGGTCAGGGAGCGATCCAGCTCGTCGGTGATCCGGGCTAGGGATTGGGTCACGGCCGGCACCGCAGGCCGGACACCTGCCAGGAACGCCGGGAAAGCGTCTCGGTCGCGGAAGATGGCTCTCCGGCCCGCACTCTGGATCAGGGCTTCGTAGGTGATTTGGCCCCCCACCTGGTCGGTGTCCCAGGGGGGACACTGGAACTCGTCCAACGCGCAAAGGTCGTCAACGATCGTGGTTCCAGCCCTGCCGACTACCGCCACCCGACCTCGGCGATCGGGCCTGGCAGCCAACCAGATCGGGAATTCGATCCGGCCGAACAGGGTGGCCAAGGGGAGTATGGGCAGGCGAACCCCGTCGACAGCTTCTGGAGTAACGATCTCGGAGATCCGGTCCTGAACCACTTCGATGCTGTAGGTTCCCGCGCCAGCGCCAGCGCGAGCCCCACCGCCCGCCGCCGTCTCAGGTAGTCGACCGCCTTGCGAACGGTCATGAGTCGGACCACTTCAGGGTCTAGGTCGGAGAGGTAGACGGCAGTGCCCGGAGTCATGCGGGCCCGGCGCACCTCGTCCAGCTCCAATTGGGCGGTGGTCCGGCCCCGCTCGAGCCTGAGCCGATGGGCGTGGTCCGAGCCCTCCTACCAGGTGACCACCTCGCAGCGGCCGCTCAGCTGCTGAATCGCCAAGATGCCGATGGCCCTCTCGCCGAAGGTCCGGCCGTCGCCGGCCTGGCTCGAGTCGAACAGGCTGCGCGCCAACTGGCGCAGACGATCCGCGTCCATGCCCCGGCCCGAGTCGTACAAAGCCAGGAGCGGATGTCGCCCCTGGCGCCGAAAGAAGACCGTGATCCGCTCCCCTTGCCGGCCCGCCTCGCAAACTCGTCGGCGGCGCTGGAGACGAACTCGTTGAGGGCATCCTTGGGATCCTTGGCAAGCCTGACCGGTGATCAGAACCGCCTTGGCCAAGTTCCCGATCCGGAGCCGGATCTCCTCTGGGGGCATCGGGCGATCTGAGGTGCAGAAGGTAGCCAGTCCACTAATGGGCACCAGACGGCCCTTCCGTCGGCGCTCGTGGGCGAGAGACCTGTTGGCGAGTCGTGCCAGCCAGTCACCTGTCGGCGGACGAGAGGGACGTGAACTGCTGACGGAGCTGTGATTGTCGGCTCACGCGAATCAACGTCGATGGAAACTTGCCATCCAGGTCCTGGTGTCGCTCACCCAAGCGCGGCCACGTAGTCGCTGCATACCACTACCACTGTGTCCGGATCCATCGCTAACTGCCGTGCCCGCGAGGCAAGGTCGACGCCAGGCTGGCCGCGGCGAGAGGGACGCGGCCAGGCCCGCCGAGTCTCGAGGGGCAACACTGGGCCTTCGGGACTATCGGCTAATCCGGTTCGCGATCTCCGAATAGATCGAGATAGGGACGATAGGCGAAGAGCCGGTTGCGGCGATGTCCCGTCGCCTCCTTGAGGAGGCCCAAACGCACGAAACGATCAACCAGGCTGTTGGCGGTCGCGAAGCTCACCCCAATTCGCTCCTCGACGAAGTGAATGGTGACCAGCGGATTTTGGAAGAGCAGTTCGAGGAGGCGCAGGAGATTGCCGGTGGCTCTCCCCTGAGCCATCAACTGGCGCTGATTGGCATCGCGCAAAGCGATGATGTCCCGTGCCCCCTGCCTCGCCTCCTCGGCGACTTCACGCACTCCACCAAGGAAGAACAGCAACCACTGCTCCCAGTGGCCCTCCATGCGGATTGCCTGGAGCCGGTCGTAGTACTCGGCACGGTGCTGCTTGAGGTGATAGCTAAGGTAGAGCAGGGGTCGGTGCAGCACCTCCTGTTCGCAGAGCGAGAAGGTGACCAGGAGGCGACCCACTCGGCCGTTCCCGTCGAGAAATGGATGGATGGTTTCGAACTGCGCGTGCGCCAGGCCGGCCCGAATCAAGGGAGGCAGGGCGCGCTCATGCCAGAACTTCTCCAGGTCGCCCATCGCAATTAAGACTTCATGGGCCGGCGGGGGGATGTAGCTGGCACCGCTGGGGGTCGACCCGGCCGGGCCAATCCAGTTCTGACTGCGCCTAAACTCGCCTGGGACCCGCTCGGATCCCCTGACCCCCTGCATCAACACCTGGTGGATCTCCTTGACCAGATCGAGCGAGAGGGGCAGTGATTCCAAGCGGGCGAGGCCAAAGTTCATCGCCGCCACATAGTTGACCACCTCCTCCACGTCTCGTGGACGAGGTTGGTTTCCCGCCTCGACCTCGAACTCGAGCACGTCGGCCAGCGAGGCCTCTGTCCCCTCAATCTGGGAGCTGAGGACCGCCTCCCGGCGCACGTACATCGCCACAAAGAGGTCGGGGTTGGGCAGGATGTCGGTGGCGCCGTCGAGACGTCCCAACGCCAGGTCAGCTAGGGAGAGCGACTCGAGCAGCTGACCCGAGAGCCGGAGAGGTGGTTTGGGCGGAAGCGGTCTCGGGATGAAGGCTCGATAGCCCGCTGCCTGCTTTACGTACCGCCCTGCCCGGCCGTCGTCCCTGCCTGTAATAGCCCGGTCCATCCTACAGGCATTATTATAGCGACGTCCCGTTGCCTATAATAATGCCCGGCCACGGCCGTAACGATCTACCTCTAATACCCTATGCGACTTGGCCACCGTCTCTCCCAGCCCTCCCGATTCCTTTGGACGGAGGGGGCGGTCACCGTGGCCGAGAATCGTGGTCCGATGGCAGTGGCGTCACCGGCCCATCCCCGGCAGCCGAAACAGCTACCGCCGCGCCCGCCAGCACGCTGGGGACACACCCGGCTCAGCCCGCGCTTTGGATAGTTTCGAGTCGGTGATCCCGCAACGGAGGGGTTTTAGGCCGTTATTGATTCGCGGGTTTCCCAGGCCTGATGGAGCATTCCCTGAGGCTGGGCGCAGCTTGAGCCGGGCTTCATAGCGCGACGACGAAGTCACGGGATAAGGTGGAGCGCCTGGCAGTGGCGGGGACGGACGGCGCTGAAGTGGCGGCGATCCAAGGTGGCCACGGTCTCGGTTTCGAGCCGCTCAGCGAGCGCGACAACCGATGCGTCGGTGCCGCCCAAAGGAAAGTCGTGATATTGGGTTACCAGTTCCGCGATCCGCTCCCAGTCCCCGCTCAGCGGAGCTTCGACTTCCAGTTGAGCCAGGCCCAAAAGGAATCGCGCTTCCGCCAGGGGTCCCAGTCTGGTCCCGATGAAGTAGGTAACCTCGGCAACCACCATGGCCGGAATTACCAAGTGGAGCCCCGGGTTGGACAGCGCCGCCAGAGAGGCGTCGTGATCGGCGTCATCGAGGTCGGCGGCGGCATAGAGAGGACCCGAGTCGACCACCACGATCAGGGCAGCCATTCCCTCGCCATCAGATCGTCGATTCGACGGGCGGTGTCCCGACTTCCGCTGCGCCCCAGGCTCGCAAAGGGCAGCCCGCTCCCGGACTCGGCCAGGCCGAGGTGGGTGATCAGCGCCTGCCGGGCGACCTCCGCGACCGATGTCCCGCGCCGTCGCGCCTCCCTCATCGCCGCCAGGGCCACTTCCTCCGGCAGACTCACAGTGGTGCGCTTCATCTGTGCATCATACCCTCCCCCTAAAGAGAGGTGGCCCGCCTGAGGCAATCTCCCGCGGCACGGCCCCCATGACTGGTTACGCGGTTCTCGACTCGGGCCCAAGCTCCCTAGGCATTGGGGCCTGACTCGGGTAGGCGGATGGGGCCTTCTAGCGAGTCGTGACCGCCAACACCGCCTACAAGCGCCGGAGCGTCGTGGTGAACTCCAACCTCAGCCAGTCTGGCTTCGACACGTCATGCCCGGGACCCTGGCCACGGCCACCGGGGAGCGGCTGCTCCACCATGCCCACGTGCTCCTGACCGGCGGCAACTCCCAGAGCCTCCCCCAGGCCCAGCGCCGGCACGGGCTGCCGCCCTTGGCTCGAACCGGGCGACCTCTCGCACCAGGATTCTTGGTATCCACCAAGGGGATACCGGCTGTCCGCGGAGCCGGAGATCCACTGTCCGCCTGGCGGGATTTCGACGTGGCCGTTGGACGCTCCACCCAGGGTTGGCGCTCCCGGGTTATTTGTCGAGTTAAACGCAGAATCTCGGCGACACGACAAACCCGAACTTGTTGTGTTAAGATTATTTTCCATGGATCGCAACACTTCTGCTCGGGGCCGGCCTCCGCGCCAGCTGGTCTATCACCGACTTGAGGAGGCTCTGTCAGACCTTCGGCAGCGTCTGGGAGGGCTTCCGGCGCCGGCCGAGGCGGAGGATGTCTGGACCTCCATCTGGTACCAGGAAACCCATCACTCCACCGCTCTCGAGGGCAACACCCTGCTCCTCCAGCAGGTCGAGGCACTTCTCGCTGATGGCCGTGCCTTGGGAAATAAGGAACTCCGCGAGTACCTGGAAGTGCAGGGCTACGCCACTGCCGCCCAGTGGGTCTACCGGCATGCCCTGGATCCGGACGATTGGACCGGGGACGCCCCGCTCGCCGTGACCGAGGTCCGTCACGTTCACGAGCTGGCCATGACCCCGGTCTGGGGCGTGGCACCGAACCCCAACGCCCGGCCCACCGAGGGACCGGGCAGCTTCCGGGAGCATGACATCCAGCCTTTTCCCGGAGGCATGGCCCCGCCGCCCGCAGTTGAGGTGGGAGCAGCCATCATCGACTGGGCCCGGTCGCTGGCAGCTCCTCAGCCCTCCCTACTGGCTGTCGAGAGGCTGGCCCGGGCGCATGCCGTCTTCGAGCGGATCCACCCGTTTCTGGACGGCAACGGTCGCACCGGCCGGCTGCTCCTGAACCTGCTCCTGGTGCGCTCTGGGTACCCACCCGCGGTCATCTACCAGCGGGATCGGAACCGCTACCTGGGGGCGCTTCGCCGGGCCGATGGCGGTGACCCGGGCCCACTTGGCGAGCTGATCGCACGGGCGGTGACCGACAACCTGTACCGCTTCATCGTGCCCGCTGTGGCGGGTGAGCACCAGCTCGTCCCCCTGGTTTCGCTGGCGAGCCAAACCCAAACGGTCTCGGGGCTCAGGGTCGCCATCGCCCGGGGCCGGCTCCGGGCACAGAAGGGTCCAGACGGCCAGTGGCGCTCGAGCAGGGCCTGGCTTAAAGAGTACCTGGGGAGCCGATACCAGCGACACTGAGCGGGGATCGTCCGGGATGGGCCTCTGTGCTCCCCAAAACCTCCGGTATCCCGGCCGCCTGCTCTCTCCTGACGGTATGCTGGCGATCCTCCCCCCGAGCCCCGACATGGCGGCCCTCCTCCTCCCCACGGTTGGACGGGATGGCGGCGGCCACGATTTGGGCCTACCAACTCCGAGGGGAGTTCCGAGTTGCCCGGAGAGACCCGGTTGGCCACCCCCAGAACCAAAACGGCGGGACCGCCCGGAGCGCACCGGGCTCGGGTCCGAACTCTAACCATGATCACCGCTGTATCTATCTGACGTGGGTGGACCGCGCGTGCTGACCGAGTCACAAGTTCTACTCACATCTCCCCTCACACCATCCAGGGCGCATCGGACGCCATGCGATCAACCGCTCTAGAGTCGGGTCCGATCACAGGGTTCCTTCCCGACTTCTGTAGACAGTCGGAGTGGATCTCCGGAATCCCGCTCCGCGGTGGCAGGGCGTGCGATCCGCGATGGTGCGGATCGGTAGCGAGTCGCGTATAGCAGTCAATTGATCGAGTCAGTCGGGGGAAGAGCCTGAGCAGCCGCGCCCCAGATATCTGAGACCGTAAATCCTTCGGGGAACGGGTCTGCGGGATCGAGCACGTAGCGAGCGTAGCCCGTCACATAGGCCCGTCCGCTGATCGTTGGCACCACCGCCGGCCGGCCGGCTACGGTGGTCTCTCCGATCAACCTGCCAGTGAACACCGTTCCGAGCACACCCTCATGGCGGAAGTCCGTCCCCAGGCCCAATTGACCCCTAGCATGCAGGCTCGCCATCCGGGCGCAAGTGCCTGTGCCGCAAGGAGAGCGGTCAAGGGCTCCCGTCCATGTTTCTGGCCGCGTCCAGTCCAAAATCCCAGTCGAGACAACCACCGTGTTGCGCAGGTCGGCATGGGGTCCGCTGGGAGGACCAGATAGCAACGCGATGGTCGGTCCCACCAGTTCCGGTACCTCAGGGTGGGAGTGCGGCGCCTGCTCCCGGGTAGCAACCTTGATCATCTCTCCCACACGCGCCAATTCTCGACCCCGGTCCGCGGTCAGGGCCAGCCCCAAGGCTGTCGCGTCGATGATTACATAGATCATCCCACCCCAGGCAATATCAACGGTGACACTGCCCAGCGTCGGCACGTCCACCAGTACGTCCAGCGACATCACAAAACTGGGCACGTTTTGAAAGGTAATTCGCTCGGCACGGCCATGTTTGACGATGGCGGAAATCTGGATCAGTCCGGCCGGTGCCTCCAGGATGAACTCTGTCAATGGCTCTCGGACCTCGACCATGCCCATCTCGATGAGCGCTGTGGCAACGCATATGGTATTGCTGCCCGACATGGGCGGATACTCGAGCTGCTCGAGAATGATGTATCCTGCCGCAGCCCGCGGATCCGTTGGAGGCAGCACGATATTGCAGTTCGCGGCCGGGTATCCGCGCGGCTCGCGGAGCATTCGAAGGCGGAGGGCGTCGAGATTCCGCGCGAAGTACTGCATCTTCGCGAACATCGAGTCCCCCGGCAGGTCGGGGACTCCGCCCAGCAAAACCCTTCCGGGTTCGCCAGCAGCATGGAGGTCGATCGCGACAACGTCACGCACACTAGTCACGAAACCAACTGACACTATGAGTCGGCTGGATGGTCCGATGCCTCTGCTCAAAGAGCGCCGTGGCGTGCAGCTCTGATCGGCATTGCCGGAGGTCGCAATGCCGTCGGCGGCCGCTGCCAACCATAGCGGCGGGCCCGAGCGGCACCCTCATTCGGAAGCGCTGTACAACGGGGATCCTAACCTGTCTTCGTCGACTTCTATTCCCAATCCGGGTCCAGCTGGGACTGCGCCCACCCCGCGGTGCGAGCGAGGCTCATAGCCTGCGATGTGCTCCTTGGTCCAGTCATTCATATAGGAGATGGCGAAAAGTGACTCGGGCGGGGTACCCGCCGCCAGCTGGCTGACGGCTGCCGTGGTTAGATCGCCACCCCACGTGTCCTCGATGGTGAGTCGGATTCCGAGTTCCACTGCAGCGTCCCGCATTACTCGCGCCTTGCTAAGTCCGCCCACCCTCCCCAGCTTCAGATTCAGGTGATCCATTGCGTCCATCGAAACTGCTCGTGAGAGCGTGGCCAGGTCCGGGATCACCTCGTCCAGCACCATCGGCAGAGTGGTCAGCTTGCGAATGGCCAAGCACTCCTCGAGCGTGGCGCAAGGCTGCTCCAAGAGGATGCGGTCCATACGCTCCACCTGACGAACCACGATGGTGGCGTCCTGGCGATTCCAGCCCCCGTTGGCATCCCCAACGATGGTGTCCTCCGCCGTGGTCGCGCCGAGGATCGCGACAATCCTAGCGACGTCGACCTCAGGTTCCGCTCCCAACTTCAGCTGAAAGCGGTGCATTCCAAGATTCTTCTCCCGTTCCACGAAGTACACCATCTCGTCTGGCGTGGCCATGGGAACGGCCACGTAAAGCGGTAGCTCCGATTGGAGTTGGCCCCCGAGTAGTGCCACCACTGGAAGCTCAGTGAGTTTGCCCAAGATGTCCCAGCAGGCGATGTCGATAGCACTCTTGGCATAGGCGTGCCCGCGCAGCGTTGCGTCCATGCGCTCCGAGACAGCAGCTAAGTTCACGGCGGGCACGCCAAGCAGGGCCGGCGCCAAGTGGGCCAGTGCAACCCGAGCACCTGCTCCGAATGCAGGGAGGTACGTAGCCCCTAGTGGGCACGCCTCCCCGTAACCAATCTCCCCTCCACGGGTCACTACTCGCACAACGGTGCTGGGAAGGCAATCTACCGTTCGGCCGGCAGACATCATGTACAGTCCGTGAGCATACGAGAGGCCATAACCGAACACATCGACCCGGCAGATCTCCGACCCGCTAGTGCCTGCCGTCAAGGTTTCAAAACCGGTCCAGCGAGAATGCCGAAGCGAATAACGCGAGCTCACGCCCCTCGAAAATGTCCGCGACTAGCTCCCCGGTCATGGGAGCCAGCGTGATTCCCAACATCGCGTGAGCGGTGGCCACGACCACGTTAGGTGCCCCGTTTATCCTGCCGATAGTCGGCAGACCGTCAGGGACCATGGACCGCATGCCGGCCCATAGGGTCGGCTCACCGGTGAGAGAAAGGTGTGGGAGATACCTTCCGCAAGCCCTTAACATTGCATCGGTCCTGACCCGGTCGATGTGATCGGTTTGGGAACCGAGCTCCATGGTGCCCAAGAGTCTCACGCCACCGTGGTAGGGAGAGATCGCCACCTTCGCTTCGGAGAGGTAGATGGGGTGCTTGATACTTGGCGTGCAGCCAGCGTACGTCAAGCTGTAGCCCTTGCCGCCGACAAGCGGGATCGACTTCCCGAGACCTTCCGCGAGGTATCGCGTGCAGACTCCCGCCGCCAACACAAAGGCATCCGCTTCGATTTCGTCTCCACCCGCGGTAACAGCCGCCCTCGCTTGGCCGTTTTTGAGCAAGAGGTGGTCGACAGCGGTACCAGCTCGCAACTTCGCCCCGGCATCTTGGAGCCATTTCGCCAAGCCAGCGGTCAGTGTCTCGGGACGGACGTGCTCGTCATCGGGGGCGAGGATCCCAATCATGGGAACGGATTCGGCGATAGGCTCTAGGATCTCGAGTTGAGCAGCCTCAAGCCAGGTAGCGGGCCGGCCGCCAAGTTCCTCCATCTGGAGCAAGTCATCCATCTCCTTCCGGGCAGCTCGGCGACTAAGCCTGGAAGCACCGACCGGGTAGTGGCTGGATAGGGGGTTAGGGACAAAGAAAAGGTGCCCGGTGCTGGGATAATTGGTGGTGTAAGACGCCAACCGGCCCACAGCAGAGGAGCACCCTTTCA
>JBOHUG010000073.1:0-21506 GCA_050734135.1 Candidatus Dormibacteria bacterium
CCTCCAGTGCTGACCCGTTTCAGCGGGTCTCTCCGAGTTCTGTTGCCTGGAAGGCTACGCCGTCGCTTTCTCTGGGGTCAGCCGACGGCCTCGGTCAATTTCCACAACATCTGACGTTAGCTCTGAGAGTCGCTCACCAGGGTCGTGTCGTACCCCCTGGCCAGCGCTCCGTGGAGCGGATGCATTCACCGGTCTCGACGCCGGTGACGAGCAGCCGCCTGACTCCGAGTTCCGACAGAACTTCCTCAAGGGTGGTGTCCTCGAATGAGTCACCGTAGGTCCTCTCCACCAGCGGCCCGGCGGCGCCGGGAGTTAGCTCGGAGACGATTCGCCAATCCTGGGCCTCCTTCTCCAACCCCGTGCCGGAATGCTGGACCCAGACCACCGGGACCTGTTCGCGACGAGCCCTGTCCACCAGAGTGGCTGTGTTCGCCACGACGGCATCTCGCTTGTAGGGCCCGGCAGCGACGCCGTGCTGCACGTAGATCACCAGAAGTGCTGTCGTGGGTCGCTGCTCCAGGGCGGCCACAGTGCCGTTACCCACTGACAGGATTCACTCCTGGCCGTGATTTGCAGTCAGCAGGACCCCAACACTTTGCCGGTTCTCCGAGGACAGTGGCGGCAGAATCCTGCCGGCAACAGGGGTCCTTTCCGAATGAGCCTCTCAGCGGAGACCCAGAGGAGCGGGCCGGCCTGAGAGGGTAACCTGCCTTCGACCTGCCCCCGCCATCCCCGGGGTGACCAGGTGAGCGGTGCACCGTTGCTGGCGTCTCGGCCAGAGCGGCTAGTCGTCGTCCTCGCTGGAGTCGAGCATCTGCTCGAACTCGGCCAAGTTCATCAGGACCTCCCGCGACTTGCTGCCCTCGTATGGCCCCACCACGCGGGCATCGGCCAGCTGGTCCACCAGCCGGGCCGCTCTGGTGTAGCCGACGTTCAACTTGCGCTGCAGCAGAGAAGCGGCTCCCCGCTGCTCGCCGATGACGATCCGGCCGGCGCGCTCGAAGAGCGAGTCCCGTTTCAGCGCGGGGTCGCCTTGGGCCGGGGCGAGGGCGGCGGCCTGGAGGATCTCCTCTTGGTAGCGGGGCCGGCCCTGGGCCTTCCACCACCCGATCAGTTGGTCAAGCTCGCGGTCGGACACATAGGCTCCCTGGAGGCGGACCGCCTTGCCGGCGTCGATCGGGAGGTAGAGCATGTCGCCCCGGCCCAGCAGTTTCTCGGCACCCATCTCGTCCAGGATCACCCGCGAGTCGACCCCACTGCTGACCGCGAAAGCGATCCGGGAGGGGATGTTGGCCTTGATCAGCCCGGTGATGATGTCCGCCGACGGGCGCTGGGTGGCCACGATCAGATGGATGCCCACGGCCCGCGCCAGCTGTGCGATCCGGCAGATAAGGTCCTCGATCTCGTTGGCTGCAACCATCATCAGATCGGCCAGCTCGTCGATCACGATCACGATCTTGGGAAGGGTCCGCAGCCCCAGCTGGGGCGCCCGCTCGTTGAAGTTGGTGATGTTGCGGGCTCCGTGTCCCGCGAAGAGCTTGTACCGCTGCTCCATCTCCATCACCGCCCAGCGCAACGTCGCCACCGCGGGGTCAGCGTCCACCACCACCGGCACCAGGAGGTGGGGCAGCCCCGAGAAGTTGCTGAGCTCGACCCGCTTGGGGTCAACCAGGATTAGCCGAAGGTCGCGGGGGGTTGACTGGAGAAGCAGACCGGCCAGCACCGCATTGATGCAGACGCTCTTTCCCGATCCAGTGGTGCCGGCGATCAGCAGATGGGGCATGCCAGCCAGATCCCCCAGGACCGGATGACCACTGACATCGGCGCCCAGAGCCATCGCCAGCTTGCTCTTCACGCTGTTGAAGGTGGGCGCCTGAACCACTTCCTTCAGGGTCACCAGCTGGGCCGCCTTGTTGGGAACCTCGATCCCGATCGCGGACTTTCCGGGAATCGGCGCCTGGATCCGGATCGGGGCAGCCAGGGCCATCGAGAGGTCCGGCTGGTAGGCCAGGACCTTGCGGACCGGAACCCCCGGAGCCGGCTGAAGTTCGTACTGGGTCACCGTCGGGCCGGCGTTCACACCCATCACCTTGCACTGGACCCCGAAGTTGCCCAGGGTGGATTCGATGGTGCGAATCCGGCTGCGGATCTCGTCGCGGAGCCGCTCCCGCTTGCCGCTGGCCGAATCCAGGAGATCGACACTCGGTAGTACCCAATTCGGCTCGGGTTCCTCATCGAACTCCTGGGATTGCTCCGGCCCGAGCGTCAGGTCAGCCTGGCCCACCGGCGTGCCCCCAACCTCGACCGCCTCCGCGGCCGCCTCAACCGCGATCGGGTCTGGCTCATCTTGTTCCAGTCCGTCGAAGATCCGCTGGAACGACTCGGGAGCGGCTTCTTCCTCTCCCAGTTCCGAGGCCTGCGGCTCAGCCAAAACCGGCACCACGCCGCCGAGCTGGGCCCGGGGCGAACGAGCGCCAGCAGACGCCCGCCTGGCGCTCGCACGGGATGACTCGCTGGGCGAGAACGCCCGGCCGGCCGCATCGCCGATGCGCGCCCAGGCGCGGGCGGATACTCGGGATGGGTAGACCTCCAGGCCCACAATCAACCCTGCCAGTGCGATCCCGGCCAGCGCGACCAGGGTGGCAGGCGCCCCAACCCACGAGGCCAGACGGGGACCGATGACGCGTCCCAGATCTCCCCCGCTGCCGGAGTGGACAACAGCCGCCATTGAGATCGCGGCGACGGCCGAAACCATCAGGGCGATCAGCACCTGCCCGCCGCTGCGCTCCGAGGTCCGCGAGGCCAGCAAGCCGACCCCGCCCGTGACCAGAGCGACACCGATGATCCAACCACCCACCCCGACGGCGGTGGCGATGGCCCGCCCGAAATCGAGAGCGACCCGGGCTTGCGGGAAAGCCAACAGAATCATCCAGATCAGCCCCACCGCGATCGCGGCGATCCCCGCCAGTTCGCGCTGCTGGCTTGACTTGAGGCGCAGCACGGGAACGGCTTGACGGCTGGCCCTGCTGGTCGACGGTCTCCGTCTAGGGCTGGCCGCCCGCGGTCTCGGCGCTCGGCGCCGCTTCGTTTTCGCCATCTATGAGGGCGTTGACATGGGTGGGATTGAATGGATCGGAAGCGGTATTGCCACCCGCTGGCCGCAGTCTAGCATCGGGACCACACATCTGCTCGCTCACCAGGGCCGGGTGAGCCGCCACCAAAGAGAGGGGGCGGCCAGCTTTTGAGCAAGGACCGCTGGCTCTTGGTAGGCGAAGCCTCCGGGAGTGGTGACGGTGAGGAGTCCCGCTCCTGCGCCGCGCGCCGAGGGAGCACTCGGACGTCGCAGCTTGAACTGCACCGCCAGCCTGGCGCCCCGGAGACCCACAAGCCCGACCCGGCGTCTGACCACCAGATCGATCTCCGGAGCCCACGCCGAACTGATGGTTCCGACCTGCAGTCTTCGGCCCGGCAGGCGGACCTCTTCGAGCTCCCCCGTGGCGGCAGCGAGAAGGGCGATCGCCGCGCGGCCCGCCGCCGCGAGGCCGGAGACCGGACCGCCGGGTTGGCCGAGCACCGCCCCGACCACTCGGAGGGACCGTCCCCCAACCATGACGTTAGCCGCGAAGACCAAGCAGCCCAGGGCCGCCGCGGTCCATCCTGTCTTGACTCCGACCACCCGGTCCTGTCCCAGAATCGGGTTGTAGTTGCGGACCGTTCCGGCGACCGGCAGGGTCACCGCCGGCAGCGCGACCACCATCGCGAAGACGGGGTTCGTCATTGCGGATTCAGCCAACGTCACCAGATCACGAGCGGTGCTGACGCTGCCCGATTCGAGCCCGCTGCTGTCGGTGAAGTGTGTTCCGCTGAGCGCGAGGGAGGCTGCGAGCTGGTTCATCTGCACCACAAACGCCGCCTCCGAGCCTGACTCCCAATCGGCCAGAATCACGGCCAGGTTATCCCCGGACGGAAGTAGCAGTCCCTCCAGCAACTGCAATTCCGTCAAGGTCTCGCCGGGGGTCACCCCTACGACTGAATCCCCAACAGCCAGCTCACTCCTGTAGGTCGCGTAAGCGGCAGCCGAAACCGTGATTGTCGGTCCCGACGTCCCCACGGTCAGGGGATGAGCCCGCAGGATGACCAGGGCGGTCATGATCTTGGTGACGCTGGCGATAGGCACCGGGATCTCTCTCGCGGTCGAGCCCAGCCATCCAAACCCAGTCAAGGCGATGGCCGACTCGCCCCCGGCCGACCAGGGGAGCTCAGCCGAGGTGCCCGGGTCCCGATAAGAGCTCGTGAGCTCGGGGTGGATGACGGGTGTGGGCACCGGTCGGGCCAACTGAATCGCGGCCCCCGCTCCGAGACCGAGCACCAGCACAGCGGATACCCCCAGAACCAGGCGACGCCGCGAAGCGCTCACCCGGGCTTCAGACGAGGCTGACCAGCGCGACCACCCGGGGGCGCCAGGATCCCCTCTCCGCCAGGTGCACCTCCATCGCCGAGCTCACGGCTCGCCTCACCTCCCCCGGATCCCGGAACTGGCGGCGTTGCCGGACCGCATGACGGACGCTGACCCGGCCATCGTCGACCAGACTCCGCTCCGCCGGGGCCGCCTCGCCTACCACCACCGTCGCGGGGCCGGCAACCAACTTCCCCAGCGCCCGGTCCATGGTCACCGAGACCACCACCAGAGGCTGATCGGAGAGCTGGGGCTGCGCTGTCGCCCCGGCGCTCCGGCCCTCCGCGTCGATGGGCACCGCTCCCACGCTCACACTCCCGCTCACCCGGAGCTCATCAGAAGAGACCTCGGCCACCGACCCGTTCTCCAACACTGTGATCTCCTGCGGGGCCATGCCCACCTGAAGGGCAAGGCGGGCATGGGCCGCCAGGTGGCGGGGCTCGCCATGCACCGGGATGAAGAACTTGGGTCGCACCACCTCCAGAAGAAACCGCAGTTCCTCTCCCGCAGCATGGCCGCTGGCGTGAACGCCGGAGGCGCTCCCGGCAAGGACCTGTACGCCGCGCTCGACCAGCTGGTTGACGATTCGGCCGACCGTTGCTTCGTTTCCGGGGATGGGATTGGCCGCCAGGACCACAGTGTCGTCGGAGCGCAGTCGGATGAAAGGATGGGTGCCGGCGGCGATCCGGCTCAGCGCTGCCAGCGGCTCACCCTGCGATCCGGTCGCCAGAAGACACAACTGCTGGGGAGGGATGCCAGCCAACTCGCGGGGCGCCGCCAAGAGTCCCGGCCGGATCTGCAGATACCCGAGCGCGCGGGCCGTCTCGACGTTGCGGAGCATGCCTCGACCAACTAGGCAGCACCGGCGCCCGGCGGACTCCGCCAGCTCCAGGGTCTGGCGCATCCGCGCCAGGTTGCTGGCGAAGGTAACCACCACCACCCGGCCGGGAGCGTCTTCAAGAGCCCGGCGGAGCGCCGGCCGGACGGTCAGCTCGGAGGGGGTCAAGCCACCGACCGTCGCGTTGGTGCTATCACTGAGAAGTAGGCGCACCCCTTGCCGCCCCAGCTGGCCGAGCCGACGGAGATCGGGGACCAGTCCCCCAACCGGCGTCTGGTCCAGCTTGAAGTCGCCGGTATGCACCACCAGCCCGGCCGAGGTATGGATCGCCAAGCCGCAGCTGCCGGGCACGCTGTGGGTCATGTGGAACAGTTCCACCGTCAGCTCGCCAACCGGAAATGGCTCACCGACACCGACTTCCCGAAGCACCGCGTGGCCAGCGAAACCGCGCCGTTCCAGTTTGTTCCGTAGCAGCCCAATCGTCATGCGCGTGCCGTAGACCGGGACAGCGAGCTCCTTCAGGTAGAACGGCAAGGCCCCGATGTGGTCCTCGTGGCCGTGGGTGAGCAAAACCGCCCGCAGCCGATCCAGTCGGGTCCGCAGGAAACCGATGTCGGGCAACACCACGTCGATTCCCGGCGTCTCCTGCTCCGGGAAGGCAAGGCCGGCGTCGACCACAACTACGTCAGAACCGGCTTCCAGCAGCGCCAGGTTCTTGCCGATCTCCCCGACGCCCCCAAGCGGTATGAATCGTAGGGTCCCGGGAGCCGGCTCACCAAGGAAGTCCCGCGCGGCGAGAGCTACCGTGCCGCTAGAAGAGGCCAAGCTGCTCGTCGGCTGGGGCTGGCGGGGGCGGAGCCGGGGAGGCTGGTGCCGACTCTGAGAAAGTCAGTCCGAGATAGCTCTTAAGGTGTTGGAAGTCCTGGCGCAGAGTCCCCAGAAGCCCACTGTTGTAGAGGGCGGCCGCCGGGTGGTAGCAGGGCATATAGACCCGCGTCCCCTGGTGGATCACGCTGCCGTGGGCGCGGGAAATCCCGGGTGCGCCAGGCAGGAGCCGCTGCAGAGCGTGCCGCCCCAGCAGCAGGATGACTGCTGGCTGTAACACCTCGATCTGGGCGTCCAGGTAAGGAGCGCAGGCGAGGACTTCCTCCGGCAACGGGTCCCGGTTACCAGGGGGTCGGGACTTCAGCACATTGGTGATGAAGATGTCCTCCCGGCTCAGCCCGATCTCTTGGAGGAGCTGGGTCAACAGCCGACCGGCCGCCCCCACGAAGGGGAGTCCCTCCCGGTCCTCATTCTCCCCGGGCGCTTCGCCCACGGCCATCACCCGCGCGGTGGCCGGTCCCACGCCGGGAACTCCCTGAGTGCGGGTCTGGTGGAGGGGGCAGCGGACGCAGGACTGGACCTGGGAAGCGATCGCCTCCAGGCGGTCCTGCGCCACTACCGTCAGCTCCGGAACCAGATCAGCCTACCGGGGGCCGCTCACCACTCGGAGCACCGTTGCCCCCCGGCGCCGGGCCACCGGCCAGCTCCAGGATGGCCTGCTTCCGGGAGAGGTTGACCCGGCCGCGATCGTCAATCTCCGTCACTTTGACCATGATCTCGTCGCCGATGTTGACCACGTCCTCCACCTTGCCAACTCGTTGATCTGCCAACTGGGAGATGTGAACCAGCCCGTCCTGCCGGGGCAGGATCTCGACGAAGGCACCGAACGGCATGATCCGCACCACCTTGCCCTTATAGATCCGGCCCACCTCCACTGACTCGGTGAGATCGCGAATCATGGCCACCGCCCGCTGCATGGCCTCCTCGTCGACGGTGGCCAGGAAGACCTTGCCGTCGTCTTCGATGTCGATCTGGCAGCCGGTCTCCTCTTGAATCCGGCGAATCGTCTTGCCACCGGGCCCGATCAGGTCACGGATCTTGTCGGGATGGATCTGGATGGTGGTGATTCGGGGCGCGTAGGTGGACATCGCTTGACGCGGCGACGCGATCGCCTCCGCCATCTTGTCGAGAATGTGGAGGCGGCCCTGGCGGGCCTGCTCGAGCGCCTTGCGGAAGAGGTCGGAGCTGAGTCCCCGGGCTTTCATGTCCATCTGCAGTGCGGTGACGCCGCGCCTGGTGCCGGCCACCTTGAAGTCCATGTCGCCGAGGGCGTCCTCCATCCCCTGGATGTCGGAGAGGATGGCGTAGCGGTTGGGGTCGTTCTCGTCGGTGACCAGCCCCATGGCGATGCCGCCCACCGGTGCCGCCAGCGGCACCCCGGCATCCATCAGAGCCAGAGTGCTGCCACAGACGCTGGCCATCGAGGTGCTGCCGTTGCTGGAGAGGATCTCGCTGACGATCCTGATCACGTAGGGGAAGTCGTCAGCCGGAGGAACCATCACCTTGACGGCCCGCTCCGCCAGCGCTCCGTGCCCGATCTCCCGGCGACCCGGTGACCGCAACGGTCGCGCCTCACCCACTGAGTAGGGGGGGAAGTTGTAGTGGTGCATGTAGCGCTTGAAGTCCTCCAGGCCCAGACCGTCCAGCTTCTGGTGGTCGGACATGGTGCCCAGAGTGACGATCGATAGGGCCTGGGTTTGGCCCCTGGTGAAGATGGCGCTGCCGTGGGCCCTGGGCAGGGTGCCGACTTCGCACCAGATGGGACGGATCTCGTCTGTCCGACGGCCGTCTGGGCGCGTACCCTGCTCCAGGATCGCCCTCCGAACCGCTGTCTTCAGCACCGACTCGAAGGCGCCCCCGATATCTCCGGCCCTGTCCGGAAAGCGGGGAGTCAGCCGGGCCACCACCTCGGCCCGGAGCTGATCCACCTGAATATCCCGCTGGGCCTTGTCGGCCTCCCGGAAGACCTGGTCGATCCGGCCGGCCGCCGCCTCGGAAACCGCCTGCTTGATCTCGGCGGGCACTCCGACGTGGGGGTAGTCCATGTTGGGCTTGCCGACCTTGGCGACCAGCTCCTCGACCAAGGAGATGATCTCCCGAATCCGGTCGTGGGCTCGAGCTAACGCCTCGACCAGAGTCTCTTCCGAGACTTCGCGAGCTCCGGCCTCCACCATGTTGAGGGAGTCCTTGGTCCCGGCTACCACTAGGTCCAGCTGACTGCGCTCCAGGTCGGGCATGCCCGGGTTCTCGACCAGGTGGCCCTCGAACTGACCCATCCGGACCGCCGCCACCGGCCCGTCGTGGGGAATATCACTGATCGCGACCGCGGCGCCGGCGCCGATCAGGGCCAGGATGGAAGGGTCGTGGACCTGATCGGTGGAGAGCACCGTGGCCACGATCTGGACGTCGTTGCGAAAGTCCTTCGGAAAGAGCGGTCGCATGGGACGGTCGATCATCCGGGAGGTCAGGATCGCAGCCTCGGATGGCCTTGCCTCCCGGCGCATGAAGGCGCCCGGGATCCGGCCCACCGCATACATCTTCTCCTCGTAGTCGCAGGTCAGCGGGAAGAAGTCGATCCCGGGCCGGGGCGCCGTGCTGGCGGTGGCGGTGACCAGCACCACGGTGTCGCCCTGGCGCACCCACACCGCCCCATTCGCCTGACCGGCCAAACGGCCGGTTTCGAGAGTTAGTTCCGAGCCGTCAAACGTACGTGAGACAACGGTCTTTTCCATAAGAGTCCTCCCCGCGCCTCCCGGGCTGAGAGAGAGGTAGGCTCCGGTGCGGATCAGCCGTCGCGGTTAGGGAAAGGGGATGAGAGCTGAACCTTGGTTCGGCTCCGATCGCCAGTCTCCAACCGCGCCCTGGGGGCTCCGTTGAAGTCTGCCGCTGCTCCCTCCGGGAGAGTTCGCGGTCGTAAAAGCAACCGGCTCTCGGTTGTTGGCGAGTGAGCCGGAAATCGATCAGGGTCAGTGGCGCAACCCCAGCTTGGCGATCAAAGCGCGGTATCGAGCGATGTCCACCCGCATCAGGTAGTCGAGCAAGCGCCTTCTCTTGCCCACCAGCTTCAGCAGGCCCCGCCTGGTGTGGTGGTCCTTGGGGTGCAACTTGAGGTGCTCGGTGAGCTCGCGGATCCGCTCGCTGAAGATCGCGATATGGACCTCGGGCGAGCCAGTATCGCCGTTATGTTGGCGGTGATCCTCGATCACCGCGGCCTTGGCTTCGCCCTGAAGCATGGGTTGGTACTTCTCCTTTAGTCGCCGCGGAGCCCGCCCCATCCGGCACGACCAAGTCTAGCTGGGCTCCGGGTCGGCGAGAGCATAGCACAGGCCAGATCGGCCGCCAGAAGCGCCCTGGGACGCTTTTGACCCGGGTGACGGGGATCTAGTTATGGGGTGGCTAGAGGGACTTGAACCCTCGACCTCCAGGGCCACAACCTGGCACTCTAACCAACTGAGCTATAGCCACCACGAGGGGCCAAATTATAGGTGGGGCCTGAATCCCCACCGTTAGCGAGGATGGCAGTGTCAGCGCCCCCGATCGCCTCTTGCCTCAGCCCGGAGACCGATCGCCAGCTGATGCGCCACGCACTGCGGCTCGCCCGAGGTGCGGCCGCTCGCGGAGAGGTCCCGATCGGAGCCGTGGTGGTCCAGGGACCGATGATGCTCGGGGCGGCCTCGAACCGGGTGGAGCGGTCCCAGGACGCGACGGCTCACGCCGAGCTCCTCGCGCTCCGCGTAGCGGCTCGCCGGTTCGGCTCCTGGCGTCTCCAGGGCGCGACTCTGTACTCGACCTTGGAGCCGTGCCCGATGTGCGCCGGCGCCGTCCTGCTGGCCCGACTACAGCGGGTCGTCTACGGCGCCGATGACCCCAAGAAAGGTGCCTACCGGAGCGTCTACGACGTCCTCGGAAGTGGGGCGGGCAACCACCACCCCTCGGTATCGCCCGGCTGCGAGGCGGAGTCAGCCGGACGTCTTCTGCAGGCCTTTTTTCGTGACCTGCGCATCCGACGTTCGTGAGGACTCCGGCGAGGCCCCGCGCTGGAAGAGAATTCGCGGCCCCGCCCTACAATTCCGACGGACCTTGGAGAGGTGTCCGAGTGGTTTAAGGTGCCGCTCTCGAAAAGCGGTGTGGTGAAAAGCCACCGCGGGTTCGAATCCCGCCCTCTCCGCCAAGTCCCTTCGGTCACGATTGGGCCCAGCGGGTTGCGTCCATCTGACCGAGTTCGCTTCCCAGGCCAGACCGGCTCAGGGGCTACCGCCAGTCCGGTGGGAACGTTTGACCGGTCACCGAATGCCGGTTACAATGGCGCCACTTTGCGGACTGAAAGCGGGATCCGACCGGAGCTGGCTGAGCCCAGGCTCAGCGCATCCCTACGCGCAGGAGGGCCGGTCAGCTAGCGCAACCGCATCGCTAGGGCAAAGACCGGTTCCCGAGATCTCGGGCACCGGTCTTTTTTTTAGCCGCGAGCCGCAGCCGCAAGGTCATGCCAGCCCATCCCTATCGGCGCACAGTCAGAGCTCCGCCGGGTCCCGCCCTCGCTGCTGACGAGCCCGTTCCATCAGCAGCCCAGCCCGGACTTCTGGACCCCTGGTTCGAACACGACGGATGTGGGGTTGGCTTTGTCGCTAGCCGGCACCGGGAACCGACCCGACAGGTGATCGAGCTGGGTTTAGGTGCACTCCGGCGTCTGCTCCACCGGGGCGCATTTGGCGCCGACCCCCGGACCGGCGACGGTGCTGGCCTCCTGATCCAAATTCCGGACGAATTCCTGCGCCGGGTCACCGGGCAGCTCCCCATTCCCCTGCCCGGCCCAGGCCGCTACGCCGTGGCAACGGTCTTCCTCCCCCGGAACAGCTCTGATCGAGCCGCCTGTCAAGGGGTCATCGAAGAGGCTGTGACCGGAGCGCGGCTGCAATTCCTCGGTTGGCGGGAGGTGCCAGTGCGGCCGCGGACCATCGGACCGGCCGCTCGCAGCGGCCAACCAGTCATCCAGCAGGCCTTTGTTTCCGGGCGCCAAAGCGCGCCGCAGTTGGAGTCCACCCTCTATCCGCTCCGAAAGCGCATCGAGGCTCGGATCCGACAGCTGGTCATGTCAGATCCCGTCTCAACCGGTCTCTTCGCCATCACCAGTTGCTCCACCGCCACCCTCGTCTACAAGGGACAGTTGAGCGCAACCCAACTCGAGCCCTACTATCCGGATCTCTCCGCACCCGACCTGAAGAGCCAGCTGGCGCTTTTCCACCAGCGCTTCAGCACCAACACGGAACCGAGCTGGCGCCTGGCGCAGCCCTTCCGGTTCATTGCCCACAACGGCGAGATCAACGCCCTGCGAGGCAACGTCAACTGGATGCGGGCTCGCGAGGGCGGCTGGAGACATCCCATCTGCGGCGCCAATCCCCAGGACATTCTTCCTGTGATCGAACCCCAGGGGAGTGATTCTGCCGCCTTCGACAACGTGATCGAACTTCTGGTCCGGTCCGGCAGATCGCTCCCGGAGGGGCTGATGATGATGCTCCCGGAGGCGTGGGAGAACGCCCAGGGAATTCCGGCCCGGCACCGGGATTTCTACGCCTACCAGGCCAACTTGATGGAGCCGTGGGACGGTCCCGCCGCCATTTCCTTCAGCGACGGTCGCTGGGTGGGGTCGACCCTCGACCGCAACGGCCTTCGCCCGGTTCGCTACTCGATCACGGATGACCTGGTTGTGCTCGCGTCTGAGGCCGGGGTCGTCGATCTCGACCCAGCTGCAGTTCGTCGGACCGGAAGGCTCGAACCCGGGCAGATGATCTTGGTGGACACCAAAACCGGCCGGGTTTTGGACGACCGCCAGATCAAGGACTCGGTTGCCCGACGCCACCCTTATCGTTCACTTGCCCAAGCGTCGCTCTTCCAACTCCCCTCCCCCTCCGACCCCTGTTCGGATCCGGCACTATCCAACCCGGACGACCTGATGGCTTGGTGTCGCTGTTTTGGGTTCACCGACGAGGAGTTTCAGCAGGTGCTGGGCCCGATGGCGACGACTGGCCATGAAGCGATCGGATCGATGGGGAACGACGCCGCCCTGGCTGTCCTCTCGGAGCGACCCCGGCTCCTCTTCGACTACTTCAGCCAAGGGTTCGCCCAGGTTACCAATCCTCCGATCGACTCCATCCGTGAGCGCTCCGTGATGTCGCTGCGGACGATCTTGGGAGGTGGCGGGGAGCTGCTCGCATCGGACCGCCGACCGGTGACCCGGCTGCAGCTGCCGCATCCGATCCTGACCGACGGCCAGCTCCGCCAACTCCGGAGCGAGCTGCCGCCCAACCTGAGATCGCGAACTCTCCGCACCGTATTTGCCGCCGACGGCACGGCTGGGGTGTTGGAGCGAGAGTTGGACCGGCTCTGCTCGGAGGCCCTGCTCGCGGTCGAGGACGGCGTCCGCATCCTCGTCCTCAGCGATCGTGAGACCAACGCTGAGATGGCCCCTGTCCCCAGCCTTTTGGCAGTGGGCGCCGTCCATCAGCATCTGGTCAAAGCGGGCGCCCGCTCGGCCCTTAGTCTGGTAGTCGAGGCGGCCGACGCGCGCACGGTGCACCACCTGGCCTGTCTGATCGGCCATGGGGCCGAGGCGGTCAATCCGTATCTGGGGCTGGCCGCCATCGCCCATCTGGCCGCGGCCGGTCGCCTGACCCAACCCAGCGATGGCGGCCAGGCGATGGCGGCCTACATCAAGGCGCTGGCTGAGGGGCTGCTCAAAGTGATGTCCAAGATGGGGATATCCACCGTCTCCAGTTACTGCGGCGCCCAAGTCTTCGAAGCGGTCGGAATCGCCCAAGTTGTCATCGAGCGCTGCTGCTCGGGCACCCCATCCCGGCTCAACGGCGCGGACTTCGCGGTGCTGACCGAGGAGGTGCTGTGGCGGCACCGCCGGGAGTTCGCTCCGGTAGCGCAGTGCTCCGATCTGGAGCTTGGGGGCGACCACCGTTGGCGCCATGAAGGCGAGTCGCACGCCTGGAACCCGGAGAGCGTAGCCGCGCTCCAGCATGCGGTCCGGGCCGGCGACTCTGATCGATTTCGCGCCTTCACCGATCTGGCCGACGCCCGGAGTTCGCCCTCGACCACCCTGCGCCATCTGCTCCAGCCGCGGCCCAGGCACGCCGTTCCTATTTGTGAAGTGGAGCCGGCGAGCACGATCGTGCGCCGGTTCGTCACCGGAGCGATGTCCCTGGGGTCGATCAGCCAGGAGGCGCACGAAACGATGGCGCTCGCCATGAATCAGATTGGCGGCAAGAGCAACACCGGGGAGGGAGGCGAGGATCCCCGGCGGTTCGCTCCCGCCAGCGACGGAAGCTCCCGCCGGAGCGCCATCAAACAGGTGGCCTCAGCCAGATTCGGGGTGACCGTCAACTACCTCGTCAACGCGGATGACATTCAGATCAAGATTGCCCAAGGCGCCAAGCCGGGTGAAGGGGGTCAGCTACCAGGGCATAAGGTCGACGCCACAATCGCCCGGCTCCGCCATGCGGTGCCGGGACTCGAGCTCATCTCGCCTCCCCCCCATCACGACATCTACTCGATTGAGGACCTGGCCCAGCTGATCTGGGACCTCAAACAGCCCAACCCCTCAGCTCGAGTCAGCGTCAAGCTGGTCGCTCAGGCGGGGGTGGGCACGGTCGCCGCGGGGGTGGTCAAGGCCCGCGCCGACCACCTCACGATTTCGGGGCACGACGGTGGTACTGGCGCGGCCCCGCTGTCTTCCATCAAGCATGTTGGTATCCCCTGGGAGCTCGGGCTAGCGGAGACTCAGCAGGCTCTGGTCCGCCAGGGTCTGCGGTCCCGGGTGACAGTCCAAGCGGACGGGGGACTGCGCACCGGTCGCGATGTCGTGATCGCCGCTCTCTTGGGGGCGGAGGAATTCGGCTTCGCCACGGCGGCCCTCGTGGCGGCCGGCTGCATCCTGATGCGGGTTTGCCACCTCAACAGCTGCCCGGTGGGGATCGCTACCCAGGATCCGGTCCTCCGTCGGCGCTTTGCCGGGGCGCCGGAGCACGTGATTCGGTTCTTCATGATGGTCGCCGAGGACGTGCGCGAGCAGATGGCCAGCCTCGGCTTCCGAACAGTCTCCGAGATGGTCGGTAGGGTGGACTGCCTGGAACAGCGTCCCGGAGGCCGATCCTGGAAGGCCACTCAGCTGGACCTCGCTCCACTCCTGGTCGTCCCCGTCCCCGGTCCCGCGGTTCTGCGCCGGGGCCGGGGACGCGCTGACGTGGAGGGTCGCGCTCGCCTGCGCGCCCAGGAACATCACCTCGAATCCGCCCTCGATCTCCGGCTCATGCAGCGACTGGGTGACACCCTAACCAGCGGCGCTCCCGGCAGCGCCTCAGCCAGAGTCGGTAACTCCGACTTGGCTGTAGGCGCCCGGCTCAGCGGTGAGGTGGCCCGGCGTTTCGGCGAGTCCGGGCTCCCCGATAACACGATCCAAGTCCGCCTTCGAGGAGTGGCCGGTCAGAGTCTCGGCGCCTGGCTAGCACCCGGCGTCAGCCTCACCTGTGTGGGTGCCGCCAACGACTACCCGGGCAAGGGACTCAGCGGCGGCAGACTGGTAGTTCGGCGCCCCAGTCAGGTGGGATTCCCGGCAGCGACGAATGTGATCGCCGGCAATGTGGCGCTCTACGGTGCTACCGCTGGCGAGGCTTTCTTCGAAGGCCAGGCGGGCCACCGCTTCGCGGTCCGAAACAGTGGCGCGACCGCTGTGGTGGAGGGAATCGGGGACCACGGCTGCGAGTACATGACCGGCGGCGCCGTCCTCGTTCTGGGGCCGATCGGCCGCAACTTCGGCGCGGGAATGAGCGGTGGTGCCGCCTTCATCTTGGCCCGGACAAAAGCAGTGGCACGGCGCTGCAACCCCGATTCGGTCGAGGTGACCGATCCTGATCAGGAAGACCTCTCCACCGTCCTCGAACTGCTGCAGCGGCATCAGCTCTACACAGGCAGTCAGATGGCGAAGGAGCTGCTAACCGATTGGCCTGCTGGCGCGGAGCGCCTGACCCGGGTGCGGCCTCGCCGCCGGGGTACCGGCGTCTCGGGGATACCTGAGCAACTTCAAGTACCCGACCCGCAGGCCGCCATGGCCCGGGCCTGAACTGATGGAGGATCCCTTCTCCTTCCTACGACACCAGCGCCAGCTCGGCTCGGATCGTCCGATCGCGGAGCGCATCGCCGACTACGGTGAGCTTCACCTTTCGCTGCCCGCCCCGGAATTGCGAGTCCAGGCCAGTCGCTGCATGAACTGCAGCATCCCGTTCTGTCATCACGCCTGCCCCCTCCACAACCTGATTCCAGACTGGAACAGCCTGGTTGGTCGGGACGACTGGGAGAGCGCCCTGGAGCGACTGCACCGCACCAACAATTTTCCGGAGTTCACCGGACGGGTGTGCCCGGCGCCCTGCGAGGCCAGTTGCGTCTTGGCCGTCTACGACGAACCAGTGACGATCAAGGAGGTCGAGCGCAGCCTTGTCGATCGCGGCTTCCGCGAGGGCTGGGTCCGCCCTCGACCGGCGGCTCTCTCGACCGGACGGCGCGTCGCGATCGTCGGATCGGGCCCCGCCGGGCTGGCGGCCGCCCAGCAGTTGGCTCGGACCGGACACGCGGTCGCGGTCTTCGAGCAGGCGGATCGGCCGGGTGGCCTGCTCCGCTACGGGATTCCCGACTACAAGCTGCCCAAGGAGCTGATCGACCGCCGGGTCGCCCAATTGGAGGCTGAAGGGGTGGAGTTCCGCTGTGGGGTCACGGTGGGCCGGGATATCAGGGCCGCGGACCTGTGCCACTCCCACGATGCAGTGGGACTGGCGGTGGGCGCCCGGAGACCGCGCGAGCTGCCCATCCCCGGCCGTGGGTTGGCAGGGATCCACCTGGCGATGGAGTATCTGGAGCAGCAGAACCGCAGGCAGGCGGGACTCCCCCAGCCTCAGGGAACAGTGCCCATCAGCGCTTCCGGACGCCGGGTGGTGATCCTGGGCGGTGGAGATACCGGGGCTGACTGCCTTGGCAATGCCCACCGGGAAGGGTGCGCCACCGTCGACCAACTTGAACTACTTCCCCGGCCACCCCTCAACCGGCGGCCTGAAAATCCCTGGCCTGAGTGGCCACTGATCCTGCGGACGTCAGCCGCTCACGAGGAAGGCGGACGACGCAGCTTCTGCGTGGAAACGGTGGGCTTCACCGGCCAGACGGGAGCGGTCAGTGGGTTACAGCTGCGCCAGGTGCGGCCGGTGATCGGCGCCGACGGGAGCCGCAGACTGGACCCAGTCCCGAACTCCGAGGCGGCAATCCCGGCGGACCTCGTCCTCCTCGCGCTCGGCTTCACCGGGGCCGCCATCGAAGAGATCGTTGCCGAGCTCGGGTTGGAGGACCGTCCCGGGGGGCGAATCCGCACCGGTGCCGACTTCCAGACCAGCTTACCTGGGGTGTTCGCGTTTGGCGACGCGGTCCGGGGGGCATCCCTGGTGGTCCAGGCCATCGCCGACGGGCGGGTGGGCGCAGCCGCAATCGAGGCGGACCTGGCGCTTCGAGCGTCCTCTTCCAATCACCCTGCGGTGCCGGCCTGAGCGGGCGCGTCTTCCTGTCGCGATAACACCAGTCGGCATCGCCGTAATTGTGTGTATCGCCTGATGACCTCCTCCCGCTGTTCTGGAAAACTCGGCGGCAACTCACCGTCCCGAGTGATAGCCCGCCAGCCGACAGGAGGAGTTCCCTGGTCATGTACATCCCGTCCCCGCCGTATCTGAACGCCGGCGACAACTCCTGGCAGCTGACGGCGGGGACCCTGGTCGGACTGATGTCCCTGCCGGGCCTAGCTGTTCTCTACGGAGGAGTGGTCAAGCGGAAGTGGGCGGTCAGTTCCGCCGTGATGTGCTTCTACGCCTTCGCGGCGGTCTTGGTGGTGTGGGTCTTTGCCGGCTACAGCCTCGGCTTCGGCCACCCCTGGATGGGGAGCCTAGTCGGCTTTCCCCAACCTGTTCTGAGCGCCCTGGGCGAGACGGCGCGGGCCAGCATCCCACTGCTGAAGGGCCTGATACCAAGGCTGGAGTTCCCACAGGCCTCCCTAATCTACTTCCAGTTCGTCTTTGCGGCGATCACTCCGATCATCCTGGCGGGGGCTCTCTTCGGGCGGATCAACTTCAAGGCCTGGATGCTCTTCGTTCCCTTGTGGTCGGTCTTCGTCTACAGCGTCAACGCCTTCATGCTCTGGGGCGGCGGCTGGCTCGCTCAAATGGGAGTGGTCGACTACAGCGGCGGCTACGTGATCCATGTCGCCGCCGGAATCTCCGGGTTCGTCGGGGCGGCCGTGATCGGGCCCCGGACGCTGCACGACCAACAGGACTTCAAGCCCAACAACATGCTCCTGGCGGCCGTGGGAGCGGGCATCCTCTGGCTCGGCTGGAACGGGTTCAATGGCGGCGACCCGTACTTCGCCAACGCCGACGCCGCGGCGGCGGTGCTCAACACCAACCTGGCCACGGCGGTCGCCATGCTGACCTGGTTCATGTTGGACATTTCCCTCAACAAGAAACTGTCCTTCCTAGGCGCCATCAACGGCCTCATCTGCGGCCTGGTGGCGATCACCCCAGCCGCCGGTTACGTGGATGGATACGGTGCGATCGTGATCGGTCTCTTCGGCGCCTCGATCCCCTGGCTGACGATGAACAAGCTGGCCGGGCGCTGGCCCTTCCGCAAGGTCGACGACACCCTGGGGGTGATCCACACCCACTTCACGGCAGGGGCTGTGGGGGGGATTCTGGTCGGCTTGATTGCCAATCCGGCGATGGTGGTCTACGTCGGGGTGAATGGCGCGAACGCCAGCGTTGGCGGACTGTTTTCCGGTAATCCCCACCAGTTGCTCGTGCAGATCATCGGTCTGGTGGTGGTCACTGCTTACGACGCCGGCATGACCTTCGTGATCCTGAAGGCGATCGCCTTCGTGGTACCGCTGCGGATGTCCGAGCTGGAGTTGGAACACGGAGATCGGATCCTCTTTGATGAGGAGGTGTTCGAATTACACCATCCGATTCCCCCGCCGGAGCCGCTCCCTCCCCAGGGACTCCTGCCTTTCCCAACCGCGCCCTGACTAGCTTCAAGTGGGGCTAGGAGTAGAGCCCGAACCGGTCACCACTGGTCCGGGCCACTGGGAGACACCGCATTAGAATCCCCCCGGGAGCGGTCGCCTAGTTGGCCGAGGGCGCGGCACTGGAAATGCCGTAAGGGGGCAACCCCTTCGAGGGTTCGAATCCCTCCCGCTCCGCGGTTGTGATGTCTCAGGACATCGCGGACACCCCTAGGTCGGTGGGCAGAAAACCCCTACTCCGGTGCCGAAGAGCGGATCGGGTCAGCACACACCTCGACTGCCCTCTCGGATCGAGGGTTGCCGCCACGCCTACAATCTCCACCGGCTCGGTCGTCTGCGGGACCAGTGTCGCCTACACCTTTGGGAGCGGGTCTTCGCAACCAGACACCCTCGCCCGCTCTGGACTGAGCCACGGAGTCTCTTCAGTTCCCTCTACTCAGGAGCTGTCCACGTCGGGAGGAAGTTCATGGATCGCCCTCGGTATCCGCCCATCCGCGACTACGGAATCATCGGCGACCTGCACAGTGCCGCCCTGGTCGACCGACGGGGGTCGATCGATTGGTTCTGTGCGCCACGCTTCGATAGCCCGTCTGTCTTCGCCCGGTTGATAGATACGGTGAAGGGTGGCTCGATGACCGTCGTCCCCGACGGCAACTACATCGCTGACAGCCGCCGTTATCTGCCGGGTACCAACATCCTGGAGACCGGACTGAGCAGCCCCCAAGGTCGCCTGGTGATCACTGACTTCATGGTCGCCAAGGAGCAAATGCACCAGCGCGACGACGACCACATCCTGGTTCGCCAGCTGGAGGCTCCGGACGGATTGATGGGAGTCAAGGTGGTCATCGACGCCCGCTTTGACTACGGCCGCCAGGATCCACAGGTTGAGATCGGCGGAGACGGCCACTGCCTGGTCCTCAGCTACCAGGACCTGCACCTGCACGTCGATGGACCTGGCAGCTGGGTGCAGGAAGGTCGAGCGATGAGCCAGCGCGTCGAGCTGCGCCAAGGGGAGCCCGTTTCGCTGCTCCTGCGCTACGACGGCACCGAGTCCCATCACCGCGACTACGACCCCCAAAAGCTGCTCGCTCTGACCAAGAAGTTCTGGGAGGACTGGATCAAACGCTGCGAGTACGACGGCCCCTACTTGGACCTGGTGTTCCGCAGCGCTCTGGTGCTCAAACTGTTGATCTACGCCCCCGAGGGATCGATCGTGGCCGCTCCCACCACCTCGCTACCCGAGTGGATTGGCGGTCAGCGCAACTGGGACTACCGCTACAGCTGGCTGCGGGACTCCGCCTTCCTCCTGTACGCCCTCCAGTTGCTCGGGTACCACGAGGAGGCCGCCAACTTCATCGCTTGGCTGCAGCGGATCCACCAGGGGAACCCGGACCACTTCCAGATCATGTACGGGATCGACGGCCGGACTGATGTTCCCGAGTCCGAGCTCAGCGAGCTGGACGGGTATCAAGGGTCCCGCCCGGTGCGCATCGGAAACGGCGCCGCCGACCAGAAACAGCTTGACATCTACGGCGAGGTCGTCGACTCCGCCTACCTACACCTGCGTCACGGGAAAGGCAAGCGGGCACCGATGCGGAGCACGCTCGCTTCGATGGTCGATCACGCGGCAGAGGAATGGGAGCAACCGGACAGCGGCATCTGGGAGATGCGGGGCGGGCCCCAGCAATTCGTCTACAGCAAGCTGCTCTGCTGGGTGGCCCTGGATCGGGGCATCAAACTCAGCCGAGAGCTCCAGGTGGAGGACGCCCGGCGGCAGCGCTGGATCTGGACCAGGGAGCAGATTCGCCACACCATTCTGACTCGAGGCTGGAGCGACAAGCTGAACTCCTTTCGCCAGGTCCTGGACGAGGACCAGCTCGATGCCACGTCGCTGATGATTCCCCTATTGAGCTTCCTACCCCCGCTGGACCCGCGGATGCGACTCACCGTCAAGACCATCCAGCGGGACCTCACCGACGAGAACGGGTTCGTATATCGGTACCGGCGCGAGGATGGGTTAGGGGCCAGTGAGGGGACCTTTCTCTTGTGCTCCTTCTGGCTGGTCGACAACCTGGCCCTTCAAGGACAGATCGTCCCGGCCCGGGATCTCTTTGAGCGCCTGACCAGCCACGGCAACGATCTGGGCCTGTTTTCAGAGGAGCTGGACCCGGACAGCGGCGAGCTTCTGGGCAACTTTCCTCAGGCGTTCACCCACCTCGCCATCGTCAACGCGGCGGCCCACCTGGAGCGTGCCGCCCAGAACCGGGGACCGCTGGCCCGCAACCTGACCTGATCCGGCCCCGCCGAGGACCGGCTTGAGTCGGCACAATTGCTAGGTGGCCGTCTTGGAATTCGACTTTGACCCGGTCGATGAACTCACCGTCGGCGTCGAAGGCGAACCCGGCTCCCGGATCTTCTTCCTGGAAGGCCGCCAGGGCCCGCGCCACTGCACCCTGATGGTCGAGAAGATCCAGCTCCAGGAGCTGGGAGGACAGTTGCTCCAGCTGCTCGAGCCGCCCTCAGGACGCTCCGACTCGGCCCCGGATCCCGTTACCCGCCCGGGCGACCCACCCGGCTGGCGGGTGGGGAATATCCAGCTTTCGCTCGACGAGGAAGGCCAGCGGTGCACCTTGCTGCTGGAGGAGCGCCGACCCCTGGCGCTGGTTGAAGGCGAGGCCGAAGAGGCGGCGCTCGGGGAAGTGGCCGAGCTCGAGGAGACCGCCGACGACGATGACGCTGAGCTCCACGCTGCCCGGCTGGTCGCCACCATCGCCCAGGTGCGCGCGCTGGCGGAACGCGCGCTCCAGGTGATCGAGGGAGGGCGGCCGATCTGTCCCCTCTGTCACCTGCCCATCGACCCACGGGGCCACGTCTGCCCGGCCAGCAACGGGCATCACCGAGCCTGACTCGCGCTCAGCTAGGATGGCCCACGGATCGGGGCCGACACTCCCGGTGAACTGTTCGGTTGCGGAGGGGCCAAGACAGGATGGAACGAATGCGGAACGTTGGCATCGGTCTGACTCAGAGTGCCGTCGTGCTCGGCCTGGCCCTCCTCCTCAGTGCCTGCGGTGCCTCACTCGATTCCGGGGTACACCCAACCAGCAGTCCCCAGACACCGGCCACTGTCGCCACCAGTCCGACCGCCACCCCCAGCGCATCGCCCTCCGCATCTGCCTGCACCTCCCCGGACACTGAAGCCACCTACCAGCTGGCGGGCGCCCGCC
>JBOHUG010000074.1:0-3861 GCA_050734135.1 Candidatus Dormibacteria bacterium
CCACATCATCCACCCGGTCGTGGTGAACCAGAAGAAGCGGCTCGATGGTCCGATGTCAGCGTGCAACGCCAGCGCCTTGAGGTGCTCCAGCACCATCCCACCGTGGCCGTGGACGATCGGCTTGGGCGGGCCGGTGGTCCCAGAGGAATACAGGATCCAGAGCGGGTGGTCGAAGGCAACCGGCCGAAAGGTTGGGTTGCGCAAGTCGGAAACCAGATCCTGCCAGGCCATGGCCCCGGCCAACCACGGCGCAGCTCCCGTGTCGAGCACGCCAAGGGTGACAACGTGGCGCACCGAGGGCAGCGCCTTGGCTATGTACTCGGTGACTTGGCGGCGGTCGAAGGCGCGACCGCCATATCGATAGCCATCCGCCACCACCAGGACCACTGGCTCGATCTGGGCAAGGCGGTCCAACACCGCCGCCTCGCCGAAGTCGGGAGAGCAGCTGGACCAGACGGCGCCCAGGGAGGCGGTGGCCAGGCAGGCCACCACGGCCTCGGGAACGTTGGGTAGGTAGGCGGCGACGCGGTCGCCTGGCCGGACGCCGAGATCTGCCAGCTGGGCGGCCAGGCTGCCTACCTGGCCGACCAACTGGGAGCCGGTCAGTGACTGACGCCGACCGCCTTCGGAGTAGGCAACCACCACCTCGCGCTCCGGCAGCAGAAGACCGAGCGCCTGCTGGGCGTAGTTGAGCTTGGTCTTGGGGAACCAGCGTGCAAAAGGCATCTCACGGCGCGGCAACCGTCCCTCCGATCGGGGCGGCTGGGCGACCTCGAAGTACTCAAGCAACGAGGCCCAGAACCGTCCGAGGTCCGAGACCGACCACTCCCATAGAGGTTGGTAGGCGGTGGTTTCGACTCCCTTGCCGCGCCCCAGCCATCGTGCGTAGTCGGTGAGGCGACAGGAGTCTACGAGCGCCGAGCCTGGCTCCCAGAGCACACGCCCCTCGGCACTTGCCGCCATCTGGGCAAGATACGGCACCTGTCCCGCGCCACCCCGACCCGCCGTGCGTTCGATGCATCCGAACAGGTTGACATTCTGTTGTAGTTCTGCAACACTCTGTCGTATCTCACCTAGATCGGCCGACTCAAACTCCCACGAGCGGGGGCAGGCGACTCTCCACAACCGGATCGCCGTGCTCCGGGCGGAACGCGAGCTCACCCGCTACCAGTTGGCCGAGGCGGTGGGCGTGAACTACCAGACCATCGGCTACCTCGAACGCGGCGAATACAACCCGAGCCTGGATCTTGCCCTCCGCCTGGCCGAAGTCTTCGAGCTGCCGGTGGAAGCAATCTTCTCGCGCCGCCCACTGCCCCCCATGAGCCGGGTGCTCTTCCCAGAGCCCCGCCCTGCCCCGGCCGGTATCCGGTGAGCACCGGCGTGAGGGCGCTGCGTCTGGCACCCACCGTGCCGTTCTACGCCCTACTCGTCGCTCTGCTTGGGACCATCTCGCTGCTGTTCTGGGTCCAGCCAGCCCAACTGGCCCAGAGCGACCTGCTCTACCTGTATCTGGCCTTTGTCCTGTTCGCCACGCTGCTGATCCGACGGGTCGATCCTCGCCCTGGGCTGTGGCTCGGGCGGCGCGCCCTCCGCCGCGGGGTCGTGGGCGGAATCGCTTTATCTCTGCTCATCATTCTGGTCGCACCCCTCTCCTGGCTCGGGGATTCGATCTACCTGCCGCTGGGAGTGGCCCTGCTGGGCAATGTCCTCCTGGGACAGGCAACCAGTCAGATTGCCGTCCCGCTCGGCCGCGAGCTCGACGAACGCCAGGCACAGGTTCGGAACCAGGCCTACCGGGGGGCATACCGGGCGCTGGCCGGGGCAACGCTGGCCACGGTTGCCGCTACGTACCTGGCCACCCCCGAGACGCGTGCCTGGCTGGCTGCGAGCCTTCCCACGAGCGGCCTGATCGTCTTCGTGGCGCTGCTCCTGTTTCTGCCCACCATGGTGGTGGCTTGGAGCGAGCCCGATGGGTCAGTGCCAGACCGGACAGGGCCGGATCGTGCTCGCTGGCTGCGGCGGGGCGCCCACCTAGCGGTGGCGGTGGCGTTCCTCGCGCCGGTCGCAGCTGCGCTGAGCCTGGTTTGGTCGCCGGTGACCGTCTCGCCCCCACAGACGAGCCAACTTGGCCAGGGCTGCGTCGCGGCCAACCGAACGGCCGAAGTCGGCCAGGGCAGCGCCGTTTCGGTCTTACTCTCGGAGGCAGTCTGTCCGGCTCGCGCCGGGAGGTTCTACAGGTCGCCTCCAGATTGTGGCCAAAGCGAGTTCAGTGCGGTGCTGGCGGAGGTCACCATCCCCACCTGCACGCTCAAGCGCGTCTCCAAGAGCAGGGCCCTGATTCGCTACCGGCTGACGGCAAGGCCCTTGATCCTGCCCTTCCTGAGCCGGAGGATCGTGGTTACCGAGTTGGTCACGGTCGGTCGGAGAAAGAGGGGCTAGGGTGCTCCCCCTCAGCCAGCTGCCCCGCCGCGGCGCGGTTGTTGTCGTCGGCTCCGCCTGGCTCCTCCTGGCCTTGCCGCTGCCCCTGAGCTTGGAGGGCTGGGGTCCGGGGCTGGTGGCCCTTATCGTTGCCTTGGGCATCGGACTGCTGCGCACCAATGGGTCACCGCTCTGGCGCCGGGGTCCGGAGCTCGATGAGCGCGAGCTACAGCAGCGCAACCAGTCGTACCGGCTGGCCTACAGGCTTCTCGGCCCCGCCGTCTTGCTTCTCTTGGTGACTTGTTTGATCAGCAGGGCTCTCCACTTCACCAGGGGCCCGAGTAACTACTGGTACGCCGTGCCGGCCAACTCGGTCCTGGGACCCAGAGAGCTGCTGGCATTCGTGCTTCTGGTAGCGCTGCTGCCAGTCGGCGTCGCTGCTTGGCGCAACGGTCCGGCCCAAGGGTCTCAGGCGAGGCTCCCGAGGCGTTTGCTGGAGCGAACGGCGGCTCCGCTTGCTGGGCTGCTGGCGGTGCTGCTGGCCTGGACCGTCATACTGGCGACGGCCCCAGCCAGCACGGTGGTAGCTTCCCAGGTCCCGGCCACCTTCTTCGACCAATTCCCCGGAGGATGCGGAAGCTATGCCACCAGCCGTGGACTCGGCGACGGTCTGGGACCGGCCCTTAACCTGATCACCGAGGCGTGCTGGGACGGCCGCCGAGCTTGGATCCCGAAGCAGTTCCACCGGTTGGCCTGCACCCCTGCCCTGCAGGCAACTGACTTCGGCACCCTGGAGGTAATCTCCTGTGGCACCCAGCGCCTGGCCGACGGCTCGATCCGCATCGAACTCCGCGCCAGAGTGGGCGGCTGGCTGGACGTGGCGGCGGGCAGGCTGCTGGCGGTCCAGCTCCGGGTGGACCGCCATGGCCATGCCCGCTGGGGCACCTAACTAGCCCGCACCTCAACGCTCGAATAGGCCGATCAGGTGCACGCGCGCTTGGTTCAGGCCGGGGAGTTCGAGCAGGCCCTCAAGCGCTCTGGCGATCCGGAACAGCGGCTCGTTAAAGGCGATGTAGGAGGGGTCGCCGTTAAGGATGAGACGGACCCGATGGAATCCAGCCTCGGTCGCCCGCCGCTCCAATTCACGCGGCGTGTTCATCCGATAGCGCACCGGGTAGGTGTCACGTTCCTGGCGCCCGTAGAGGCGGCGGGTGAAGTAATCGTGGAAGCGGTAGGGCACCGCCCGCACCAGCCAGGCGTTGTAGTTCCAAGCGTTTGGGGTGAGCACCACGAGCCGACCCCCGGGGCGAAGCACCCGGTGGATCTCTCGCAGAGCCGCGAGCGGTCTGGGCAGGTGTTCCCCGACCCAGGCCGTGGTGGCCAGGTCAAAGAAGCCGTCCGGCATCGGGATCGACTCCACCGAGGCCTCGAGCTTGTGCTTCA
>JBOHUG010000075.1:0-1761 GCA_050734135.1 Candidatus Dormibacteria bacterium
TCGATGGCTCGGGCTCTGCCCCGCTCAGGGGCGCGGCGCCACCAAACCCCCGGGGGGCCACTCCCACCAGCAGTTCGGTCGCGTCCGGTTATCCAAGGTGGTTGGATTCTGGACTACGAGCCGGGACGAAGTCAATCCTCGGGAGAGCCCGATAGTGGGCCAGTTGATGGACACACCGCCCATCCGCTGGGTCGTGGATTCGATTCCCAACCGTAGGCCCGGTGCCCAGTCCCTTGGGGCGTAGGGGGTAGGGTTTGCTCCTGATAATCGCCCAGTGATTGTCATGGGCCGAAAGGGCCAAAGACGTCGTCAGGCGAGGCGCTGATGCCGCTCGCCGAGATTAACGGCATCCGCATTCACCACGAGATCCGCGGTCAGGGGCCGCCCTTGCTGCTCATCCTGGGCACGGGGGGCGACGTCTCCGAGTTTTCGAGGCTTATCGATAGCCTTGCGGCTCACCACCGGGCCGTCGCCTTCGACAATCGCAGCGCAGGGAGGAGCGACAGACCCGACGCGCCGTATTCGATCCAACTGATGGCCTCCGACACCTTCGGGATGATGGAAGCCGAGGGGCTCGATCACGCCGCGGTACTCGGCATCTCACTGGGCGGGCGCATCGCAATGGAGCTGGCGCTATGCCATCCGGAGCGAGTGGAGCGCCTCATCCTCGTCTCGACCTCGGCTCGGACCGTCTCCAGTTGGCGCCGACGCCACCTGATGGCCATCCTGGCCACGGCCTTCGCCCGGGGTCCGACCCTTCAATGCCCGTCAAGGAGCGGGGCGCCGGGGCAGTGGGTCAGTTTGAGACCACCACTCGCCGGAGACGTCGATCGGCCAGTGCCGTTATCCCCCAGACGGTTCAGCCGGGGACCACGCGACCCAGGCGTCGAAGGCGCGCTGAGCCAAGACGCTCCTCATCTCAAGCACTAAACGCGGGCCTCAACCCTGGTCGGGGACGCCAACGAGTTCCACCTCGAAGCCGTCTTGGTCTTCGAGGTAGGCGGCGTAGTGCTCCGGACCACCAGCGTGGGGATGGCGGTCAGCGAAGAGGAGACTCCAGCCATGTGCGCCAGCCCGACCGACAAGGTCGTCGACGTCCTGATACCTTCCTGCGTGAAAGGCTAGGTGGTTTACTCCCGGACGACACCGATCGTGGTGCTTAGCGCTGATCGCCGTCGACTGCTCGATGACGATGTACGTTCCTCTCAGCAGCCAGCTCCGCCCCACCGCCCATTTCTGGAACGGACTGTACCCCAGAGATTCCAGCAGCCATGCCCAAGTCGCAATTGCTCGTTCGAGATTTGTAACCCAGACCTCGACATGGTTAAGCTCGCCCCGTACCCCAGGGGGGCTCGCGCTCTTGGACATGCGAGCCAGTATCACTCAAATTCAGCCGCTACCGGCCAAATTGAGCCGCTACCGGCGCCGCGCCAGCAAGGACCAGGCAGTGTGCGGAGTCCTCGCCCGACTCGGTGACCTTGCACCGCTGCCCGGGGGCTGACGCGACCGTCACAGCCAGCTGGGAACCGTCGACCCGCCCCTGGCGTCATATGGGCGACATGCTCAGCTTCTCCTTGGTCTGGCACCGCCTCGGCAGACTCCGTCTCCCCCTCTTGGCCACAGCTCTGACCCCTCTGCTGGCGCAGTCGGTGAGCGCCGCGGGCACCCCTGCCGGCCAGTTGCTGCTGGGAGACGCCTCGACCGGGTCGGTGACCGCGGTCGACCTTGGTAGCGGCTCGAGCACCAGCGTTCCCGTTCCCT
>JBOHUG010000076.1:0-19587 GCA_050734135.1 Candidatus Dormibacteria bacterium
TCCCAGCACCGAGTGCCTTTTCTTTGTCTGTGGACCTCCCCCTACCCCTCTCTTACCGGTGGATCCAGGCTAAGGCCATCGGAGCGGTCGTGTCCCCCGAGATTATCGCCCTCGAGATTGGTCTTGCTCTCGGAGTGGGAATGCTTGGCGCGGTACTCGGCATGGTTGGCGCTGCGCTTGGCATGGTTGGCCCGAGACTTCGGTTCATCCGGGTCAGTTGGTAAGCCACCCGTTAGACAACATGCGGCCCGTAGTCTGACATCCCGACCAGCGAGCTCA
This sequence comes from Candidatus Dormibacteria bacterium, assembly GCA_050734135.1. Lineage (GTDB taxonomy): Bacteria > Chloroflexota > Dormibacteria > Aeolococcales > Bog-877 > Bog-877. The sequence goes on from JBOHUG010000076.1 coordinate 280, forward strand.
CAACGTCCCCGACTCGGGCAGTTCTGATTCGCCCTTCATCGGTCCCACTATGGACCTGGGCGGCATCTGACACGCCGTCTCGTCCCGAAGATTCCCTTGGGGACTGGGAGCCGCCGGGTCGCCGGCGACCGGTTGGCTCCCGCAAACATTGGGCGTGCGCGGGCAGGTCCGTATATCACGCCCGCTCACCCGTTTCCGCCACGCGGCACTTGGGCTGACACCCACCGTGACTCGAGCTCGGCGGTAGACCCGGAGGGAGGTGAGGCAGCTACGAAGCGGGCCGGGACCACCGAGGAGCAGCCTGCGGTGTACCCTCAACGCCGGAGGGAGAAAGTTGTTCTTGCTGATCCGACTGATTCGACTGGCCCTACGCCGCTTCGGAGTTGGGGGCCGCTTCCCGTGAGCGCTTCGGCCTGACCCAGCCGTTCAGGTCAGCGTCGCCGCGCCTGCTGCTCCAGCCCAAGCGCGCTCTGATCCAGGCAACCTTGGCGTGGAGGTGACACCTCCGCCCCAACTGGCGGTTCAGTCTGTATAGGGTTCTCGCTGCGTGCCGACCGGCGTATGTGAGCATTCCGTGAGCAGACGTCTGCTCATGAGGCTCCAGATCAACCGCCGTGAAATCGGTCGATGGCTCCGGAGCACGGATTCGAACCGTGAACCTTGCGGTTAACAGCCGCCTGCTCTACCGTTGAGCTACTCCGGAATAACCTCGCGCAGTCTACCGGCCGTCAGGCGTCCGGCCTCCGGGGCAGCTCTAGTCGAGCTACTCCAGATAGTCCTTGAGCTTCATGCTCCGAGAGGGGTGGCGGAGCTTGCGGAGCGCCTTGGCCTCGATCTGACGGATTCTCTCCCTGGTCACCCCGAAGCGCTTGCCGACCTCCTCCAGAGTGCGCTGGTGGCCATCGATCAGGCCGAAGCGCAGCTGAAGCACCCGGCGCTCGCGAGGGGTCAGGGTGTCCAGGATGTCCTCGACCTCGGTCCGGAGCATGGTCAGGGAGGCCGCCTCGGATGGGGCCACCGCCTCGCTGTCGGGGACGAAATCGCCGAGGTGGGAGTCCTCCTCCTCGCCGATCGGTGTCTCCAGGGAGACCGGGTCTTGGGCCACCTTGACGATCTCCCGGACCCGGTCTGGGGTGATCCCCATCTCCTCTCCGATCTCGGGATCGGCCGGCTCCCGGCCCAGCTCCTGGAGCAGGCGGCGGGAGATCCGGACCAGCTTGTTGATGGTCTCGACCATGTGCACCGGAATCCGGATGGTCCGGGCCTGGTCGGCGATGGCCCTGGTGATCGCCTGGCGGATCCACCAGGTGGCGTAGGTGGAGAACTTGAAACCCTTTTGGTAGTCGAACTTCTCGACCGCCCGGATGAGGCCCATGTTCCCCTCCTGGATCAGGTCCAGGAACGACATGCCGCGGCCGATGTACTTCTTGGCGATGGAGACCACCAGCCTCAGGTTGGCCTCGGTCAGGCGGTGCTTGGCATCCTCGTCACCCTGCTCGATCAGCTTGGCCAGGTAGACCTCGTCCTCAGCTTTGAGCAGCGAGACCCGGCCGATCTCCTTGAGGTACATCCGGACCGGATCGTCCAGGGAGACAGCGTCCGCGTCGGCGGCCAGGACGTCGTCGTCGGTCTCCTCGGCATCGAAGTCCTTGTCGCCGTCCGAGACCACGATGCCCATCTCGCGGAAGATGAGGAAGAGCCGCTCCATCTGGTCGGGGTCGGCATCCAGCTCCGGGAACGGCTCCAGGACCTCATTGGGAGAGAGGAATCCTTGTTCCTTCCCCTTCAGGATCAACTGCTCCGCCAACCGCACCAGATCCTCGGTGCGGGGTGGGGCCGGAGCTGCCACCGGTGCCTTCATCGCCTTTACCAACCTATGCCTCCATGCCGCCGCTTCTTCGCAGCGTCTCCATCTGCCGTTGGATCCGGTCCAGCTCGGCCGCCAGCTGGGGACCCTCGCCATCGCGGTGGTGGCTCAACTCGCCCAACTTCCTGCGCAGCCCCGTTGCCTCCTGCTCCAGTGTTTCGATCCGGATCCTCTTCACGTAGTCACCCAAGGAACGGTGCCGCCGCGCTGTCCCTGCATCCTCGTCGAGCTCGGGGAAACCCCCCTTGGGGAGCTCCTCCAACCGTACTCGAAGCTCTGGAGCCAGGTCGGCTGGGTTGAGCCTTTCCGGCGAGACGTCGATCATCGCCTGGTAGAGCTCGCCGTGCTGGGAGTCGAGGAAGTCATCTCTTCTAACCTGAAATTGATCTCGAACCTCGGCCAACAGCTGAGGGCTGTGCCAGAGCATTCCCAACAAATGGGCAGAGGCTCCCATTGCAATCTCCCCGCTCGGTGCCGGGTTCAAACCTTCCGCGTTCAATGGTGTCGGCTGCCTGGTCACACCCTGCTCCACATCCCTGAGGATCCTCGCGGCGTCGACCCCCAGGCGACGCCCGACCCGCTCCGCATATAGAGCGCGGATACTGGCCTCGGGGATACGCCCAAGTACCTTCAGGACCCGCCGGAGCGCCTCCTGCCCTTCACCCCCAGACCTGGGGGAGGCTTCACCCAGGGCCCCGTCCACAAGTGCCTCCCACGCCGGAGGCGCCTTCGCCACCAGCTCCTTGAGGGCGGCGGGGTCACTTCGGGAGAGGTCGTCCGGGTCCTGACCGGTGGAGAGGGTGAAGAGCCGGCAGTTCATCCCCGCCTGGGCCACCAGACCCACCGCCTTGCCGGCCGCGGTCTGGCCGGCAGGGTCCCCGTCGAAGCACAGGATGACCTCGTCCGAGAAGCGGCGCAGGAGTCGGACCTGGGCGTCGGTGAGGGCCGTGCCCGAGACCGAGACCGCGTTCCGGATTCCGATCCGGTGAGCTCCGATCACGTCGAAGTACCCCTCCATCAACACCGCTCGCCGCTCCTTGTGCATGGCCTCTCGCGCCAGATCGAGGCCGAAGAGGACGTACGACTTCTCGAAGAGTGAGGTGCCGCGGGTATTCAGGTACTTGGGGCTGCCCTCTCCAATCGCCCGGCCGCCAAACCCCACCGACCGTCCCTGCTCGTCCCGGATCGGAATCACCACTCGCTGCCGGAAGAAGTCGGTCAGCCGACCCCGCTCAGTGCGGGCCAGGCCCGAGGCGGCGATGTCGGCTGGATCAGCCTGGTGCTTGCGGAGAAACCTGACCAGATTGTCCTGGGTCGTGCCCAGCGGGGCGTAGCCGAGCTTGAAGTGCTCGCGGTCCTCCTCGGTGACTCCCCGGGAATCCAGGAAGCGCCGGCCCAGCTGGCCGGTCGGACTCCGCAGCAGGACGTGGTGGTAGAAGTCGACCGCCAGCTGATTCAAATGGAGAAGTGCCTCTCGCTGCTTGCGCCGCCGGATCTCAGTTGGGCTCTGGGGTCGGTCCTGGCTGAGATCGACCCCGGCACGCTTGGCCAGCTCCTCCAGGGCTCCCCGGAAGTCGGTGTGATCGATCAGCTCGACGAAGTGGAAAATATCCCCACCCTCGTGGCAGCCGTGGCAATTCCAGAGCTGCTTCTCCGGATTCACGTAGAACGACGCCGTGTGCTCGGTGTGGAACGGGCAGAGACCCTTCCACTCCCGCCCGGCCCTGGCCAGCCGCACGTGGCCTCCGATCACGTCCACGATGTCGAGCCGGGACTTGATCTCCTCGGAGGCGCGCTCGCTACTCACATTACCCGCCGGCTCAAATTGAGACCAATGCCATGTCGGGTGGGAGCGCCGCCATGCCGGAGAACCTTACCCATCCCTCTCGCGGGCTACTCGAAACGCGCCCGACCGTGGTTTAGCGCCGGAACAATCCTCGGCCCTTCTGCGGTGCCGGCCCAGGGTCGCGCAGCCGGTTGCGGAGGGCCATCACCTCCTGTTCGCGCTCGGCCAGCTGCGCCGCTGTCGACTTTCGAGTGTTCTCCAGCTCTTGGCGCAGATCGCGGACCTGACGCAGGCGTCGCTCCAGTTCGGCCTCGAAGCGCAGCCGCTGCTCCGCCTGGATCCTTTGCTCCAGCGCCCGCTCCCAGCGTTCAAATAGCCCCGCCACCAGCTCCCGGGCGTCGATGGAGTTGATTGCCAAAGCACTGTCCGGGCCCTGAGCCGCTGCCAGTGCCGACGGCCGGGGAACCTCGACCAGTTCGGCTACCCCCATCACCTCGCTCGGCAGCGGCGACTCTAGGTCAAGGCCCTCCTCAACCACCACCGGCAGATCCTCTTCGTCGTCCTCGTCGGTGCCAAACGGGGCTTCCTCCTCATCCTCGTCGACCGCTCGGGTGGCGTCCGACAGGGGTGTGTGGGGCGCTGGCGGGGGAGGCGCCGCGAATTCAGTGGGGGACGCCTCCAGGGGGAAATAGGAGTCCGCCGCGGGTGGGGTGAATGGCGACAGATCAGGGGGGTTCGCGCCAGCTGCCGTCCCGTCGAGAGGCTCGTCGTCCCAGGTTCCGGGGTCGGGGCGCCAGACCGGTTCCGCCGAAGCCTCCGGCTCGGGGCTGGCGGCGTCCTCTACCGCTTCCGCCTCCCAAGGAGTCGGAGATGGCGGAGCGGCAGCAGCTGGGGGAAGTCCCTCGGCTGGAGACCAGACGTCATTGGGGTACTGACTCTCCCGAACGTTCCAACTGGCTGGCGCCACTTCGTCGTCCGCAGATTCCGGCTCCACCCCTACGAACCCCTCAGGTGTGGGGAAGGGCGTCGGGGTACGCCCCGGATCTTCCACGCCGATCTCGGAAGCGCTGATTCGCATCTCCAGCTTGCCACCGATCTCGATCCAGTGAACTGGGATGTCTCCGGACTCGATCCGGCGCTGGATCATCTCCAGCGGTAGCGCCAGCTGGGCCGCTACCTCGTCGACAGTCAGATAGTCATCAGGCATCTGGGTTGTCTCCTGTAGTGCGATGTGGCGCGCCTGGCCGATTTGAGCTTCCCGCCACCACTTCTCCGGGGGCGCCGGGAACTGCGGTGTTGGTCACCTCCACCAGGGCTCGTTGCCAGAACAGGGGCGATGCCGAGGCGAGTCCGAAGAGGGCACTGAGCAAGACCACCGCGTCCACGCTGTCCCGCCCTTGCTTGGTCCAGTAATCGTCCGCTAGATGCAGCCAGAGGGCAAATTCGTCGTACGTGAGAGCCACCCCGGCCCCGTACACCGGGGCCAGTCGGCGGCGCCAGCGGAGGTCGGTTTGGAGTAGAGCCGCGTAGCCGCAACCGGTGAGCGCCAGGATGCCCCAGACCATGTGGTGAATGTGGAGAGGCTCACCGTCCTGCTTCTTGCCGCCGCCGAGCACGATGTTACCCAGCGGTAGCCAGTGGTTGCGGATCCCATGAGTGATGATCCGGACGGTAGAGAAGGTGGCTACGAAGGCGGTCAGCACCCGCATGTTGACGTCCTCGTCGGGTCGCTCAGCGGCGGTTTCGCGGTATCGCTTGACGAGCCGCCCCGGCAGTGAGAGCAGGCTGTGCCTCGGCGGGCTCGTACCGGCCGCTCCTTGACTCATCGGGGCATCGTACCGGTGTTTGGCCCGGAATGGCACAGGAAATCTACAGGGAGCTTCGGGCTGAAGTGCGTTCGAGTTCAGCCCGGTCGAGATCGGTTCTTGCCAGACGGATCGCGGCTGATCCCGCCCCGTGCCCCTATGCGCGGTTTCCGAAGCCCACCGAAACCGAGTTTCCCATGCTCGGCGCCGCTTCGCCGAAACGCCTGGCGAAGTGCTGCTCTGCTCAGCTCAAGTACGGGCGGCACACTTCGAGGGGCTCTCTGGGCGCTGGCGACACCAGCCGGGTCAGGGGTGGCTCTGCTCAAGGCAAGACTTCAGATGGGGCAGGCTGGTGACCAGTCGGTCGCGCCATCGGACGGCCCCCTCCGGTCTTAGGTGTTCAAAGTCCGAGCCTGACAGCTCGACCACCACGGTGATGGCTGTTGCCGCCGCCCGGACCGCTTCCAGACGGAAGCTGGCCCGCGGATGACCGGCCAAACCGATGGCCTCCACCCCAAGGAGGACCGGGCGATAGTGCTGAACCACGCGATACTCGAAGTTCCGCCCACCAAGCACCGTGTCATGCAGCGCCTGCCGATAGATGGCACCGACGCCACCCCCGTAACGCAGCAGCTCCGAGGTCGACACCCCGGATTGCCATGCGGCGCCGTGTCTTCCATCGGCCAAGTAGTCAAATACTTCCCCGATCGGCCGCCTGACCTGGATCGTGCCAGCTGCCCGGCGATCGCCGCTATCCGGTCCCGACCGCCTGGGTGACGTGACAGGCCTGCTATCCATTGGCAACTGGATCGTATGTCGTTGCCGCACTTGAAATGCGCGTCGGACAACTCAGAAGTCCATGTATTGACTATCTGTTGACGGGTGCCGGGCACGCGTTGAGGTTGCGTTGACGATTCCCCGGCTAGTCTCACAGCATGCTCGACGTTTTGGTTGTGGTGATGGTAATCCTCGCCTTCGGTGGGTTCTATCTTTTCGCGCTGGCGATGGACAAAATTGGATGAGCATTGCTGACATCCTCTTGCTAATCCTTTCCACCGCGACGTTCTTATATCTGGTGTACGCCCTGATTCGGCCCGAGCGATTCTGATGGGGTTCTGGCTGACCCTTTTGGCCTTGGTGATCCTCTTGGGGTTGATCTGGCGCTTCCTGGGGTCCTACATGGCCGACGTCTACACCGGCAATACTCAGTGGCTAAGCTGGTTGGAGCGCCCCATCTATCGCCTGCTCGCGGTCGATCCCACTGCGGAACAAACCTGGAAGCGTTACGCGATGGCGACGATAGTTTTCTCGGCGGTGGCAGTCCTGATCGTTTACGGGATTGAGCGGGTGCAGGGGTCACTTCCATTGAATCCGCAGCATCTAACCGGAGTGTCGCCATTCCTCGCGTTGAACACCTCCATCTCGTTCGTGACGAATACCAATTGGCAGAACTACCTCGGCGAGACGACCATGTCGTACTTCACCCAGATGGCTGCGCTTGCCGTGCAGCAGTTCGTCAGCGCCGCTATCGGAATCCAAATCGCGATCGTCCTGGTTCGGGGCTTCGTGCGTCGCGAGTCAGCGACTGTGGGCAACTTTTGGGCTGACCTCATCCGGGGAACTCTTTACATACTGCTTCCGATCAGTCTTGTTGTCACCGTCGTCTTTGTTGGTCAGGGCGCAGTCCAAACGCTCGCCGGCCCAGCTCGTATCCATGACGTCCTCAATGGGATATCTCAGACGATCGCCCTGGGTCCGGTTGCCTCCATGTCGGTGATCAAGCAGCTGGGAACCAACGGCGGCGGGTTCTTCAATGCCAACAGCGCTGATCCCTTCGAGAATCCAACCGCTCTGATCAACTTTCTTGAGATAGTGCTGCTGCTCGCCATCCCGTTCGCCCTGACTTATACCTTCGGCAAGATGGTGGGGAATCTTCGCCAGGGGGTGGCTCTGCTAGGGACGATGCTCGTTCTCTTCGGCGTCATTCTCGCCGTGAGCATGACCTCGGAGACGGGTAGCAATCCAGCTTTGACTGCGGCAGGACTGACTCAGCAGCAGCAGTCGGATGGTAACCAACAGGGCAAGGAGACTCGCTTCGGCCCGGCATCTTCGGATCTGTTCGACATCGCTTCCACCGAGACGTCCACCGGCTCGGTTGATGGCTCGAATGACTCGTATACGGCGGTTGGCGGGGCCGGATTGCTAGCGGGCATGATGATCGGAGAGGTCTCACCAGGCGGCGTTGGGAGTGGCCTCTATACCTTGCTGCTCTTCGCAATCGTCGCGGTGTTCATCGGGGGCCTCATGGTTGGAAGAACACCGGAGTACCTCGGCAAGAAGATCCAGGCCCGGGAAGTGAAGTTGGCCTCAATCGGAGTGCTGATGATGCCGATAACTGTGTTGGCTTTCGCCGCCTTGGCGGTGGCGGTACCCGTGGGCGTCGGTTCTGCGTTCAACCACGGCCCACATGGATTCTCTGAGATTCTCTACGCCTTCACCTCGCAGGCAAACAACAACGGGTCTGCGTTTGCGGGCCTTGACGGCAACACTCCCTTCTACAACCTGACCGGGGCGGTTGCCATGCTCCTCGGGAGGTTCGGGATCATCATCCCGGTGATCGCGGTCGCCGGATCACTGGCTGCCAAGAAATTTATTCCCGACACGGCGGGGACGATGCGGTCCGACAAGCCGATCTTCGTGGGTCTGCTCCTCGGAACCGTGGTGTTGGTCGGCGGCCTGACCTTTCTTCCCGCGATTTCCCTGGGGCCGATAGCGGAAGCCCTGGTCCACCACGGGGTGCTGTCCTAATGAGCTTGGAGTTGAGCCCGGTGCCAGGAGGCGGCTCTGCCGCGACTGCGAGCACCCTAGCTTCAAAAGCCCCTGAGGAGACGACCGCGGCACCGCCGAGCGGGGGCCGAGGTCGGCGCCAACTGCCGTGGATGACTCGCGAGATTCTAGTGCGGGCTGTTCTGGACTCTTTCTTAAAGCTCGATCCTCGGGTCCAAATCAGGAATCCGGTGATGTTCGTGGTCGTGCTCGGAACGATCGTGACCTTCATCGCTTCGATCTTCCATCCGTCACTGTTCGACTGGGCGATCACGGCGTGGCTGTTGGTGACGGTGCTATTCGCCAACTTCGCTGTGGCGACCGCCGAAGGACGAGGTCGGGCTCAGTCGGACACCCTTCGGCGGATGCGGGCCGACACCATCGCGCGACGCCTTAGGGAGGATGGGTCCGAGGAGAGCGTGATGGCCGCGTCACTCGTCCGAGGCGACCGGGTCGTCTGTGAGTCGAATGACCTCGTCCCTTCAGACGGCGAGGTCATCGAGGGAGTGGCCTCGATCGATGAGTCGGCAATCACCGGTGAGTCGGCGCCGGTCATCAGAGAGAGCGGTGGGGACCGTTCCGCCGTGACAGGCGGCACCAAGATTCTCTCGGACCGCATTGTGATCAGGATCACGGCCGAGCCAGGCCACACTTTCCTCGATCGGATGATCGCCTTGGTGGAGGGCGCCAACCGGCAGAAGACACCGAACGAGCTCGCTCTCACCATCCTGCTGGCGGCTCTGACGATCATCTTTGTTCCGGTTTGTGTGGCTCTCGCGCCCTTCGCCGGATACGCCCACGGTCAGCTATCTGTGGTCATCCTGGTCGCGTTGCTGGTCTGCCTCATTCCCACCACGATCGGTGCTCTGCTCTCGGCCATCGGCATTGCGGGAATGGACCGTTTGGTCCAGCGCAATGTGCTGGCCATGAGCGGCCGTGCGGTGGAGGCCGCGGGCGACGTCAGTACTCTGTTGCTTGACAAGACCGGAACGATCACCCTTGGCAATCGCATGGCGGAGACTTTCATCGGCATTGGAGGGGTCTCGGAGCGAGACCTCGCGGACGCTGCCCAGCTGGCGTCACTTGCCGACGACACACCCGAGGGTCGGTCGATCGTCGTCTTGGCCAAGGAGCGGTTCGACATCCGGGGACGGGAGCTGAGCGCGAAGCACGAAATCATTCCCTTCAGCGCCTTGACGCGCATGTCCGGCCTCGATATCGATGGTAGGAAGATCCGCAAAGGCGCGGGGGAGGCCGTGCGAAACTGGGTCAAGGAGCAGGGCGGGACGGCACCGGACGAACTCGGTCCCATCGTTGAGCGGCTGTCACGGGCGGGCTCGACCCCACTTGTCGTCGCCGACGGCGCCCGGATTCTTGGGGTGGTGGAGCTGCGCGACGTGGTGAAGTCGGGCATTCGCGTGCGTTTCGACGAGCTCCGGCGGATGGGTATTCGTACCGTCATGGTCACCGGCGACAACCCGCTCACCGCCGCCACCATCGCCGCGGAAGCAGGGGTTGACGATTTCTTGGCTGAGGCCACCCCCGAGGCCAAGATGGCTCTGATCCGCCAGGAGCAGGAAGGTGGACGTTTGGTGGCGATGGCCGGTGATGGGACCAACGATGCGCCCGCATTGGCGCAGGCCGACGTGGGCGTTGCCATGAACACCGGGACCATGGCTGCCAAGGAGGCCGGCAACATGGTCGACCTCGACTCCAATCCCACGAAGTTGATCGAGGTGGTAGCTATCGGCAAGCAACTGCTGATCACCCGCGGAGCCCTAACCACCTTCTCGATCGCGAACGATGTTGCTAAGTATTTCGCGATCATCCCAGCTCTTTTCGTCGCGACCTACCCGCAGCTCAAGGCTCTCAATATTCTGCACCTGCATAATCCGCATACAGCTGTCCTTTCAGCCGTGATCTTCAACGCTCTGGTCATCGTGGCCCTGATCCCGCTGGCACTCCGCGGCGTTAGCTATCGACCTGCGACGGCATCGGCCTTGCTCCGCCGCAACCTGCTGATCTACGGACTGGGTGGGCTGATCGCCCCCTTCATCTTCATCAAGTTGATCGACGTAGCCTTGACCGCGCTGAGAGTCTCCTGATGCTGCTGAACCTGCGCCGCTCGATCATCGCCATGGTGATCCTGACCGTGATCTGCGGAGTCATCTATCCCTTGATCGAGACCGGTCTCGCCCAGTGGTGGTTTCCCTCACAGGCGAACGGTTCGATCACCAAGAACGGCTCAACGCTGATCGGCCAGACCTGGAAGGGAGCCGCCTGGTTTCACGGTCGTCCCGATGCTGATGATCCTTCAGCCACCGGCCCCACCAATCTCGGCCCCACTTCGAAGGAGCTCGCTGCTGCCGTGCGGGATGCCATCCAGGCGGAAGCTGCCCTCGGAATTAGTAATCCCCCGGCGAACCTGGTCACGACCTCTGGCAGCGGCGTTGATCCAGACATCTCACCCGAGTCGGCGTTGGTGCAGGTCAACACCGTGGCGAAGGCCCACAACCTGTCGCCGGCAGCGGTGCGCAAACTGGTGCTCGATCAGGAGAGCGGGCCGGAGCTGGGTTTCCTGGGAGCTTCGACGGTCAACGTGCTCGAGCTGAACGAGGCGTTGGCCGCCCTAGTCGCTGGCAGCAAGTGAAGCTGGTGCTCTACGTGACCCGCCCAGCTCCGGTTCGGCTGCCATGCGAACAGGCTCTGGCAGCGACCCGCTCAGGCGGTGCGCTCTGCGGTCGGATCGGCACGGAGCTCATATCCAATTCCTGCATGCGTGACTAGCAGCTCCGCACAAGCCGTCCCGAGCTTGCGGCGAATCCGGTTGGCATACACCCGGAGATAGTGGGAGTCGGCGCCGTAGCGACCACTCCAGACGTGGCTCAAGAGGAGTTCATGAGTCACGATCCGGCCAGCGTTGCGTGCCAAGTAAGCGAGCATCTCGTACTCGGTGGCGGTGAGCGCGATCCGATTCCCGGCGACCGTCACTGTCCGGCCGGCCAGGTCGAGGTGGAGCGGACCCACGACGATCTCGGGATCACCCTCCTCCTGATGCACGTGACGGAGGGCGACCCTGATCCGAGCCTCCAACTCCGGCATCCCGAAGGGCTTGGTCACGAAGTCATCGGCGCCCGCGTCCAGGGCGGCGACCTTGCGGTCCTCCTCGCCGTGTGCTGAGAGGACCAGCACCGGAACCTCGGTCCAGCCGCGCAACTGGCGGCAGACCTCGATCCCATCCATATCCGGGAGCTGCAGATCAAGCACCACCACCTCTGGCCGGCGTCGAACCGCCTCCGCCAGGCCGTCGGCCCCGGTGCGGGCCGTGAACACCTCGTAGCCGCGAGCCCGCAGGCCGATCCCCAGGGCGCGTAGGATCGCCGGCTCATCGTCGATCAGAAGCAGGCTGGGCACAGGTTCAGAACTATGCGGCTGGCAGCAGGATGTCCAGCTGCAAGCCGCCCTTGCTGCCAGCCCGGGCGCTGATTCGGCCACCGTTGGCCTCTATCAGGGCTTTCGAGATCACGAGGCCCACACCACTCGGTGAAAGGGACGTCTCCCCGCTAGCAGGACCCGGACTGAAGACGGCAGCCAGGCGCTCCGCGCTCAATCCAGGACCTTCGTCTTCCACTTCGAGCTCGATCCAATTGTCCCGACGGCGAGCCCGCACCACCACCGGCGTCTTGTCGGGAGTGTGTCGGCCGGCGTTCTCCAGCAGGTTAACCAGCACTCTGACCAACAAGGCGCGATCCACCAGCACCTTCAGAGTGGGTGCCACCTCGACTGCCACCGGGCGGGTGCCTAGTGGTCCCTGCATCGACTCGAGGGCCTCGTCCACCAAATCCAAGAGCGCCGCTGGAGTTGTCGCCAGCCGTCGCATACCCGCTTCAATTCGGTACATGTCGAGCAGGTTCTTGACCAGGCGAGTGAGGCGATCGGTCTCGCCTTCTGCCGTCACCAGCAGCTCCTGGCGATCCGCTCCGGAGAGCGATACCGATGGGTCGCTCAGATCGGACAGGGCCGCCTTGATCGAAGCCAGTGGTGTACGGAGGTCGTGCGCGACCGAGCCCAGTAAGGCACGCCGCCAGCTGTCGACCTCACCTAGCACTCGGCTCTGCAACGCCTGCTCCCTGAGCTGAGCTCGTTCCACCGCCAGGGCAGCGTGATTGACGTACGTGGTGAGCAGCTGCTGATCTGTTGCCGACAGAGCCGGACCGGTCAGGAGCAGCACCCCGACGGTGCGCTCCGCGGTGGTGAGCGGCAAGGTGCGCAGGCCCCCGAGTCCGGCCAGGGCCAGCGGCGTGGAGGGCGCCCCCGTCAGCGCCCCGCCTCGAAGCACCTCCTCCGGTAGAGGCTGCCCCGCTTCAGCGGCGATCGCCAACTGACCATCAACCGGAAGCAGCACTGCGGCTGAACTCAGCCGAAACTCCCGCTGGACGGTGCGGACCACGGTCGTAAGCAGATCCTCTAAGGGCTTGTCCCCAATCAAGAGGTCGGACACCTCCAGGAGATGCCGGGCGTCGTCGGCCCGCCGTCTCGCTTGGACCCGCGCCTGTTGCAGGGAGTAGACGACTTGGGCCACGATCAGCATCACGACCACGTAGACCCCGAGCGTGAGCCAGTTGCGGTAGTTGGAGACCGCCAGGGTGGTGTAAGGGCGGATGAAGAGGAAGTCGTAGCTGAAGAAACCAGCCGCGGTGGCCACGACCCCCGCCACCCAGCCGCCGATGGACACTCCGACCACCACCGGGATGATCAGGATCAGGCCGCTGGTCGAGGTTCCCAGGTGGCTCCGAGCTGGGATCATCACGCCTGCGAGGAACGCTGTCACGGCGAGCGCGGCCACCACCCCCGCCGCCGGGCGCCGGTTGCTCCAGGTCACAACCTCATCCGTCGTCGGGGGCGGTCGCCTCAGCCGAGGCCCTATCCCGGGCGCGGGGAAGGGAGATGAAGTGGACGTCCAGGTTGGCGTTAGCCGCTCGGCGGAGGAGCTCCTTGAGGCCACTGCCGCGGCCAATCCCCCACTTGCGCTCGGGGTCGGAGCCCACCATCACCTGAGTGACGTTGTGATCTTTGGCGAAGTCGACCAGCGTTGACGCCACGTCATCGCCGCGAAGGGTGGTCCACTCCCCTCCCAAAGCGATGCTGAGCGCCTCCAGCGCGGCCAGGGTCGACTGATCAGCGGCGCGCGTCGAGTCCCTGGCGATCACATGCACCACATGGAGATCACCTTTGGTGCGGGCGGTGACCCGAGCCGCTCGTCGCAGCAGCTGCTCAGTGCCAGGAGCTGTGGTCACGCCGACCAGGAAGTGCTCTCCGGTCTCGACCCGGCCCGAGGCCGAGTCTTTGAGCTCCCGGAGGAGCGCCTCCTCGGTCTCGTCGGCGACAAACCGCAGTGCCAGCTCGCGCAGAATCGTCAAGTTGCGGGTGGTGAAGAAGTGGGTGAGAGCGCTGGGAACCCGGTCCGGCGGGTAGACGTTGCCGTGGAGAATACGCCGGCGGAGCTGCTCCGGCGAGGAGTCCACCAGCTCGGTCTGGTCGGCGCGCCGGACGACCCAATCTGGCACCCGTTCGCGGACCTTGGTGCCGGTCATGTTCTCGATGCTCTCCGCCAGGCTCTCCAGATGCTGGATGTTCACCGTGCTGATGACGTTGATCCCGTTCTCCAGGAGCTCCACCACATCCTCCCAGCGCTTGGCGTGGCGGCTGCCCGGGGCGTTGGTGTGGGCGAGCTCGTCGACCAGGGCCAGCTCCGGCCTCCGGGCCACGACGGCATCAAGGTCCATCTCCTCGAACTCCCCGCCGCGATACTCGATCCGCTTCCGGGGGACGACCTCCAAATCCCTCATGAATTCCGCGGTGTGCTGTCGCCCGTGGGTCTCCACGAAACCGACCACCACGTCCCGGCCCCGTTCCCTCCGACGCCAGCCCTCATCGAGCATAGCGCAGGTCTTGCCCACACCGGCGGCAGCCCCGAGGTAGATGCGGAAGCGTCCCGAGGGAGCGACTAGGTTCTCGTCCGCCTGCCTTGTGGGGGCGTCTGCCTCACTGGACACGCCCACAGCCTAATCCCAAGTGTGGAAACTGCCAGAGGGCGAACCCCAACTGGATCGAGAGCGCGAGCGCTGGTCGGCGACTGAGGGATCGGTACTGGCTGGAGCGGCGGGATAGGTGAGTGGGAGGTCTCGCGCCTCCCGCTCCTGGGTCCGGCGTCGTAAGACAATTGATCGAAGCTGAATTTCAGGCCGGTGTCCCGGCGATCGAGACCTTCTCTGGTCCGACCGATGACCCAACTTCCATCGGCCCGGGCTGCACCTGACGGCGGTTCGCCCGCACCAGGACGACCGCGACCAAGGCCGCGGCCGCCAGCACCATCGCGCTGACGAGAAAAGCGGTGGTGTAGCCGTGCACGGACGCCTGCTCGGCGACGGTCTGGCCGTGCCGGTGGGCCAGCAGATAGGCACTGGTCGCGGTCGCGGCGACGGTGTTCAGGAGAGCCGTGCCCAGGGCCCCACCCACCTGCTGAGTGGTATTCACCAAGGCGCTCGCTACCCCGGCATCCCTGGGTTCCACTCCGACGAGGGCGGTGCTGCTCATCGGGACAAAGGTCATCCCCATCCCCAGGCTCACCAGGACTTCGGGCGGGAGCACGTTGGCCCAGTAGGTGCTATCCACCCCCAAGTGGGTGAACCACAACAACCCACTGGCGGCGAGGAGCAGACCGGTGACCATCAAGGGCCGCGGACCAATCCGGGGCAGAAAACGGCTCGCCAGGGTGGCGCCGATGATGATCCCTCCCGAGAACGGCAGGAAGGCGAATCCGGTAGTCAGTGCCGAGTAGCCGAGCGTTCCCTGGAAGAAGTAGGTGAGGAAGAGGAAGGTGCCCAACAAGGCACTACCGACGAGCAGCGAGGTTAGGTACGAGCCGCCCCGGCTACGGTTGAGCACGACGCGCACCGGCAAGAGCGGGTGTGGTGAGCGCAGCTCGATCGCCACAAACGCAACGAGAGCCGCCGCGGCTCCCGTGAGGAGGCCAATCGTGAGCGGTGCACCCCAACCATTGGTGCCTGCGGTGGTGAACCCGAACACCAGGAGGAAGAGTCCAGCGGTGACCACCAGCGCTCCCGGGATGTCACAGCGCGCCCGACCTTCGGCTCGGCTCTCGCGGATGAAGCGGCTCGCCGCCAGGGCAGCGATAAGGGCGAAGGGCACGTTGATGAAGAGGGTCCAACGCCACGACGCCGACGAGGTCAGAACTCCCCCCAGGACCAGTCCGATCGCCGCTCCGCTGCCAGCGATCGCGCCGTATACGCCGAAGGCACGAGCTCGCTCGTGGGCTTCGGTGAAAGTGACCGTGAGCAGAGAGAGGGCCGATGGCGCCATCACCGCCGCGAACGCTCCTTGCAGGGCTCGAGCTCCGAAAAGCATCGCCGAGTCCTGAGCCAACCCGCCCAGCGCCGAGGCGGCGCCGAATCCCAGCAGCCCGACGATGAACATGCGGCGGCGGCCGACGTAATCGGCTATCCGACCACCCAGCAACAGCAGGCTGCCGAACGTCAGGGTGTAGGCGGTCATCACCCACTGGCGGTCTGCCAAAGAGATGTGCAGGGCATGTTGGGCCGAGGGCAGGGCCACGATGATCACCGAAGCGTCGAGCACCATCATGAGCTGGGCTAGGGCGATCACCCCGAGGGCCCAGTAGCGGCGCGGATCGCGCGCGACGGTCGGCGAGGTGACCTTCGGGCTCAGTGCGTTGGTACTCATGGCTGACCTCCTAGTTCCTCAGGTAAGAGCCGAGCGTTCGATCGCCCACAGCGGAGTTCGGTGCGGTACAATCGGAGCGGAGACTCCGTTTCGAGAGAACTATACGGAACGATCGTTCCGTTTGTCAACCGTGATCGCGGGTGGTGATCCGACATGAAGGCGAGCCCCAGAACCGAGGGCATCGAGGCGGTGGGCGGCGGGGAGCCGGTGCTTCCTGACGGCAGCCGAGAGCCGCGGCCGCTTCGGGCGGATGCGGTCAGGAACCGACAGCGCCTGCTGGAGGCGGCCGAAGCGACCTTCGCCAAGGAGGGGGCGGCGGTTTCGATCGACACGGTGGCGGAGCGGGCAGGCGTGGGAGTGGGCACGGTCTACCGCCACTTCCCCACCAAGGAGGCTCTCTTTCAGGCCATCGTCATGGCCCGCCTGCAGGAGCTTCTGGATGCGCTCAGTGCATGTTCCGCAGGCTCCGATCCGGGAGAGGCGATCTCCTCTTTCTTGCGGCACTTCGCACGTCAGGCGGCAGCCAAGCAGGACCTGTTTGATGCCATGAGCGCGGCCGGGATTGACATCAAGTCGAGTTGCTCGGTCAAGGTTGACCAGTTGCGGGCGGCCTTCGACGTACTCCTGACCAGGGCCAAGACGGCGGGCGATGTCCGCCCCGACGTCTCGACCGATGAGATATTCGGCCTGGTCAGCGCGGCCTGTAAGTCGGCCGACCGCTCCGGGGCAGACGATGCCTCCCTACAACGGATGGCGGAGATCGTGTGCATCGGAATTGGGATGCCGGCCTCCGTCTAGTCCGAAGTCCAGTCACGTCCAGGGGGTCGCCGCTACTCTGAGGCGGGGCAGGACTGACTCCCCGCAGAGGTTCTCGCCGTGGTCCCCGCCACCGTGACGGGCGAGCCTGGCTCCCGTTCGTGAAAAATTCAGTCGGGTCGGTCCGGGACGATGGCTCACTTTTTGGCGGACTGACCCCGGATCGCACCAGGGAGTATCAGCGCCAGAAGCGACCCCGGCGGGCATCTCCACTTACAACAGGTGGGCGCCATCTCCTGAGACGGCACCGGGCGGCCCCTGTGCACAATTGTGGCGTGGTAGGCCGTGGCTACCGATCCACGGTGCGAGGCTAGCTCGAGCAGGAGCGTTATTTCCAGGCCGCCGAGCGGAGACTCCTCTAACCCGGAGCATGGTCGAGATGAGCGTCTGCTCCTGAGCAAAACGGACAGTAAGTGCCTAGAGCCACTCGAAGGCGAGGCTGACGTGAGCCCTATTCCGTCGCCAGCCGTAGCTGCGACGCTCGAAGCGTGATCGGCGAACGGAGGGTGGCGCAGATGCGGCGGGTGTCAGTGGTCGGCAACTCGGGTTCCGGTAAGTCCAGACTCGCCGCGGAACTGTCGGAAACCCTGGGTGCTCATCTTGTCGAACTCGACGCCGTCATCCATCAGAAGGGCTGGGTTGACCTGGAGTTGGACGAGTTCCGACGGCAGGTCAGCGAAGTGGCGGCGGGGTCGTATTGGGTAATTGACGGCAACTACAGCCAGGTGCGCCATCTGATCTGGGGTAGGGCGGACACCGTGGTCTGGCTCGATCTTCCTCGGCGCACCTTGATGACTAGAGTGATCAAGCGAACGCTCGAGCGCGTCGTCACCCGCCGCGAGCTATGGAATGGGAATCGGGAGACTTGGCGGGATGTCCTGTCCTTCGATCCCTACCGCTCGATCGTAGCTTGGGCCTGGGTGGAGCATCGTCGGTATCAAGCGGTGTTCCTTGCTGCCAGCCTTGACAAAGCCTGGGCCGGACTGCGGTTCTTCCGGGTGCAGGGCGAGCAGGATCGGGACAGAGTGCTGTCCGAAGCCCGAGCCACCATGGGAGCCCTACCGGGATTCGCCGTGAAACGACGCTTTCGCTAGGGGTGGTCTTCAGCCAACAGGTTGAGGATGAGGCGAATGACCAGCTCTTTCTGAGGCGCCGCACTCTCAGCAACCAGCAGGGCCAGCGCCACATGTGCTGTGTCGAAGAACCGAGGCGGGCCGTCGGATCCCAGCAGGGACTTGTTTCGGACCAAGTAGTCTAGGAGAAGTAGCGAGCCGGTTCGCTTGTTGCCATCTGCGAGCGGGTGTTCCTTGAAGATGAAGTAGAGGAGGTGGCCGCCCGGGCCTCCAGCGTGGGGTAGAGCGGTTCACCGCCCCAGGTTTGGTCGAGGTGGTGCAGGATCGACCCCAGAGTCTCGTCGCGCGCCGGCCCGACGAGGCCAGAGTTCTCGCCTGCGGCCACGATCTGGTCAGGCAGGGTTCTGATGGTTTCCAAGACATCTGCCAGGTCTAGGGAAGCGCTCGGAACCGAGGCCTGGGTCGGGGCAGTCGCCAGCTGGCCACCGTGGTAGGCGCGGAGGATGCGCCACGACTTCGCGTAACCTCGGACAACGTCCAGCACCACCTGGCCCGGGTCGCTGATGAGCCGCTGGTTCTGCAGGGTGGTGGAGAGAAGCGCGACGGCATCTGCGATCTCGACCCCACGTTGCAGAAGGCGCTTCTGGTTGAGGGTGAAGCCCTGGATAAGGTGGTCTCGCCGGGTTTTGGTGGCCCAATCCGGGACTCGGTGCCCCTTCGGCACTTGACGCGGTAGCCAACCGAGATCATCACGTCTAGGCTGTCGAAGCTAGTGGGCCGGTCGCGCCCAGAAGCAATATGCATATTGTTTTCCCTGGTGAGCTCATCCTCCCGAAACACGTTCGCAATGTGCCGGGCTATGACTGACTGATCCCGCTTGAACAGCTCAGCCATCCGGGCCTGAGTCAGCCAGACTGTCTCTTCGCCCAGTACGACCTCTACTGTCGCCCTGCCGTCCGGAGCCTCGTAGCCGGCCACTTCGGCCTTGAACTCGTCGGTGAACCGGCGCCCTTCTCGTCGACCCATTTGGACCCCCTCTGTGGGGTTCGCCCCACATCATGGCGGTCCGTCTTATCGGGTCAAGCCCACTTTGCCGCCTGACGTGAAGAGGCTCTCTATGCAGGCGCGTAGCCGCGGCTAAGTCAAGACCCAGCCTCGCTGGAACACCCCACATTTGTGCACTGGGCTTGACCCGATAAGACGGACCGCCATGATGTGGGGCGAACCCCACAGAGGGGGTCCAAATGGGTCGACGAGAGCGGCGGCGGTTCACCGACGAGTTCAAGGCCGAGGTGGTCGGGCTGGTGCGGTCCGGTCAGAACGTAGCAGAGGTTAGTCGGGACCTCGATCTGACCCAGAGCGCAGTCCGCA
>JBOHUG010000077.1:0-59635 GCA_050734135.1 Candidatus Dormibacteria bacterium
CCTCCGCAAGGTGCGGGAGGCCCTCGACCAGGGCCAGCCAGCCCGTCGGGTCCGCCTCAGCCCAGAGGAGTCAGTCGGGGTTCGGGAGGCGCAGCTCCTGACCGCCAAACCGGTGATCTTCGTCGCCAACGTGGACGAAGAGGCCCTGGCCGACCCGAGCGCGAGTTCGGCCGGGACTGTCGCCGGCCGGGCGGAGGACGCGGGCGCCGACTTCGTGGTGGTCTCCGCCAAGCTTGAGGCTGAGCTCTCCGAGCTGGAATCCGAGGAGGCGGACGAGTTCCTGGCCGGGCTGGGACTCAAGGAGGCGGGGCTGGGACGGTTGAGCAGGGCTGGGTACCACGCCCTCCGGCTGCAGACCTTCTTCACCGCCGGGGAGAAGGAGGTGAGGGCGTGGACCGTGGCCCAGGGCGCCAACGCCAAGGATGCCGCCGGAGCCATTCACACCGACTTCGCCAAGGGCTTCATTCGGGCCGAGGTGTGCGGCTGGCAGGAACTGGTCGAGGGGGGCAGCTACGCCGCGGTCCGGGAGCGGGGCCAGCGCCGCCTTGAAGGCCGGGAATACCTGGTCCGGGACGGCGACGTGATGCACTTTCTCTTCAACGTCTGAGCGCCCTCCTCCCGGCTGTTCATAGAGCACCGATATAGGGCAAAACTCGGTGCGTCTAAGCCCTTGCGGTCCACAACATTCTGTGGTTCAATTGCCTCCGGGCACAAGATGTGGCCCCACACACATCGCCCACGCAGGCAGTGGGCGCTGGCACCGCTTCGTCCCCTCCTTCGCCAAGCTGACCCCCACCCAGCCGGTGCTCGCTGCCTGCACTCGTCCCGGACGATCGGGGCCTCACCGACGCTTGGATACACTGGCCGCGCCCGGTGCCGGGCTTTGTTCCGGCATCCCATTAGCGGAGCCCCAATTGGCCAGACGCACGAAGCGCCGCTCGACTTCGACCGCGCGCCAGCGCGCGCCGAGGCCGCCGACTGTCCCACCTCCCGTCTCGCCCGTGGCTCCGGAGGAGGCTTCAGGAGTGCTGCTGGAGCCGGAGGTAGGCGCTTCCCACGAGGCGGCTACCGGCTCCGCCCCGCGTTCGTTCCTGCCTCGCAAGCAGGCGATCCCAGCCGCAACAGCCCCGCCCCCGAGTGCTCCCGGGGTCCCGGCCCCCGCCCGCTCACCGGGGGTTGGTGCCGGGGGCGCGACTGCCACCGCCTCCTTCCTTCCCCGCAAGGGCCCGGCCGGCCGCGCCGAGCGTCAGCGCCAGCAGCAGGCGCACCTGGAGCCGCTCGACGACACGCCGGCGGTGCCGATCGACCGGATGCCCTATCTCTGGATTGACCTGCGCAAGGTGATCGGGGTCTCGGCGGTGATGGTGGTGCTGGTGATCGTGGGGTTCTTCGTCATCCACTGAACTGGGGCGAATTCGGGCCTTCCCTATACTCGCTGAGATGCGGGTGATCCTCTACACCGGCAAGGGCGGTGTGGGCAAGACCACGGTCGCCGCCGCAAGTGCCGTCAAATGCGCGGCAATGGGCCTCCGGACGCTGGTGATTTCCACCGATGCCGCCCACAGCCTGGGCGACTCCCTGGACCGAGATCTGGCGGGAGAGCCGCGGGAAGTAGCCCCCAATCTCTTCGCCCAGGAGGTCAATGCCCTCCACGAAATGGAGGGCCATTGGGACAAGATCCACGGCTATCTGGCGGTTTTGTTCAACAGCCAGGGAGTCGACGAAATCATCGCCGAGGAGCTTGCCACTCCCCCCGGGATGGAGGAGATCTCTAGCTTGATGTGGATCCGCCGGCACGCGCAGCGGCAGGAATATGACTTGCTGATAGTGGACTGCGCCCCGACCGGCGAAACCCTGCAACTGCTGGCCTTCCCCGACGTCGCTCGCTGGTACCTAGACCGAATTTTTCCCCTGGAACGCAAGGTCATGCGAGTCGCCCGGCCAGTGATCCAGCCGTTTGTCAAAATTCCGCTGCCGGGCGACGAAATCTACGGCTCGATCAAGAATTTGCTGATCGACCTGGAGTCGATGAAAGAGGTTCTCAGCGACTCCCAATCGTGCACCGTCCGGTTGGTGTTGAACCTGGAAAAGATGGTTATCAAAGAAGCCCAACGGGCCTACACCTATCTCAATCTGTACGACTATCAGGTCGATGCGGTGCTGGTCAACCGGGTGTTGCCTCCGGAGGTGAGCGAGGGCTACTTCGCCGACTGGCGAAAATCTCAGCAGCGTTACGCGGAGCAGGTGGAGTCGGCATTCTCTCCGGTGCCGATCCTCAACAGCAAGCTCTTCGACCATGAGGTCGTGGGGCTCGGAAACCTCCGCGAGCTGGGCGAGTCCCTGTTCGGGGGGATCGACCCCAGTGCCGTCCTCTACAACACCAAGCCCCAGGCCCTGCGCAAGGAAGGAGAGGGCTACGTGCTCACCCTGCAGCTGCCGTTCGCCACCAAGGAGCAGGTGGACCTGACCCAACGCGACGACGAGCTATACGTTAGCGTCGGACCGTATAAGCGCGAGATCAGCCTGCCGCGTGTCCTGCACGGCAAGGTGACCACCTCCGCCAACCTGGAGAGTGGCCAGCTGGCGATTCATTTTGGGAGACCCTGATGGAGCGTGAAGAGGCGGCCCGGATCGGCCAATGGGCGGCCCGGCAGCTAGGCGGAATGGTGGTGAGAGCGGCCAGCGAACTGGGCGAACTGGTGCCGCCGGAGTCGCGGGCGCATCTGCTCAAGGCCCAGCGCGAGGTCCTCCTCGCGGCCGCAGCTGCGCTCGAGCACAAGCGCAACCCCAAGGGAAGTAAGAGTCGGCGCCGGGCCCGCAAGATCGTCCTGGACTGAGATTCGGTGCCCGGGACTGAAGTCGAGTTCTACCTTGTCCTGCTGCTCTTCGCCGTTCCCGGCATCGTGGTCGGCTTCACCGTCCACGAGTTCTGCCACGCCTGGGTAGCGACCCGATACGGCGACCCCACTCCCAGGGCGCAGGGTCGGCTCTCCTTCAACCCCGCCAACCAGATCGACCCGCTGGGGCTGGCGGCGCTGGTGCTGATCGGGCTCGGCTTCGCCCGCCCGGTGCAGTTCAACCCCCTCTACGTGCGCCGGGGCCCGCAGCGAGCCTGGCTCTCGGCCGCCGGACCGCTCAGCAACCTGGCGGTTGCCGTGGCGCTCTGCCTGCTGCTGCGGCTTCTGGTCAGCATCGACCCGGCGGTTCAGGACTGCTTGCTTCCGAGCTTCGCCTTGAACCTGGCCGGCTACACCTACTGGATCCTGGTCGAGGCCTTCTTCGTGAACATGATCCTCTTCATCTTCAACCTGATCCCCATCCCTCCCTTGGACGGCTACGGGGTCGCGGACGGGCTCTTCCGCATCCACGCTCCGGGACTCTTCCAGTGGGTCGACCGCAACCGGACCGGGATTCTGATCGCGGCCCTCCTGATCTTCTTCGTCCTTCCCAATTTCTTCAACTCAGGGTTCTCAATTCAGGGCCCGATCCTGAACGTCGCCGACTGGGTCTGGCGGGCTCTGGTCAACGGGTCGCCCCCTGAGGAGTTCTTTCCCAATTACCAGTACCTGATCTCGGCCGCCCAACCCGGGCTGGCCACGGCGCTGGCCAATCCGTGCTTCGGGTAGACGGCCGCCCCGTCGTCGGCGCCCAGGCGGTCGTGGTGGACGACCGGGGCCGGATCCTGATCCAGCTCCGACTCTGGCCGGCCGGGTGGGAGACCCCCGGGGGCCATGTCGGGGACCTAGAGGAACCCAGCGAGACAGTCGTCCGGGAGACCAGGGAGGAGACCGGGCTGGATATCGAGGTGGTGCGGCTGGTCGGCTACTACCGCTTCACCGGGATTCGGCACGCCACCGATGTCGTATTTCGGGCCCGCAGGGTCGGGGGCAAGCTCCAGCGCGGCCGCGAGGCCTGGCAGCTGCGCTGGGTGGAGCCGGACCAGCTGCCCCGCTCGCTCTTCCCCTGGTACCGGCAGCGGATCCAGGACGCTCTGGCGCCAGCCCCGGAGTCGCCTTTCGAGCGCGTCCAGCCAGTCGGGGTCGGTTCCGTGGGGCGGCACGGCGTGGAACTGCTCCGAGATCTGGTTGGTCCCCACCGACCCTCCCACCCCTGAGCCGATGGAGATAGCGCTCGCCTTCGCCGCCGGTCTGGTCCTGATGCTGATCGCGGCGACCCTCTTCACCAACGCCATTGAGTGGGGCGCTCGCAGCCTGGGGATGGGCCACGGCATGACCGGCAGCGTGATGGCCGCCGTGGGCACGGCGATGCCGGAGACGATCGTGCCCGTCGTCGCCCTCATCGCCGGCGGCCACGAGGCGGCCCAGACCGCCACCGGGGCGATTCTGGGCGCGCCTTTGATGCTGGCCACGGTAGGGCTGGGACTGGTCGGGGTGGTTGGCCTGATTTGCGGTCGCACCTACCTCCGGGTGGGGGCGGCCGACGCTCGCCGGGTGCTCTGGGCCTTCTCCTTGAGCTTCGTGCTGCTGATCGTGGGAGCCTTCCTGCCCATTCCACTCCGCTGGGTCGACGCCGCGGTCTTGGCGCTCTTCTACGTCGCCTTCGTCCGGCGGACCATGCGCGCCGACGTCGCCCCCGAAGGCGACTACGAACCGCTCTGGTTCTCCCGGCTGGCGGGCGGCTGGAGCCCAGAAGGCCGGGGCCGGCTGGCCCTGCCCGCCGTCCAGGCGGTGGTGGGGCTGGCGGGTCTGGCCCTGGCAAGCGAGATCTTCCTCTTCGGCCTGCACCGGGTGGCCACCGTGGCTCACCTCTCGCCGCTGGTGCTGGCGCTGCTTCTGGTCCCCATCGCCACCGAGCTCCCCGAGGTCACCGCGGGGACCCTCTGGATCCGGCGGGACCGGGACGCCCTGGCCTTGGGCAACGTCACCGGGTCCATGGTCTTCCAGGCCACCTTCCCGGCCATCGTCGGACTCTGCTTCACTCCCTGGCGGCTTTCCCAGGCGGGCTTCCTCTCCGCCGGGATCACCGGGGTGGCGGTGGTGGTCGGGCTCTTCGCCGCCGGGAAGAAGGGAGTGAGTTCCTCTGTCCTGGCCCCGGTCGGGATCGGACTGTATATCGCCTACGCGGTGGCGGTTCTGGTCTTCAAGGTCTAGTGCCATCCAGGCAGCGGCGAGCGTCCGCTCCCGCGGCTGGCAGCGCGGGGCATACCCGGGGCCGGGCCCCGGTCGGGGCAATGCTGGTTCTGGCCCCTCTGGCGGTGCTGCTCGCCGGCTGCGGCCCGGGGCTCCCCACCGGACCCGCGCTGGTCCACCAGGTGGCGGCCGCGATGGTCCGCCTCGACGCCTACCGGATCAGCGGCACCAGCCGGGCCGTCGAGACGACGACGAGTTTCCGGGTCTTGGTCCGGCGCGACGGCGACTTTCGGGGCACCCTCGACATCGCGGTGCCCCACGCAGTCACCTTCCGGAGCGACGTGGTTTCGATCGGCAGCAAGGTCTACGTCCGCTCCCCGCTGGAACTCCAGGAGCTCGGCATCACCGCCTTGCCGGGGAACCTGAATCCGGCCACCACCTGGGTGGTCCAGCCCAAGGCGGTGGCCAGCAGTTATCGCCGGAGCGTTGAGCCCTTCGCCGGCGCCGGGCTGGCGGCCACCCTGAAGCGAGTGCTCCAGGGACCCTTGGTGGTGAGCCGGGGCAGGCTCAGCGGGAACGACGTGCTAGTGGTGGAAGAGAGGGGGGGAAGTTCATCATTACGTCTATTCGTCACCCCCACGAGTGACCATCTACTGGAGTTAGCCATCACCGGAGATCAGCCGATTTCTCTCCGCTACAGCGCCTTCGGCCTCGGCGGGGCGGTGACGGCACCGCCCTCTTCCCAGACCTACGTGCCGCCAACCCAGGCGGCCCCCGGCTAGCCGTGGTCACTATCGGAGCCCACGTCTCAGCTGCCGGGGGCATCTCGACGGCCTTCGATCGGGCCATCCAGATCGGCGCCGAGGCGATCCAGATCCATCCCACCGCGCCCCAGACCTGGCGGCGGCTCCACCCCGACGAGGAGCAGGCGGAAGCCTTCCGCCGGCGGATGGTCGAGACCGGGCTGGACGCCTTCTTCTTCCATGCCATCTACCTGATCAACTTGGCAACCGCCAAGGAGGAGCTGCTGGCCCAGTCGCGGGGATCCCTGCGCCATCACCTGGAGATGGCCAACCTGCTGGGGGTGAGGGGGGTTATCTTCCACCCCGGCTCACACAAGGGGCTCGGCTTCGAGACCGTCCTGCCCCAGATGGCGGAGGCGATGCGCTGGGCGCTCGACGAGACCCCGGGGGGGAGCCTCCTGATCATCGAGAACAGCGCCGGGTCCGGAGACAACATCGGCAGCTCCTTTAACCAGATCAGTCGAATGATGGCGGCGGTGGACGATCCCCGGCTGCGGCTCTGCCTCGACACCGCCCACGCCTTCACCGCCGGCTACGACCTGCGGGAGCCGGATGGGCTGGAGCGGCTGGTCGCCGAGCTCGGGCGGGATATCGGCTTCGCGCGGCTGGCCGCGATCCACGCCAACGACTCCAAGGCACCGTTTGCCTCCAACGTGGACCGTCACCAGAACATCGGCGACGGGGAGATCGGCGCGGAGGCCTTCCGCCGGATGCTTGCCGATCCCCAGCTGACCAGGGCGCCCTTCATTCTGGAAGTCCCGGGACTGGAGCATCAGGGCCCCGACCGGGCCAACGTGGAGCGACTGCGGGAACTGGCGGGCCTCTCGCCTTTGCCGTCCCCGCCGGAGACCTGAGCCCGGTGGTCCCCCCTTTCGGCGCACCCTGTTTCGTGGTCGGGATCGACCTGGGCGGCACCTGGTTGCGGGTTGGGCTGGCCGGCCCCGACGGCCAGCTCCGCCACCAGGGCCGGATCAAGACCGCCGCCAGTGAGGGTCCCACCGGAGTCCTGGCACAGATCGAGGGGCTGGTACGGAAGGCGGTAGCCGCGGAGCCGGAAGCCCGTCTCTCCCGGCTGATCCTGGTGCTCGGCGTTCCGGGCCCGGTGGACGTCGGCTCCGGGGTTGTCGAGGGTGCGCCCAACCTGCCGGGGTGGTGCCGGGTCCCGGTCCGGGATCGGCTGGAGCAGATGCTCGGCTGCCAGTGCCTGATCGAGCACGACGCCAACCTGGGCGCGCTGGCCGAGCATCGCCGGGGTACCGGCCGGGGCACCCAAGACTTCGCCTACGTCACCGTGAGCACCGGGATCGGAGCGGGGCTGATCCTGGGCGGCCAGCTCTACCGCGGTCACCAGGGGAGTGCCGGGGAGTTCGGGCACATGGTCATCGTGCCCGACGGACCGCTCTGCAACTGCGGCAACCGGGGCTGTTTGGAGGCTGTTGCCTCAGGGACCGCGATCGCGCGCCAGATGGGGGTTGGCAGCGCCGCGGAGGTGGGACGCCTGGCTCAGGCGGGCGATCTCAGGGCTCAAGAGCTTCTGGTCCAGGCGGCGCGCTACGTCGGGCTCGCGCTGGGGGGCCTGATCAACCTCCTCAATCCCGAAGCTGTCGCGGTGGGAGGGGGGGTGGTCGCGTACGCGCCCCAGTTCTGGACCGAGATCCTGGCCGGAGTCGCCGGCGCCTCGTTCGCCTCGGTGCGCGGCAGCTGCCGGATCGAGCAGGCGGAGCTGGGCGAGGACCAGGGGCTCCTGGGAGCCATCGAGTTGGGGCTGGACTTCTCCCGGGAGCGGGCTCTGCCGATCGCCAGGGTGGCCTTGCCCTAGCGGTCTTCGGCCACTAGCCTGACAGGGCCGCCGAGATCAGGCGGGCCTGGTCAACCAGCAACTGGCCCAGAGATGCCTCAAGGACCGGATTGAAGCGACGTTCTGGCACCGCGAATACGGCCGCTCCCAGCACCTGCGCCCCGGGCCCCTTGAAGGACGCCGCCAGCTCCCTGGAGAAGTTGCCGTTCCGCCCGGGTAGCGAGGCGAAACCGCGGCTGCGCACCGCCGCCAGCTGCTCCGCCAGCTCGGAGGCCCGGACCGAGTTCCGCTCCTTTCCGAAGGCGGTGACCAGAGTCTCGGGGCCCAGCTCCGCGAGGATTGCCAACCCGGCGGCGCAGGCCGTGAGCGGGATCCACTCGTGCAGCGCCGGCCGGACCTGGAGTGGATGCCGGGCCGGGATCTCGGTGACGTACATCGCCGCCAGCTGCGCCGCCCCGTACAGGGCCAGCAGGGCGGTCTCGCCGCCGGTCTGAGCCGCCGTGCGCAGGAAGGGTAGCGCGAGTTCCACCACCGGGGCACGGGCCGCCCCGCGCAGCGCCAGTCGATAGAACCCGAGGCTGAGTCTGTAACGGCCGGTCGCCGCCAGCGACTCGACCAACCCCTCCTCCTCGAGTGCCCCCAGGGAGCGATGCACGGTGCTGGGGGCCATCCCGACCGCGGCCGCCAGCTCCCGGACGCCGTAGTCCTGGGCGGCATGATCCGCCATCCAGCCCAGCAGCCGGACGGTGCGGCCGAGCGGGTTTCTCTGATGGCTCAGAAGTCGAGGCACGACTTCCAGCCTGGCGCTCCCAGTGACACTTACAGGGCTCCTCCCGGCGCCAGTATAGGGGCTCGTTCCGTCCGAATGAACAGGAATAGAGGCCGGTCTTGAGACGGCCGGCCCCTATTCTCCTAGTTCAGCTGCGGCGGTGAGTTCGCCGTCCGTGCCCCCCGCCATCGCTATGGCGATGACCCGGAATGCGTTGTTCCGGCGCCGTCCCGAGGGTGACTTCGATCTGCTTCTCCTCGGCTCCTCGCACCACTTCCAGTTGCACTCGGTCGCCCGGCTTGGCCAAACCCAGGGCCCGGTGCAGATCCACAGCCCGGGAGAGCTCCGCCCCGTTGGCCTTGGTCAGGAGGTCACCCTTCAGCAGTCCCGCCTGTGCGGCGGGTCCCGCTTCGTCCAGATGCTGGACCAGGACCCCGTTCCGCTCCGGCAGCCCGACTGCCGCCCGCAGCCGGCGGGCCACCTCGCCCGGCAGCAGACCGACTCCCAGGTAGGGACGGATTACCGCTTCACCCTTGGCCAGGGCCTCGAGCCGGGCTCGGAGCGCAGAGTCGGCCCGCTGGGCGGCATAGAGTCCCTCGCCGAGCCGCTTGGTGTTGATCCCCAGCAGCTCACCGGCCAGGGTCAGCACCGGTCCCCCGGAGGAGCCGTGCGGGAGGGGAGCAGTGTGCTCGAAGCTGCCGCTGATCGGATGCCCCCCGGGGCCCCGGAATTCCCGGTCCTGGGCGGAGACCACTCCAAAGCTGAGCCGAACTCCGCGTCCACCCGGATTGGCGGCGGCGAAGATGGGGGAGCCCAGCTGGGGGTCGCCGCTGGCCCACTTGACCGCGCTTGCGCCCTTGGTGTCGACCTTGATCACCGCCAGATCGCCGGCCAGGTCCACCGCGACGGAGGTGGACTCTCGCCGGGAGCCATCCGCAAAGTGGAGTTGGGGATTCTCTGAGCGTACGTTGTGGGCGCTGGTCACGACCAGACCGTCACCGAACACGATTCCACTTCCAGACGGCCACCGATCCCCGACCCCGATCACCGCTGGCAGCGCCTGCTGCCGAACCACCGCCGCCGCCTCTTCCAACTCTTTGGCAAAGCCCAAGTTCTGTCTCCTTCAAACAGTAGTTAGTGGTATCTTGCAAGTAGCAACTATATCAAGTTCGATTGGCGACCAAACCCCGCCGGCCTGAGCGAGCGAAGATTCCGTAATGAGCGAGATCCCCCCGAGCGCCCGAGCTGGGCTGGCCGCAGCCCTGGAGCGGGTGGGCGACCGCTGGGCCCTTCTCCTGGTGGAGTCACTGCTGGCCGGCCCGCGGCGCTACAGCGATCTCCAGCGGGACCTGCCCAAGATCGCTTCCAACGTGCTCAGCGAGCGGCTGCGCCGGCTGGAGCAGGCGGGGGTGGTCGAGAGCGAGCGCTACTCGGCGCGACCGCCTCGGGTCGAGTACCGACTGACCCCGGCTGGCCGGGGCCTGGCCGCGGTCATCGAGGCTCTGGACCGCTGGGGCGGGCAGGACGGCGCCGCCGGCCCGAACCACCATCGCTGCGGCACTCCGCTGGAGCTGCGCTTCTACTGCCCCACCTGCGACGAGCTGATCGTCCTCGGCGAGAGCACAGCGGATGACGAGGTTGTCTTTGCCTGAGCCACAGGCTGCCGAAGCCCGCCCGGAGGTCCCGTCGCCCGGCGCTCTCCGCTCGCTCCTACCGGAGCTCGAACAGGAGCTCGGAGCCCGCGTCTGCATCGTGGGCGGCTACGTCCGCGACCTGCTCATGGGGCGGCCAGCGGAAACCGATGTCGATCTGGTGGTGGAAGAGGCTCACGCCGAGGTAGCCGCCGAATGGCTGCGCCAGCGCTGGGACCGCCGGGCCCGGGTCGTCTCGTTCGACCGCTTCGGGACGGCCCAGATCGCGTTCTTCGTCTCTGGCCGGGACCGTTTCACGGTCGAGGTGGTAAAGGCGAGGTCCGAGGCCTACTCGCCGGAGAGTCGCAAGCCGACGGTTCGGGCCGGAACGCTGGAGGAGGACGCCCTCCGCCGTGACTTCACCCTGAACGCTCTCCTCCTAGACAGCCTGGGAGTGGTCCGTGATCCCACCGGAAGGGGATTGGAAGACCTTCGACGAGGACTGCTGCGGACGCCACTTCCACCGGCAGAGACCTTTTCCGAAGATCCTCTGCGGATGCTGCGGGCGGCTCGATTCGTGGCTCAACTGGAGTTCCGCCTCGCCCCCGGCGTGGAGGCGGCCATGGGAGAGATGGCGCCGCGGCTGGCGATCGTCTCGCCGGAGCGGATCCGCGACGAACTGCTCAAGCTGCTGCTCGCCAAGCGGCCGTCGCTTGGGCTCGGGGTGCTCCAGCGGACCCAGCTCCTGCGCCAGATCTCGCCCGAGCTGGCGGCGATGGTGGGAGTAGAGCAGGGTGGCTTCCACCTGGGCGATGTCTTCGAGCACACCTGCCTGGCGCTGGACGCCGCGAAAGAAGAGCGGCTGGTGCGGCTCGGGGTGCTATTTCACGACATCGGCAAGCCCCCCACCGCATTGCCCGGACCTTCAGGCCCCACCTTCATCGGTCACCCTCAGGTGGGGGCCGAACTCGCCCAGACGGTGATGACCAAGCTCCGCTTCAGCGGCGGTGAGATCGAGGCGGTGCGCCAGCTGGTCCAGCTCCATATGCGACCCATTCAGTACCGCCCGGAGTGGGCCGACAGCGCGGTGCGCCGGCTCTGGCATGCCGCAGGAGAGCTGCTGCCGCAACTGCTGGCGCTCGCTCGCGCCGATACCGAGGGCTCCAACTACCCCGGACTGGAGCAGCTCACTGAACTGGAGGGGCGGTTGGCCGCCGCCGCAGCAGCGAACCCGGAGGGCATTCGCCCGCCTCTGGGCGGGGACCAGCTGATGCGGGCCTTCGGGCTCCCGCCAGGACCCTGGATCGGTCGCGCCCAGAAAGTCCTCCTGGAGGCTGTCCTGGAGGGGCAACTACCGTCTGTCACCGAAGCCAGAGCTGAGCCAGCGGCGCTGGCCCACCTCGAGGGCGCCCGTGAAGCCTGGCAGCCGCGGGCGGGAGAGCCGGGAGCCTGAGGCGGCTCCGCCCTGCCCGATCCCGCTAGCCTGGCTGGCGCCCGCAGCCGCGACACCGGAAGGTCAGCGAGGGGGAGCTGAGGGTACTTGCTCCCAACTCGAGACCAGGTCGTCGGTGGCAGCGCGTCCCGCGTCGGCGGCGCGGTGCAGGAAGTCCAGCAGCAACTCCAAGTCGGCCTCGCTGTAGCGCTGACAGATCCGATTCACTGAACTGTTCATCCCGGCGTAGAGCCGCAGAAGTTCCGCGCTCCGTCCCCGCTGGGCGCCCACGATGACCGCTCGCCGGTCGACCGGGTCACGGTCCCGGCTCACCCAACCGGCGCGTTCCAGCCGATCCAGGATCCCGGTGACGGTGGCGGGATGCAGCCCAGTCCGTCTCGCCAGGAGGCTCGGGTTGAGAGGGCCGTCGCGTTGGATCAGATCGAGGCAGTCGAGGTCAATATCCCTGAGTTCCACATAGGCGCCGACGTTGTGATTGAGGAGGGACAGTTGGAGCCGCAGCTCGCGCAGTGACTTCCGGATTCCGCCATTGAGCCTCCGGCGCACTCGCGCCGCCGTCACAGCCGGGTTGGATATGGTGTTCAGATGTTATGCTCTCCATATTGTATGACTCAATGACTACCAGGGTACCGCGGAGGCGGCCCCAGCACACGGTATTGAGCGCCTGATCGCAGGCAAGAACACGGTCGATCAGCGAGCCAAGCAATCGGTTTTGGTGGGTCCACGATGAAAGTCACGCTCTTCGGCGCCACCGGGGGAGTGGGGGGACAGGTTCTGACCCAGGCGCTCGCCGCTGGTCACGAAGTGACCGCGGTGATCAGGACCTCGCGGACGCTGCCAGGTCGGGTGCGGGTTTTGAGAGTCGACCTGGCTGCTCCCGACCCCGCCGAGCTCCAATCCGCCGTTCGGGGAGCTGACGCGGTGCTCTCCGCCGTGGGTGCCGGCTTCCGGTCTGATCAAGGTATCGCCACCGTCGCGACCAGAGCCATTGTCCAGGCGATGGATGCCGTCGGCGCCCGGCGTCTGGTGGCGATCAGCGCCGCCCCGGTGGGAACGGTCGCGGTACCAGGTCGGCCCAAGCCGCCCAAGCACGACCCGGGCGACGGAATCTTCATGCGCTATCTGATGAGTCCCCTGATCAAGGCGGTGGTTCCGAAGCTTTATGAGGACCTGGCTGTTATGGAGAGCACGCTGGCCGACAGCGATCTGGAATGGACCGTGATCCGGCCGCCCCAGCTGACCGACAAGCCGCTGACCGGCGTGTACCGAACCGCTAACGGCCGAAATCTCCGCCGGGGGTTGCGGGTGTCGCGCTCCGACCTGGCTCACCTCATGCTGAGCGTGGCGGACCGGCCGGAAACCTATCAGCAGGTTATCGGCGTCGCTCACTGACTGGCCCAGGACGCTGAGCGCCGACGCCGGCGTCGCCAGCCGTCTCGCCTGCCTACCGTGCTGCTAGCCGACCGGGATCAGGAGGGAAACGTCCGGGGCCGCTTGGGCTAGATTGCGGTCGAAGGTCGCCAGCTGAGCTCCCCGGAGTCGAGCCAAGGCGATGAGGTAGGCGTCGGTCACTTGGCCGGGGCGGCAACTCGGGTCAGGTCCACCGACTCGTAGCCGATCTCATCGGCCCAAAACGTGTGCCGCGGATGGGCGGTCAACTCTCGCAATGCAGCGTCGCCTGCCTCCCTTCCAACCCCTGCCTCACGAGCAGGCGCAGCAGGGTTCCCTGGGTGATCGGGCAGGTCGCCACTAGGCGGACAGTCGAAGTCCACCAATGGGTGGCGGCCAAGTGATGGACGTGGTCCTCAACCGCCAGCGCAGTCAGCACATTGCCGTCAGGTAGATGGGTCACTACCGGCTCACTCTTCGTTCGCGGCAGCTCGAACCATCTCCGTAGTGATCGGTTTACCGAGGCGAACCAGCGGCAGCCCGGTCACTGAGTCATGGCCGAGGCACCCGGTCGCGATCCCGGGGCTCAGGGCCTTCGCGACCAGCTCTGCAACAGTGCGGCTCAGGCTCCGCCCCCGGTCGTACGCGAGTGACCGGACCGCTCGATGGAGTTCCGCTTGCCGGTCGATCGTGGTTCGCGTCATCGCATCAACCATCATGATGGCGAGCGTATCTCGCGGTGCGGCCTGCGCGTGAGCGACGAGCAGGGAGTGGTGCCATGTGAATCCACGTCCGTCGCTGGGGTTCATTGGCGACCTGTCAGGTGGGCCATGGTGGTCTGGAGTACCGATAGACTGGCCTGGTCGGGGGACGTGCACGACTAATTCAAGGTGGCTGCCATCAATCGCCTGAAGCGGCTCCGTCTGTTGGTCCTGGAGCTGCCCCAGCAGCTCCGTGTTGCCTACTGTTTGGCCCGCGATCCGAGGACGCCCGCCCCCCTGAAGGCGGCCCTGCTCGGTTCCCTGGCACTGATCCTTAACCCCGCCATCGACCTTCCCGCCTGGGTGCCGGTGCTGGGTCAGATGGATGCCATCGCCCTGACCGTGCTGGCGGTCCGGACCTTCAACGCCCAGGCGCCCAGGGAGCTCCGGGAGTCGATCGAAGCCGACATCCGGGCCGGCCGGAGCCGATTCGACCTGGATCTGAAGCAGGGAGTCGTCGCCGCCGGCCGGCTCTCGGGTTTGGTTCGCACCGTGCCGGGACGGGGCCGTCGTCCTCCTCGTTCCCTGCCCGCAGGCCGACCCCCAGCCGAGGCTGCTCCCTGGTACCGTTCACCCTCGCCTGCTGGGGGGCGGACTGTGGCGGCAGGCGATGCGGCCGGGTCCTCAGGCCCCCTGCCGACCAATAACGAGGAGCACTTGACGTGAAGGTCATCCTGATCAAGGACGTGGCCGGGACCGGACTGGCCGGAGATGTCCGCGAAGTGGCCGACGGCTATGCCCGGAACTTTCTTCTGCCCAACCGGCTGGCGCAGCCCGCCCGGGCGACCGCCGAGGCTCAGATCAGAGCGCAACGGGACCGCCAGCGCCACAAGGTGGAGGCGGAGCTGACCGAGGCTCGGGCGACCGCCGGAAAGTTGGAGGCGACCATCGTCGAGATCACTGCCCGGGCCGGAGAGTCCGGAAAGCTCTACGGGGCCGTGGTCAACATCGACGTGGCGGAGGCAATCGAGTCCCAGTTGGGAGTCGTCCTCGACCGCCGGAAGATCGAATTCGAGCCCGCCCACGAGGTGGGTGAGCACCAGGCCGTGGCCAAACTCCACTCTGAGGTCGAGGCTCGGATCAAAGTCCGGGTCGTCGCGGCGTGAGCGCCCGGCCGGAGCTCCGGCCGGCCACCCCGCTGCGGCTCCCCCCCCACAACATCGACGCCGAGCGCTCCGTGCTGGGGGCCCTGCTCCTCGACAAAGACCAGATCGGGGTGGTGGTGGGCAAGCTGGACGCCGACGACTTCTACCTCGCCTCACACGCCGATGTCTTCCGGGCCATGCTCCACCTCTTCTCCCAAGGCACCCCGATCGACACCCTGACCCTTGCGGACGAGCTGGAGCGCCAGGGCTCGCTGGAGCGGGTGGGCGGATTGGAAGTGCTGACCTCGCTGGCGGCGTCAGTCCCCACCGCGGCAAACGTCGAGTACTACGCCCGTATCGTCACCGATCACTCTCTGAAGCGCCGCCTGATCGCCGCGGGGGGAAAGCTCGCCGACCTGGGCTTCGACGAGAGCCTGGAGGCCCAGCCGGCAATCGAAGAGGCGGAGCGCACCGTCTTCCAGGTGGCCGACCGGGGCCGGGTCAAGAGCGACTTCGAGTCGATCGCCGAGCGACTGCCCCAGACCTGGGAGACCTTGCAGCACGCCTACAACCAACGAGCCAAGCGCTCGGTTACCGGGGTCGCCAGTGGCTTCGGCAAGCTGGACGCCGTCACCTCCGGCTTTCAACGCTCGGAGCTGATCGTGGTCGCCGCCCGCCCCGGTGTCGGAAAGACCTCTTTCGTCCTCAACGTGGCCCGTCACGCCGCCGTGCTGCGGCAGCACGGAGTGGCCCTCTTCAGCCTGGAGATGTCGCGGGATGCCCTGGTCCAGCGGATGCTCTGCAGCGAGGCGGGGGTGGACTCCTACCGGCTGCGCACCGGCCAGCTCGCCGATAA
Source organism: Candidatus Dormibacteria bacterium (assembly GCA_050734135.1). Classification (GTDB taxonomy): domain Bacteria; phylum Chloroflexota; class Dormibacteria; order Aeolococcales; family Bog-877; genus Bog-877. Next base: position 15,636 of record JBOHUG010000077.1, read on the forward strand.
CACCTGGCAGCGGATCGCCACCTCGATGGACACCCTGAGCCGGGCCCACATCTACATCGATGACACCCCCGCCCTCTCGGTGATCGAGATGCGAGCCAAGGCCAGGCGGCTCCGGGCCGCCAACAAGGTCGACCTCTTCATCGTCGACTACCTGCAGCTGATGCGAGCCACCACCCGCTCCGACTCCCGGGCCCAAGAAGTTTCGGAGATCTCGGCCGGGCTGAAGAGCCTGGCCCGCGAACTGGACGTTCCGGTGATCGCCGTCTCGCAACTCAACCGGGAGTCGGAGCGGCGCACCGACCGCCGCCCCCAGCTGAGCGACCTCCGGGACTCGGGCAGCATCGAGCAGGATTCTGACATCGTGATGTTCCTGTACCGCCCCGGGATGCATGAGGAAGGCAAGGACCCGGCCCTGACCGAGTTGGACATCGCCAAGAACCGAAACGGCCCGGTGGACCGGATCAACCTTTTCTTCAACGCCGGACAGACCGCCTTCCACGACGTGGATCGGAACCATGAGCCGCCGGGTGAGTGAGTCCAGGCGGTGAGCGTCGTGATCTGCCTTGGGGGACAGTGGGGCGACGAAGGGAAGGGGAAGATCGTCGACCTGCTGGCGGAGTCGTCCCAGATGGTGATCCGCAGCCAGGGCGGCAACAACGCCGGCCACACCGTGGTGGTGGACGGCCACACCTTCAAATTCAACCTGATTCCGGCGGGCATCCTCCATCCCAAGACCATCTGCGTGATCGGCAACGGGGTGGTGCTCGACCCCAAGGTGCTGCTGCAGGAGCTGGAGGCGTTGGAGACTCAGGGAGCCAACCTGGACAACCTGGTGATCAGCGAGCGGGCCCACATGATCATGCCCTACCACCCTGTTCTGGACCGGATGGAGGAGGGCGCCCGGGGAGATGATCGCCTCGGTACCACTTACCGCGGGGTGGGTCCCGCCTACAGCGACAAGGTGCGCCGGATCGGCTTCCGAGTCGGCGACCTCCAGAAGCTGCGCTTTCTGGAGAAGAAGCTCAACTTCGTCCTGCCCCTCAAGAACGACGCCCTGACTCGCCTCTACGGCGCCCCCCCGTTCACCGTGGCCGAGATCCTCTCCGAGTACACCGACTACGCCCACCGCCTGGACCGCTTCATCCGCGACCCCTACCCGCTGATCCAGGGGGCGGTGGCAAGGGGTGAGCGGGTGATCCTGGAAGGCGCCCAGGGGACTATGCTGGACTTGGACCTGGGGACATATCCCTACGTCACCAGCTCCTACCCCTCGGCGGGCGGGGCCCTGGCCGGGGCGGGGATCGGCCCCCGTCATGTGGGGCGGACGATCGGGGTCTTCAAGGCCTACACCACCAGGGTCGGCTACGGTCCCTTCCCAACCGAGCTGGAAGACCAGCTGGGTGAGTACCTCCGCGAGCGCGGCCAAGAGTACGGGACCACGACCGGGCGCGCCCGCCGGGTAGGCTGGTTCGACGCCTGCGTCGCCCGCTATGCGGTCGGGGTCAACGGAATCGACTCCATCGCACTCACCAAACTCGATGTCTTCGACGAGCTCGAGGTCATCCGCATCTGCACCGGCTATCGCAGCAAAGGGGAGCCTCAAGACCACCCCATGGCCAACATCTCCCATCTAAAGCACCTCGAGCCCGTGTACGAGGAGCTGCCCGGCTGGCAGTGCACCACCAAAGAGGCGCGCCGGCTTCCCGAGCTGCCCGCCGGAGCCCGCTGCTACCTGGACCGCATCGCCGAGCTGGCGGGCGCCCGGGTGGACTGGATATCGGTCGGCGCCGGCCGCGACCAGACCATCGAGCCGGCAGCTTGGTAGCGCAGAACGGACTCCCGCTCTGGCGGCGGGGCGCCGCTCTGGGGTCGAGTGTCCTGGCATTGGGGATGGTGGCGGCGGCGCTGCTGACTGCGGCCGCGGCCAGCTCGGGGCCGTGGACAGCGCTGACCCCGATTCCCATCTCCAGCGCCGCCCACGCCACCGTCTGGAAGGTGGTTGCCAGCCCGAGCACCCCGCAGGATCTGGCCGCCGCCACCAGCCGGGGCGTGTGGGTCAGCAGCGACGACGGCCAGACCTGGACCGCCAGCACCCTCGGTCAGTTCAGCTGGACGCTCGCCTACGGCAGCTCGGGGTCAGTGCTCTACGCCGGAACCGCTCATGCCGGGGTCTTCCGCAGCACCAACAGCGGAGTGAGCTGGAAAGCTGTGAACACCGGCCTCAAGAGCCTGGACGTTCGGACCATCGCCACCGGTCCGACAGCGATCGTGCTGGGCACCCAGCAGGGGGTCTACGTAAGTGGCGACGGAACCGCCTGGGAGCAGGCCGGGCTGAGTTCCCTCAGTATCTCGGCGGTGGCCATCACGGCCGACACGCCACTCGGGGTGATCGCCGGGTCGGACGAGACCGCGCAGCAGAACAACCTCTACCGCTCCCTCTCGGTGGGGGCCGACTCCGGCTGGCAGGCGGTCCCCGGCGGTGATCCCGGGGGGGCGCCGGTCTTCTCCATGGCGGCCGGGCCGGTGGTGAAGGGAGGCACCACGCCACCCGTCCTGGTGGGGAGTCTGAAAGGGCTCTACGCGAGCGCTGACGGGGGCAACACCTGGCAGGCTCAGACCCTGGCCGGGGGTGCCCTGTGGTCGGTTAACGCGATCTCTTTCGACCCTAACAACCCCACCGTCATCTACGTCGGCGGGGATAACGGCGGCAGCACCGGCGGAGGACTCCAGCGAACCGTCAACGGGGGCGGCACCTGGGCTGCCTTTCAGCAGGGACTGCCCAGCCCCGAGGTGACCGGGCTCTCCGCGCTCTCCACCACCCCGCTCACGGTGCTGGCTTCGGTTTGGAACCCGCTCCGCCGGGAAGGGGGTGAGGCCCGCGCCCTCGACACCACAGCTCCCGGGCCAGTGGCGCTGCGCTCCAGCTCCGGTACCCCGATCTCAGTCGCGGTCTCGCCCACGCCCACTCCCACCACCACTCCGAGTCACCATCACAAGAAGTCGTCCGGCGGCCCCGCAATCCCGCTCGGGGTGCTGATCGCGGTTATCGTAGTGCTGATCTTGGGAGGACTCTTCCTGACCATCTATCTGAGGCGCCGGCGCCAGCGGCTCGACGCCGAGGCGCCCCCGTGATCGAGCAGGTCCCGGGCGACACCCCCGAAGAGCGTCTGGCCCAGTTGGGGCTGGAGCTCCCCCCACCCCCAGCGCCGATCGCCGCCTATGTCCCGTTCACCTACTCCGGGGAGCTGATCGTGACCTCGGGAGTACTCCCGATGCGGGAGGGCAAGGTGATCCGGGGTCGGCTGGGGGCGGATCTCACGGTCGAGGCGGGGGCCGAGGCTGCTCGCACCTGCGCCCTCTCCTTGCTGGCGCTGCTCGCCGCCGCCGCCGGCAAGCTGGACCGGATCACGGGACTGCTCCTCCTCACCGGGTACGTGAACTCCGCGCCGGACTTCGCCCGCCACTCGGAGGTGGTTGACGGGGCCTCTCATCTGCTCCGCCAGGTGCTCGGCGAGAAGGGCCATCACGCTCGGGTTGCGGTCGGGGTGGCGGAGCTGCCCCGGGAGGCCTGTCTCGAGCTGCAGCTAATCGCCAAGCGCTAGCAGCCCCATCTAGGCGGTGAGCAGGTCGCGCACCACTTGGCCCGCTTTCATGATCAGCTTGAGGTGACGCTCCGGCCGGCTCAGGATCTGGACCGACTCCAACGGGTCGGCGTCGAGCACCAACAGATCCGCCCTCGCCCCGGGGACCACCTGGCCTACTTGACCCTCCAGCCGCAAGAGGCGGGCAGCCACGGTGGTGGCGGAGCGGATGATCTCCGCGGCTGGCTGTACCTCTGACCGGAGGGTGAACTCCAGGCTCTGCTCCCGATGCATCTCCCCGAGGAGGTCGCTGCCGAAGGCGATCGCCACGCCGGCCCGGTGACACAACTCCAGGGCCTGGAGCCCGCCCTCCTGGACTTGAGGGAGCTTGGCCAAAGCCGCCGCCGGCACCCCCTGCTCTTGCCCGTGCTCCGCCAACGCGCGGTAGGTGACCAGGGTCGGCACGTAGTAGGCGTGGTGCTCCAGGAAGAGTGGCGGGCTGCTGGCGTCCATCAGGTTTCCGTGCTCGATGGTGCGTACCCCTGACGTCAGTCCGCGATTGATCGCCCGCGAGCTGTAGGCGTGGCCGGCCACATAGATGTTGGCCGACTCCGCCTCTTCGACCACGGCCCGGATCTCCTCCAGGGAGAACTGGGTGGAGTTGACGCGGTCGCTGGGGGCGTCGACCGCCCCACTCAGGTACAGCTTCAGGTGGGAAGCTCCCCGGCGGATCTCCTCCCGGGCTGCCTTGCGCACCTCGGCCACCCCGTCGCAGAGGCTGGCCAGGGCCGGGCTGTTGTAGTGGGGGTCGTAGGCCACCCGCCCCTGCCCGCGCCACTCCCCGGCTCCGCCAGTCTGGGACAGCATCTTCCCCCCGTACACCACCCGGGGGCCCTCAAAGTAGCCGTCCGCCACCGCCTGGGCGAGACCGAAGTCGCAGCCTCCCACGTCGCGGACGGTCGTGAAGCCGCGCTGAAGCATGCCCCGGAGGACGTGGCTGGCGCGGGCGGTGACGTAGGCCGGCGACCACTCCGCCATTCCCCAGACGTCTGAGGTGACCACAGTCACGTGGACGTGGCAGTCGATCAGCCCCGGCATCAGCACGGCTCCCCTGAGGTCGATCACCCGATCGGCGCCGGGGTGACCGGGACCGTCGCTGACTTCGAGGACCGTCCCGTCCTGGACCACCACCGTGCTGCCCGTGCTCAGCGCGCCAGCATCCGGGTCGAGGATCGAGGCGTTGTGGAAGACCAGGCGCGGGCTCACAGCTCAGTTGACCCGAGGCGAGAAGGGGGTGGTTGAGGAATAGACCCGGCTGCGCGCCCCGAAGACGTTTCCTGCCCGCCGCTCCCTGCGGTCTGGCCGAGTTGCTGCCCCAGCCGACCGCGTTTGCCTGTGATTATGACCGTGCCTCCCAGTCCGGCCTGCCCAATCCGAGGGTCCGCCTGCCCGAACCTCGGCCTGGTGCGGCGGCACGAACTGACCAAAGGCGGCTTCATTAGTAAAGTCAGTTGGTGTTCTGGCTGTCACCAGGCAAGCACCCCCCCTCGGTGTGCCTTCCCATGATAACCTTCGGGCGCAATACGGCTATCATTCAGACTCGCCACCCGCAATAGGCGGACGTGAGCAGTTGAGCTGGAGGTGTGGGCCACGGGAGGATCTCCTGAAGACCGGATCTCCTTGACTACGATCGGTATCGTGTTGAACGGCGGTGTCGCGCCAGCGCCCGACCAGGCCAGCCGTTTCGGGAGAAGTGGGCTCAGGGGATGGCCACGGGTCCAGGCTTTGCGATTGAGTGAATCGGTGAGGGTCGAAATGTTTCGAGGTTCAATTTGGGAGACACCACGATGAGATTTGGCATACCGCGGTCGATCGGACGAGTGGCGGGGGTGGCCGCCTTGGCGGCCATCATGCTCGTGCCCCTCGGCAGTCTCACCACCCAGGCCAAGTCCCAGGGAGGGGGGGTGGTCTCCTTCGCTGAACTGGCGGGCACGCCACCGACCTACATCTCACCACTGATGAGCGCGGAGCACGAGTCGAACGCCAATCTCTACCAGTTTTCCAATTTCATGTACCTCCCCCTCTACTGGTTCGGCGGCGATGGCCAGCCGGAGCTCAACAAGAAGCTCAGCGTTGCCAATCCGCCGGTGTTCACCGACAGCGACAAGGTGGCGACCGTCACCCTCAAGCACTGGGTCTGGTCCAATGGCCAGCCGATTACCGCGCGCGATGTGATCCTCTGGATGAACTTGCTGAGTGCGGTCACGGATCCCAATGCCCCCACAGTGGGCACCAGCACCAACCCTGGACCAGGCTGGTTCGCCGCCGTCCCCGGCGGCTTCCCGGAAAACGTGGTCAGCTACACCCAAACCGGGACCTACTCACTCCAGTTCACCTTCAACGCCTCCTACAACCCGACGTGGGTTCTCTTCAATGAATTGAGCCAGGTTTATCCGCTCCCGACCGCGTCCTGGGACGAGCTGTCGACCGCTGGTCCGGTGGGTGACTACGACACCAGCGCCGAGGCCAGAACGGCTCTGCCCGGCGCCTCGCCGGCCTCCTACGTGCCGGTGAATCCTGGCACCGCCACCACCGGCGCATTGGGGGTGGCCGCCCTCATCAACGACGAGGCTTCTGACATCAGCACCTACGCCACCAATCCCTTCTGGAAGACGGTGGACGGACCGTTCCTGCTCAATCAATTCACCACTGACGGTTACGCGAAGTTCGTGCCGAACAAGAAGTACTCGGGAACCCCCAAGCCCAGCGTGAGCGCCTTCGTAGAAGAGCCGTACACATCGAACGCCGCTGAATTCAATGCTCTGCGGAGCGGCGCGGTGACGATTGGTTATCTTCCGTCTGAGGACTATGCGCAGAAGACCTCCATCGAGAGAGAAGAGAAGTACAGCCTCAATCCGTGGTACCTGTTCGGATTCGTGTACGCCGGTCTGAACTTCACCAGTCCCACGGTGGGACCGATGTTCCGCCAGCTTTACTTCCGCCAAGCGATGCAGGACCTGATCAACCAGAAGCAATGGATCGATCAGTTCAACGACGCTCAGGGCACCGTCGACAATGGCCCGGTGCCCACCTACCCGCCCAACAACGCCGATGAAAGTCCGCTGGAAGCCCATGGCCAGGTCTATCCCTACGACCCGTCCAAGGCCGTGGCCCTGCTCAAGGACCACGGTTGGAAGGTGGTACCCGGGGGCCAGACATCATGCGTCAAGCCCGGAACCGCCGCTGATGAATGTGGCGCCGAAGTCAAGAATGGTCAGCAGGCGAGTTTCTCGATGATCCTGGCGTCGGGCAGCCAGGAAGCCACCAACGAGATGGATGCTTACGAGTCAGTCATGAAGTCCAAGGCGGGCATGACCCTGACCATTTCCCAGGAACCGTTCGCCACAGTCATCGGGACAATGGACGATGGCTGCACCTACACCACACCGTGCACCAACTGGGATATCGCCAATTGGATTGGCGGCTGGAGTTACGACCCCGACTTCTTCCCGACTGGCGAGGAGATCTTCGAGACCGGTGCTGGGAGCGACGTGGGCGACTACTCCAACCCCACCAACGACAAGAACATCCTGGCCACCAACACGGCCCCGAATGCGGCAACCGAGCACACAGCCTTGGTGAAGTACCAGAACTTCCTCGCAGAGAACCTTCCTGGACTCTACCTGCCGAATGTGCCAGAGCAGTTCACCATGTACAAGAACAACCTCAAGGGATTCCTGCCTCAGGACGTGTACGACATCCTCTACCCGCAGGACTACCACATCGGTTGAGCCACCCTCGCTGACGACGCGGCCCTAGCCCCTGTCGGGGCGCGGTCGCGGACAGGGGCCCGGCCCAGTGGCCGGACCCCTGTCTCGCTCCCAGTCCAGTCCCGAGATTCCAATCGACCCACCAGGAACTGATCACATGCGCTTGACGATCATTGGGGCTGGCGCCATCGGGGGCACCATCGGAGCCCACCTGATCAGGGACGGCCACGAGGTGCTGCTCTGCGACGCGGATCCTTTGCACGTGGCGGCGATCAACCGCGACGGACTGACGATCGAGGGGCCGGTGGAGAGCTTCACCGTCAGCGCCCGCGCCGTCACCCCGGACCAACTTCCCAACCAGATTGAACATGCGGCGATTGCGGTCAAGAGCCACCACACCGGGGCGGCAGTGGAGCCGCTCCGTGGTCGTCTCGCCCGCGACGGCTACCTGGTCAGCTTCCAGAACGGCCTGACCCAGGACTCGCTGGCGGCGGTGGTCGGTTGGGACCGGCTCCTCGCCAGCTTCGTGAATTTCGGCGCTGACGTCATGGCCCCGGGGCGAATCATGCAGGGCAATATCGGAACTTTTCGGGTTGGGGAGCCGCGCCTGGGAGAGATAACCGACCGGGTCCGCGACCTGGGGGCGACCCTGCCCTACGCCGAGCCGACCGCCAACATCATGGGTTTTCTCTGGGGCAAGGAGGCGTACGGGGCGATGCTCTACGCGGGCGCCGTTTCCGACCTCTCGATTGCCGATTCGCTGGAGGATCCCCGCTGGCAGCCGCTGATGCTGGCGATCGCTCGAGAGGTACTGGCGCAGGCCCCCGTCACCCCGGAGTGCTTCGACGGTTTCGACCCGGCCGACCTCGAGAACTCCCTGGCCCGACTGGTGACCTTCAACCGCACCAGCGCCAAGTCCCACAGCGGCATTTACCGCGACCTGATGGTGCGCCGACGCAAGACCGAGGTCGACGACCTACTCCACGATCTTAAGGGCCCGCTCACCACCCTGACCGGGAAGCTGATCCAAGCGATCGAGCGCGGGGAACGGACCTGCGAGGTGGCCAACCTAGAGCTGCTGGCCGCCTATGAGCGGGCCGATCGGTTGGGACGGCAACTCCACGCGGTGGTGCAGCTGATCCCAGCACCGCAGTGTGCTATAGAGGGTCCCCTGCACGGGGTTCCGGTGGCGGTGAAGGATCTGATTTCCGTCGCCGGATACCCCAGGGGGAATGGCAATCCCCAGGATATGGCCGGGCCGCCGGCGAAAGCGGACGCGGAGGTGGTGCGCCGGCTTCGCCGCCTCGGCGCCGACGTCTTCGCCACCACTTCGCTCCTTGAGTACGCCGCGGGGGCGCTCCATTCCGAGGTGCCGGAGACGCTGAACCCGTACGCCCCAGAACGCACCGCCGGAGGGTCTAGCGGGGGCTCGGCGGCGCTGGTCGGGGTCGGTGTCTGCACACTTGCCCTCGGCAGCGACACTGGCGGATCGATCCGGGTCCCGGCCGCCTATTGCGGGGTGGTGGGGCTCAAGCCCTCCTTCGGGCTGCTGCCGGTCGAGGGAACGCAACCACTCGCCCACTCCCTCGACCACATCGGGTTGATCGGCCGCGACGTCCCGGTCATTGAGAGGGCGCTGGCCGGCCTCACAGAGGGGCCGACCCGGGAGGTGCCCCAGAAGCTGCGGATCGGCATCGTCGAGGAGCATTTGCAGGGCCTCGACCCGGAGATCGAGATCGCGCTGCGCCGTAGCCTGGACAGATTGACCGAGACGGGCTCTTCGGTGCGCCAGCTCGACGGCCGCCAGCTTGAGGCAATGGCTGAGATCTACGACGACGTCCTGCTTTGGGAGATCTGGGAGATCCACGGGACCCGGGTTGCCGAGAACCCCAAGCACTTTGGCGCTGAGACCCTGCGCCTCTTGGAGCTGGCGGCCAAGACCACGGCCGCAACCTATCAAAGGGCCTGCCGTCGCCGGGAGGAACTGCTGCCGGAGGTGGCTTCCCTCTACTCCGACATCGATGTCCTGCTCACTCCGGCGCTTCCCTTCCTCGCGCCGCTGACTACCCCTCCCCTGGATACCGTGGAAGGCGAGTTGGAAGGGAGGTTCACCAAGGTCTTCAACCTGACAGGAGAGCCGGCCTTGGTGCTGCCCTGCGGGTGGAGCGAGACCGGCCTGCCCATCGGGCTACAGCTGGCGGCCCCCCTCGGCGAGGATGCGGCGCTGCTCGCCGCCGCCGCCCGAGTTGAAGCCGTCCTCGACGTCCCCCGCCGGGAGCCGGTCGCCAGATGAACCTCTGCCCCATATTTCCGAGGGGTGGCTGATTGCGAGCTGCGATATACCACTCTGCGGGCCAGGTGGCGGTCGACGACGTGCCCGACGCCACTTTGGGATCAGCCAAGGACGCGGTGGTCACGGTGTTGCGGTCGTGCGTCTGCGGCTCGGACCTCTGGGCCTACCGCGGGATCATCCAGCGCGCGCCAGGTTCACGACTCGGCCATGAGTTCATCGGGATCGTCGACTCCATCGGCGCCGAGGTCACGACGATCTCCGTCGGAGATCTTGTCGTCGCGCCGTTTCAATGGTCCGACAACAGCTGTCAGTACTGCCTCGATGGGCTCCAGACCTCATGCCTCCAGGGCGGCACCTTCGGCGCCCCTGACACCGACGGCGGGCAGGGGGAGGCGGTGCGGGTGCCCCAGGCGGATGGCACCCTGGTGGCGGTCGCCGGCGGTCTGCCCGAGGTCGGAGAGGAGCTCCTGCCAGCGCTCCTCGGGCTGACTGACGTGATGGCCACCGGCCTGCACGCGGCGGTCCTGGCCGAGGTCGGGGAAGGCGCGACCGTGGCCGTCATCGGCGATGGCGCCGTCGGACTCTGCGCGGTTCTCGGGGCCTGCCGGATCCTGGGCGCGGAACGGGTGATCCTGATGAGTCGCCACCCTGACCGGCAGCAGATCGGCCGAGACTTTGGCGCCACCGACATCGTGACCAGCCGGGGCGCGTCTGGGGTCGAGGCTGTCAGGGAGTTGACCGGCGGTCTCGGGGCGCGTCACGTGGTGGAGGCGGTCGGAACACCGGAGTCGTGGGAGATGGCGCTGGGGATGGCGCGCGACGGTGCCTCGATTGGTGCCGTCGGAGTCCCCCACACCATGCCCCAGCTGCCCCTCTTCGAACCCTTCATCCATCAGCTTAGGATCAGCCTGGGCATCGCCCCTGTGCGCCGCTACCTGCCCGATCTCATCTCCCGGGTAACGGCCGGAACACTCGATCCAAGCCCGGTTTTCGACCTGACGCTGCCGCTGGAGCAGGTCGCCGAGGGCTACGCCGCCATGTCCGCCCGGGAGTCGATCAAGGCGATGCTGGTGTGAGCGGGGCCGTCCGGCAGAAGTCACCGGTGCCGCACCACGTCACAAGCCGCCACCTGAGACGGAGTCGGGGATGAAACCAACCGCCTATCGCGGTTACCACTCGTACGACTACCTGGTCCCGCACCAGGATTACCGGGTGTTCGAGCTGGCCGACGAGCTCGATCGGGTGCCGGCGTCCCCAGTGCCGACCTCGGAAGCCGAGGAAGCCCGCGTCCAGCGGCTGCTGGAGGCGGGACCGGTCATCTCCTTCCACGATCACCCCTCCGTCCTTCCGGCCGACCCGGATCAGCTCTTCGAATACCGCCGCCACGGCCGCGATGTCACAGGCTACCTGGGGCTCAGCCAGTCTCGGCTGGACGCCGTCTTCGACAACCTGGCGGACGGCGAAGGGCAGATCACCTCCTTGATGGGCTGGAAGTGGGACGACACCCTGGTCGACCTGGGCATGCGGCTCTGCGACCTGGCCCATCAGGATTTCCTGCGGATCGTGCACCGAGTCGGTGACATCGAGGAAGCCCGAGCCCAGGGGCAGCTGGGAGTCGTCCTGGCGGTGGAATCGGCCGCTCCCATCGAGAACGAATTGGACCGGCTCGACATCCTCTACGGGTTCGGGATCCGCGCCGTCGGTGTCACCTACAGCGAGGCCAACAACCTGGGCAGTGGCCTGGAGGAGGCGGACGACGCCGGCCTGACCTCCTTTGGCCGCCGGGCAGTGCGCCGGATGAACCAGCTCGGAATTCTGATCGACTGCTCCCATGCCGGAGACCGGACGACCCTGGACACTGTCGACGCCAGCCAGGCCCCGGTCTCGATCTCCCACGCCGGCGCCAGAGCCGTGTGGCCTACCGCCAGGATGAAGCCGGACGACGTCATCCTCGCCTGCGCCCAGAAGGGCGGGGTCATCGGCATCGAGGCGGCGCCTCACACCACTCTCTCGCGCGACCACCCGAGCCACACCATTGAGAGCTACATGGCCCACTTTGAGTACTGCTGCGAACTGGCCGGGATCGACCACGTCGCATTCGGGCCGGACACCCTATTCGGGGATCATGTCGGGCTTCACCGGGTCATGGACCGGCGCTTTGGCCACGGCCTGCCCCAGCCCGATCCGCCGCTCCAGTTCGAGCGGGTCCCCTGGGTCGAGGGACTCGAGAGCCCGGCCGAGGCGTTCCCCAACATCGCGCGCTGGCTGGTAACCCACGGCTACCCGGACCAGGACATCCAGAAGGTACTGGGAGGCAACGTATTGCGGCTGATCGGTGCCGCCTGGGAGCCCCGGCCGTGAGCCGGCGGCTGCGGTCGCTGGTTGTCGATCCGGGCGCCGGCCACTATGCCCGGGTGGCGGTCGTGACCGGGACCGCGCACGGAATCGGCGCTGCCATCGCGGCCACCCTGGAGGCGGACGGCATGACCGTCCACGGCATCGACAAGGACGATGTAGATGTGACCGATGGGCAGGCGGTAAGCGCCTACTTCCAGGGGTTGGGACCCGTCGACGTTCTCATCAACAACGCCGGCGGGGTGGTCGGCCAGGTCCACCATCCCCTTGAGGAGATCTCCGACGAGCAGTGGCACGCGATCGTGGACGCCAACCTCACCGGCACCTTCCACTGCACCAGGGCCGCTATCCCGGAGATGAAGCAGCGCGGCTGGGGCCGAATCGTGAACATCTCGTCTGGGGCGGGACGCAGTGTCAGCTTGACCGGAATCCAGGCCTACGCCAGCGCCAAAGCGGGCCAGATCGGCTTCACTCGCCAGATGGCTCACGAGCTCGGCAGGTACGGGATCACGGTCAACTGCATCGCCCCGGGCTTCGTCCTCTCCAATCCCACTTCTATCGCCCAGTGGGATAGCTACGGCAAGGCTGGTCAGGCTGCCCTGCTGGAGGGGATTGCAGTCCGCCGGCTGGGACAGGCCGAGGACATCGCCAACGGGGTGCGTTTCTTCATAGCCGACGCTTCCTCGTGGATAACCGGCCAGACCTTATCCATCGACGGTGGCCATGCTCTCTTTTAGGGGAGACGACGCTGGCTACCTCCGCGAGCTGGCCGAATTCGTCGCGATCCCCAGCGTCAGCCGGGACGCTTCACCAGAGACCATGCGCCAGGCCGCCGATTGGCTGGCCCGGCAGTTGCATTTCGCTCAGGCCCGGGTCCTCGAGACCCGCGGCCATCCGGTGGTGGTCGGCGAGCTGGCGGGTCCTGAGGGTGCGCCGACAATCCTGGTCTACGGTCACTACGACGTGCAGCCGACCGGCGCGTTGACGGAGTGGATCACTCCGCCTTTCGAGCTGACCACCGACGGCGACGTGGTCCGGGGCCGGGGCGTCAGCGACGACAAGGGCCCGGTCTACATCGTGATCCGGGTGGCCGATGCGTTCGCAACCCAGGAGGGCGTGGCTCCCCTCAACGTGAAGTTCGTATTCGAAGGTGAGGAGGAGATCGGCAGCCCCCATTTCCCGGACTTCCTTCGCCAGCATGCGGAGATGCTGGCCGCCGACCTGGTTGTCTCGGCGGACGGCGCGATGTGGCGCCCTGGCGAGCCGTCTGTCTCAGTTGCCTCCAAGGGCCTGGTGAGCTTGAACATCGAGGTTCAGGGGGCAGGGGGCGACCTGCACTCAGGCCGCTACGGGGGCACGGTTGCCAACCCCGTGCACGCCCTGACCCAGATCTTGGCCAGCCTGCACACCGAGGACGGGACCGTTGCGGTGGCCGGCTTCTACGAAGGGATCCCCGAGCTCAGCCCCGCTCGGCGCCACGAGATTGCCGCTGTCCCCTTCGACGACGGGGCCTACCGGGGCCAGCTGCAGCTCGCGGAGTTGCACGGCGAGCCTGGTTACTCGACCCTGGAGCGTCTCTGGGAACGGCCCACGCTCGAGATAAACGGGGTCAGCGCGGGCGGTAAGTACACGGTGATTCCCCATGTCGCGACCGGATATGTCTCCTGCCGACTGGTGCCGGACCAGGCTCCGGGTCGGGTCCTCCAGGCGATCACCGAGCACGTGCTGGCCCAGCGGGTCAGGGGGGTAACGGTGCGGGTCCAGGTGGACGAAGCCGGGGTCGCCGCCTACACAATCTCCCCGGGGCACCCGGCGGTACGGGCCGCCAGCGCGGCTCTGGAGCATGTCTACCCAGGAGAGCCGGTACTGCTGGCCAAGATCGGTGGCACGTTGCCCGCCACCGTCCTCTTCGAGGAGGTGTTGGGCGCCAAGACCCTCTTCTTCTCCTTCTCGACCTCCGACGAGCGACTGCATGCGCCAAATGAATTCCTGCGCGTCCGGCGGCTGCGTGAGGGAATGCAGGCCTGGGAGCAGCTCTGGCGGCTCCTCGGCAGCGGGCCTCACCGGCTCCGTCCTCAGAGGCAAGCCCCGTGACCAGCCGAGCGCCAGATCAAGTGCTGGTACAGCTCAGTGAGGAGTTCTTCCAGGTGATGAACTCGACCGATCCCTTCAGCGCGACCATGATGGGGGTCCCGGGTTTCGACTCACTGGTGTCCGATCCCAGCCGCACTGGCGCGGCCATCAACGCCCGCCGCTTCGCCGCCATCGAGGAGCGGCTGACCACCATCGATGAGCCGAGCCTCAACGAGTCCGACCGCACCAACCATTCGGTGCTGGGCCGGCTGGCGTGGGGCGCACGGTCGGACCTAGAGAACGGTCTTTGGGAGGGCAACGCCTCGGCGGCTGGTTACGTCTCGCCCCAAGCTCTGGTCTTCCAGGCGGTGCCGACCGCGCCGCTCGGCAATCCGGCGGCTGTGGAGGGCTACCTGCAGCGCCTTTCCCTCCTCAGCGGGTACTTCGATGCCGTGATCGAGCGCTATCGCCAGGCCGCCGCCGACGGACGCTTCTCCACCAGTTCCGGAGTGCTGCAAGCCCTGGATCAGCTAGATGGCCACCTAGGCCAACCACTTCAGTCCGACCTCCTGGTGCAGGTTGCCCTCCCCGAGGATGGTCACCAGGACCGATGGCGAGCCGCCATCGCAGAGCTGGTGGAGAGCCAGGTGAGACCGGCTATCGGCCGGCTGCGGGTGGCTCTCCAGGAGGAGATGCTGCCGATGGCCCGGCCCGACGGCCGGGTGGGAATCAGCTTCATTCCCGGCGGGGAGCAGGGTTATCGGGACGCGGTGCGTCGGAACACCACTACCGATCTCTCACCCGCGGAGATCCACCAGATCGGACTCGAGCGGATCGCCAGTCTCGAAGGGGAGTGGGCCGAGCTCGGCGGCCGAGTGCTCGGCACTACCGACCTTGGCGAAATTCGAGCCCGGCTCCGGGACGATCCGGCGCTGCGCTTCTCCGACAACAAGCAGATCGTTCAAGTGATCACCGCCGCCCTCGCCCGCGCCGAGGCGGTGCGCGACCAGTGGTTCCCCCAGATGGATTTGCCAGCTTGCGTGGTGGAGGAGATCAGTCCCATCGAGGCGCACAACTCGGCCCTCGCTTACTACCGGCCTCCGACCCCAGACGGCGGCCGGCCCGGCGCTCACTGCGTCCTGACCACCGACCCTGCCGAGCGCTTTCTCTATGAGTACGAAGCGCTGGCGTTCCATGAGAGCAGCCCCGGCCACCACCTGCAAATCACCTCGGCGCAAGCCTTGACCGGATTGCCCAGATATCGACGCCACTTGGACGCCGAGGTGTGCGGTTACATCGAGGGTTGGGGTCTGTACTGCGAGCGACTGGCAGACGAGATGGGGCTCTACACCTCAGACCTGCAGCGGATCGGAATGCTCTCTTTTGATGCCTTGCGGGCCTGCCGTCTGGTCGTGGACACCGGGATGCACCACTTGGAGTGGTCCCGCCAGCAGGCCATTGACTACATGTGGAACAACACCGCGACCACCATGTCGAACGTCACCAACGAGATTCAGCGCTACATCTCCTGGCCCGGCCAGGCGCTCGCGTACATGATCGGCTGCCGGGAGATCCGCCGGCTGCGGCGCCTCGCCGAAGAGCGGCTCGGTACCCGCTTCGACGTGCGGGCGTTCCACGGCGCGGTCCTGAGCCAGGCTGCCGTCCCGCTCGCCGTCTTGGAGCAGATCGTGCTCCGCTGGATCGACTCGGAGTCCCTACGAGCGCCGATCCCGCCGGGGGGGAGAGATTCCGCCGCCGCTAACCGCTAGCTGAGATGGGAGGAGGCCAGATGGGCAGAACCTCGATTGCGGATCTGACGGCAGAGCCCGGTGAGCGCCGTCGCGGCCAGCTCACCGTTCCCGGTCTAGAACCGGCCTGGGAGATGCCGGCGGTGGTGATCCGCGGGCAGCACCGGGGACCGACTCTGGCGGTGACCAGCGGCATGCACGCGGCGGAGTACGTTCCCATCGAGGCAGTGACCCGCCTGACCCGCTGGGTGGAGCCGGCCACGCTGCGGGGGACGCTGCTGGCGGTGATCCTGGTCAACACCCCCGGTTTTTACGAGCGCTCCATCTATGTCAACCCCCGCGACGGGCGCAACTTGAATCGCTCGTTCCCCGGGAATAAACAAGGCAGCCCAGCCGAGCGGGTCGCCGCCTTCCTGCTGGCTGAGCTGATCGACGGGTCGGACGCCTACGTCGACGCCCACTGTGGCGACCTGATCGAAGCCCTCAGCCCATTCACCCTGTGGACCAGGGCCGGCGATCCGGCTGTGGCCGAGCGCTCCCGGCAGCTGGCGGCAGCCTACGGTTTCGAGCACACCCTGGGCGTCGATCCGCAGTCGGTCCCCGGAGCCGCCTACGCCGCCGGAGCCCTGTTGGGCGTGCCGTCGATAATCGCGGAGATCGGCCAGCAGGGCGTCTGCGACGAGCTCTCGGTGAAGCGCCACCTGCGCGGGCTCCAGAACGTGATGGCCCATCTCAAGATGATCGATCCCCTCGGCGAGTCGCCTCTGCCCCCGGTGGAGATGGATCGGATGGTGTGGCAGAGGACCGACGTCTCCGCCACTTACCATCCCACGGTGCAGGTGGGCGAAGCGGTTGAGCTGGGGCAGTTGGTGGGGGAGTTGCGCACCATTTTCGGGGATACCATCGCCGAGATTAGAGCGAGCGCCAGCGGAGTCGTGGTCTTCTTGGTCACCTCGCTGGCAGTCAAAGAAGGGGACCCTCTGCTGGGTATCGGGGTCCCGCTCGCGTCATGAGCGCCCTCACTGAGCAGCTCGGGACCGGCCGCCAGTGATCGGATTCATGGTCCGCCGTTTGGGCCAGTCCCTGATCGTGGTGGTGGGGGTGACCATCGTCACCTTCATCCTTTTGCACCTGCTGCCGGGGAGCCCGGTCCGGGCGATTTTGGGTCCTCGGGCGACTCCTTTGGCGGTCCACCAACTCACCACTGAGCTGGGGCTGAACAAGCCGCTCCCGGTCCAGTACGGGATCTGGGTGAACAATCTCATCCACCTCAACCTGGGCTACTCCTACAAGCTCGATCAACCTGTGACGGCTCTGCTTTCGGAGCGGATCCCCAAGACGCTGTTCTTGGTAGGGGCGTCGCTGGTGTTGGCGATCTTGATCGCCATTCCCCTCGGCGTGGTGATGGCAGTGCGACGTAACAAGGTGGACGACTACATCCTCACCGGGTTCTCATTCATCTTCTACTCGATGCCGAGTTTCTGGCTCGGCATTCTCCTGATCGGGCTCTTCAGCCTGAGCCTGGACTGGCTCCCCTACGAGGCGCCTCAGGACCAGTTGAGCGTTTTTTCCCAGCTCAACGGCATGGTTCTTCCGATCGCAACCCTGACCCTGGTCACGGTCGCGCTCTTCAGCCGCTACATGCGCAGCTCGGTCCTGGAACAGACAGTCCAGGACTACGTCCGCACCGCGCGTGCCAAGGGACTGTCCACGCCCGCGGTGCTGATTCACCATGTGCTCCGAAACGCCTTGATTCCAGTCATCACCCTGATCGGACTCTCCTTGGGAGGGATCCTGAGTGGGGCGGTCGTGGTGGAGTCGGTCTTCAACTATCCCGGCATGGGCTTGCTGTTCTTCCAGTCAGCGGTCTCCGACGACTTTCCGGTCCTGCTCGGGGTAAGTGTGGTGGTGGCGATCGCCACCGTGGTGGGGAATCTCATCGCCGACGTCCTCTATGCCGTGGTCGACCCGCGGATCCGTTACGTGTGATGGGAATCCCGGGAACTGCTGGCGCCGTCGCCCGCACCAGACAGGCATTGCCATGAGCCTGGCGTCGCAACTCTCGCCACCGTCTGAGGGGGTGGGTCCGGAAGGCGGGGAGGTCGTCACCGCAGGCTCGGTCTGGCGCATGATCGGCGAGGTCTTCTTCCAGAACCGGCTGGCCACGGTCGGACTGGTGGTGATCGTGTTCATGGTGCTCTTCTGTTTCGTAGGTCCCGACATCTACCACACGCAACAGATCTACAACAACCCGAACATCGCCACCCGCGCCCCCAGCTTGGCGCATCCGCTCGGGACCGACGAAGTGGGCTACGACGTGCTGGGACGGTTGATGGTGGGCGGCCAGAGCTCCTTGGAAATCGCCTTCGCGGCGGCGCTCATCGCGGTGGTACTGGGTGTGATCTGGGGCGCGATCGCCGGGCTGGCCGGAGGACTGCTGGACGCGGTGATGATGCGGATCGTCGACACCCTTTTGGCCTTCCCATTCCTCTTTGCACTGATCCTGCTGGGGGCCATCTTCAGCACCTCGATACCGGAATTGATCATCGTCATCGGACTGGTCGCCTGGCTGGTACCGGCCCGCCTAGTGCGGGCGGAGACCCTCTCCCTACGGGTCCGGGATTATGTCCAGGCGGTGGCGGTAATGGGTGGGAGCCGGCGCCGGGTTCTGTTCCGCCACATCATCCCCAACACGGTGGGGACGATCGTGGTGAATGCCACCTTCCAGATCGCCGACGCGATCATCTTCGTGGCGACCCTCAGTTACCTGGGGATCGGGGTCCCCCCCCCAGCCACCAACTGGGGCGGGGAATTGGCCTCGGGTTTGACCTACATCGCCGACGGCTACTGGTGGTTGATCTACCCCGCCGGCATCGCCATCGTGGTGACGGTGGTGGCCTTCAACTTCGTCGGGGACGCGCTGCGCGACGCCCTGGAGGTGCGCCTCCAGCGGCGGTAGGGTCTGGGCCCCGCCGCGTCTCCCGCCGACATGGATTCAGCCCCAGTCACGCTCCCGGTAAACTTGGCCGCCGTGTCCGAAGCCGCACCACGCCGCGGCGAGCCCGCCATCGAAGTCGTCGATCTTCGTCGGACTTACCGCACCTCCACTGGTACCGTTCGCCGCCGTCGCCTCGAGATCGAGGCCGTGCGGGGAATCTCCCTGCGCGTCGAGCCCGGGGAGCTCTTCGGACTGCTCGGTCCCAATGGGGCTGGCAAGACCACCACTATCCGAGTTCTCTGCACCCTCCTGCTGCCCACTTCGGGCCAGGTCAACGTGTTGGGGATGGATGTGGTCAAGCAGCCCCGCGAGGTTCGCCGCCAGATCGGATACGTCTTCGGCGGCGACCGCGGTCTCTATGACCGCCTGAACGCGCTCGACAACCTCCGCTACTTCGCCGATCTCTACGCCCTGGAGCCGCGCCTACAGCGCAGCCGCATCAACGAGGTCCTGGAGCTGGTGGGGTTGGCGGGCCGTGACAAGGAGCGGGTGGAAGGGTTCTCCCGCGGGATGCGGCAGCGGTTACACCTGGCCCGGGGCCTACTCCACGATCCGCCGGTGCTCTTCTTCGACGAGCCCACGATCGGTGTGGATCCGGTCGGGGCGCGTGAGGTCCGCCAGCTGGTCGAGGAGCTGGCCCGGGCCGGAAAGACGATCCTGCTAACCACCCACTACATGTTCGAGGCCGACAGCCTCTGTGACCGGATCGCGGTAATCTCCCAAGGGCGGATCGTCGCGGAGGGCACCCCCGAGCAGCTCAAGGCCGGGGTCACCGCCCGCACCGTGGTTGAGATCGAGGCCTACGGCGTCCCGGAGCTGACCGTGCAGCGGATTCGGGAGTTACAGGAGGTCGAGAACGTGACCACCGAAGTTCGCGAACAGGCTCAACTGCTCACGGTCCAGGCGAGAGAGGGCAGCCAGCTCACAGGTCGGCTGCTGCAGCTCCTGGAAGGGGTGAGGGTGGAGCGAATCGTCGCCCGGGAACCCACCCTCGAGGACGCCTATGTGGCGTTGGTGACTGCGCCATGAGCGCGGTCCAGTTGAACCGTCATCTGTATCGTGCCGGCCCGGCGGCGCTGGGCTGGCCCCGGCAGGTCTGCATGGGCTGGTGGTACCAGCTAAAGATGCAGGCTCAGTCAGGTTTTGTGGTGATGGTGTCTTTGGTCCAGCCGCTGATCTTTGCCAGCATCGCGATGGCTGACCAGCAGGCTGGCAACCGCACCCTGCCCCTCCTCTACTACGCGCTGGGGGCGGGCATCATGGGAATCTGGTCGACGGTAGTCTTCGGCTGCGGCGGGGCACTCTCCTGGCAGCGTCACCAGGGAATGTTGGAGCCCTTGGTGATGGCCCCGGCCCCCCTGGTGCTGGTGCTGCTGGGGATCACCCTGGGGACCGCCTCGGTGGGGCTGTACTCGATGGGGGCGACCCTGTTATGGGGCTGGCTGATCTTCGGCGCCCACATCCACCTGGTGGATCCATTGGGTTTCGGGCTCGCCGCAGTGCTGATGGTGGTGGCGCTGGGCCTTTTGGGACTGGTGCTGGGGTCGAGTTTTGTCCTGTACCGCAACGCCAACGCCCTGTCCAACGCCCTCGAGTACCCGGTCTGGCTCGTTTGCGGGCTGGTGGTTCCACTCTCGTTGCTACCGGGATGGACTCATTACCTGGCCTACATCCTGGCTCCCACCTGGGGTATCGAGGCGATGCGCAGCGCGGCTTTGGGGGGTAATCTCTGGACCCCCTTGCTCTGGTGTGTGGTCGCTTCAGCGGCCTACTTGGGGCTGGGGGTGGTGCTGGTGAGCAACGTGGAAAGGCTGTCAAGAGCTCACGCCACGCTGACCTTCCATTGAGCGCGGCGGAGCTCCAGCGCACCGGCAATACCGGCAACTTTTGGCGGGTTTTCTTCATCGGCGGCCTGATCTCCTACCGCGCTCTCTTCTACTGGATCACGCCCTGGCAGTACATCCCCACCATGCTGGCCGCTCCCTTGTTCCAGATCCTCTTCTTCGTCTATCTGGGGCGAGCCACCGGGGTTGGTTCGACGACCTTCTTTGTGGTCGGAAACTCGATTCAGATCTGCAGCATGTCAGGGATCTACGGGATGACGATGGCGCTCGCCAACGAGCGCCAGTTTCAGACCCTGAGCCCGATCCTGGCGACGCCCGCCAACCGGATCGCCTTGTTTCTGGGGCGGGGTTTGCCGGTGTTGGTTTCAGGCCTCCAGACGACCGCCTTCGGCTTTTTTGTCTCGGCCTTGATCCTCAACTTCCGACCCACCCCGCAGGCGCTGCCGCTGCTGGCCCTAACTGTGCTGATCAGCACGGCTTCGTGTACCGGATTCGGCATGGCCCTGGGTTCGATCGGCTTGCGAGCGCGGGATATCTGGCTCACCGCCAACATCGCCTACTTCGCCATGCTGCTCCTCTGCGGCGTGGAGGTGCCGCTGCGCCAGCTTCCTGGGGTGCTCCAATTCGTAGCCCACGTGCTGCCCTTGACCCACGGCATCGCCGCGGGCCGCCTGCTGGCTTCCGGCCACCACCTGAGCGCGGCTTGGCCGGACATCTGGGGTGAGCTGGTGGTAGGGGTGGTCTGGGCGACGATCGCCTTCTTGCTCTTCGCCTACTTCGAGCGTCAGGGCCGTCGTACCGGCAGTTTCGATCGGCTGTGAGAAGAAGCCCAGGCGCCCGCACTCCGGCGCGGCTGGACCTGCGCGGAATCGACTGTCCGCTTACCTTCGTACGCACCAGGATCGCCTTGAATCGGCTCGCTCCCGGCGAGCCATTGGAGGTGTTGCTGGATGAGGGTGAGCCGGCCGAATCGGTGCCGCGCAGCTGCGCCGAGGACGGCGACCGGGTCCTGCAGTTGGGTCCGTGGTGCGAACCCGGGGTGGTGCGTCTGCTAGTGGAGAGGACCGGGACCGCCGGCTGACCGGAACCGGCGTCGGTGGGTCTGGCTGGACGCCGCGTACCTTGCGTCGTATGCAACTGGTCTTCCTGGATACGGATACGTATGTCTTCACTTCTGCCGAGCGTCACCTGGTAGCCGAGGTGCTTGGCGGCGCCGAGGCCGAGATTCGCGGGCTACTCCGGGGCTCGACCAAGAGGCTCACGGTGACCGGGTGGCCCACAGACTTCGTGATTCCGGAAGTCCGATCGGGAGATAAGACTCCCACCAAGGACTTGATTGAGGTGTCTGTCAATCCAGCGCATCCGGGTGGGGTGGAACCGGTATTCCGCACGTCGTTTCGCGAACTGCTCTTTCACGAATGTCATCACGCGGCGCGAAAACATCTGCTACCAGATCGAGAAAGTACCCTTATCGACGGCGCTGTTATGGAGGGTCTCGCCACCGCGTTTGAGAGGGACGGTGCAGGCGCTCGCCCGCTGTGGGCAACCTACGATCCAGTCGACGCCGCGGGGTGGCACACCGAAATGATCGCGACGCCGCATGGCCGTTATGATGACTGGCGTTACAGCCAGACCGACGGTTGCCGCTGGATCAGCTACCGGGTGGGGACCCACATCGTCGATCGCGCACTCACGAATTCGGGGGAAACGGCAGCTTCACTGGTTGCAGCTAGCACTGCGGATGTCCTGCGGTTGGCCGGGTTGGATCGGATAACGCAGGGAGAGGAGGACCCTTTACTTTAGCCAGCGCGATCCACGGGAAAGGCGGGTAACGCTCGTCTAAGCATCAAATCGCGCGTAGCCCGAGTGCCTCAGCGACCCTGGCCTGGGCTTGATCGCGGGTGGAGAATCCGACCTCCTCGCCGGGCTCAACCAGGCTTGGTGCAACCATGGAGGCCGTCGCCAAGTGCCAGGCGTCCATCGCTCTGATCGCATGTGCACGGACTAGGGCGAGCGACCGCGTTTCGATGTCATCCTGGGCTGCGGTGACCACGGTGACTGGGCCCCCCATTGCGAGATCGGCGTCGAGCAGTGCCAGTAGGCCACCTTCGTCACCACGACTTGTGCGTGCCGCCCGCACTAATGCAGCCGAGACTTCGACCCTCGTCCAAGTGCCGGTGATCAGGGCCAGTTCGGGATCATCGAGCATCGCGGCAGCCTCGACGTGCCCGTCCTCATCGCTGAGGTAGGCGCGCGCCAAGACCGATGAGTCGAGGTAGACGATCATTTTCTTTCGCGTTCCTCGGCCAGCAACCGATCGAGGATCGCGCCGGTGCCCTTCGTCGAGGCGACGATACGTCGGCGGCGGGCCGAGCCCACCGGTTGTGCTGGAATCTCACGGAGGAGCCCGAGCCCTGCGGCTCTGGCTCGTAACCGGGCGCGCCGGTCTCCCTCGTCGGCGTCGGCCGCGGCATCGAGGATCTCAGTTGCAACTGCGTTCACGCTCCGCCCCTCCCGGGTGGCACGGGCCCTCAGCCGGCGATGGACCTCGTCGGGCACCCGCAGAAGTAGCTGCCTCATCGCGGAATGATACCATCTATTCAATGTGATATCACCCTGTTCGATTCAGAGCGCTCGAGTCCCGCCAGGCTGCGACCCGCCACACCTGCCTAACCACCACCGGCTCTTGGCAGTTGTCGGGTGATCTGGGCGTGGAGTGGCCGTGCCGGCACGGACTCCAGGGAGCGATACTCGTTCGGTGGGGCCGATCTCCTACCAGAAGGTTGAGCGATAGCAACTGACGTGTCGATGACGACCCAGATAGCCCTGTGGCGGGCGGTGAACGTGGGCGGCACCGCCAAGGTCTCGATGGGTGAACTGCGCCAGCTGCTGCTTGAGCTGGGTATGGGGAATCCGCGAACCTTGCTCCAGACTGGAAATGTGGTGTTCGGCAGTTCGGAGACGGACGGGGCCGCCTTGGAGGGGTTACTCGAAGCTGAGACGACTGCACGGTGGGGGCTGAGCACCCAAGTCATAGTCCGGCCAGCTAAGGAGTTGTCCTCGGTGATTGCCAAGAACCCCTTCCCCGAGTCGGTCCGGCAGGATCCCAGCCACGTGGTCGTGGTTTTCCTCAAGTCCCCGCCTGGTACCGACGGGGTGCGCGCACTGGCGGCTGCCCCAGGCCCCGAGCGCGTTGCCGCCGGGGATCGACACATTTACGCCACCTACCCCGACGGGATCGGCCGCTCGAAGTTGACCATGACCTTGATCGAGCGCCGGCTCGGGTCCCGGGGCACAGCCCGGAACTGGAACACGGTGCTTAAGCTGGCGGCATTAGCGCAGAGCTGATGTCTGGGCCAAAGGGCTCAAACCAGCGGTTGTGCAGGCTTCCAAGTAGTGGCGTTCGCCGGTTGCAAGAGCACGGTGAACTGAGCTCCTCGCCCGGGCGTTGAATTCACCGACACGCGCCCGGCTTGGGTCTCGGCCAGCGACTGGACGATCGCCAGGCCTAACCCGCTGCCTCCGTCCTTACGAGAGCGCGACCCGCTGGCACGGAAGAACCGTTCGAAGACATGGGGGAGGTCCTGGGGGGCGATCCCGGGACCCTGGTCGGCACAGCGGAGGCCGACCAGACCGCTTTGCGAGATGGTGGACCAGGTGATCTCCTTCCCCAAACCGTGCCGCTCCGCGTTGCTCTGCAGATTGCCGGCGATCGTTGCCAGGGCGTCGGGATCCGCCAGGGCGGTCAGTCCCGGCTGCAGCTCCAACTTGAGTGGACCGGCCGGGTGGCGCGCGTCGAGGAAGTGCTCCAGAAAAGCCCCCAGATCGACTGGTCGGAGCTCGACCCGGCGCTCGGCGTCGGCCCGTGCCAAGGTGAGCAGGTCCATCACCAAGGCGCGCATCCGCTCCGCTTCCTGGGACATCACCGGCAGGGCAGCCTGGACCACGTCGGGGCTGGCCCCGGCGCCCCGCTGGAGCACGTCGAGGTAGCCCTTGATGGCGGTGAGGGGGGTGCGGAGCTCATGGGAGGCGTCGCCGATGAACTGGCGCATCCGCTGCTCGGCGGCTGCCCGCTCCTTGACGGTTTGCTCGACATTGCCCGCCATCTCGTCGAAGACCCGCGCCAGCTTGCCCACCTCATTACCCCGCGGTTTCAAGTCGATGCGCCGAGACAAGTCCCCCCGGCCCAAGGACTGCGCGGCTGCCGTGAGTTGGCTGAGAGGACCCAGGCCTCGGGCCGTCAGCCAGAGCCCGATGAGTAAGGCGATCAGCAGAACAACGGCTCCGCCCACACCCAAAACAGTGGCAGCGGAGCCGAGTTCGCTCTGAATCGGACCGGCCGGCTCGGCCAATTCAATTGCACCCAGGCGTGCACCCAGCGGACGGCCCAAGCGCCCGGTCAAGGGGATCACCATCACCAGGCTCGTGTTCGACCCACTCCCATAAAGGTTTGGCGCAATCACGGTGTCGTACTGGGCAGCGGCCAGGAGGTCACTCTGGGATTGAGTCGGCACTGTAACTCCCGTCTCCACCCCGGACGCGGTGCCGGGGCCTGCGGAAGCCACCTCCTTCAGACTCGGAGAGAAGACTGCGGCGGTGACACCGGCGTCCGCCATCACCTTGACGAGGTTCAGGGCTAACGTCGAATCAGGAAGAGGGGCCCGCCCCGCCCTTAGCCGGGACCGCTCCGCGGCCAACAGGACGGCACGCCCGTCGTTGAAGGTTGCCCTCAGGCTCTGCCCACGACTGCTGAGGATGGCGCCCCGGAGCAACGAGTACTCGATCCCACCGGCGACCACCAGCAACACCGCCAGGAGCCCTACGAAGGAGAGGGTCAGCCGCCAGCGCAGGCTCCGATGCCAGGGGATGGCGGTGTCAGCTGGCGGCGAGGCGATAGCCCACCCCCCGAACGGTCTGGATCAGCTGGCGCTCGGTGTCACCCAGCTTGATTCGCAGGTAGCGAACGTAGACCTCGAGATTGTTCTCATCCCCGTAGAAGGACACCCCCCAGACCGCGTTCAGCAGCCGGTCTCGGGTCAGCACCTCCCCTTGATGTTCCATGAGATAGGAAAGGAGGTCGAACTCGCGGGCCGAGAGCAGAACCTCCCGGTTGTCGCGGCTAACTCGGCGGGTGCTGCGGTCCAGCTCTAGCTCCCCGACCCGCAGCACAGCCGCGAGCTCCGGCTGGCGCCGGCGCAGCACCGAGCGGACTCTGGCCAGCAGCTCGCCGAACTCGAACGGCTTGCCGAGATAGTCGTCGGCACCCAGGTCCAGGCCGAGGATGCGGTCGTGGGTGTCGTCGCGAGCACTCAGGATCACCAGGCCGCGCCTTGGATCGCGGGCGAGTTTCCTGGTGAGAGCGATCCCGTCCATCCGGGGCATCATGACGTCCAGCACCACCACATCTGGCCAGAAGCGGTCCACCGCGGCGAGGGCGGCCCGGCCGTCGGGGGCGGTCTCAACCTCGAAGCCCTCCCGGCTCAGCCCGATCTTGATGAAATCGGTGATGGCGGGCTCGTCGTCGACCACCAGGACCCGGGGCGGACCGGGTCTCCGGTCCCTCACCTCCTCGAGCATGGCAGCGGAATCATAGGTCGGATCATCTCGTGATCAGAACAGACGGCACCCCGCGGACCCTGAGCCACTGCTGAGAGGTCTGAGCCTCGGCCAAGTAGCGGGCCATCTTCTCGGGGCGAAGGCTGCGACACCGGCGCCGAGGTTGGCCGACTCCACGCACCGGCGCAATTTCGAAGGCGCCTAGCCGGTCACCGATGACAAGGGATGCCGCCACTTCAGTCCGGGGAATCGACTGAAGTCGCGATCCGAGGTAACCCACTCCGCGCCGGACTCCATCGCCAGGGCTGCCAAATAAGCGGCAGGAAGAAGGTTGCCGCGAGCTTCGACCTTCTGCGCCAATTCGACGAATAACTTCCAGTGCCCAATCCCGGGGCGGAGCACGACGGCGAGGTGATGAGTGTGAAGTTGATTCACGAATTTGAATCCCTGATCGAGCGGCGTCGGTGGGTCGAAAATGCGCGGGTGGGTGACGATTCGCAAAAAGCTCGATAGGACCACCTCGACCAGTCCGAAGGGAGCAGGTCCTGCCAGCAATTCCTCCAACCATCCGCGGTAGGCGAGGTGGTTGGGTGAGTCCTCGCGGTGGGCATAGACGAGGACATTGGCGTCAGGCGTGAGCATCTTCGGCCATCAGATCGAGGATGGCGGCGGTGTCATCGAGGTCCACGCCCCCCTGTAAGCCTCGGCCTCTGAAAGTGGCCAGGGGTTCTGCGTTACTGAGGGCCGGGGCCTCGCGCCGCCCTACGGCGAGACGCAGGCCCTCATCGACCACGGCGGAGAGCGTGGTTCCCTCCCGAGCCGCTACGACCTTGGCGCGGTCCAGTAGTTCGTCAGCAATCCGAACCGTAGTGCGCATATCGGCATCTTAGCATCAGGTTCTAGCATCTAGGCACCTATCGCTTCAGCAGAAGCTCAGCGCTCCGTCCGTTTCCACTCGCCTGGAGTCGGATGCCAGTCCGCGCAATTCACCTCCGTTTCGGAAAGACTTCCGCGCATCGGATTTCCGGCCACGGATTAGACTCGATCCCCGATGCCGACTTTCCTGCCCAGCTCGGTCGGCCTCGCCCGAAAGAGCGCTGTGCTCGGGGGTCAACAGGTGACCTGGCTGGAGCGCGAGGGCGTGGATCCGCCAGCTCTCTTGCTGCACGGATGGGGAGCCAGCGCGGCCAGCTTCGTGGGGCTGCTCCGGTTGGCCAAAACTCCACGCCGGCTGCTGGCAGTAGACCTGCCTGGATTCGGGGAGTCCCCTCTGGGGGTAACCGAGTGGACCCGGGGCGGGTACGCGGGCCTGCTCCGGGATTGGATCCACGGACGAGACTGGCCAGCCGTCGCGGTGCTCGGCCACTCTTATGGCGGTGGGGTGGCGCTACGGCTCGCCGACGGCCCCGGGGCGCCGCTGGACCGGCTTCTGCTCTGCGCTCCCTCCGGACTGCCCGAAGCCCCAGGTAGACGGAGCGGACGAGTCCGAACTTTTCGGGCTCTCCGGCAGAGCATGGAGACGCTGCTTCCGGCCCGAGTAGCCGAGCCCGCCGTCGAATGGCTCCGGCAGCGGATGGGCTCCGCCGACTACCGGGCGGCCGGCCCGCTCCGCCCAGTCCTGGTGCGCGCGGTCCACGAGGACCTCACCGAGGTTGCCCGACGACTGGAGATGCCAACTCTGATCATCTGGGGTGGCCGGGACCCGGAGCTGCCGCTTGACCCCTACGGAAAGCGGCTGCGCCAGCTGATCGGCTCCTCCGAGCTGGTGGAGTTCCCGAGAAGCGGCCACTTTCCCTTCCTTGACGAGCCGCAGCGGTTCGCAGCCGTCTTCGACTCCTTCGTGGACGCCAAACTCTGATCCCGTGACCATCCCCTTCTGGCAGGCCATCCTGCTGACGCTGCTGGCGGCGTTGATGACCAGGCAGCGGTTTGAGGGGTGGCTGTACCTGTTGCAGCTGGACGAGTACCAACCGAACCGACTGGTCCGCACGGCGCTCCGCCGGCTGCGCGGCAACTGGCGGTGGCAGTTGGGGCTGGGTCTCGGGGGGATCGTTCTGGCGATCGCCGCCGCCTGGCCCGGCGACACCTCCCGGGTCTTCTATCTGCTGCTGGCGACGCTCCTGCCTTGGGGAACCAACCGGCCCTTCGGGCGGCGGGGCGAGCTGCGCTGGACGGCTCGGGCGCGCCGTCAGGCGGTGGTCGCCGGAACCGTGACGGCGTTGGTTCTCCTCCTATCGCTCTGGAGCGGCTGGCCAGGAGCGGTGGTGATGGGAGGCATCGACGTGGTGCTGGTGGCGGCGTTCTCCGCGGCGGTTGGTCTCCTGATCCCGGATGAGGCCCGTCGCCGCCACAACTACATGGGCCAGGCGGAACTCCGGCTGGCCGCCGTCCGACCGGTCGTGATTGGTGTAACCGGGAGCTACGGCAAGACCAGCACCAAACTCTTCCTCCACCAGCTTCTGGACTCTCCGGAAACGCCATGCTTCGCCACTCCGGAGAGCTTCAACACCACTCTGGGAGTTTGCCGGGCCATCAACGACGACCTCCGATCTGAGGACCGCTTCGCGGTCATCGAGATGGGTGCCTACCGGCCCGGCGAGATCGCTGAGATCTGCGGATTCACCCATCCTCAGATGGGGATCGTCACCGCGGTTGGGGTGATGCACCTAGAGCGCTTCGGCTCCCGCCAGCGGATCGCCGAAGCCAAGTCGGAGCTGCTGGCAGCCCTCCCGGAGACAGGGTTGGCGGTGATGCCAGGAGATATCGACCAGCGAGAGCTGCTGACTACTCCCTTGCGGGCACGTTCGGTCTGGGTTGGTCGGCCGGGAGACCGCTGGTGGGCTGAGGAGGTCACGGTCAGCCTGGAGGGTTCCCGGCTGCGGCTACGGGGGTCGGAAGGAGAGGACCTGCAGTTGACGGTGCCGCTCTACGGCGAGCCGATCCTCTCCGATCTGCTCTGCGCCTGGGCCGTCGCGGTCGAGCTCGAGGTCTCCCTGCCGACCCTGGTGGAACGCGCCGCCGAGTTGGCGGGGGCGCCGCACCGTCTCCAGGTGAGTCGGGTCAACGGCATCACCATCATCGACGACGCCTACAATTCGAACCCCGACGGGGCAGCCGCGGCGCTCCGCCTCCTGGGGGGCCTGCCCGGCGAGCGCCGAGTGCTGGTAACCCCCGGTTTCATCGAGCTGGGGCCTTTGCAGGAGCAGAGCATGCGGGAGCTGGGACGGCAGGCCGCAGCAGTCTGCAGCCACGTGATCCTGGTGGGCCGGATCCAGTCGACAGCGATCGCGGCCGGGCTCCACGAGGCTGGCTACCCGGACTTGCAGCTGACGGTGGCCGGCGACCTGGCGGAGGCCCAGCGGCGACTGCCCGACGTGGCAGGTCCGGGCAGCGTCGTGCTCTTCGAGAACGACCTGCCGGACTCTTTTCTGGAGACCGCATGAGCCTGCAGGGTGCGACGGTCGCGGTCGCCTTCGGGTCCCGCTCCGTGGAGCACGAGATCAGCATCATCACCGCCTGCCAGGTCATGCCCCTGCTGCGGGAGCTCGGCGCCGAGGTGATTCCCCTCTACATCACCAAGGATGGGAGCTGGCTCACCAAGGAGAGCTTCCAGGAGCTGTCGACCTTCCGCGCCGGACTGCCGCAGGAAGGTGATCCGGTGCTGCTTGATCTGGCGGCGGGCCGGCTCCGGGCGGGAAGCTGGTCGCGGCTGTCCAGGCCCCGCGATCTCGGAGTGGATGTCCTTTTTCCCATCCTGCACGGGACCTTCGGCGAGGACGGCTGCCTGGCCGGGCTGGCCGCGATGGCACGGATTCCCCAAGTGGGGTGCGACGCCCTCAGCTCCGCCCTGGCGATGGACAAGCTCCGCTCCAAGCAGCTTTTCCAGGCGATCGGGCTGCCGGTGGTGCCGGGCAGCGCCGCGACCAGCCTCGCGGAGGCTCAAGTGGTGGCAGGCGAACTGGGCCTTCCCCTGGTCGTCAAGCCCAACCGGGGAGGCTCCAGCATTGGAGTGGGTCTGGCGCACAATCCGGGGGAGTTGGAGCAGGCGGTCTCGGTCGCCCTGGAGTTCGACCCAAAGCTGGTGATCGAGCGCGCGGTGGCGGGGGCGTCGGATCTCAACTGCGCGGTCAAAAAGGGTGAGCCGCGCTTCTCCGAAGTGGAGCGACCGGCGAAGAGCTCCGGCCTGCTCAGCTACCAAGACAAGTACGCCAACCCGGGCAAGTCCGGCACCCATTCCGGGGCCCCAGCGGGCAGTCCCAAGGCGGGCTACGGAGACCCACGGCGGGAACTGCCAGCCAACATCTCGGGCTCGATTCGGGAGCGGGTCCAGCGAATCGCGGTGACCGCGTTCGACGCCCTCGGATGCTCCGGCACCGCTCGGGTCGACTTTCTGCTCTCAGATTCGGGTGAGTTGTACCTGAACGAGGTCAATACCATCCCGGGCTCCCTCTCCGTCTACCTGTGGGAGGCCAGTGGCGTCAGCTTCCTGGTTCTGCTCGAAGAGCTGGTTCGAGAGGCGTTGTCAACCGTGGACGGACGCACCCTGGCCCTGGCGGAGAATCTGCTTGCTCCGCAACAGCTGCTGGGAAAGGGCTAGCCCGGCTTTACCCGAGCCATTTCCAAGCCTCCTCCGGGTAGAGTTCCCGGCACACCGCAGCTAGATCGCCGGGTGGGCCGAGAGGGCGGGATCGAAGTGCCAGCAGAGGGTAGAGGAGCAGCCGGTGAAGTCGGTTGAGGCGGTCCGGGTCGTGGTGGAAATCGGTTCCCGGACGATCCTTGAAGGGGTGGACTTCCGAGTCGAAGCGGGGGAGATGGTCGCGGTTACCGGCCCCTCAGGTTCGGGAAAAACCACCCTGCTGATGCTCCTGGCAGGGCTCCAGGAGCCGCGTTCGGGTGAGATCCGGGTGGATGATGTCCTGATCGCCAGGCTGGCTCGGGCGCGGCAGCGGATCGGGATCATCCTCCAGAACCACGGGCTGGTCTCGATCCTGACGGCGGCGGAGAACGTTGCCCTCCCCCTTCAGGTGCGGGAGATGGCGCCCACGGAGATCGAGAAGCACACCCAGGAGGCGCTGCTCGCGGTGGGGCTCGAGGAGAGCGCGGACCATCTGGTCCAGGATCTCTCGGGGGGCCAGCAACAGCGGGTGGGGGTGGCGCGGGCACTGGCCGGGGATCCGGAGCTGCTCATCGCCGACGAGCCCACCTCCGAGCTGGCCGCCGCGGACCGGGTCAAAGTGCTCGCGCTGCTCCGCGAGCACGCCAGCCAGGGGAGGATCGTGGTGATCGCCTCCCACGATGGCGACGTGGTCCACGCCTGTGATCGTTCGCTGCGGCTGATGGACGGCAGGATGAGCCCCGCCTGAGCCAACGGGGCGTGCGGTTCAGCCGGCTGCAGGGGGTTCGGGTTTGAAGAGCTCGGCTCCAGCCGGGCGGGCCTCCACCCGAACCAGAGTCCCGGGCGGCAACACGTTCAACACCTCGTCCGGCAGCTGGATGCTGCCCTCCCTGCTGACGACCGCGAAGAGCTGGCCCAAGCGCCCCTCGGCTCCGACCACGCCGTCTCGAATGCCTACCGTCCGCGGCATGGCGTCGGCCACGGCGTGGTCGTGGGTGACGCAGACCACGGTGGTGCCGAGCTCCCGGTTCACCGCTAGGAGCGATTCCAAGACCCGGTCCCGATTATGGGCATCGAGCTGATTGGTGGGCTCGTCCAGCAGCAGCAGTTCCGGGCTCAACGAGACGCTGGCGGCGATGGCGACCCGCTGCTGCTCCCCGCCGGAGAGAGTGGCCACCGGTTGGTGGCCGAGGTGGCCGAGGCCGAATGCCGCCAGCAGCGAGGCGGCCGGACGGAGGGGCTCTGAGCTCCTAGAGGCGCCCAGTTTTTGGGCGAACTCCACGTTCTGGATGGCGGAGGCGTAGGGCAACAGGTTGTGGGTGGGGTCCTGAAGCACCAGGCTGACGCTGGTGGCCCGCAGGCGGTTCAGCTCCCGGCCGGTCATCTTGCCGAGATCTCGGCCGCCAAGCCACACCCGGCCGGTGGAGGGCATCACGAGTCCCGCCAGGATCGCGAGCAGGCTTGACTTGCCAGACCCCGAGGGTCCGAGAAGCGCCAGAGCTTCCCCGGGGGCGATCTCCAGGTCTATCCCGCGCAAGGCCGCGACGTCGCCCTCGTCGCTGGGGTAGAGGAGCACCACCCGGTCACATCGGATCGCCAGTCCTGCGGAACCAGCCGTTGCCGCGACCGTCATCGGACCTCCAGCCGCAGCCGCGCCAGATCCACCCCGCCCACCGTGACCAGAGCGGCGGTCACCGCGGCCGCACTGAGCAGGAGGAGCAGGGCGGCCGCCAGCGCCACCAGGGGCAGGGCGGGCAAGGTCAGCTCCAGGGGTGGTTGTCCTCCGTTGGAGCTGAATATCGGCACCGCCGCCAGAGCTACCAGGGAGGCGATCAGGGCCGCAACGATTCCCAGCACCAACCCCGGGATCAGCACCAGGGCCTGTTCGGTGATGAGGGATCGCCGCAGGGTATGGGTCGGGACCCCCAGGGCTCGAAGCACGGCCAGCTCAAAGGCACGCCGGCGCGCGGTGAGGAAGAAGGTGAGGACAGTGGTGGCCACCGCCAGCGCGGCGGCCGCGGCGGCGGCGAAGACAAAGAAGCGGTAACCGAGCCCCAGACCTCCGTTGTTGAGCTGCCTGAGCGTAGCCGCCGGCGTTTGCACCGCCACCACCTTGACTCCCCGAGCGGCCAAACGGTGCAGCACCGAATGAGGCGCATCGGCCGCCAGCCAGACGGCGTAGGTGGTGTCGACCGGGGTTCCCTGGTCCGCCCTGATCGCCAGCGGCATGCTGATCAGCGCCCCCAGGGACCCTAGGTTGGGCAGCGCCACGACATCCGGGGTGGTGTTGACGTTCAGGGAAGTTCCGTCGAAGTCCTGGATCGAGTTGTGGACCGGGTCGGTGGGCTGGCTGGTAACGGTGGACACCGCCCGGAGATCAGCTGGCAGGCGGCCCGGGATCGCGTCGGGAGTCACGTCCTGGTTGGCGCTGTTGTAGACGGAGAGTTGGAGGGTCGTGCCAGTCCCGGCCACCGTGGCCTTGCTGGAGTTGGTGTTCCAGTATTTGGTCTGGTAGATACGGGAGCTGTACTCGTGCCAGGCGGACGACCGCTGGACCTGGAGGCCGGACACGGAGACCGTGTACTGGACGTGAGCCGACCTGCCCGGTCCCGGGTACCAGATAGGGGTCAGGGCGGTGACGTAGCAGCCCCCCAGACAGGCGTTGGGCAGGGTAGCGGTGTATGTGTGGGTGCCAGGAGCGAGATATCCGAAGTCCGCCACCTGGGCGTTGCCGCTGCTGTCCAACATGGCGAACTGGAGATCAGGCGGAGGGTTGACAACGGCACTGAGGTTCACCGCCATCCGGACGGCGCTGCCGGTGAGCACCAGCGCCGGTTGCACCTTCGGTTGCAACCAGCGCACGATCGCGGCCAGGTCGGTCGAGCTGATATCGGCCGGCCAGTAGGCGACCTTGGCCAGCCGAGTCGGGTCCACCGCTAGGAGGCGCAGATTCGCCAGCTTTGACTCCTCCATCACCGCCATCGCGAAGCGGCCAGTGGGATCGGCTCGGCGCACCGCCGTCAGCAAATTCACGGAGTCCGGGAAGGTGACCTGCGCGACCTTGGCTGCGCCCACATCGAAGTCGGCCCTGAGTGATCTGTTGGTGCCGGCGACGGACCAGCCGATGATGGCGAAGGAGGCCAGCGCCACCGCCACCGTCAGGATCAGAACCTGACGCAGCACAGCCGGTCGCCTCATCACCTGGCGCACCGCCAGTCCCAGCCCTACCCGTTTGGAGTAGCGGGTCCGGCGCATCGCGTAGCGGCAGGCGAGCGGAAGGAGTCGCACTCCAGGCACGGCGACTCCGACGGCGATCAGTCCGGGCGCGAAGAGGGCGATCGGATTGGGGCGCGAGCCGTTGAGAACGCCGGCGGTCCCGAGTTCCAGCAGCCCCGCGCCGGCCAGGGCGATGGCGGCGCCCTCCCAGGCGGCCCGGGCAATCGGCGAGGACCGGTCCTCGGTGGCGCGGATCTCGTCGACCAGCCGGCGCGTCAGCAACTTCCGGGAGCCGGCCGCAACCGCCGCCAGGCCGCTCCCGAAGGCGGCCAGCCCGGCGACCAGTACCAGCAGGCTCAACGGGACCGGAGCATTGGAGAGCGCCACCCGGGAGGCGACCTCCATTCCCAGCCACGCCAGCAGCAGCCCGATCGGAAGCGCCGCCACCAGGATCACTACCGGCTCCCCCACCCCGATCGCCAACACCGACGGCAGGGTGGCTCCTCGGAGGCGGGCCAGCGCTACCTCGGCCCGTCGCTCGGTGGCGGTCCGAACCACCAGGACATAGAGGACGAAGAGGGTGAGTAGCAGCAGCTGCAGAGCCACCACCGCCACGATGGAGACGATCTCGTTGGACTCCCGTTGGTAGCTGCCGATGACAGCCAGCAGCCCGGTGGTGGCGCCCAGATTCAGGTGGTTGCGGACGGCATAGAGGAAGCTGTTCACGGTCCTGGATAGGGCCGGGACGGTGGCCGGTTGGGGACGTAAGGGCTGAAGTGGGAACTGGGCGGTGGCGATGATCTTCTGGCCGCTCAGGGTCGAGGCCGGAGTGAAGAAGCTGTCTAGATCCGGGGGGACGTCGCTGGCGTGAATTCCGAAGGAGAAGTAGTTGTCCCCGAGCCAATAAGGGGCCCGGGGGTTGGCCGGCTGGGTGATCCCGGTGAGCAGCAGCGGTCCCGCGGCTGACCTGACCGACTGACCGACCTTGACGCCGAGCAGGTTGGCATCCCGGTTGGTCATGGTGATCTGGCCCTGAGCTGTGGGGCAGTGACCGCTGATGAAGTGGAGATGCGCACAAACCCCGGAGCGGGAAACCAGTTCTCCGTAGGCGATCTTGGATTCAGCAGACATGACCCCGGTGTAGGGAACTCGGATCCCAACCTGCTCACTGACGACCCCTGGTCCGTACCACTGATTGAGACCGACCTGGTGCGCGAGCCCGGGTACCTCCAGCACCGAGCTGACGATCAGCTGGCCGCCGTGGACGTTCCCGGCATTGATCTGGGTCCGGGTGAAGCTGGAGTCGGAGAGGGTGGAGTGGAGTACGTCCGTGTCGGCGGAGCCCAGGAAGAGAGGGCCGGCCGCGGCGGTGAAGACAGCCAGCACCGCGACCGCGAGCAGGGATGCGCTCGCGCCCAGGCGCCAGCGCAGAGCCGCGAGAAGCGGCGGGATCGCCATCAAGCGCAGGCCCTGACCTTGACTCCGGCGAGTGGCGCTGACGCAGCCGCGCTGGGCGCTGGGCTCAGCCGGCCCCAAGGTGGTGAAATCGTGTTCTCCCCCAACTCGCCGCTACACCCGGGACCAGATCCTCTTCATCAGCAGGCGGGCCAGCTTATCGGGGTCGTGGTGGGTGGTGATGCTTGGAGAGGCCAGATCGCCAAGCACGTACTTGGTTGCCTTTCCGTTGCGGGAGGTGCGGCTCCGGTCGAAGGTGACCCGATGCACCCCCGCCTCCTGCGCTGCTGGCGAGAGCGGCAGGGTCAGGTTGCTGTTGGCGACCACGTAGTCGAAGAGCCCGCTGCCGACGTACCGTTCCAGGGTCTCCACGTGGTCGTGCACAGCATAGCCGCTGGTCTCCCCGGGCTGTGTCGCCACGTTGCAGACGTAGACCTTGATCGCTGGCGTCGAGCGCAGGGCCTCGATCATGCCGTCCACCAGGAGATTGGGCAGCAGGCTGGTGTAGAGGCTGCCCGGGCCGATCAGCACCATCTCCGCGTTCATGATCGCCAGCTGCGCTTCCGGGTTCAGTCGCGGGTGCTCGGGGACCAGGAAGACCCGCCGAATCGGTTCCTTCCCGGTCGGAACTTTGGATTCGCCCACCAGCACCTCCTCGCCGGAGATGGCGCAGAGGGTGACCGTCTCCAAGGTGGTGGGCACGATCTGGCCCCGGACCGCGAGAACCCGGCCCGACTCCCGGAGAGCGTGCTCGAAGTCGCCGGTGATATCGCTCATGGCCATGATGAAGAGGTTGCCGAACGAGTGGCCGC
The DNA here is from genome assembly GCA_050734135.1 of Candidatus Dormibacteria bacterium. Lineage (GTDB taxonomy): Bacteria > Chloroflexota > Dormibacteria > Aeolococcales > Bog-877 > Bog-877. The sequence continues at coordinate 51,952 of JBOHUG010000077.1, forward strand.
TCAGCGAGCCCTCCCTGAAGCGGTACTGGAAGAGCTCCGTCATCAGGGGCTCGACGTCGGCCAGCGCGGTCAGGCATTGCCGGAAATCACCGGGGGGCAGGACCTTGTACTCGGCCCGGAGCCGGCCCGAGCTGCCGCCGTCGTCGGCCACGGTGACCAGGGCGGTCACGTTGCCGCTGTGGCGCTTGATGCCGCGAAGGAGGGTGGAGAGGCCGGTGCCGCCCCCGACGGCCACGATCCGGGGCCCCTTCTGCAATCTCCGGAAGTCATAGAGCCGCTCGACCAGGGCCTTGTCCCCGCCGGGGACGAACGGACTCAGCAGTGAGCGAGTCAACTTGTACATCCCAAGCGAGAGCAGGAAGAGCCCGATCCCGAGGAAGATCAGGGCCCGCGCCCAGCGCGGCCAGAACTGGAGGGTCAGTCCGTAGGTGAAGGCGGGGAGGTGAGCGCTCTGGTAGAAGTCGCGCAGGGCATAACTGATCCCAAGGCCGATCCCCACGATCGCGATGATGGTGACCCCCACCCAGCGTTTGACGTGGAGACCGGGAACCAGCCAGCGCGTCACGCCAGAACCGACCCGTGGCGTTCGCATGACTGGGCGCGATGGTATCACCGGCCTGTTGGCGGGATCGAGGCAGAGCGCCGAAGCCAGGTCAGGGTCGGCTCGAAACCCGGCCGTATACTTGCCGCCGATCCCAGCAGATCCGCTTCCCTAGAGCCGAAGGAGGGTGCCCATGGCAGCCGACGAAGTGCGCAGCGCTGCCGCTCAGCTGGTTCTCGATCCCGATGCTGAGGTCGGTGCCGGGGAGGCCTCCCCAGGATTTGACCGGGACCAGGCCTGGGTCTTCTTCCAAGGCGAGCAGCGGCGCTATCGGGACTGCCGGCTGGGCCTCATGACCCATGCCCTGCACTACGGGACCGCCTGTTTCGAGGGCATCCGCGGCTACTGGAACGAAGGCCGGGAGCAGCTCTACATGTTCCGGGCGCTGGAGCACTACCAGCGACTGCACCAGTCGGCGGCCATCCTCCAGATGAAGCTCCCTTACAGCCCGGAGGAGCTCACCGAGATGACCGCTCAACTCCTCCGCCGCAACCAGTTCAGGAGTGACAGCTACGTCCGGCCCTTGGCCTACAAGTCCTCCCAGGAGATCGGGGTGCGGCTCCACGGCCTGGAGGACGGGTTCCTCATCTACACCCAGCCTTTCGGTGAGTACCTCGACCGCAGCCAGGGACTCCGCTGCATGGTCTCCAGCTGGCGCCGGATCGACGACAACGCCGCCCCCGCCCGGGCCAAGATCAGCGGCACCTACGTGAACTCGGCTCTGGCCAAGAGCGAGGCCGCCGCCAACGGCCTGGACGAGGCCATCGTCCTGGGCCAGGACGGCCATGTCTGCGAGGGTTCGGCGGAGAATCTCTTCATCATCCGCAAGGGCACCCTGATCACCCCCGCTGTCTCAGACAACATCCTGGAGGGGATCACCCGGGCCACTCTGATGCAGTACTGGAGCGAGGACCTGGGTCTCCCGGTGGTCGAGCGTCCCATCGATCGAACCGAGCTCTACATCGCCGACGAGGTGCTGCTCTGCGGCACCGGGGCTCAGATCTCCGCGGTGGTGGAGATCGATCACCGTCCCGTGGGGAACGGCAAACCTGGACCCTTCACCGAAAAGCTGGATGAGATCTACTCCGCCTTGGTGCGAGGCGAGAACGAGAAGTACCGGGAGTGGTGCACTCCCGTCTACTGAGAACGGTTGGGGGTCGGACTGTTTTCGACTCGTTGGCGCGGCTCACCGGTTGAGGGGAGGATTGCCCGGCGCTGCCGGTTCCTCCAGGGCCGGAATGAGAGCGGGGCCGCCGGGTGTGCCATCCCGATGGTGCTGTTCGAACATCACCTCGTATCCGTCCGGGTCCAGGCCGTAGAAAATTCGCGCAAAGAAGGCGTCCTGAGGCTCCAGGGTGACGGGCAACCCCTCCTCCTTCCAAAGTCGATAGATACTGTCCAGGTCATCGGTGGGAATGGCCATCACGAAGCCGCTTCCAAGCGGCCCTGACTTGGCAGCCAGTTCGCGCTCCGGATTGTGGTAGCCATGGGCGTAGCGGTCGGAGAGGATCAGCCACGCATGCTTGAAGGTCAGGAAGCGGAGGTTGGGCTGGTCGTCATGGGGAATCTGGCGGAACCCGAGCCTAAGGTAGAGACGGCAGGAGGTGTCGAGATCCCGAACCCGCAAACCGACCTTCAGTTGGTTACTTCCCCGCATCTGCTCGCTACCTCCTTCAGAGTTCCAGGCAGGCCTGCCGTGACGCCGTCCTCAGCTGTGCGAATGCCAACTTCCCCGAGAGCGAAGGTGGAGCCGCCTCCCCGGAGGAGATTGATTTCACCGCTCCTCCCAAGGCCCGAGCTGCTAACACCGCTTCCGGATCGGCGCTTCCCGATACGACCAGGCAGGGGAGGTGACGGGTAGCCGCGCGCCGGAGCACCTCACCGGTGACCTTGCCAGCCAGGCTTCCCCGATCGAAGCGTCCTTCACCGGTGATCACAAGCTCTGCCTGGTCGAGGGCCCGGTCCAGTCCCACGAAGTTAGCCACCAAAGAGACCCCGGGCTCGAGCAGCGCCCCGGCGACGGTTGCCAGTCCGAAACCAGTTCCCCCCGCGGCCCCCATTCCCGGCTGGGTATCGAGGCGCGGGAGCATCAGATCGCGTTCGACTACCTCGGCCCAGCGACTCAGCCCTCGCTCCAGCGCGGCCACCGTTGTGGAGTCAGCACCCTTCTGGGGACCGAAGACGGCGGCCGCTCCCAAAGGTCCGAGGAGTGGGCTGTCGACGTCGTAGGCAGCTACCAGATCCGCGCCCTGGAGAAGAGGAGAGGCTGCTGCCGAATCGATGCGATCCAGCTCTAGCAGCCCTTTTCCACCAGGTCCGATCGCCTGGCCAGTCCGGTCCAGGAGGCGGAATCCGAGCGCTTCCGCCAGCCCCGCTCCCCCATCAGTGGATGCGCTCCCCCCGAGCCCGACCAGAACGCGGGTAGCCCCCCGGGTCAGCGCCGTGAGAATCAGCTCGCCCAGCCCTCGAGTGGTGGCCCCGAGGGCCGTTTCGGGGCTCGGACTCCCGATCAGGACCAACCCAGACGCCTCGGCTAGCTCGACCGCCGCCAGCCGGGCGGCTGAGCCGCCGACCCAGCCCACCCGGGCCGAGGCCGGCATCTTCATTGGCCCCGTCACCTGGCAGGAGAATTGCTCGCTGCCAGGCGCGGCCAGCAGGGTGTCCAGGAAGCCATCACCGCCGTCCGCCAGAGGCACAATCTGGCAGATCGCATCAGGCCAGACCGAATTGACCCCTTGCCGAATCGCCCGGGCGGCGTCGGGCGCCGTAAGGGTGCCTTTGTAGGCATTGGGGGCGATTACCACTACATGGGGCCGAATTCCTCGGGTGTCCTTCGGCACCCGCTAGGTGTAACCGATGGTCGGCAAGGCGCGTACTCTCAGGGCAGGCGCTGGAGCACACCTAAATAGGAGTGTGTACGATGGGCGCCCCGATCCACTCTCAGAGACCCGGGTAGGCAATGAAACGACGCATCGCTCGCCCCGGCCGGGCGCTCGCGGCTCGGGTTCGCGGCATCTGGAGCCGGCTGGAACGCTGGCCCCGTTACAGCATCCAGCGCCGGATCCTGGTGGCGATGCTGGCTGTCTCGGTGATCCCGCTCGCGATCTTCAGTCTGGCGGGGATGGCGGCCCTGTCGGGGCTTAACAGTGGCGCACTCAAGACCGCCAACAACCAGCTGGAGACGAGCCAGGACGGTCACCTTCAAGCCCTGGTCGACAGCAAGGCCCAGGTGATCAACAACGAATTGAAGTCGGTGCAGGACGAGGTCGCCCTGCTCGGGCAGTCGACCGGCCAGCAACTCGCCTCTCCGCCCGCCAAGTCCCAGTCGACGACCGGAATCACCATCTACGGGCCCGGTTCGCACGCGGCCGACCCCAGCTCCGAGGTCCTGGCGCTGCAGGCGCTCAGCAGCCAGCTGGCCCTGGTCTATCAGCTCCATCCGGAAGTGGCTGATGTCTGGGTTCAGTTGCCTGACAGCGGACTGGTCGCGGTGGCGCCAGCATCGGCGATTCCCCGCGCCCAGGAGGCTGGAGAGAACGCGATCGCTCCCCCCGCGAGCGCTTATGAGGCGGGCGTCAACCGCCTGACCTCGGCCCTGGAGCGAGCGCACTGGCGCTCCCTGGTACCCCAGTCCACTCAATCCGTGGTGTGGACCCCTGTCTACAACAACCCCGCCGCGGGCGGGCCGACGGTCACGGTCGCCACGGAAACCACCCTCACCACCGGGGTGCCGTTCTGGGTGGGTGCCAACATCACGGTGAAGAATCTGGTGACCACCTTCCTCACCCAGTCACCCGGCCACGCCGAGGGTGGGTACGGATTCCTGGTCAGCAGCGACGGATCCCTGCTCAGCTATTCCGCCGGCGGCAAGGCCGATCTGGGGACCGGTCTGAAGCACAAGCCGACGGCGCCCGGCAACCTGCTCGCGAAGGGTCCCTGGCTGGCGGTCGGAAGCGAGATGACCCAGGGGTTGGCCGGGCAGCAGACGATCAACCTGGGCGGGGACGCGGTGTCTGTCTTCTACAGTCCTCTGCCAGCCAGTCAATGGAGCCTGGGGGTGGGCATCCCGGTGTCGGGCATTGACGGCAGCGTGGTGAGCTTCTCCCAAACGATCACCCGGGGGCTCGTGGGGGTGACCGCCCTGCTGCTCCCGTTCTTGCTCGTTCTCGCCATCCTGGTGGTGGTGATGACTGACGTTTTGAGTCGGCGCCTGTTACATCCGCTCTCGCACTTGACTGGGGCCTCCCGGCGCATCGCCGGGGGCGACTTGGAGACCCCGGTACCAGTGACCACCGGTTCCTCTGACGAGATCGGGACCTTGGAGATGGCGCTGGAGGGTATGCGCAAACGCCTCTCCGGGCAACACCAAATCATTGATGCCTCGCAGAGACACCTGGAGCAGCGGGTGGAGGAGCGCACCACCGAGCTCCGCCAGCGCAACGATGAGCTGGCCACTCTGAACTCGGTGAGTGCGGAGTTGAGCCGATCGCTAGTTCTATCCGATGTCGCCACCGGGGCAGCCGACCAGCTGCGCCAGCTGTGGAAGGTGAGTGTGGTGTCGGTGTATCTCCTGGACCGGACCGCGCCCCAGGGCATCCGCCTGGTGGGGCGCTCCGGCGAGGTCAACCCGGGCGAGGACCTCGGTTCTGAGCTGCGGGCGGCTCTCGACCAGTCGGACCAGACTCCGACCGCGCCCATCCAAGTGGACGAACTGGTGGTGGTTCCCCTCCAGGTGACCGGGGCCGGAGTTGGCTATCTGGTGCTGCATCAGGCCCAGGTCCCCGGGCGGACACAGATCGAGATGCTGGAGGTGGTGGGCGGCCAGCTGGCCCTGGCGCTGCGCAACGCCCAGCTCTTCGCTGATACCCAGGAGATGGCGACCCTGAACGAGCGCAACCGGATCGCCCGGGAGATCCACGACACCCTGGCCCATGGACTCACCGGAATCCTGGTCCAGCTCCAAGCCGCCGATGGCTGGCTGGACCGGGAGCCGAGCCGAGCCCGGCGGGCCGTGGACCACGCCACCGAGCTGGCCCGGTCCAGCCTCCAGGAGGCCCGCCGCTCGGTATGGGACCTCCGACCCAAGGCCCTCCAGCGCACTGATCTGGCCGCTGCGATCCGGGAGGAACTGGTCCGGGTGCACGAGCGCTCCCAGGTGAGGACCTCCATCGATGTTCGCGGGCTGCGGCAGAGCCGCTTGGCGCCCCGGGTTGAGGTGGCCGCCTTCCGGATCGTCCAGGAGTCGATCTCAAATGCCCTCCACCATGGCCGGCCGACTGCGATCGCGGTCAAGGTGACCCAGCAGAACGGTCAGGTCCGGCTGGAGATCACCGACAACGGGGCTGGCTTCGATCCCGGCGCCACCGCCCGGGAGGGCGCGTTCGGCCTCACCTCGATGCGGGAGCGAGCAGCCGCCTCCGGTGGCACAGTCGAGGTGACGAGCCGGTTAGGGCAGGGCACTCAGGTGGTCCTGAGGGTTCCCTGCGAGTCCACCACTCCGAGCAGGGCTCTGGGTTGATCCGGGTTCTGGTCGCCGACGACCATCCCGTGGTCCGGGAGGGCATTGTGGCGATGCTGGAGGTTGAGCCTGATCTGGAGGTGGTGGCTGACGCCAGCGATGGCCTGGAGGCTGTCGAGCGGGCGCTGGCCACCTCCCCCGACGTGGTCCTCCTCGACGTCCAGATGCCTGGGCTCGACGGGATCGGAGCTCTGAAGCAGCTGCGGGAGCGGCTGCCGGCGGCGAAGGTGGTGATGCTGACCACATTCGGCCACGAGAACTACCTGACCTTGAGCTCCAAGGCGGGAGCCCATGGCTACCTCCTCAAGGACGTCGGCCGGAAGGATCTCGCTGAAGCCATTCGCCGGGTGGCGGCGGGGGAGACCCTCATGGGTGCCGCCGAGGAGCGTGCGTCGGACTCGACCCAGATTAGCCAGCGTGAGTTGGAGGTGCTCGACTGCATGGCTCGAGAGATGTCTAACGCGGAGATCTCTCTGGCACTCTCCATCAGCGAGAACACGGTCAAAACTCATGTCAGCCACCTCCTCGGCAAGCTCGGAGCCACCGACCGGGCCGGGGCCGTGCTGCGGGGCTGGCGGCAGGGGCTACTCTCGAGCGCCGCGGTGGGTGCCGGGCCAAATCACCCCAGCGGGTGATGACAGGATCCGTAGCAACACCCTAATATTCCCCTACCGTGCGGGCGAGGGTTGTTCGGTGGATACCGTCAACGCGCCCGGGTTCGATTCATGGCAATGGAGGGATAAGAGACTAGATGAGTAAGTTTTCCAAGCTGCCGTACTGGCGAATGGCAGCCCTCACGACTCTGGTGGTCCTTTCGGTAGGAATCCTGGGCACAGGGGCTCTCACCGCAAGTGCTGCCGGATCTTCTTCCTCGAAGATCGTGACCTGGGGCGAGGCGCCCAACGCCGGCCCCGACTACATCTCTCCGATCGCCGGGGTTGATTACTTCAGCACCAGCAACCTCTCGCAGTTCTCCGAGTTCATCTACCGGCCGCTCTACTGGTTCGGTACCAACGGCGAGCCGACTCTGAACACGAGCCTGAGCCTCGCCGCTGCGCCGGTGTACTCGAACGACAACAAGACCGTGACCATCAACCTGAAGCACTGGGTCTGGTCTAACGGCACCCCGATCAACGCTCGGGACGTCACCTTCTGGATGAACGTCCTCAAGGCATCGGTGAGCCCGGCCGCAGCCAACATCGGTAGCAAGGCCGCTCCTGGACCCAGCTGGGGCGCGTATGTCCCCGGCCTCTTCCCGGACAACGTCCTCAGCTACAAGGCGACTGGGGCCTACCAGGTGACGATGCAGCTCAATGCCTCGTACAACCCGACCTGGTTCACCTACAACGAGCTGAGCCAGATCACCCCGATTCCGCAGCAGAGTTGGGACAAGACCTCAGCCTCCTCGCCCAACGGCAACTACGACGAGACGGTGCCTGGCACCGCCACCACGGGCGCTTTGGCGGTTTCCCAGTACATCAACTCGCAGTCCCAGGACACCAGCACCTACGCTACCAACCCCATGTGGAAGGTGGTCAGCGGACCCTTCGAGGTGTCGTCCTACA
>JBOHUG010000078.1:0-11781 GCA_050734135.1 Candidatus Dormibacteria bacterium
CGGTTTTGGAGACCGCTGCTCTACCAGCTGAGCTACGCCCCTTTGAGTCTCGGTGGAGGCCTCTACTTGGTCTCGCGATGAGCGGTGTGCTGGCGGCAGCGTCGGCAGTACTTCCGTAGCTCCACCCGGTCCGGGTCGTTGCGCTTGTTCTTCTGCGTGGTGTAGTTGCGCTCATGGCACTGGCCGCACTGCAGGGTGATGATGGTCGCGGGCAAGGTCAAAGTCTCCAGACAAAAACGCCCGGCCGAGCCGAGCTGGGCTGAGTATAGCCTGCGCCCCAGAGCGGGTCAAACCGAGAGGGTGAACTTCAGACCGCAGTTCGCCTCCCTGACGAGTCCGACAAGCAGCGACAAGCGCCGTTCGCCAGCTCGATCCGAAGGTCCCCTGCGACTTAGCTGCCAGGCGCCGCTTCTGGTGATCGTGGTCGCCCGCGCCGGCCACAGATACCGGACTCTAGCCCTCCCCACCCACTACTGCCCAAAACTGCTCGTTCGTAGGCTCCCAGGATCGCCGCGGCCGGCGCAGGCATCGCCGCCGCAGCCTATGATCTCCTACGAAGTGATTGATCCGTCGGCGATCACTACCGGAGCCTTCACCCTCGGCGGCGCGGCCGTGGGATTTGCCGGTGGCACGGCAAATCAGTTGGTTCGCACCCGCCAAGAGCGGACCGCGCAAGCGGTGGCGCGGGAAGGCGCCCGTGCCGACCGCCGCCGCCAAGTCCTGACCGACTTCGAACAAGCTCTGGCACGCTACATCGGGACGGTCTGGCGCGTCCACCAGGCGGACTTCGTGGCCGCCAAAGCCAGCGGGGTCTGGGTTCGCCCGGGGCGGTCGCCTCACAGCGATCTCGAGCTACTGGAGTGCGCCAGGCACGCGCGCCAGCTCGCCGAGTGGATTGTCGACGACGACCTCCGCGAGCGCTTCCAACTCCTGGACCGGCAGGTGACGATCGGACTCAAGCGGCTGGCTTCAGAGGCGGCCGCGGTGCGCTTCGAGGCCAAGATCAGCGCCCTCTTCCGGTCTGCGGATGAGCGCCTGGGACAGCTGCTGAGGCCGCTGCTCTAAGCCGAGCGGAGACCTCAGATTCTGGCGCCCGACCGGATTTACGGCTGGCGGCGATGGGCGCTACTGGCGGTGACTAACCGGCTGCGCTCCTGCCCGGCGCCACGCGGCTCCGGAAGATGAAGCGCTGGTAGACGATGAACTTGGCCACCCAAAGCACCGCGACGGTGCCAATGTAAGCCGAGCCCACCACGATCACGTGGGCGATGTGGCCAGCCGGGGCGTGGGCCCCCGCCATGCTCGTGCCAGCCGTTGAGACGACCAGGCTGATGGCGGAGGTGGCCCAGTACAGCCCCATCTGGCGAGCGGCTCCACTGCGATCGGCCTCTGGCCAGATCCAGTAGCGACTCAGCAGATACGAAGGCACGGTACCGGCGAGGTTGGCCATCACCGCGGCACCAGTCGCCCCTAAGAAGCCGGTGGCATAAAGAGCCAGCAGCGTCGCCTCGCTGATCCCGGTAGTCAACCCGCTGGTGAGCGCGTAGCGCAGCATCCGATTGACCCGGGGTCTGGCGATCGCTCTCGAGAATCGCCTGACCAGTGTGTCCGGACCCGCGCGAACACCCGCTGCTCCGAGGACCCCACGGCTCGTTCCGGGAGGGGTCGACGTCTCGTTGGGGACCACCTCGAAGCCTCGCAAAGTCACCCGGTAAGACTCTCATATCGAGCTGTGACCTTCCTGGTATCTGGCTGAGAATTGACCTGCGCCAGAACGGGACTTGACCCCGGTGCTGAACGCCAAAGCCAAGGCGGCCGGGAATCCGGTCACGCGGGAGCGGTATCGGAGAAGGCACCTAGACTCGACGCCAGTGTTCCCCTCCAGAGCGGTCCGCCGACCCCTGCCATACCAAAACGTTCAGACGCAGGTACGAGGATTGGGGTGCCCAGAGTTGACCGGTGGAGCGGCCAGACACTGCGGAGACCCCGGTGCCCGTTAACGCGCCCTTGGGTCGGCGGTCACGCCAGGCCAACCGTAAGATGGTGCGGCGAGTTCGGCCGCTGCTGGTGCCACTGATCGGAGAGCCGGCTTTCCGATGCTGTGTGCGGGTTCAGTACTTTGCCAGGTACCTCGTCGCGCCGCTGGTAGTAGGGGTGGCGGCAGTGGTCGCGGCCGCCTTCAGCAGGTCGGCGGTTCAGCTCGCCCTAGTTGGTGTCTGGGGGCTCTGTTGCCTGTACTGCCTGATCACTTTTCCCCTACTTCTTATGTGGATGCGAAGGTCGAGGCGGCTAGCCAGCCGCAAGCTCAGCGATGACTTCGGCTACCCGATCAGGATTCGCGGCGGCGGCCAGCTGAGTGTCGAGTCCTGGAGGCAGGGGGTCGAACGCGCGATGCTACGGTCCCACCAGAAATCTACCCGGGCCGAGCGGTTCCGGGAGTAGGGGGGTCCGTGGCTCCCACTCCACCCTGACGCACCTCTCGGGGAACCGTCCCCCTCTGGCACACCTCTCCCTGACTCCTAGCGAGGTGCCGCTCTCGCTGTCGGATTCCGAATTGGAGGCCCGTGGCGCCAGCCGAAATGGCCTCCTGGAGCGGCGGAGTGTCAGACCGGGAACTCCTGGACTCATGGTCACGCTTGCCTCAGGCCGACACGCTCTCCTCCTCGGCGAGCGGTCCCAGACGCTCCAGCCAGGGATGCGCCTGGAGCCGCTCGAAGATTTCTCTGGCCCGGGCTCGCAGCGAGGCCGCCTGGGGCTGACGACCCCGCGCCACCAGCCACTCAGCGTGCTCGGTCAGGACGATGGCCAGATCGAAGGGAGTGCCCAGTTCATCGAGCCGGCTCTCGGCAGTCTCGTAGCGGGGCTCAACCGTCTCGTGATGACCGGCGGCGGCATCCGCCCCCGCCGACAGTCGGGCGGCCTGGGCCCGCAACCAGGGACTGACCTGACCGGGTGGGGCCGCCTCAACTAAGGCCAAGTGCTCCTCGGCTTTTGCCTGGTCGCCGAGATCTAGCGCCGACTCGACGGCAAGCACCAACGCTCGCTTGACCAACACGTTGGTCAGCCCGAGGCGCAAATCCAGACGCGACGCCAAGAAGCCCTCCAACGCCGCCATCGCCTCGAGGGGCCGGTCCTGGGCCCGGCGCAGTTCGGCGCGAATCAGGGCGTACATCGCCCGGGCCTGCCAGTCTTCAGAAGTGTCGTTCCGCCGCAGATCATTGAACTGCAGCTCGGCCTCCGCGAGATCCCCCCGCTGAATGTGGAGCCGGATCACTGAGAGCAGCGAGACTGACGCCGTCTCGAGGGCCGGCAACTCCTCGGCTGTTCCCGCCTCCGCGGCGCAGGCGAGGGCTTCGTCCCAGCGCCCCAGTGTGAGGAGAGTGTCGATCGAGCCGGTGAGCATATTGAGCTCCCAGAATCGGTCCCCGACCCGCCGGGCCAGCTCCAGCTGCTCCTCTGAGAGCGCCAAGAGCTCGGAGAAGCGATCCTGGGACTCCAATACCACCCCCAGGTTGTTGAAAGCCCGCATCGCTGCCGCGGTCAGTCCCCGCTCCACGGCCACTTCCCTCGCGTGCTGCAGGAGCACGCCGGCCTCGGCAAGGCGGTCGTTCTGCATCAGACCGATCGCCTTGCTGCTGAGAGCCTGCGAGTAAACCTCGGGCAGCTCATGGTGCTCCGCGGCTTCAAGCGCCTGCTCGAGGGCGGCACTGGCCTCGGCGTAGTGTCCCTGGAGGGCCAGTAGTCGGCCCAACTGAGCCGCCACCACGGCGAAGTCGGTGTCGGGTTGCCCAGTCGCCAGCCCGGCGTACGCGGCTCGCATCCGCTCGAGCGCCTGCTCCCCGTGACCGCGGATCCATTCCACCCCGGCCAGCCTGGCCTGGACCCTCGCCGCAGTGCGGGCTTGACCGGAGGCTTCGAACAGTCGGATTGACTCCTCGTAACGCGATTCCGCCTCCTCGGGTCGGCCCCTCAGTTCCGCCATCTCGCCGGATCGTTCGGTGAGCGCCGCTCTCTGCAACGGCGACTCACTGAGCTCGGCAGCTCGGTCAAATGCCGACTGGGCCTCCTCCGCGGCGGCCAGGGCGGCGGCTCGCTCGGCAGCTCGCACCAACATCGCGCGAGCCTTCCCTCTGATCTCCGGGGCGTCTGGGGCATCCGGATCCAGTCGCCACGCCTCCAGGTAGTGCGAAGCCACCACCTCGACGACCTCCTCCGCGTCGGCGCTGACCGAGCGCTCCAAATACTCGGCCACGATCAGGTGCTTGGCTCGTCGCTCTCGCTTGGAGAGGGTTTCGTAGGCGACCGAACGGACCAGGTCCTGGAGGAACCCATACTGCCCGCGCTCCGGGGATCGGGGATCTGCCTGAACCGAGATGAACTCCTTGGCCACCAGGGAGGTGAGCATTGGCTGGAGCTCCTGCGGGTCGAGGCCAGAGAGCACTGCCAGCGCCTGCGGAGTGAAAGTCTTCCCGAGCACGGAGGCGTCCTGGGCCAGCTGCCGCTCCTGGGCCGACATCCCGTCCAGGCGGGCGCTGATCAGAGCTTGCAGGGTTTCGGGAATCGCCAACGTCTCGATCTGCTCCGTCGGCCGGTAGGCGGCCCCTTCCTCGACCAAGAGTCCCCGGTCGAGCAGCATCCGCACCGTTTCCACCGCGTAGAGAGGGATTCCCTCAGCCCGGCCCCGGATCCGCTCCACCAGAGGGCCCGGCAGCCCGGGGACCAGCCCGGTCAGCAGCCAGTCCATCGCCGATGGTGAGAGCGGTTCCAGATGGATCGAGGTGGCGTTGCGGCTGGTCGCTGCCAGCCCGGCGGCAGCGACATCGGGACGCACCAGACTCACCACGAAGAGGGGATACGCCCGGGACCACTCCATCATGTAGGTGATGAACTCGAGCAGGGAGGGATCGGCCCACTGCATGTCCTCGAACACCATCAGCACCGGGCTCTGCTCGGCCAGCCGCTCAAAGAAGAGCCGCCACGCCGCAAAGAGGTCCTGCTTGTCGGGTGCGGTCCGGTCCTCGAGCCCGATCAGGTGAGCTAGCCGGGGCATCACGAATCGGCGATCCTCGTCGAGCGGCACGAACTCCTCCACCGCCGCGTGCAGCTTCTTCAGGGCGGAGTCACGATCCTCGGCCTCGAGGATGCCCGCCCGGCCCCGGACCATCTCCGCCAGAGCGAAGTAAGTCACCCCCTGTCCGTAGGCGAGGCAGCGGCCCCTATGCCAGAAGTAGCCCGACTTCAGTCCGTCCATGTACTTGAAGAATTCCCACGCCAGCCGCGACTTGCCAATGCCCGCGATCCCGGTCACCTGTACCAGGTGGGCCTGGCGGCCTTCCGTGCAGGCGTGGAACGTCTCCTTGACTAGCCGGAGCTCGCGGTCCCGGCCGACGAAAGGCGCCTCCAGCCGCTCCGATTTGAGAAGTCCCCCGCGGCCCGCGATCACCCGCAGAGCCCGGAAGAGCGGAAGTGACTCCGCTTTGCCTTTCAGCTGATGCGCGCCCGCTTCGCGGAAGGCGATCGCCGCCTCGGCCGCCCGCTTGGTGGCCTCCCCCACCAGTACGGTTCCTGGCTCCGCCTGAGTCTGGATTCTGGAGGCGGTGTTGACCAGATCCCCGGCCACCATCCCCTGCCCCTGAACCCCCAGGTTGACGGCAGCGGTCCCGGTCAACACGCCCGCCCGCGCCGCCAGTTGGGCGGCCCCGACGTCTTCGCCCAGGGAGGAGACCGCATCCACGAGGTCCAAAGCCGCCCTGACCGCCCGCTCGGCGTCATCCTCCTGGGCCACGGGCGCGCCCCAGACCGCCATCACCGCGTCCCCGATGAATTTCTCAACGGTCCCGCCGTACCGCTCAATCCGCTCCCGGCAGAGGTCGAAGTACCGACCCAGCAACTCCCTGACCTCCTCGGGGTCCCTGGTCTCGGAGAGCTTGGTGAATCCGACCAAGTCCGCGAACAACACCGATACGAATCGGAGCTCCACCATGTCAGTCGCCGGGGTGGGCGCTTGAACCGAGGCGCCCCCCACCGGGGCCGACGAGACCGCGGGTACGTCACCTCCGCTCCCACCCAGGGCGGCGCCACACTCCTCACAGAACTTTCCAATTCCGGGATTCGAGGAGCCACAGGCCGGACACCTGTGCACGAGGGGCGATCCGCACTGACCGCAGAACTTGCGGCCCGGGGTTGTCTCCGCCCCGCACTTCGGGCAGTTCACCAACGCGCCTCCATCAAGGTTCTCGACGTGAAAAGCAAGGTTAGCTGGCCACCATCACCGATGGGGTGGGCGCCGCGACTCGATTTCGAGGCGAAGCTCCAAAAAGGCATTACCTGGCGGCGCGCGCGTCGAGCCGCTGGAGCCCGTCGTAGGCCGCGTACTTGAAGGCATCAGCCCGGGTTGGGAAGTTGAAGGTGGTGTCGATGAACTCGTCGACGGTGCCGCCTTTGTGCAGCACCGCCTGGGCAATGTGGATCAGCTCGTTAGCCTCCTCGCCCAGGATGTGAGCACCGAGCAGGCGTTTGTCGGACGCCCGGAATACGAGCTTCACCAACCCCTCGGTGGAGCCCGCGATCCGAGCCCTGGCATTGGTCTCGAAGAAGGACCGGCCGGTCTCCACCTCCTCACCGGCGACCCGGGCCGCCTCCTCGGTGAGTCCGACCATCGCCGCCTCGGGTAGGGTGTAGATCCCAGTCGGGACCACGGCATCCACCGCTTCCTTGAAGTGAATCTGGAAGGCGTTGCACATAGCGACCCGGGCCTGCTCCATAGCCACCGAGGCGAGCCCCGGGGGGCCAATGACGTCACCCGCCGCGTAGATGCCCGCGACCTCAGTCTGAAAACCGTGATCCACCCGGACCCGGCCCCGACCATCCGCACCCACTCCAGCCTCGGCCAGTCCCAGCCCATCCACATTCCCTGCGCGGCCTACCGCGTGGACCACGACCTGAGGCCGGAAGGGCTCGCCGTCCACGACCACCACCAGCCCGTCACCGTCCCGACCGACCGAATCCACTTGCGCCTCCAGGCGAAGTTGGACTCCGGCCTGGGCCAGGCTGTGCCCAAGAGCCGCCGACATCTCGCCATCCAAGAGCGGCAGCAGCCGCTTGCCCCGGTCCACCAGCATGATCTCAACCCCCAGGGCGGCGAAGATCGAGGCGTACTCGGATCCCACGGGTCCGCCGCCCACCACCATCATTCGTTGCGGGAGCCGGTCGATGGCGAGCACCGTCTCGGAATCGTGGACGTCGGGATCGTCGAAAGGGATATCGGCGGGGTGGTGCGGATGGGAACCCGTTGCCAGCAGGATCACCTGCCCGTGCAGGGTCCGCTGGCTCCCCTCCGCGCCGGTGACGATCACCGACCTATTGGGTCCCAACCGAGCCTGACCGTGCACCAGCTCGACCCCATGCCGCTCCAGGTTGTCGCGGACGGCCGTCGCCATGGTCAGCACCACGTCGCGGGCGCGGACTCGCAAGCGATCCATCACCAGGTCGGCGGCGAGGCTGATCCCCACCCCGTAAATGTCACGACGAGCCCAGCCACTCAGGTAGACGGCGGTGTCTCGTAGTGCCTTCACAGGAACTCCGCCGACAACCGCAATCGGCCCCACTCCCGGCGGGTTGCGGCGCTCCACCACGGCGACGCTGTGACCGTGATACGCCGCCTGGGCGGCGCCCTTCTCCCCCGCGGGCCCAGACCCGATGACTATGAGATCAAACTTCGCGGCCCTCTGGGAACTTGGTGTCATGTTCCCTGGCAGGCTATCAGGGAGCACTCCGGTGGACCAGCCGGTCCCGCCGGGCCGGGCCTCGCGAGTTCAGTGCGACTTCCTCGGCCCGGCACCGGCAATTGACTATCACACCTGGCGGCCGCGCCGGAAGGACAGGATCGCCGTTCAGCGGCTCAGACCGGGGGGTTATATCCAGAAGCGGGCATGCGGGGCCCTACCGAGAACTACCCCACTTGGAGGGACTCCGAGCTGACCGCCTCCAGACCGGCGTGGTCCCGGAGTCGCAACGAAAAAATCTTGAACGGGGTCCAGAGCTCCCCGGGACTGCCGGATCATCGGCGATGCCGAGAGCCTCACCATCGGCGACACTCTCCCGAGATCGCGACCGGGTCGACACCCGAAGCCAGAGATCAGGAGTTAGCGTCCCGAGAATGGTGGTTCGCCGGGTCGGGAGGACGCCCAGTTGAGGGGCGGCACCACCGTCCGGTCCGGGCCGAGCCGCCACTAGCTTTTCGTAGTTCGCACCCTCGGGAACAGCCCCGTCTATGACCGATCGAACGGTTCCTCAGGGCTGGCGAGTTTCCTCGGCCCTCGGCGTTCAGGGAACAGCGTGAGAGCGAGGATTTGGCGAGCGTCGCTGTATTGAGAACGCGACCGCGCGTGTCTTCCTGATCAGTTGACCGGGTGAACATCCTGAGCCTTGACTAGCAGCGAGGATCCCAGAAAACCGTGCTCAAGGAAAGCGACAACTCCTTCCCGCAGCTTCGGCAGGTCGTCCTGGACGCCACCGACGCGAGACGGCTTGCGGAGTTCTACCGGCGGCTGTTGGGATACACATTCCGCGCCGGCGGCGAACCCCGCGGTGGCGACCAGCACGGCGTCAGTGGTCGCGACTGGTTGGGCCTGCACGAACCTGTTGGTACTTCACGAATCGCGTTTCAGCAAGTGAGTAGCCTCAAGGAGTCAACCTGGCCCGACGGCCACGTCCCCGCACAACTCCACCTCGACCTGACTGTCCCAGACAGGCAGATGCTGGACCTCCAGCACGAGCGCGCCCGGCGGCTCGGCGCCCGTCTGCTCGAGGACCGCTCCGATGACACGGGAGAGTCCCTTCGCGTCTACGCCGACCCATCCGGGCACCCGTCTTCCCAGGCTTGAGAGCGCCCCAATAGCCGGTCGGCTCCGGTGGATCCGGCCACCTCACTCGCGAAGTCGTCGATCGCTCCGTCGAGCAGTGCTTGCGGGAGCGCTTCGGAACTAGTTTGCAGCGGTCCGGCGCGGTCGTACGCGGTCTCACGACGGAAGTACAGCTAGGCGGTGGACCCGAGATGGGTGGACGGCGAGGCATGCAACCGCGACCACACCCTTACTGACCCGTCCAAGCAGCGCTGTGCGGCCGAGATCAGGCGGTCTTCCGGAGGTGGTCCAGCTGAGCGGCGGCGCTTACGGTGAATGCAACCTCCAGACGCGGTCCGACACGGCGCATGTCCACCTCCGCGGGTCGCTTCTGGCAACCACCGGGGCAGTCCGGCAGCTCCCGGAGGGGGTTGAAACGCCTCACCTATCCGAGAGGCAAGGGTGGGCTGCCAGCTGGTCGGGGAACGTCACGGCGTAGTCAGGGTCCCGTCCTGAGCCAGCTCGGGCAAAGCGCAGCAATTCGCGGATGATGCCCGCGTTGCCCATGGCCCAACCCGTCCTGGGTTCGAGTGTGCTCGGCGTGGCCCGAAACTCGACGTTGGACCAGCGCGCCCCTAAAGAGCCCCGGGTCACCCGTTCCCCTAAATCCGCCACGAGAACCTCGCCGAAGTCCAGACCGTCCTTACCCTCTACCAAGCGATCGCAGGCCAAAGCCACCACCCCTGCGGTCCCGCAACATCGACCGTTGTTGTCCCAGAATCCGGGCCGTAGCCGCTCCGGCAGTCCGGAATGGGTGACGCTGTACCAACACCGATCCGCGAGCGTCAGCCAGTCGGGGTCCTGGAAGACAGCTCCCAGCAACCGAAACGCCTGGGCGTCTCCGGCCGGTCCATGGCACCATCCATAGCTGTAGCGCTCGACTCGGTCTGGTTTGTGCTGGGGGTCGGAGTGGGGAACCAGGAAGCCCGCGGCGTCGGCTTCGTTGCGAGCGACGACGTCCAAGGCACCCGCCACTGCCAGCTGTAGCAAGTCACGCCGACAGGTAGCCCGTCCCACTGCAGCCAGGGAGACGGCGATGCCCAGGGTTCCGTGTGACATGTGGTGGAAGCGGGACGTCATGCCACTACGCCCCTCCCAGTTGACACCTCCAGCTGTCACTTGAGCGGTTCGGAGATACGGAGTCACGGCCAGGAGAGCGAGCTCGACCTCGCCGCAGAACAGTGCACCCAGTGCGATGCCGGCATTGCCTCCCAACAGTTCGAACTGATCGCTCCAGCGGATACCGTCGAATCGCGACCGGACGCGCTCGATCGCTCGATTCGCAGCCGCATCAGCCTCTTGGTCTCCTAGCAGGTGGTGGACCGCCTGCAACGCGCAGGCCATCCCCGCGAGCCCAAAGTAGAGAGAGTTGTGCTCCCATTTGTCCACCGCGTCGGCAATCGTCCGTGCACCGCGCCAAGCCGCCACGCCAAAGCGGTCGTCGTCGAAGTGTCGGTGGGCTTCCAGAAGGGCCAGGACGATGCCTGCGATTCCGGAGTAGAGCGTCGGATCAAGTTCCTGATCGGACGGCGTGCTCCCCCATGTCAGCCCACTCCCGGCCTCTCGCGCGACTCCCAGAAGCCACTCCAGTCCTTCCAACCCGAGGATCTCGGCTTCTGCTGCACGGTTCGAGATCACGGCGTAAGAGTCCCACACGGAGCGTCAGCCCGAGGAGCCCAGCCCTACGACTCAGCTATCAGATATCCCGCTGCGGCATGAGGCAGCCAAATCACCAGGACACCAAGAGAGCCCTGGGCGGGGATTGAATCCGCGGCCTCTTCCTTCCCAAGGATTTCGGCCCTGGCGCTGTGCGGACGACTTCCTGGCCCGGTCAAGGAGTTGTCCAGTTACATGTTTTTCGCGGCGGTCATCCCGTGGGTCCGGTCACGGTCGCCCGCGCGGCGTTAGCACGTCCGCCGGGCTCGACCCCACCTGACCTTGTGCCCTTTGGTCACAGCGGCCATCGGGCTGGGATGGGGACGGGAGCCAGGAGTCATCCGACGGAGACTACCGCCCCCTTGGCTCGGTGAGCGTCGAGTGGCGACGACCGCTCAGGCCGAGGCCGACCTAGCGGCCAGAAGTCGGTCGGCTCAATCCGGCGGAGTCTGCTCCGGGCTGTCCGGGTGGGACTGCCTTGACCCGGCGGTCAGGGCTTCGACCCCGAGCTCGCCCAGAGCCTCATGCTCCCGGTGAACGGACCAAGCTCCTGAGGGGCCGCAAAGTAATCCTTACCCGTAGGATGCAATGACCATGCGCGACCCATACCGCATCTACGTCGATCGTCGGCAGAGCAAAGGCTTGTTCCCGACACCTTGCGCGCTCTGCCTGGGAGCCGAACGAGGCTGGGACTACGCCTTCAATGACGCCCATGGCCAGAAGTTCCATGTCTGCAGTCTCTGCGCCCAGGCCGAGCCACAGCGCCTGCGGGTGCGAGTCCGCATCGCGGCCGATGAGCTGGAGCGAGCTGCGAAGACTCTACGCGAGATCGTCGATGAGCTAGTCCCCTTCGATCCCCCGTCGCCCTAAACCAACCTGCGCCGACGATTAGACAAGTGGGTTCTATTTCGGGTCAACCGGCTTCCTCTTCCCCAAGGAATCCTTTCGGGCCCATCATGTCCAGACGGTGCCCGAAGAGCTGGCATCTCCTTTGTCACGCACGGTCACTTATCGCCTCTAGTGACCGCAAGTGGACAAGAGCGGGCAGTTCCCTCTTGAACCGGGGCGGACCAACAAACTAGTGGTATGTCCGAGAAATAGCTAGACAAGAGATCACCCGTGGGGTATTGTGCTTCCATGTGGTCTCAAGCATCAGCACTCCGTCTCCCCAGTGACGATCGCCGGGTGCTCGAAACCTGGGTGCGAGCACACAACACCCCAC
>JBOHUG010000079.1:0-69589 GCA_050734135.1 Candidatus Dormibacteria bacterium
TGCTGGGGCCGGTTGGCGTGTTTGCACCACCAATTATCCCAGCGATAAGTGCCCTTTCTTTATACCTAACCCTCCCGCCGGCCCTAACTATTCGGTGGATCCAGGCTTACCCGGCGGTGATCTTCACTCCCAGCTAGCGCTGCTGCAATCGGACCTCGAAGGCGTCCCGCAGTCCGTCCCCGATGAAATTGAAGGCCACCACCACCATGACGATGCAGAGGCCGGCGGGCCAGATTTGCCACCAGAAGCCGCTGTACACGTAATTCACTCCGTTCGAGAGCATGCTTCCCCAGTTCGCTGCGGGCGGAGGGATTCCCAGACCCAGGAAGCTGAGCGAGGTGACCGCGAGGATGGCATCGGCCACCTGAAAGGTAGCGTTGACGGCCACGGTGCCGAACACGTTGGGGATTATGTGGCGGGTGATGATGCGGATCGGACCAGCCCCTTGCCCGTGCGCTGCCTCGACGAATTGTCGAGTGCGGAGGCTCAGGCTCTCCGCCCGGACCAGACGGGAGGGGACGAGCCAGGCAACCGAAGCGATCACGACGATCAGAAGCCCTTCAGACGGGGTGAAGATACTGGCCAGAAAGAGGAGGAGGAACAGGGTAGGGATTGCCAGCAAGGCATCGACCGTTCTCATCAGGACGCTGTCGACGATGCCGCCCGCAAAGCCGGCGATGGCGCCCCAGATCACACCAAAACTGGTGGCCAAGAGAGCCACCACCAGGCCCACCACCAGGGTGGTCTGTCCGCCCACCATCAGCCGACCCATCACGTCGTAACCCACATCGTCGGTACCCAGCAAGTGGCGGAGGCTCGGGCCCTGATCCTCAATGCCGAGATTAGTTTCGATCTGGTTGGTGTGGTAGAAAAGTGGTCCGAGGAAGCAAAAGAGCGCGAAGAACACGACTACGCAGAGGCCCAGCACGGCGAGTCGGTTTTGCGTGAATACAGCGATGACCAGGCGCAGCGGACTATCACCTTTGCCCACGTCGCCAGCGTCAGCGATCGGCTCAGTGGGGAGCAGCGCCTCGGCATCAATTGGCGCTCCCCCGATCATGTCCTATCGCCGGTCGAATCGGAGCCGTTCCGGCGGGTCACGTGTACCGTACCCGGGGATCGAATACCGCATACAGGACGTCGGCGAGCAGCGAGCCGACGACCACTGCGATCCCCACGACGATGGTCGTGCCGAGCATTACGGGAAAGTCATCGGTGATTGCTGCGTTCCAGAACAGCAGTCCCATTCCTGGGTAGTTGAACAATGCCTCTGTGATCAGTGCGCCACTGAGGATTCCGGGAAGGCTGAGTCCCACCAGTGTGATGATCGGTAGCATCGCGTTGGGGAGCACGTGGCGAAACAGGATCGCGGTGCGCGAGACTCCCTTGGAGCTGGCGGTGCGCACGTAATCCTGCACGAGGTTTTCCAGGATTGATGAGCGCATATAGCGACTGAACAAGGCAATCGTCACCAGGGTCAGAGTGAGGATGGGGAGCACTAAGTTCGGTATTTGGGCCATCAACGGCGCGGCAGCTGTCGGTCCGGTCGGGGGAAACAGGGGGAGCCACTGGCTCAGGACGATGATCAGGATCGTGCCCAAGAAGAATGTCGGCATTGAGTAGAAAAGAAAGGACATTCCCGTCATCACGTAGTCCTCCGCCTTGTTGCGTCGCACCGCCTGGTAAATCCCAGCCGGAATGGCGATTGCAATGGCGAGGACGGTAGATGCACCGACCAGGACCAGGGTCCGCGGGATGTTCTCGGCCAGGAGCGAATCGACGCTCTGGTTCTCTTTGTAGGAGAACCCCAGGTTAAGGTGCAGCAACTGGTTCACCCAGTCCACATACTGCACCGGTAGCGGCTTCAGCAGACCGTACTTCAGGTCAAAGGCCCGGATCTGAACCTTGTTGGCGCGCAGTCCCAGTACGGCTTTCGCCGGACCACCCGGAAGCAGGTGCAGGAGGATGAAGACGATGACGGACACACCGAACAGCACCACAACTGCCTGGATTGTGCGTCGGATGAGAAAAGCTTGCATACAGCTGACGTCGGGCTGGCCGCCGACCCCTCCTGGTGCCTAGCCGGGGATGACACCGGCGGCGGATAAGGTAGCAGCCGAGCGGCCCCGGAGCGCAGAGGAAGAACGGGGCCTTCAGCCAGGACCCACGGAATCGGAGGTGAGGCTTGGGTCCGGCAAGTGGCCGCGGCGGTACTCAGGGGACGGCGCGGAGAGCCGTCGTCGACCGGGAGTGGGGAGGCTCGGGCCGAATTGCAGGTTGCGCCACGGGGAGCCTCATGGCCCCGCGGTCTGGAGGCGTTCGCGGACCGTTGGTCTATGCCGGCCGATGGTCCGCTTATCCAATTCGAGGCGAGCTGAGGAGCAACTCCGCCGGGCTGCTTGCCGACTGTTGACCGTGGGCCTGCTGGCTCTGGTATCCTCCCCAAATCGAAGGTGGCGCGCGCCTGGTCGCTTGGGCCGGAGGACGCCCCACATTGTGGAGGGGAAGCCCAGTGCGAGTAACCAGAGCTCTGCGATTCCAACATTGGTGGCTGGGGGCTGCCATCGTGGCGATGGCGGCGTCAATTTCAGTGTCGGTCGCGACTCAGGCAGCTGCCAAGTCAGGCGGTAGCGGTGGGACAGTGACCTTCGCCCAGCAGCCCGGTTCGACGCCGACCTACATCTTTCCCTTGGAGGATGGCGCCAACTCGGGAAACAACAACATCACTTACCTCCAGCCGTTGATGTGGCGTCCTCTGTTCTGGTTCGGGCATAGCAACAACGATCAACCGACCATCAACTACTCGCTCAGTTTGGCCAAGGCTCCGGTCTGGAGCAACGGTGGCCGGACTGTGACGATAAGTCTGGACCACTACGACTGGTCCAACGGGACTCCCGTGACGACCCGCGACGTGGAGTTCTGGATGAACCTGCTCAAGGCCAATGAGGCCGACTACGTTGGCTACTCCCCCGGGTGGTGGATGGACGAGATCACAAGTACTGACTACTCGTCAGCCTCACAGTTCAGCATTACCTTCAACGGGGTTTACAGCACCACCTGGTTAGTTGACAATGGGCTCTCTGAAATCACACCGATTCCCCAGTATGCTTGGGATCGCACGTCGGCCACCGGCGCGGTGGGCGACTATGACACCTCCACCAGCGGGGCCGTCGCCGTCTACAACTTCCTCAACACCCAGTCCGACTCCCTCACCACCTGGGATACCAACCCGCTCTGGCAAGTAGTCGACGGCCCGTTTCGGCTCGAGCCTAACGACGGATTCGATGCCACCACTGGCCTGCTGGTGATGGTCCCCAACTCGAAGTACTCCGGTCCGGTCAAACCCACCATCTCAAAGTTCGAGGAGCTGCCCTTCACCAGTGGTGCTTCCGAAATTGATGCCGTGCTGGCCGGTCGGGTCGACTACGGCTACGTTCCTTTCACGGATCTCAACTTGCGGAGTCGCCTGGAGAAGTCGGGATACAAGATCAACCCCTGGATTGAGTGGGGGTTCTCCTCGGTGGGTCTTACCTTCCCTAACCGCTCGGTGGGCAATGTCCTGGAGCAATTGTACGTGCGTCAAGCGATGCAGCACCTAATCAACGAACCCCAGTACATCAAGAAGATTTTCGATGGCTATGCATCTCCCACTTACGGACCGGTTCCCGTCTTCCCCAAGACACCTTATCTGAGCAGCTACGTCAGTAAAAATCCTCTGCCGTACGATCCCACCGCCGCCAAGAACCTCCTGACCGAGCACGGCTGGCACGTCGTCAAAAACGGCACCACGTCCTGCACCCGCCCCGGGACCGCTGCCAACGACTGCGGTACCGGTATCCCGAAGGGAACGCCCCTCAAGCTGAATCTTCTCTACACCAGCGGCATCCTCGAGTACACCGAAGAGATGGAGGCGATGCAAAGCAGCTTTGCTTCGGTGGGGATTCAGGTGGTACTGAAGTCGGCGCCTTACAACTCGGTTCTGACTGAGGCCTACTCCTGTGTGCCGGCGACCGGCAGCGGTTGCGGCTACGCGCTCGAGTACCTCTCCTCGCCGAACTGGACTTACGTGCCCACCTACTACCCGAGCGGCGACCCCGTGATCGAAGACACCGGGATTGTGTATCCGGGCAACCCGCAGTTCGTGAACAATATTCTGAAACTGGTGACTGCGAGCCATCAGCAGCCAGGACTTCCCGGCCTCCATGAATACGAGAACTATGTGGCCAAAGAAGTGCCCTATCTGTGGATGCCAAACGCTGCCTACCAGATCTCGGTGGTGAGCACCAAGCTGAAGGGGATCACGGTTCAGGACCCGACCGGGCACATATACCCCGAGGACTGGACCCTCGGCGGCTAACCGATAACCAATTGAAGAGGGGAGTCCGACTCCAAGGTCGGGCTCCCCTGTCTCCCTGACCGAATTGGAGGGGCAGCCCATGGGTACGTTCGCGTCTGCCCTACCCGCAGTAGATCAGGTGTTTGCGGCAGCTTGCGTTCGCTATCGCATTCCAGGAATCGCCTTCGGCGTTGTGCTGGACGGGAAGCTTTGTCACGCCGGCGGTACCGGAGTCCGCGATGCCCAAAGCGGGGCCCCTGTGCGCTCCGACACGATCTTTCGGATCGCCTCGATGACCAAAAGTGTCACTGCGACATGTCTGCTCATGCTGAGGGACGAGGGGCTGCTGGCGCTCGACGATCCGGTCGCCAAGTATGTGCCCGAGCTGGCCAAGCTGCAGTTGCCGACCGGCGACTCGGCGCCGCCCACGGTACGGCAGCTGCTCACGATGTCCGGCGGATTCGTGGAGGACGATCCCTGGGCTGATCGGCACCTGGCAATGACGGAATCAGAGTTCGGGATGCTGCTTGATGGGGGAATCCCCTTCGACTGGGCGCCCGGCCTGGTCTTCGAATACTCGAACTTGGGCTACGGAATCCTAGGCAGGGTGGTGCGTGAGGTAGCCGGCATTACCGCGATGGAGCTGGCGACAGAGCGCCTGTTCAAACCGCTGGGAATGAACGACTCCATCTGGGATCCCGCTGGCACCCCGGCTGAGAGGCTGGCGCTGGGATACCGCCTGGAGGGCGAGAGGTGGGTCTTAGAGCCAACCCTCGCCAATGGGGCATTCGCCCCGATGGGCGGGCTTTGGACCACGATCGAGGACTTCGCCCACTACGTGGCGCTCCACCTGGGAGCATGGCCCGCGCGCGACGACCCGGATCCGGGCCCACTCCGGCGCAGTTCGCTCCGCGAGATGCAGCAGCCGGTCCGATTCTGCCCGGCGCCGGAGGCGAAATCGCCGTGGCTGCCGATGGCTGGCTACGGGTTCGGGCTCATCGCCGGTGAGACCGCCCGCGACGGTCGGGTGGTGTGCCATAGCGGCGGCTTGCCGGGATTCGGATCCCACGTCCAGTGGCTTCCAGACCATGGGCTGGGCATGTTCGCGTTCGGCAACCTCACCTATTCGCCGATGCGGGTGGTCGTGGGGGAGGCGATCGACGCCCTGGCGGCGACCGGGCCATTCGCGACCCGGCCGATCCCGCCCGGCGAAGCTCTCGCCACCAGATGGAAAGCGGTCCAGAGCCTCTACGACCGGTGGGACGACCAGGTGGCCGCGGAGCTGGCCGCCGACAACCTCTTCATGGATGTGTCCCTCGACCAGCGCCGCCAGGAGTTCGAGCGGCTGCGCCAACTCCACGGGACCTGTCGGGCAGTGGAGCAGGCTTCGGCTTCAGGGAGCATGCGGGGCACCTGGCGGCTGATCTGTGAGCGGGGTGCCATCGACGTCACGCTCTGGTTGGCCCCGACTCTTCCCGCCACGGTGCAGGTGCTGCGACTCAAGTCTCTTCCCAACTGGGCGCCACCAGAGCGCTGAGACCGGGGCGGTGCAGTTCATCCAACTCCGGGCGAGACCATCGCTCAGCTGGGCGACGCCTTTAGCTCAGGGGCGACGCTCGCGAGGGGCGGGAAGCAGGCGCATTCCTTTGTCGACGGTCCCTATCGACGCATCAGCCATCGCCCACATTGGCTGGTAGCTGGGTGCCAGGGAGCCTGCGCCCGCCCGCGGGCGGGCAAGCCGCTGCTGAGAGCGGCCCGGCTTGGCTGCGGCCACCGACTTGGTGAGGTTTGCACGGGTTGCCATAACCGGGAGTCTACCCCGACAGAATCCGGCCAACCAGCAGCGAAACTCCCGCCACCGTCAACAGTGCTGCGGCCGAATTGAGGAACTGAGCCTTGCGCTCCAGTTGGGCTCGATTCCGCTCCAAGGAGCGGAGCACCCCTGGCAGGGCGATCTCCTTCATGAAGTCGGGCTCATCCCCAGCGAACCTGGCCAGCCACTGTGGATCAGGGGCCGAACTCCACTGAGACGCTCGAGACGCCCACGCCGCCAGAGTCACCGCCAGCACCAGCATCACCGAGGCGAGGACCCGCGCCGCTAGCGGTTCCTTGGCGGCGACGGTGATTCCGGCTAGGACCAAGGCTCCCGCCACCACCCCGCCCAAGCGGGTGTTGAGCCCATCGACATCACTCATCTGGGAGGCGAGTGCGCCGCTGGCGACGTCGTATGCGAGTCCCACGCCAACCGCAGTGGCCCGACGAGGCTGAGGACGCCGTCTTCCGGGTGAGGTGCTGCCCGGTTTGGGCGTGGCGGGAGCTGCTCGGGGAGCCGTACCCTCGGCGGCGCTGGGGCTGGGATCTTCCGAGTCCATCCAGGCATCGTAGGGGAGGAGGTGGGCCAGTCCCGCGATCTACTCGGGCTTCATCTCGGCGGGCAGCGCCGCCCAACGAGCCGGATTTCTGACCCTCAGAGTGGTCCCGCACGCCGAACTGACTTCCTGCCGGATTCGGCCGCCTGTGGTACTCTGGAGTCGTCCTTCGCCGTTTGTGACGGACCGTTCGCCGCCGCTAGCCTCGCGAGCCGGCCGATCGATAAGGCTCGCGAGGAGGGCCGCGCTGCGGCACGGGAGATTGCAGATGCCGATTGGAACTATCAAGTCGATCAACGAGCGTGGATTCGGATTCTTGGCCGCCGAGGACGGAGTGGAGTACTTCTTCCACCGTTCCAGCGTTGAAGGCGGAGCCTTCGAGTCGCTGACGAGAGGTTCACAAGTGGAATTCGAGATCGAGGCTAGCACCAGGGGTCCTCGGGCGGGGCGCGTCCGCGCCGCCTGATGGTTGCGCAGGCCGTCGGGAAGCCGCCGGTCCAGCGCCCCTTTCGCCGGCTCCATCCGGATCTTCCTGCGGCGCGTAATTCGCTTTACGATCCCTGGCAGTGCGGGTTCCTTCATGATGGGCGGCGAAAGACCTGTCTCTTTGATGTGAGAGATGCCCAGCGCGCAATGCGCGCGCTGGATTTTCCTCAAGAGCTCTGGACCCCACTCAGCGAAGCGCGCATCGGCCACGACGAGTTCTCTCGTCACGTGGTCGCCGTGCACGAGGCGCTGTCGGTGCATGCCGATACTGCCGAGGCGCGCCGCCGCTCCATGGTTCCCTCCGCGGTGCGCATCGTCCAGAACTACCTAGGCTGGGCTGACCGCGTGTGCACCCACGGCACCGGTGTCGTCGAGACCGACGACCGCCGTCGACCGATTCCCTGACCGTCGCTCCCAAGCGGGTAGTGGCGGCTCCCGAGCAAGCGCGAACAGGATGCGCTCAGATCTCGAGGCCACGTGGTTTGATATCTCTGACGGCCGCGGCAGTGGGAGGCACAAGCGGATGGGATACGCCAAAGGACTCAGTCATGGATTGGCGATTGGGCTTGCGATCGGGGTCCTGACCGCGCCTCGAGCGGGCAGTGAGACCCGGGCGCGGCTGGAGCGCAGGCTCAACCAGACCCGGGACCGGTCCCAGCAGGTGAGCGCGAAGGTCCAGCAGGGCTGGCAGATCGCGCAGCCGGCGCTGGACCGGGCCTCCCAGGCTGCGGGCGGGGTCGCCCGGGCCGTGCAGCCGGTGGCTCAAGGTGCCACGGAGCGTTTCGTGGAGCTGGCCGGGCGCAGTGATAAGCCGGTGGCGCCGCCGGTACCGGGCTTCGACCGACCCAACTGATGTCCGACGACGAGCGCACCCCCCAGGAGCGAATCCGCGCATTCACCGACGCCGTGGAGGAGGAGATCGTGACCCCAACCCGGCGCTACCTTCGCGGGCTCCGGCGCGGCATCGCTATGGGCGTGATCCTGGGGATCCTGTACGCGCCGCGACCGGGAGGCGAGAGCCGGGCCCAGATACTGCGGTTCTGGCGGGCTGTGGCGAGGTATCTACCTCAGCGGGCCTAACCCCATTGGCCGAGGGAATGGCTCAGTCGGAGTAACCCGCTCCGGCCACGATCTGGTCCTCGCCTCCGTCCAGGCTGCCCGCACCCTCGCCCGGGTAGTCGGCCATGAACGAGGTGCCGCAGCCGCAGGCGTTGCGGGCGTTGGGGTTGGCGAGCCGGAAGCCCCGGCCGCGGTAGCTGTCTTCGAAGTCCAGCACGGAGCCGTCGATCAGCGGGAGGCCGTCCTCCTGGACGACCACGTGGACTCCGTCGAACTCGGTGAGCACGTCGTCCCCCTGGGCCGACTCCTCCAGATCGAAGAAGAGTTTGAAGCCGCGGCAGCCGCCCAACCGCACATCGATCCGGAAGACGGTGTCTGGCTTGGCGTCCCGCGCCTGCCAAGCCCTGATCTCCTCAATGGCGTCGCGGGTGGCGAGAACACGAGGACTCATGCCTCGATTGTAGACGGGGTCGGCGAGCGGCCCCGATTGGTAGCCTTAGCCTGATGGAGGTGGCTCAGCTGTGGAGGTACCCGGTCAAGTCGATGGCCGGGGAGCGGATTCCAACCGCCGACCTGGGTGACCGGGGGGTTTCCGGCGATCGCCGGCTGGCGGTCTCTGAGTTGTCACCGCACCCCAGTGAGAAGCAGCTCAGTGCGCGGGACGTGGCCGGTATCCTCCGTTTTCGAGCTCACTCCAAGAGCGGCTCGGTGGAGGTGGAGGGGCCGGAACTGGATCCGGTCGCCTGGGATGATGGCGCGGTCAGCGCCAGCTTGGAGCGGGTCTGTCGGCGGCGGCTGGAGCTGCGCCCCAGCCCCGAGGGGGCCTTCGACGACGCGCCGATCCTGCTGGTCCATCTGGCGACCACCGACGCCTTATCGGCGGAGCTGGGAGCCTTTGTCGATCCCCGGCGATTCCGCGCCAACATCTATCTCCGGGGAGAGGGAATCGCGGCCGATGGGGAACCCCAGCTAGAAGGCCGCAAGCTCCGTTGTGGGGGGGCGGTACTGGAGGTGATTCGCGGCTGTCCCCGCTGCTCGATCCCCACTCGGGAGCCGGACACCTGGGCGAACTGGCCGCAGCTGCTGCGGCATCTGGTCCAGACGCGGGATGAACTGGTGGGAGTCTACTGCCGGGTCGAGCTGCCCGGTCAGGTTTCGGAGGGAGATCAGGTTGAGCTCCTCTGAACCCCGGAATGGTCCCACAGTGGGTCTGCTCAGCCAGGATCTGCTGGTGCGGTCGCGGGTGGAAACCGGTCTGAGTTCAACCGGAGCCCGAGTCCAGCTGATCGTCGCTGGGGAGCTTCCGCCGGGCCTGGAGCTTTTGCTGGTCGATCTGAACCGACAGGCACCAGAGCGGTTGTCCTGGCTTCGCCGGGTCGCCCCAACCCGGTCGGGGACTGAGGTGATCTGCTTCGGCGCCCATACTGAGATGGCTCAACTCAGCGCCACGGCCAGGGCCGCCGGTGCCTCTCGCTGCGTTGCTAACAGCCATCTGGCGGAAAGCCTGCAGCGCTGGGCCCGCGCCCGGCTACAGCCCCTCCACGAACGAGGAGAGTGACCGCTTGACCAGCTCTGACCTCCACCGGGAAGCCCAGGCGCTAGCCCGCCTGCTGGTGGAGGATCGGCGCCACCTGCATCGCCATCCCGACCTCTCCGGGAAGGAGCAGGCCACCGCCGAATACATCCGGAGCCGGCTTCTGGAGCTGGGGTTATCGCCGGTGCTGCTGCTGGACGGGACAGCGGTCAAGGTCGACATCACCGGCGCTAGTTCCGGCACCCGAGTGCTCTTGCTTAGGGCGGACATAGATGCGCTGCCGATCCAGGAGCGGGGCCAAGACCGCCCGTACCTGTCGGAGGTACCGGGCGTGATGCACGCCTGCGGCCATGACGGTCACATTGCCATCGCCCTGGGGGCTTCTGAGCTGCTGGTTCGCCACCGCGACCAGTTCGGGGGCACCGTCCGGGTCATCTTTCAGCCCGCCGAGGAGACAGCCGGGGGAGCCGAACCGATGATTGAGGCGGGGGTCATGAATGCTCCAGAGGTGGGAGCCGCCATCGGTCTTCATCTCTGGAGCGGGCAGCAGGTTGGGCTGGTTGGGGTTCGCAACGGGGCCATCTTCGCCTCCGCCGATGAGTTCGCGGTCGAGATACAAGGGCGCGGGGGTCACGGCGCCCTGCCCCACCAGGCGCTCGATCCGATCCCGATTGCGAGCCTGGTCGTACTGGCGCTTCAAACCCTGGTTTCGCGAGAGACCTCGCCGTACGCTTCGACCGTGGTCACGGTAGGCACAATCACCGCTGGACAGGCTTTCAACGTGATCCCGGAGAGGGCCCAGTTGACCGGCACGGTGCGGGCATTCACCGAGGAGGACCGGGAACGGCTGTTGCGCCGGATCGAGGAGGTGGCGCAGGGCATCGCCCTTGCCTTCGGTGCGACATCTACCATGAGCCGGGGGGCCGGCTGCCCGCCGGTGGTATGCGATCCGGGAATCGCCGACCTGGTACGCCAGGCGGTGAGCAAGACCAGTGGTGCCCGACTGATCGAGCCGGAGCCGCTGACGGTTGGGGACGACGTGGGCCTCTTCCTTCGAGAAGTCCCCGGGTGCTACTTCCTGCTTGGGGCAGGAAACGAATCCAGCGGCATCACCGCGCCCCACCACCACCCCGATTTCGACATCGACGAGGCCTGCCTGCCGATTGGAGCCGAAGTGATGGCTCGGGCGGCGCTCGCCTACCTGGCCGGGGCGGGGCCGAGCTGAGCGTGCTCGTCAACCCCCCTCCTGACACCTGCGATCATTGCCGGCAGCGCACCACTGCGTGGCAGCTGGTGGACGGACCGGACCAGACGGTCACACTGAGCGGGGGCCGCGAGGTAGTCCGGCGGGGCCGGGTCTTCGTGTGCGGTCAATGCGGGCACACGATCCCAGCCTCCAGCGAACGGGTGCGCTAGTGCCAGATGGGAGTCCCTCCACGATGACCGAAACCAGCGCGATCAAATCCAGCGGACGCCCGCAGGTGGGTCCGGTGTTGGTCCGGGACGCCACCAAGCCGGCACCCCGTCAGCTGGTGCGCTTCGCCTTCTATCACGTGCTGCCGGAATGGCGCCGCCTGGCTGCGACCGAGAAGGCCCGACACCGGGAGGAGCTGGCCCGGGTGCTCTCCGATAACACCTCCCGGCTCTTGGTCCGCAGCTACACCCTGGTGGGTACCCGCGGTGACGTCGACTTCATGATCTGGGCCGTCAGCGATGAGTCGGAGCGGCTTCAGGCGCTCTTCGCCGAGCTCAACCGGACCGCCCTGGCGGGGTACCTCACCTGTCCCCATAGCTACACCTCCATGACCAAGCGCTCCATCTACGTCGACAGCGACCATCCCAATACCGGCGGCGGCCGGGACCGGCTGGTCCTGGCCCCGGGCAGCCGCCGCTTCCTCTTCGTCTACCCCTTCGTCAAGACCCGGTCCTGGTGGGCGCTTCCCGCCGCGGAGCGGCAGCGGATGATGGAGGAGCACATCCGAATCGGCCATCAGTTCCCCAGCGTCAAGATCAACACCACCTACTCCTTCGGCCTCGACGACCAGGAGTTCGTGGTCGCGTTCGAGACCGACAGCGCGGCGGACTTCCTGGACTGCGTCCAGGTCCTGCGAGACAGCGAGGCCTCCGCCTACACCCTCCGAGACGTGCCCAGCTTCACCTGCATCAAGACCGAGATCCCAGAGATGCTGGAGTCCCTCGGCTGAGTGGATGGCCGGCCGGTATGGGGAGGGGCTGGGTGGTCGCCCCTACCGGGCTGCTCGAGGTAGCCAGCCTTGCATGAGACCAGTCCGGCCATCTTCCTGATCGCCAGGCCGGCGGTCGACCTGGACGCGATGCGGGGATACCTAGAGGAGGTGGGTGGCCAGTCCTGGCTGGAGCGGCGCCTGGCTGAGACCGAGGGCCACCCCAACCAGGGTGAGCTGCTGGTCGAGTTCTGTGGCCGGGCCTGCTACCGGAGCTGGGAGCCGGGTCTGAATCCCAACGTGAGCCGGGTCCGCAGTGACCCGGTGGTCTATCTAGAGAACATCCTCAGCAGCGCCCACGGCAGCGTCCTTGAGCATGCCAACTACACCTTCGCCCTGCGCGACATCAGCCGGGTCGCGACCCATGAGATCGTGCGACACCGCGCCGGCGCCGCCTACAGCCAGGAGAGTCTCCGGTATGTCCGGCTGGTGGACATCGGTTTCCGGGTGCCGCCGGCGCTGGAGCCGCTCCGGCAGCAGTGCGTCGAGCTGGTGGAGAAGCTGGAGGAGTTCCAGGTGGGAGCGGCCAAGGCCCTCCGTATCGACGAGCAGGGCATACCCTTCCACGTCAAGAAGGAGGTCACCTCGGCTCTGCGCCGACTGGCCCCGATCGGCGTCAGCACCGATTTGATCATGACGATGAACCTGCGGACCCTGCGGCACGTGGTCGAGATGCGCACCGACTCCGGCGCCGAGGAGGAGCTGCGGCTGATCTTCGGCAGGATCGGCGAAATCATGAAAGAGGAGGCGTCGGGAGTCTTCCAGGATTTCGAGCGCGCCGAGGACGGCAGCTGGACCCCCCACTACCGGAAGGTCTAGCCGGTTGCGCGGTCGAACTTGATCGCCTCCGCGACCAGCTCCGGCAAGCCGGGCCGGATCAGCTCCTCAGTCCGGCGGAACTTGCCGGGGCGAGGATTCTTGCCGGTCCCCTCCCACAGATGCCCCGGGTCCACCAGGGAGGTCCCGTTCAGGAGTGCCAGGCTGACAGTGTCGCCGGATCCGGCCAGGTAGCGGAAGAAGTCGCTTCCCCGACTGGCTCGACTTTAAATTGCGGTGCCGATGCCCCTCCCAGCCACTCCAGATTGATCTCGACCGGTCCCGGCACCCGGTTATAGACAATCACTTCAAGTGTGCCCATGGGGGTCGACCAGAGGTCTAGCAGCGAGCCACTCCGCGAGGCCCGCCTGAGATCCGGGCTCTCCCAGGCCGAATTGGCCCGAAGGGCCGGAGTCGCCCAGAGCGTGATCAGCGTGTACGAATCAGGACGCCGCCAACCAGCACTGGCCACGCTCTCCTCGCTAAAACGGGCGACCGGGCACAACCTCATCGTCGACCTGCACCCGACAGTCGGGGTGGACCGCATGACCGGTCCTTTGGGCAAGAGGGTCGTGGAGATGCGCTCGAATCTCAAAGCCACAGCGACCTCTCACGGCGCATCCGGGCTGGGCATCTTTGGGAGCGTGGCCCGCGGACAGGAGCACCCTGACAGCGACGTCGATCTGCTGGTCGATCTACCCGAGAGGATGGGGCTCTTCGGCCTCGGTCGCCTGCGATCCGATTTGGAGGCTGTCCTCGGGGTTCCCATCGACCTGGTCCCGGTCACTGATCTCAGACCAAGCCTCCGCGCAGCGGTGGAAGGAGAACTGATTCCCCTTTGAGTCGTCACGACAAACAGCGACTCATGGACATCCGTGCCGCGATCGAGGCGATCGGCGAACGGCTCAAGCGCGGCAATTTTAGGAGACGGCCTCGTGTTCGACGCTGTGCGGACTCGTCTGGCGGAAGTGGGGGAGGCCGTCAAGGCGATAAGCCCGGAGTTGCTGGCCGGAGAAGCGACGATCCCTGGGGCAGAGGTCGCGACCATGCGAGATCACATCGCGGATCAGGATTTCGACACCTCTCACTCGATCGTTGCGGCCACGAGCAGTCGGGACTTGCCGCCGCTGGAGAGGTCAGTGGGAAGGTTGATGAGATTGGTCGAGGACCAACCTCCGGGATCCTGAGATGGCTGGCTCCCTTGAGCTGTCCAGCACGGCCGCCTGCAGGCCCGATCTGAGGATGCCTCCCCCAACGAACGGTGATCTCGGGCGATCACGACTCGGTCGTCGCCAGATCAGCTAGGATGAGTAAGCCGAAGAATTCACCAACCCCGAAGAAGGGCAACACCGAATGATCACGGTCTCAGACCAGGCGCTCTCCCAGCTCAAGACACTGCTCGACGAGCAGGAGCATCCCACGATGGGCCTCCGAGTGTATGTGAGCCCGGGCGGGTGTTCCGGATTCAGCTACGGGATGGGCTTCGATGACCAGCCAGCCTCCGATGACGAGGTGGTGGAGCACAGCGGAGTGAAGGTGTTCGTGGATCCCTACAGCGCCACCTATCTCGAAGGCGCTGAGATCGACTACGTCGACAGCCTGATGGGAGGGGGCTTCACCGTCCACAATCCCAACGCTGTCAAGACCTGCTCCTGCGGGTCGTCCTTCGACGCCGGGGACGAGGCGGGAGCCGCCAAGTCCTGCAGCGCCGGCTGAGCTGAACCCGAACCGGGTGCGCCCGGAGTGATCTTCAGCCTCCACCAAAAGTTCGCCCTGGTCCTGATCCTGCTGGGGCTGGTTGGCGCAATCTGGTGCCTCATCGACCTGCGCCGCCAGGGCAATCCCTCCGGGGGGGTGCGGGCCTTCCTGATCCTGTGCTGGGCGTTGGTCCTGATCCAGGATGTGCTCGGTTTGCTGCTCCTGGCCGAGGGCCGTCGTCCCAGCAACCTCTTTCTTCATGTCATGTACGGCGCCCTCAGCGCCGCAGTCCTGCCGGTCGCCTGGGGGCTCAGCGCCCGCAGTGGGGGCCGCCACGAGGCGATCTATCTGGGGCTGGGCTCGCTGCTCTTCGCTGGACTCACCTTCCGGGCGCTAGCGGTCGCCTGACCCAGGAGATGGCTCGGGAGCGCCGCCAGCCCGTGGCCAGGAAGGTGAAGCAACAGGGATGAGCGCTGAGCGTGCAGGACACTCCGAGAGAGTTCCAGGAGCACCTGGAGGACCAAGCCCCCTCCGCCTGGTGGTGCTGGCGGGTGGGGTTGGGGCGGCTCGGTTTTTGGCCGGACTGGTCGCGGTGGCGCCCGCGGCCGAGCTGACCGTGATCGGAAATACCGGAGACGACATCACCGTCCACGGGCTGCACGTCAGCCCCGACCTTGACACCGTCAGCTATAGCCTGGCTGGCCTGGGTGATTGGGAGCGCGGCTGGGGGCTGCAGGACGAGACCTGGGGCGCCGCCGAGCAATTCCGGCGTCTCGGGGATGACACCTGGTTCCAGCTGGGGGACAGGGACCTGGCCACCCACGTCTGGCGCACCGAGCAGCTTCACCGGGGAAGGCCGCTCTCGGAGGTGACCCGCCGGCTGGGGGAGCGGCTCCGTCTCGGCTTCGATTTGCTGCCGATGACTGACCAGCCGGTCGTGACCCGGGTGCACACCGTGGACGGTCAGGACCTTCACATCCAGGAGTACCTGGTCCGGGAGGCCTGCCGGCCGGAGATCCGGCGAATCGAGTACCGGGGCATCGAGCGGGCCCAGCCTGCCCCGGGGGTTCGCGAGGCGATCCGATCGGCAGATCTGGTCGTGATCGCCCCCAGCAATCCGGTCATCTCGATCGGGCCGATCCTGGCGGTGCCTGGCCTGCGGGCCGAATTGATGGCTGCGCCGCAGCTGATCGCGGTGAGTCCGATCGTGGCCGGCCAGGCGGTGAAGGGACCAGCGGTTGCCATGCTGCAGGCGCTGGGAGCCGAACCCAGTGCGATCGGGGTCGCAGCCCTGTACGCCGACCTCATCTCGGACCTGGTGCTCGACCAGCAGGATCAGGGACTCGCCGCCGCAGTCGCGGCAACCGGGGTTCGGCCCCATGTCACCGACACCTTGATGGTTGACCAGGGTGCCCGGGAACGACTCGCTCGGGCGGTGCTGGATGCGGCCGCTGAGACCTCCAGCACCGCCCCAACTCCGTGAGTTTCGCGGCCTCCCCGATGGCGGACGGTACCGACGCCTTTTTGGTGATCCCGGTCAAGCGCTCGAGCGGATCCAAGCAGCGGCTGGCCTCGGAGCTTCCTCGCGAGGTCCGCGAGCTGGTCAGCCGGGCGCTGGCCTCCCGTATGGTTCGCTGCGCGGCCGAGGGCTGGGCGCCTTCCCGGGTGGTCGTCGTCGGCGACGACCCGGAGATCACCGAGCTCTGTGGGCGGTTGGGATTGTCCACCCTGGTCGATGAAGGGGGCGGTCAGAGCGCCGCGGTTAGAGCCGGGCAGGTCTGGTGCCTTGGCCGCGGGGCCGCCACCCTGGCCACGGTCGCCGCCGATCTTCCCCTGGTGGAAGCGGCCGATCTGCGCCGGC
Source organism: Candidatus Dormibacteria bacterium (assembly GCA_050734135.1). Lineage (GTDB taxonomy): Bacteria > Chloroflexota > Dormibacteria > Aeolococcales > Bog-877 > Bog-877. The sequence continues at coordinate 16,403 of JBOHUG010000079.1, forward strand.
TCTGGGAGCTGGGGGCGCGCCTTCCCGCCGGCTCCCTGGCGCTGATCCCGGATCGGGCCGGCACCGGGACCAACGGACTGCTCATGCGTCCGGCTGGCGAAGAGCTGTTCCGATTCGGCCCGGACTCACTCCGGCTACATCGGGAGGAGGGGGAGCGGCTGGGGCTCCAGGTCACCGTTCTCGATCTACCCCGACTGGCCTGGGACGTGGATCGGCCGGAGGACCTGGTGCCTCCCAGCGCTCGACTCGGGAGTGACGCGCATCCGGTGGTGGCCTGGGCCAAGGAGATCGCCGGCCTAGATCAGCGCCCTCCTCGAGTGGAGACGTTTCTTGGCAGCTGAGCTGGAGGCGGACAGGCCGCTGATCAGAGGAGGGCCGATCACCGCCTGGGCCGTGACCGGCATCCCTGAAGTCGGCAGCGGGCAGGACCTCGGTCAACTGGCGGTCGAGGGACTGTCGAGCTCGGGAGGACTCCAGCCCTGGGATGTGCTGGTGGTGACGCACAAGGTGGTCTCCAAGGCCGAGGGAAGGGTCTTCTCGCTGGCAGAGTTCGAGCCCCGGCCAGCGGCGCTGGCCCTCGCCAATCAGCTGGGCCAGGAACCGCGTCTGGTGGAGGCGGTGCTGCGCGAGAGTCGGCGGGTGGTGCGGGCGGAAGGGGGCGTTTTGATCACCGAGACTCCGCATGGCTTGGTCTGCGCCAACTCCGGCGTCGACCGCAGCAACGTCGGCGGCGGGGAGATGATCACCTGCCTACCGCTGGATCCGGATCAATCAGCAGAGCGGCTCCGCCAGCAGTGGCTCGGGCTGGCTGGCGGTGGACCGCTGGGGGTGATCATTTCGGACACCTTCGGTCGGCCTTTTCGCGAAGGCTCGGTCAACGTGGCGATCGGAGTGGCGGGGATTCCAGCGCTCAGCGATCACCGCGGTCTCCGGGATCCGCAGGGATACGAACTGCACGCCTCCACCATCGGCTCCGCTGACGAGATCGCATCCCTGGGCGAGCTCTTGATGGGCAAGGTCGACGGGTTGCCGATGGCTCTCGTCAGAGGGCTCAGCTGGAGCGGTCCGGAGCAGGGTTCGGGGCCGCTTTTGCGCGATCCCGGCCATGACATCTTCCGCCGCTAGTTGTCCGGTCTTGCTAGGCTCGAACAATGGAGAGCTCCACCGTCCGCGTGCGCCTCTTCGCGTCGCTCCGCGAGCTGGCGGGTACCGCCGAGGTCCAGCTCGGTCTGACCGGCACCGAATCGGTGGAGAGCTGCTGGGCGACACTCTGCCAAAAGGTCGAGGGATTGAGCAGCTGGCGGGAGTCGGTGCGCCCGGCTCGCAACTTGCAGTACGTCGACTGGGATGCCGTCGTCTCGCCCGGGGATGAGCTGGCCTTTCTGCCCCCGGTCTCGGGCGGCGCGCCGACTCCTGACCCCGCGCTCGCGGTCAAGGTGGGCCCCGAACCGATCGACCTGGCGGCGATGATCGCGGAGATGGAGCTTCGGGCCGTCGGAGCTATGGCCACCTTCGTGGGCCTGGTCCGCGATCCAGACCAGGGCCAGCCGGTTCCCCAGCTGGTCTACGAGGCGTACCCGGAGATGGCGGAGCCGGTGCTGGCCACGATCGCTGAGGAGGGCTGCCGCCGCTTCGGCGCCAGCGAAGCCCGGGTCTGGCACCGGACCGGTCCGGTGGGCGCCGGAGTCACATCGGTGGCGGTGGTGGTGGGGGCCGCCCACCGCCGCCAAGCGCTCGACGCCTGTGGTTACATCATCGATGAGCTGAAGTCACGGGCTCCGATCTGGAAGTCAGAGGAGTGATTCTGGGCTCCTGCTAGACTCGGCCGAAGTGGCCAGCACCGAACTGCTCCCCGAGAGGAGTCTGCCCCAGCGTCCGCGTGCTCCCCACGCCGGCCCGATCGCGGCCCGACTCGAGTTGCTCCTCGAGTTGGTGCGCCGCGACGTCAAGTCCCGCTATCGGGGCTCGGTCCTGGGAGTCGGCTGGACGCTACTCAACCCGCTCATCTTCATGCTGGTTTATTCACTGGTCTTCGGCAAATTCCTGAAGGTCCACTACCCCGGCGGCTCTGCCACGGTATTCATCCTCTCTGGACTGTTGGCTTGGACCTTCTTCTCGCAGGCATTGATCATGGCCACCAACAGCATCGTCGCCAACGCCACCTTGGTCCGCAAGGTTGCTTTTCCCTGGATGTTGCTCAGCGTCTCCTCGGTGATCGCCGCCCTGGTCAACTTCGTCATCAGCCTGACGCTGTTGATTCCCTTCATGCTGCTGGCTCACAAGGGAATCGGTCTGCCGATTCTGGCGGCACCGCTTCTGGTGGCGGTCACCTTCGCGCTCTCTCTGGGGTTGGGACTGGTACTGGCTGCGGGCAATGTCTATCTGCGCGATCTGTCGTACCTGGTCAATCTCGGCACTTTGATCTGGTTCTATGTCACTCCGGTCATCTATCCCCTGAGCTTGGTATCATCCAAATTCTCCGGACACGGTCTGGAAGGCGAAGCAGCCCACGCAGCTATCTATGCCAACCCGATGACTTGGGTGGTGCTGGGTTTCCAAGACGTGTTCGTGTTCGATCGCTGGCCCCAACATTGGCACGGACTCGGCTATTCCGTGGTGTTCTCGCTGGTCTCGATCTGGATCGGAATGCGGGTCTTCCGGCGCCTGCGCAGGCGCTTCGCCGAGGAGGTCTGATGGCCGAGGCCGTCGTCGAGATCCGGGACGTCAGCAAACGGTTTCGCGTCTATCACGAGCGCAACACCACCATGAAGCAATCGCTGATCGCCCGCCGGCGCGGCCGCTTCGAAGAATTCTGGGCGGTGCGTGACGTCAGCGTCGAAATCCCAGAAGGTGAGTCGCTGGGCATCATCGGGGAGAATGGATCTGGCAAGTCTACCCTGCTGAAATGCGTAGCCGGAATCCTGGTTCAGGACAAAGGCAGCATCACGGTGCGGGGTCGACTCGCATCGCTGCTGGAGGTGGGGGCCGGTTTTCACCCGGACTTCACCGGCCGCGAGAATGTGTACCTCAACGGCGCCATCCTGGGGTTGCCGCGCCGGTACATCAAATCCATCATGAACACCATCGTGGAGTTCGCAGAGCTGGAACAGTTCATCGATAACCCGGTGAAAACATACAGCTCTGGTATGTACACTCGACTGGGTTTTGCGATTGCTGTCCACCTCGATCCCGACATCATGGTCGTAGATGAGGTGCTGGCCGTCGGCGATGAGGCGTTCCAGAGACGCTGCATGGACCGAATCAATTTGATGCGTGCCGAGGGACGCACACTGGTGTTTGTATCACACGCACTGGAGTCGGTGAGGGCGGTGTGCGACCGCTGTGTCTGGATGGACCACGGCATCGCTCGCGAGAGCGGCGGAGTGGACAAAGTGATCAAGGCTTATCTCGCCGAGGTGAACCGGCGCGAAGAGGCCGAGTTGGAGGTGGTGGAGAACACTGAGGTTGACAGCAGCCCGGGCAGAAGGGGGATCCGGATCACATCAATCGACTTCGCGGGACGGGAGGGAGCCACGACGATGCTCAACACCGGCGAACCCTTGACGGTTTCGATCGGATACGACGCTCCCGAACCACTTCGAGGAGCCCGCTTCAGCGTGACGTTCCTCCGCGCCGACGGCGCCCCGATCCTCACGGTGCCGACCGATGACCTGAAGACCGGTGGGGCGGCCCTACCCCGGCGGGGGGAGGTCCAGCTCCGGCTGGCCGGGGTGCCCTTCCTGGAAGGGGTGTATCGGGTCACTGTGGACATCACCGAGATCGCCACTGGCCAGAGCTACAAACGGCTGGAGCGAGTGCGGCCGTTTCGAGTCCACAGCGCCGATCGCCGCGAGGTCGGGATGGCGGTGCTGGGACACAGTTGGGAGCTGCCCGCGGTGACGGCCCGGGTGGTGGGCCGCTAGCTGCCCGAGGGTCTCAGTTCAACCCCCGAGGGGGGTACCGGCGAAGGTGACGTTATGGTTGGCGAGATAGTTCCAGATCGCCGCGACGCCGCTACCAAACACCAGCGCCACCAGGTAGTAGAGATGGAATCGGGAGACGCAGGTGAGCAGTACCGCCTCGTTGATGCCCAGCCCCACGAGGCTGACGGCTTCAAAGGTCAGGAAGCGGCGGCTGCGCCGGCCGCCCCGGCGGTCCCGCCAGGTGACCATCGAATTCAGCGTGTAGGTGACCAGGATGGCCAGCTGGATTGAGATCCCCGAGGCCAGCCACAACTGGAGGTGGACGTGGTGGTACAGGATCACCGTTCCCACGAAGGTGACGATCAGGCCCATCACCCCAACGCTGAGGAAAGTGGGGAAGCGCTTCCAGTGCCGACGCGCCAACTCCTGGGCACCGCTCAGGGACGGGCGGCGACTCTCCATGGACGCGTTCAAGACCTCGCGAGGTTAGCAGAGTGCAGAGGTGGATTCGATCTCGATTGGGAAGCGCTCGCGTGACGGTGCCCCGGGCCTCGCCGAAGGGCCGGAGCGCTCCTCAAAGGTGAAACAGGGTCTTGATCTCACCGACTGGGGTACCGACCCAGTTGGTGACCGGGATTGAGACCAGTTCGGTGAGTTCCTGGGGAAGTGACCTCTCTAGGTGACCCAACTGCTGCAACGCCTCAGTCGCGACCTGAGGCAGCCCAGCCGGAGCGCCAGACTCCAGTTTGATCACCAGCGCCCAGCTGCCGTCGCGGGCGACGGCGCCGAAGATGGCCGCGGCGCCACCCTTGGCGGTGAACTTCGGGCCTTCGGCGCGGACCAAAATTGAGTCGAAGGCGCCGGTTCCCCGGATCAGCCAGGGATGCTTGGCCATGGCCGCCTGGCATTTCTGAAAGGCGGGATCGGAGCCGGCGGCCCGGGCCAGCGCCCCGGCGAAGTTCTGCAGCGAGAGCCCAAAGGTGGGTAGGCCGCAGCCGTCGACCCCAAAGGGCAGCTCCTCGGCTTCCAGACCGGCGTGCCGCGCGATCCGGTCGGCGATCTCTGCCTGGAGAGGATGCTGCCGTTCCAGGTAGCTCTCTAGCGGCCAGCCCTGGTGGACGCAGGTGGCGACCATGGCGGAATGCTTGCCGGAGCAATTGTTGTAGATCGGGGTCGGGCTCTGGCCGCGGCGGAGCAGCTCGGCAGCGGCAGTTGGATCGCCGGGCAGGTGAACGCCGCACTGCAGAGCACTCTCCTCGAGCCCGGCGGCCTCCAGAATTCGCCGGGCTGCCTGAACGTGTCCGGGCTCGCCCAGGTGAGAGGCGCAGGCGATGGCGATACTCTCGTCGCTGAGCCCGAGCGCGGCGGCGGTACCGGTCTCGACAAAGCTGGCCGCCTGGAACGGCTTGGAGGCGCTCCGCAGAGTGCTGACGGTCTGGGGGTCTCCCAGCCAGCGCCCCGGCTGCCCGGCGGCGTCCACCAGAACCAGGTGACCCCGGATCACGCCCTCGACGATCCCGCCCCGCCGGACCTCAGCGAGTAAAGCGGGCTCGGACGGCGCTCCGCTTGGCAAGCTGATGATTCTCCCAGACGGCCCGGTCCCTCCGCGGGCGAACTGGCGCCGGGCAACGGCGCACAGCAAGGTGGGCGGGACTAGTGTACGTAGCCGGCCTTGGGGGACCTGGAATGGGCTGGTGAATGAGAACTGAGCTAGAGGAGAACGAGGTGGAAAGGCGCTTCCAGGGCCAGGTGGCTCTGATCACCGGTGGGGGTCAGGGCATCGGAGAGGCGACGGTGCGCCGCTTCGCCGGGGAGGGTGCCCGGGTCGTGGTCGCGGACCTCAACGGAGACGCGGCCAAAGCTGTCGCCGCCCGGGTTAGCTCCGAAGGCGGCGAGGCGGTGGGGATCCCCTGCGACGTTCAGGATGAGTCCAGCGTGGAGACCATGGTGCAAGCTGGGCTGGGACGGTTCGGGCAGCTCGACATCCTGGTCAGCAACGCGGGGGTGACCAGGGACAACCTGCTGCACAAGATGAGCGTCGCGGAGTGGGACCAGGTGATCCAGGTCCACACCCGCGGGGCCTTCCTATGCGCCCGCGCGGTCGCCCGCGACATGGTCGCTCGAAAGCGGGGCAAGATGGTGTTCCTCTCCTCGACTTCTGCTCTTGGCAATCGTGGCCAGGCCAACTACTCGACCGCCAAGGCCGGCCTCCAGGGCCTGACCAGGACGCTGGCCCTGGAACTGGGGCCGTTCCAGATCAACGTCAACTCGGTCGCCCCGGGATTCGTAGACACGGCCATGACGAGGGCGGTTGCGGAACGGCTGCACCTCACCCTGGAGGAGTTCTGGAAGGAGGCCTCCGGGCGAATCCCACTCGGCCGGTTGGGTCAGCCAGAGGACATCGCGGCAGCGATCGCCTTCCTCTGCTCTGAGGATGCTGCCTACGTCAGCGGACAGGTGCTCTATGTGAACGGCGGCCGGCCAGCCTGAGCCAGCGCGGCTAGCTAGCGCCGAGTGGCGGAGCCCAGGAGGGTGGGCGTCGCTCCAGGAAGGCCGTCATGCCCTCGTGGGCTTCCGGGCTCGCGAAAAGCTTGGCCGAGAGCTCTACCATCGCCGCGAAGGCTTGGTCCCGCGGCATGGAGGGCACCTCGCGGAGGATCCGTTTCGTGGCAGCCAGCGCGTTCGGGTGCGCCAGCAGCAGCTGGCCCACCACTAACTCCACCGCCGCGCCCAGCTCGGGATCCGCGACCACGTGGGCGACCAGTCCGATGGCCAGCGCCTCGCCGGCGCTCAGAGTGGCTCCGGTGAGAAACAACCGGGCCGCCGCATTGCGGCCGACCTTAGGCAGGACGACGACCGAGAGCACTGCCGGTGCCACCCCCAGCCGAACTTCACCGGTGGCGAACGTGGCGGACTCGCCGGCGATGGCGACGTCGCAGGCCGCTACCAAACCCAGCCCTCCCGCGCGGGCGGCCCCGCCCACCGCGCCGACCACCGGCTTGGGGCAGTCGAGGATCAGCTGGAAGAGGGGCGCCAACGCCCCGACGCCGGGTGCCGGTCGGCCCTCCTTCAGCCCCTCGGTCTGCTCGTGCAGGTCGGCCCCCGAGCTGAAGACGGGTCCCTGGTGCCCCAGGACCAGCACCCGAATCTCCGGATCCGCCTGCGCTCGTTCGATGTCACTGGTCAGCTGCGAGAGCAGGCCTGAGGAGAGAGCGTTGCGATTTCCGGGAGAGTCGAGCTGGAACCGGGCGACCCCGCCAGCGAACTCGCTTCGCACCAGCACTGCTGCCATATCCGATTCCTCCCGCCAGTCCGTTAGCCGGCCGCGACACAGCTGCGCTACCTTATCCCCAAGTGGGAGTCGAGCGGACCGGCCAATTGCCTGGCGCAACTTGAATGTTTCCCGAGTCGGAGGCTGGCAGTCAGAGTGAGGTGCTCATGAGACGGGTAACCTGGGGCGCCGCGCCCGCGCTCCTAACTTTGGGCGTCCTGTTGGCGAGCTGCGGAGCGGTGGCTCCCCAGGGTACGGCGCCCAAGGTGGCCAATATCCCCACGACAAAGATCTCGCCCTCCGCTCTCTCCCAGTCGCTGCTGGTGCTCCAGCAGGCCTACGTGGACCTCTACAAGGAGGTGAGTCCGTCGGTGGTCCAGATCTCCACCAAGGCGGACTTGGGCTCGGGGATCGTCTTCAACACCGAGGGCGACATTGTGACCAACAACCATGTCGCCGACGGTTACAAGAATTTTGAAGTGACCTTGGCCAACGGCAAGGAGTACCCGGGCACGCTGGTCAACAACTTCTCGCCTGATGACCTGGCCGTGATTCACGTCAACGCGACGGGGCTGCAGCCAGCCACCTTTGCCGACTCATCCCAGCTGGAGGTGGGCGACATCGTGCTGGCCATCGGCAACCCGTTGGGATTCCAGAGCAGTGCCACCGACGGCATCATCAGCGCCGTGGGGCGGACGGTGACCGAGCCCAACGGGGTGACCCTCCCGGACGTGATCCAGACCTCAGCTCCAATCAACCCCGGCAACAGCGGGGGTGCGCTCGTGGATCTGGAGGGTCAGGTGGTGGGGATCCCCACCCTGGCCGCTGTCGACGAGCAACTGGGTGGCTCTGAGGCCTCCGGCATCGGCTTCGCGATTCCCAGCACCACCGTGGCCAACATCGCGGGCCAGATCGTCAAGTACGGCAAGGTGCAGACCTCGGGCCGTTCCTGCATCGGCGTCGAAGTCGAGCAGGTGATCGGCGCCAACGGCCAGGACAACGGGGTCCTGGTCAAGTCGATCACCCGGACCGCGGTCACCCAGGCAGGGCTCAAGCCCCAGGACGTGATCACCGCGGTCAACGGCACCGCAACGCTGGCAGTCCAGGATCTGACGAACGCCCTGGCCAATCTCAATCCCGGGAAGTCGGTGTCCTTGAGTGTGACCCACTCGAACGGCTCCAAGGCCACCGTGTCGGTACCGCTAGGCGAGCTCACTTCGACCGGCTGTGCCTAAAGGCCCACTTCCTCCTCTGGTGCGGGACTTCCTTGCCGTCCCTAACCTGGCGGCCGCCGCCACCCTGGGCCCGGACGGGGCTCCCCAGGCGACAGTGGTCTGGTTTCTCCTCGAGGGCGAGCAGGTCCTGATCAATACCAAAGTCGGCCGGTCCAAGGTTCGCAATCTGGATCGCGATCCCAGGGTGGCGCTGGCGATTTTCGACCAGGCGGAACCCTATCGCTCGGTCCAGGTACGGGGAAGGGCGGCGGCGCGTCGCCAAGGAGACGCGGCGGCAGAGGACATCCATCGCCTGAGCCGGCGCTACACCGGCCACGACTACCGAGATCCGGATGCCCGGATCACCTACCTGATCACTGTCGAGTCGTGGACCAGCTACGGCCTGCCGGAGGTCGGCTGAAAACAGAGGGTCGCGCCGGTTCGCCCTAACATGGGCGCGAGGGGCGGGCACCGCAAGGGAAGGAGTTCTGCAGATGGCCGAACCGGCTGACGACCCAAGCACCGAATTGGACCCGGACCAGCAGGTGGCCTGGATCATGACCCCGTACCACGCTCCCGTGCTGGACAGCGAGGGCAGCGACTTTGCCACCACCGAGTCGCTCCTTGGCGATGAGGCCTCCGACATCTTCCACGGTCTGGCGGTCAAGATCCACCAAGGCGGCCAGGTTTCGGAGATCGCCGCCAGTCAGATCGAGAAGATCACCCGGAGTGGGGTACATACCAGCGTCACTCCGGATCAGGTCGCCCTGCTCCCGGCGTACCAGGAGGAGCGCTGGTACCACCTGGGCCAGGGCGGACTGTTCCGCAAGCGGCCCGAGTGGAAGGAGCGGTGACCCGGAATCCTGAGTCTCCCGCAGAGGGTCCTCGGCACCGGTGAGCAAGGTGCTACGGCTGCGCTACCTCGCAGTGCTGGTGGTGGCAGTGCTGGTGGTCGGGCTGGGGGTGTCGGTGGCCCTGCTCCTGCGCCACAACTCGAACTCCCACGGCAAGGTCCTGGTACTGCTCACCGTGGACATCCCCATTCCCAAGTCTGCAGCTACCCTCGAGGGCAAGGTGGTCGGGCTGCGGCTGCTGCCTGCCGCCCGCGGTAGCGGTTGGCTCCAGGTGACGGTGCCATCCACCGAGGTGACCCTCCCGGGCAGCTTTGCCGCGCCCAACTCGGACAGTGTCTTCTTGGCGTCGGTACCAGCCGGGGGGTACCGCGAGGCGGAGCTGATGTTGCGGTCGAGCACCGGTCGGCAGCTGAACGACACCCAGAAGGTGGTGGTGAATGTCGCCACGGCGGGGCTCACCCCACTTCTCTTCACCTTCCAGGCGAGCCCCGCGACGGCGGCCAGCCCCACCGCTGCCATCCGCGCCACCGCGGCCTACGGAGGCAATGACCAGGTCAACTTCGGGTTGGAGGTGGCCCAGGGCAAGGTGATGAGCCTGCCGTCGGTTCCGCTCGTGAACCAGTCGGGGCAGCCAGTGGCACTCAGCCAGTACCGGGGCCAAGTGGTGATCGTGGCTTCGTTCCTGACCGAGTGTCAGGAGACCTGCCCTTTGGTGGCGGCGGCGCTGCTGCAGCTGCAGCAGCTGCTGGTGCAGCTGCATCTGCAGAACCAGGTGCAGATCGTGGAGGTGACCCAGGATCCAGCGGACGACACCCCGGCAATTCTCAGCAAGTACCAGCACTACTTCTCGCTGCCTTGGCCGCTGCTCACGGGCAGTGTCGCCAACCTCGATCAGTTTTGGTCGCAGCTCAAAGTTCCCCCGATCCAGAACGAAGCCTGGGCAGGACCAGCTCCGACTGACATGTTCACCGGCCAGGCCGAGCCCTTCGACATCGTCCACGCCTCGGTCGTGGATGTCGTCAACCAGAACGGCTACGTGGTCTCAGAGGAGGAGGATCAGCCCACGCTATCGGCCAGCACGATTCCGACAACCATCTACAAGTACCTGGACGCGCAGGGCCATCAGGAGCAGAAGGCTGGCGGTTCCTGGACCCCGGAATCGCTCCTGTCCGACGTAACCCCCCTCCTCGAGCGGAAGGGGACCTACACCACCCTGCCCAAGGCCGGTGGGGCGGTTACGGTCGGTGCTGCGGCCCCGGACTTCTCCCTGCCCAGTACCGCCGGCGGCAACGTGGCCTTGAGCCAGGAACTGGGCCACCCGGTGATGATCGACTTCTGGGCGACCTGGTGTACCAACTGTCAGGCCGACATGAAGCTGGTGGCCCAGACCGCCGCCCAGTACCAGGCCCGCGGGTTGCGCGTGCTCCTGATCGACTTCGAGGAGACGGAACCCACTGCCCAAAAGTTCCTAAAGAAGCTGGGGATCACCCTGCCCACCCTGCTGGACCACAGCGGCCAGGTGGCCCAGAAATACGGGGTGCCCGGACTGCCCGTGGCGGTGTTTATCAACAGCAAAGGCCAGGTCAGTGCCATTCAACTGGGCCAGTTGGATCAGGCTGAGGTGAACCACGACGTTCCCACCGCCCTGGGTTAATGAACTGATTTGCTAGAATTTGAGTCGTGGAAACCATGAGCAACCGATCCTTGGCAGGGCAATCAGCCACGGGACGGCGATGTAGGCGTTTCTTTCCGGGCGCCTGGAGCTAGGCGAAGCGCCGAGCCGGCGCGATGCCGGTGAGCAGGGTCGGCCCCGACGCACGGTAGCCGCCCGGACGCCAGCACGACCAAGGCATTTTCGATTTGGACCACTGACGACCCACCCCAAGGGAGAGAAACGTGAGCGAGTATTCCAATCCCCATTCGCTAGTCACTACCGAGTGGCTGGCGGAGCATCTTCAGGACCCGGACATCCGGATTCTCGACGTCGACGAGGACACCGAAGCCTACGGCCGGGGCCATATCCCAGGCTCGATCGGAGTGCACTGGCGCAACGACCTGCAGGCCCAGCTGGAGCGCGATTTCGTGAGCCCTCAGGCCTTCGCCAAGCTTCTTGATCGTTACGGCATCACCCCCAGCACCAAAGTGATCCTGTACGGGGGCAACAAGAACTGGTTCGCCGCCTACGCCTACTGGTACTTCAAGTACTACGGGCATAACGCGGTCCAACTGGTCAATGGCGGCCGCAAGAAGTGGGAGCTGGAGGGCCGCCCCCTGGTTACAGAAGCCACCCAGGTCGCGGCTACCAGTGGCTATCCGGTACCCCAGGGCAACGATCAGATCCGGGCGTACCGGGATCAGGTCGCCCACGAGATCGTTGGCAAGCAGGGCAAAGGGCTGGTAGACGTCCGCTCCCCCGAGGAGTACCGCGGCGAGGCCTTGGCCCCCGCCCACCTGCCCAGCGAGGGCGCCCAGCGGGGCGGCCACATACCGGGAGCCCGCAACATCCCTTGGAGCAAGGCGGTCGACCCCGACCAGGAGACCTTCCTCTCCGCGGATCAGCTGAGCCGGCTCTACCAGGGTGAAGGCATCACCCCGGACCAGGAGGTGGTCGCCTACTGCCGGATCGGGGAGCGTTCGGCGCACACCTGGTTCGTACTCCGGGAGCTGCTGGGCTACCCCAACGTCCGCAACTACGACGGTTCCTGGACGGAGTGGGGCAGCCTGGTGAGGGCACCGATCGAGAAGTGAGCCCAAGACCGGGGGGCGGTCTCGTCCCCCGGTCCTCCCAGAGCGCCGCCGCCCGCCCACGCGGTAAGTTCACCCTCGTGAAGGTGGAGTCGAACCCGGCGGCTGTCGCCTTTCGCGCCGCTTCCTGATGAGTCATCTGTCGTCGGGAGAGTCCATTCCGGACGGCCCGCAGGCCTTCCCCACCGAGGAGAGCCAGGCTCCGGAAGCCGCCTCTACTTATCGGATCGTGCGCACGCTCCGGCTCCGCAACGAAAACCTTCCCGGGGTGCTTGGCGAGGTGGCCACCGCGATCGGTTCGGTGGGCGGCAACCTGGGGGACATCCGGTCGGTCCAGCGCGGATCGCGCCACGTGGTTCGCGACATCGACGTGAGCACCACCGATCTGCACATGCTGGAGGTGGTGTTGGACCAGATCCGAGGCCTCTCCCACACCACCCTGCTCGATGTCCGCGACGAAGTTCTGCGGGTTCACTTGGGAGGCAAGCTGCGGGTGGTTCCCAGGTACCCCGTCCACTCGGTCGCCGACCTGAGGCGGGTCTACACCCCGGGGGTGGCCGAGGTCTGCCGGCTGATCGCCGGCGACCCGGGAGTAGCCGACCGCTACACCGGGATCAACAACTCGGTGGCGGTGGTCACGGACGGCACAGCCATCCTGGGACTGGGGAACATCGGCGCGGTGGCGGGGATGCCGGTGATCGAGGGCAAGTGCGCTCTGATGGCCCAAATGGTGGGGATCGACGCCTATCCGCTCCTGGTCACGCCCGGTCCACCGGCAGCCATCGTGGACGCGATCGCTCGAATCAGCCCCACCTTCGGGGCGATCCAGCTGGAGGACATCGCCGCTCCCCACTGCTTCGAGATAGCGCCCGCCCTCCAGGACCGGCTCGACATCCCGGTGATGCACGACGACCAGCACGGCACCGCCACCGTGGTGCTGGCCGCGCTGCTGCGGGCGGCCACCATGACCGGACTGGAGCTGGGGAGCCTCACGGCCGGGGTGATCGGCCTCGGGGCCGCCGGTTCGGCGATCGCGCAACTGCTGATGCGCTATCAGGGTCGGGTGGTGTTGGGAACCGGGCGAACTCCCGACTCGGTGGCCCGGCTTCGAGCCTCCGGCGGCGAGGCGGTTGAGATGGACGAGCTCCTCGCCAGGTCTGATGTTGTGATCGCCACCACCGCCCAGCCCGGGCTGATCAGGCCGGAACACATCCGCTCTGGACAGATCATCTTCGCTCTCTCCAACCCGCTTCCCGAGATCGAGCCGGAGCGGGCCATGGATGCCGGCGCGATCCTGGCCGTGGATGGCAGCGTCGTCAACAACCTGTTGGGGTTCCCCGGCCTCTACCGCGGAGCCCTTGACACCAAGGCGAGCCGGTTCAACACCGACATGTACCTGGCGGCAGCCGAGGCGATCGCCCGCTTGGCCCAGGACGACGAGGTGGTACCCGACTCGCTCGATCCGAGAGTCCACCTACGTGTGGCCAGGGCCGTCGCCCGGGCGGCGGTGGCCACCGGAGTGGCCAGGGTCGAGCCCCTGCCTGACTACTACGACGAGGTCGAGCGGACGGAGGAGTGATCGGCGGAGATCCGTACGATGGCCAAGTGGTAATCGAGACTCTCGATGAGTCGGAGCTGGGGGAGATCAGGCCGCTGCTGGTCGATCTGCTCCACGGCGAACAGGCTCCGAGCTCTCGAGCCCAACCGAGCAGGGAGCAGTTAGAGCGCGCCCTGCCCCGGACCAGCGGCTCGTTCGTGGGCCAGAACCACATCTTCGCCGCCAAGGACGAGGGAAGGATGCTGGGCTTCTGCTGGTGCGTGCTGTTCGAGCCGGGCACCGGACTGGAAGGGGAGGTGGCGGAGCTCTACGTCGTCCCCGACGCCCGGGGGCAAGGGGTTGCCTCCCAGCTGGTTGAGGCGGCGGTGAGGCTCTTCGCCAAGCATCGCGTCACCTTCGCCTGCGTCTGGACCAGGGCGTCCAACCAGGCCGCGGTGAGCGCCTATCGGCGCGCTGGATTCCGGCCCACCGACCAGCTGGTTCTGACCTGGTATCCGCCTCAGTGAGCGCTCCCCCGACGACGATTCCCGACCCGGCGCCGGGTCGGGCGACCGCCTCGCCGGCGGTGCGGCTGGGTGCAGTTGCCTTGGTGGCGGCCATCGTGGGGGTGGTGGTGGGCGGCGGCGCGGCGTACTTCCTGGTCAAGCACTTCGAGAACACCGCGCCAGGGCAAACGATCATTCGCAACGTCACCAGTCCCGGAAGCGGGTCGACTGTCTCCCTGCCCGCTCTCAAGACTCGGTTGAGCCCCTCCTTGGTGGAGGTGATCAGGGAGCCCGCCACCGGGACCACCGTCACCGATCAGGATGTTTCCAGCGGTTTCGTCGCCACCTCCTCGGGCCTGGTCGTCACCAGCGCAGGGGCGGTGGCGGGCGCCTCTGGGGTCGAAGTGGCGCTGGCCTCGGGGCAGCTCCTGTCGGCGACCATCGCCGCCGCCGACCCGGATACCGGGGTGGTGGTGCTGCAGGTCGGCAGCAGCTCTCTGCCGGCGCCGCTGAATTTCGCCTCCTCCCCACCAGCGGTAGGGGATGTCGCCATCGCCGTCTCGGTGCCGGTTGGGGCGGGCGTAAGCGTCGATGTGGGCACCGTCAGCGCCCTCGGTCTGACCGTCACCGTCCCCGATCTGGCGACCGCCAGTGGGGAGGCGGTGATCGACGGGGTGCTGCGGACGGATAACGCCCAACCGGTGGGCAGCTCGGGCGGTCCCATGGTCGACTCGGCCGGAGATGTGATCGGAATCCTCACCGGGGATCGGATGCAACCGGTCGACCAGGGCGCCAGCGCCGCCGCCTCCGGCTTCGCCCTCGACGCCTCGGCGGCAGACCAGCTGATCTCCTCCCTTACCGCGACTGGGGCCGCTCCCCATCCGATCGGGATCGTCTCGACTTGGCTCAGCCCAGCTTCGGGAGCTGCCTTGGGGCTCCCGGCCGGAGTGCTGGTGATCTCCGTCGCCGCCGGATCCGTCGGGGCTCAGGCCGGGATCCAAGTGGGTGACGTGGTGATCTCCGTTGGTGGAACCTCGACCTCTAGCGCGGGGGTGATCGCGTATCCGAGCTTGGCCGATTACTTGGAGTCGCTCGGTGCCGGATCTCCGGTGACACTCACGGTCTATCGGGACGGGGTCGATCACCAGCTTTCGCTTACGCTTCCCGCGACCTGACCGTAAGCTCAAGGCCGCAGTCAGCTGACCGCTTTTTTGTGAGGTAGCCATTGGAGATCACCTGGTTGGGCGGGAGCGCCCTTCTGCTCAAGGGTCGGGAGACCAGGGTGCTGCTGGATCCCGCCTACCAAAAGGACGGAGCCCTGGCCAACAGCACAGCCGAGATCGTGGTCAGCCCTGCCGGCGGAGAGAACGTGCTCACCCCCGCCAAGGGTCCGCAGGTGATCGCCCGGCAAGGTGAGTACGAGCTTCGGGGAGTTTCGGTCCGGGGGGTGATGACGGCCGGCGGGACCTTGTTCGTGACCGAGGTCGATGAGGTCGCCGTCTGCGACTTCGGGGAGTTCTCGGGTCCCCTCGAGGTGGAGGCACTCGACGCCATCGGCACCATCGACGTCCTGGCTCTGTCTTTGCAGAAGGGATCGCCCTCCCGGGCTGTGGAGGTGGCGGCGCTGGTCTCCCAACTGCAGCCGTCGGTGCTGCTCCCGGTCGGCTTCCAAGCCAGCGGGGACGAGTCGCCCGGGGAGCTGGCGGAGTTCGCCAAGGAGATGGGCCTGACCCAGACCAGCGCGCAGGCGAAGCTCACCCTGGCGGGCTCCCCAGGTATCAGCGACGACACCCGGGTGGTCATCCTGGAGGCTCGCCGCTGACTCGGGCGTGTTAGGATCCGGCTACATGGGTGGTGCTTACCCGTGTGCCGGCCGGAGCCTGTGATGGCGAAGTTCATATTCGTCACCGGGGGGGTCGTTTCCGGGATCGGCAAGGGGATCACTGCAGCCTCGTTGGGCACCATCCTCAAGGCCCGTGGGCTCAAGGTCTCCCTGCAGAAGCTGGATCCCTACATCAATCTGGACCCCGGAACGATGTCTCCTTACCAGCATGGCGAGGTCTTCGTCACCGACGACGGCGCCGAGTCCGACCTGGACTTGGGTCACTACGAGCGGTTCGTGGACACCAACCTGACCAAGGCCAGCAGTGTCACCACCGGGAAGATCTACAGCGAGGTCATCGCCAAGGAGCGCCGGGGCGACTTCCTGGGAGCTACCGTCCAGGTGATTCCCCACATCACCAACGAGATCAAGGACCGGGTGGCCCGGGTGGCGGAGGAGTCCGAGGCCGACGTGGTGATCGTCGAGGTCGGGGGCACGGTCGGAGACATCGAATCGCTGCCCTTCCTGGAGGCGATCCGCCAGCTCAAGAACGACATCGGGCGGCGCAACACCTTCTATGTGCACGTCACC
Source organism: Candidatus Dormibacteria bacterium (assembly GCA_050734135.1). GTDB lineage: Bacteria > Chloroflexota > Dormibacteria > Aeolococcales > Bog-877 > Bog-877. The sequence goes on from JBOHUG010000079.1 coordinate 32,866, forward strand.
CTGGTGCCTTTCGTCGACGCCAGCGAGGAGTTCAAGAGCAAGCCCACCCAGCACAGCGTGCAGACCCTGCGCGGGATCGGTATCCAGCCGGACGCCATCGTCTGTCGCTCCAGAGAGCCGGTGGGGAGAGGCGTGCGGGATAAGATCGCCCTCTTCGCCGACGTCGAACCCCGGGCTGTGATCAGCGTGCCCGACGCTCCCACCATCTACCAGGTTCCGCTGCTGCTGGAGGCGAGCGGACTCGGTGCCTACATCACCGAGCATCTCGACATCGAGGCCCCGCCGGCCGACCTTCTGGCCTGGAGCCAGCTGGTGGCCCGCATCCTGGGCGCCGAGGAGAAGGTGGTGGTGGGGGTGGCCGGCAAGTACGTCGCCCTACCCGACGCCTACATCAGCGTCACCGAGTCCCTGCGGCATGCCGCCGTGGCCCACGGGGTCGGGCTAGAGGTGCGCTGGATCAACACCGAGGGGCTGCTCCCGGGCGACACCTCGGTGTTTGACGGCCTCGATGGCCTGGTCATTCCGGGCGGATTCGGTCACCGCGGAGTCGAGGGCAAGATCGCGGCTTCCCACTATGCCCGCCACCACCGGGTCCCGTTCCTGGGGCTCTGCCTCGGGATGCAGTGCGCCTGCATTGATGTCGCCAGGGAAGCGCTCGGGACCGAGGACGTCAACAGCACCGAGTTCAACGCCTTCACCGAAAACCCGGTGATCGACCTCCTACCGGAGCAGCGGGATGTCGCCGACAAAGGCGGCACCATGCGGCTGGGGTTGTACCCCTGCAAGTTGGAGCCAGGGACCAAGGCAGCCCAGGCCTACGGCGAGGCGGTGGTGTACGAGCGGCACCGCCATCGTTTCGAGTTCAACAACCGCTACCGAGAAGCTCTCGAGCGGGCTGGGGTCGTCTTCAGCGGAACCTCCCCGACAGGACGACTGGTGGAGATCATGGAGCTCAGGGGTCAGCCCTTCTTCGTCGGCAGCCAGTTCCACCCCGAGTTTCGCTCCCGGCCCCATCGGCCGCATCCGCTCTTCTACGGCTTCATGGCGGCCTGCCTGGAGCGAGCCGGCCTGGCGATCGAGCCCGAACTGCCCCAGGACCCCGCCGTCGCGTCAGTCTGATGGCGGCTGGGACTGACAGCTGGCGTGAGGGCCGGAGCGCGAGCTCCAACTCAACCTGGAGCTCGATCAGTTGAGGGTCAGAGGCCCAGGCAGAACCATGGACCCAGGCTTTCGGTCCGGTGACTGCCTGGTCAATGAACCGGTACTGGGGTACCCACAGTCGGCCACTCCACGCGGCTGACAAGGCGCACCCGCAGCCACAGCGGCCCGCCTAGAGGCGGCTAAACTGATCGACGGTGGATTGGGCAACCGCGCCCATACCACTGCGGCGTCCGTTGCTACGGTCGCCGGACACGACCCCCGCTTCTCCAAAGCGAAGTGCCGGTAGCATGTCGAGCGTCGATGCTCGTAACGGGCTCCACCCGCCAGCGGACCCAGTACGGCTCCATGAACTTGGCGGACACCGGCAGTTCGAGATCGTCGACTGCTTTCCTGACGTATCAGCGGCCCTTTCCACTGTGATCAATCTCGGCCACCGGTCAGATAGCGAATCGCGCTACCCAACCGGCTGAGCCCCCCTCGACTCGCCGCCTGTTCCGCTCCTCGATCGCCATGGTGTCGAAGTAACCCTCGGAGCTCCCATACCCGGGATTCGCCGCGGGTGAGAGGACACCGGCCCACCCGGAAAGGCGAGGCGCTTGACCGGCCCCAGACAGCTGGACGCGCCGAGGGCCGTCGTCGGCGCAATTCCTCACGTGGACGGCGAGCCGCGTCTTGATGGCGAAGGGGAGAAGTCGGCCTCCGCGCCCATCTTCTCAGGCCAAGCCACCGGAGGGTCCGGGTCTGGATGAAAGCCGGCGGTGCGCTCGCCTGCTCGTCGCTGGCCGGCGGGATCGGATGGGCTGCTCCGAGGACGACCTCTAAGACAACGGCCCGGGGCCTGCCGGCGAAGGCGGCCTCACCTTCCCGCAAATGGACGACATCCGTAGGATGAACCGGTCCCAAGATGGTGCGAAGGGTTAGACCGGGGTCGCCCCGGCGCCAAGTGCGTCAGGTTCTGGGACAGAAATAAGCGGTCCGGGCACTCAAGCGGTGGGGGACCAGGTGGCTGTAGGGAACGGGAAGTCGTCGGGGATGACAGCGAACTCAAGTGTGGGTTCCGACGGCCTGGGGCGAACGACTCCTCTAGGTGGAGCGGAGGCTGATCGGGAGATATTGGATCTCTACCGGCCCTTGCTGGACCGCCTGGAGCCCCAGTCTCCCCCGTCGGCACAAACCTCGAGGCTGATCGACGAGGCCCTCGCGGTCTCGGCCCGGCCGGGATTCGAGACCATGATCTCCCTGCCCCGGCTGCGGTTCAGCCCATTTGCCTACCAACTTCGGGCTGCGGAGGACGCCTTGAGGAAGATGCGCGGCCGCGCCATCTTGGCAGACGAGGTTGGCCTCGGCAAGACGATTGAAGCCGGGCTTGTGCTGAGTGAGCTCCGCCAGCGCGGGCTGGCAGCGAAGATCCTCGTTCTCACCCCGACCGGGCTGGTTGAGCAGTGGCGAGAGGAACTCGATCGCAAGTTCGCGCTCCCGTCCCAGGTGCTGAGACACGGTGCTTGGGTGCGGCCCCGCGGGCCGGGTCAGATCCCGATCATGATCGCGCCCCTCGCCTTGGCGCGCCGGAACCCCCTGCGCGGCACGCTAGTGGACGCGCCCTGGGACCTGGTCATCGCCGATGAGGCCCACCACCTCAAGAACCCGCAGAGTGCTTCGGCCCGTTTGGTCCGCGAGCTGCGCACCCGCTACCTCCTGCTTCTCACCGCAACTCCGGTGGAGAACCGGCTCGAGGATCTCTTCCAGCTAGTCAGCCTGGTCCGCCCGGGACATATGGGCACGCCGAGGGAGTTCCGCCGCCAGCACGGCGCGGCCACCGGCTCGGAGTCGGCCCGAAATCTGGTCCTCCTCCAGCGGCGCAGCCGCGAAGTCATGGTCCGGCACCGGCGCAGTGAGGTCGCCCTGATGCTGCCGCGGAGGCTGGCTGAGACGCATCGGATTCTCCCCGCAGCGGAGGAGAGAAGTCTCTACGACAGGGTGTCCGATCGGGTGCGAGAACGTGGTCGAACTGCCACTTCGAGCGAGGCCCTGGCGCTTCGCAGCATCCAACGAGCAGCGGGATCTAGCCCGGCCGCGCTGGCTGCCAGTCTGGAAGCTCCGGGATGGCACGATCTGGCGGCTGAGGCGGCGGCGATTTCGACGACTGAGAAGGCTCGCGCGCTGATGGAGATGCTGTTGCACCACCTGCAGCTGGGCGAGAAGGTGGTCGTATTCACCGCCTTTCGCCACACCTTGAACTTCCTGGCAGCGGTCAGCGGCAGCCTTGCCATCCCCAGCACTATCTACCACGGCAGCCTCTCCCGAAATGCCAAGGAGGACGCCATCCGGAGCTTCGCGGCAGAGCTGCCGGTCCTGCTCACGACCGAGGCTGGAGGCGAGGGACGCAATCTCCAGTTCTGCCATGTGATGATCAACTTCGACCTGCCCTGGAATCCGATGCGGATTGAGCAGCGGCTGGGGCGGATCCACCGCATTGGCCAGGGGCACGAGGTTGTGCTCGCCAACCTGGTCAATGCCGGCAGCATCGAGGACCGCATCCTCGGCGTCTTGGAACGGCGGATCAACCTGTTCGAGCTGGTGGTGGGCGAATTGGACATGATCCTGGGCCGGATCACCGACGAATTCGACTTCGAGTCTTCGGTCTTCCGGGCTCACGTCGAGAGCGCCCACATGGCCGAGTTCGATGGCCGGATGGAGCTGCTGGGCGAACAGTTGGCGCGGGCTCGCGAGGGGTACCTGGAGAGCCGCGCTCGCACCGATGCCCTGGTGGGGGAGGAGGCGCCCGGGTGACCGAAGTGGGAGCCGCAGGCGGAACCCGGGAGCCAGGGCTGCGGTTCTGGCTGCACTACGCGGAGCGTGAGGGCGCGCTCACCGAGGAGGACGGCGACCGCTCGCTACTGGTCCTGCCCCGGTCGATTCAGGATCGCTTCGGGCTTGGCGAGACGATGGTGGCCACCACCGTCCCCGACCTCGCTCGCGAGGAGGGGGCGGTTCTTCTCATTCCCGGCCATCCGGTGCTCGAGGCGGCGGCCACCCAGGTCCTGGAGGAAGGCGACGTGGGTACCCTCTGGTCGACCGGGCCGTCGAAGCCGCCCCCTGAGACAACGGCGCTGCTGGCCGCGGCGCGTGAGCACGTCAGAGTCGAGCATGGGCGGCTCGATCCGGGGGGAGCGGCTCTGCCCAGATACGCGCCGGTCTTGCGGGTCGGAGCCCAGGTGACCTACGTTGTCCGCGACCGCTTCTACGAGCGCGAAGAGGTTTGGGTTGACGGGCGCACGGGGCTGGCGCTGCCGTCTCGTTTGGAGCGGTACCTGGCCGCTCAGGACCAACCGGACGAGCGTCCGCGGCATCTGACCCTCGAGCCCAACCTCGAGCTAGCCGTGCGCGGGGCCCACGCGCGGCTGGCGGAACGGGCCAGCGGGCGGCTGTTGATCCTGGCTCGCGACTCAGCCTCCGCTCGCGAGGATGAGCTGAAACTGGCGGCTGCCTACTACGAGGCTGCCCTTGTCTCAAATGCCGAACGCTCTCGAGCCGCTTCGGCGGCGCGGCAGCATTTGCTTGCGGCTCAGGCTGAATCCACCCGCAGAGAGCAGGCCCGACGACTGGCGGAGATTCGCGAGGTGTTCGAGCCGACCTACGAGATCCGGCCGGTCCGCCTTCACCTGATTTGGGTCCCGGCCATACACGTCCCAGTCGTGGTCCGCCGAGGACAGCGTGGGTTTCCCTTCGCGCTCAGCTGGTGGTCGTCGGTGGCTGAGTTCGCGCCTTACTCGTGTCCGAGCTGCGGGGCTAACGCCCCGCTGGTGGCGGCCCGAGACCGGCTGGGCTGCCGTGCTTGCCTCGCACCCGCCAGCGAGGCGCCCGGGCGCCCAGCGGCCGGGTCCACGGCTCCCCGCAGTCCGCTCCCAGCTCCGGCTCCCCCGTCTCCGAAAGAGTCACCGGCACTCACCGAAGCGGCGGTGCAGTCGGAGCTGCCCCTGGAGGGCGAGTTGGCGAGCGACCGCAAGGCTCCGTCAGAGTCAGCGGTGAGGCGGTCCCCCACCTCGGGGCAGCCAGCTGGACGCTTCCCTCGCGGTCGAAAAGTGCCTCCCGAGCGGCCGCCCGACCCACTGCTGGCGATCCTCCTGCAGGCCAACGAGAATGCTGAGCAGCTCCGCCAATACGACCGGTGGCACCAACGGACCGAGCGGGTCGGGAACAAGCTGGTGGTCGATTTCTGGCAGGCGGTGATGGCCGGGGAAACCTGGCCGCGGAAGCGCGCCGATCCCCATTCGCCCCTTCGGGTGCTCTACCGGCTCTACGGTAGCCAGGGGCCCCTGCGCGCGGTGGGAGTGCCCCCTGGTGTGCCGCCGAGTGAGATCCGCTTCGCCACGGACGCCCCGGAGCCAGGCTACCTCCACTCCGTTGGTGGTGAGCTGGTGGCGGGTGGGGACCACTACTTGTTCGGCCTCCACTGGCGCCTGGTGGCCGGCAAAGCCGTGGTCGAGGAGGTCCTCCCTTACCCCGATAGCTTCCAGGGCAAGCTCGCAACACGCCTCGGCGCTGCCAGCCCGCCGGGGCGGGGGAGCGCTCCCGCGCCTCGAAGCGAGCTGGATGCGGTCAGCACCGCGATCTGGAACACGGACGTCTCAAGCATGGGGCTCCCGTTCGTCGTCCGCTGCCTGGCCGCTTGGAGCCGGGTTACTTCGGACCCGGCCAGCGAGAGCCTCTCGGACCAGCTCACGGCGGCGGCGTTGGCGAGCCTGATTGGCCGCCGGGCAGGCTTCGACCGGACCCGCCGCTCGATCGCTGCCGACTATGGGGTGGACCGGTCCGCGCTTGATGCCGCGGCTCGAAAAATTCAACCGCTTCTCCGACTTTTCCCAACGCAGCTCTGGTGAGGCGGGGCGGCCTCCCCGAACCGGGCCGAGCCTGGCTCCGCCCCAGCCCAGCCGACACCGCCGGTGCTCCACGACCAACACCAGCAGCTCTCGAGGAGCCAAAGACACCAGCAGCAACCGCAAGGCGCAGACGACGCTGAGATATTAGGCGCCCATCGGGGCAGCCAGCGGAGTCGGCCCGAAGCGTCCGGCTGCCGCCGGGATTCGCGCCCAAGTGGCCGTTCGCGAGGACTTCACCTCCTGCCTGGATGAGGGTGGCCGCTGCCAACTTGAAGCGTGCGCTGGGACAATCTATCGACGCGGTTCATTTGGTCGAAGCGCGCGGGCTGGGATGCGCTGCCCATTTGAACTCCCCACTCAGTTGGCCGTCCGGTAATCTCGGCCATCAGGTCGAAATCGGCGTCGAAGCGCAGGACGGTGAGCCCGGCCCCCTCTGCGGTCGCGGCGATGAGCAGGTCGGGGATCGCCACGCCCCGATGCCGGCCCGCGCGGGCGAGTGCGGTCTGAACTTCCACGGCTCGATCTATCGCCGCTTCCCCAACTTCCGCTCGCGACAACCATCGCCGGTCCGCGAGGACGCCGAGGTAGTGGGCGGCGGTGCGGGCACTAACCAGCAACTCCAAGTCGACCATGCCACAGGCGGCGATCTCCCCGGCAAGGAAGAGTGCCTCCATCCGACTCGCCACCGGCGGGAGGTGGACTCTGGCCATAGCCGACTTGTCGGCCAGGTAACCGGCCACGGTCGCTCACCACACTCCCCGGGCCTACTGATCCGGTCCGTCTCTTGATCATCTGGCCACCTCCTGGTTGACTCGATCATCATCCCAACGAGATGTCCAACGAAACCCTCGGGCGGGGGACTCGCCACCACCGATGCCAAGGCTTTGTGGATGGTTGTGGTGGCCGACTTCGTTCCGAGGGTGGCTTGGGCCTCTGCCAATAGATCCTCGTCGAGCCGGAGTGCGGTCTTGCGCATAGCGCATGTCTACCATCGGGGTTGCCATCCGGTAGACGTGGAGGCTCAAATTGTCTACTGGAGAGACAGTCGGCTCGGGCGGCCATGGCGTGCCAGTAGGATGAGGTGGTCCCAACGTACCCATGGTTTGGATTCCGTGCCGTTCGACGGCACCCGCCCGGATCGCTGCCTTCGGGATCCCGCTTCCAGGAGAACCGTGCCCCAGCCCAGGTCGTAACAGTCCCCACTGCCGCCCACCGCGCCAGTGGCTAGGTGATATTCGTCGAAGGCAGTCCGAAGAATACAAATCCTTGGCGGAATTCGCCTGGCGGATGGTCCGCTTGGTGCCGATCATCCCCGCCATCCTCATAGGTGCTTGGTGGTTAGCGCGGCGTCAGTAGCCGAGCTCTCGGCGACCCCTACTGGGAGCCGACCTGGTCGAGGAGAGAGGTACCGGGTAGACAGGCGAGCCCTCGCGACACCAGATCGCGAACGTCGCAGCTCACGAGCCGACTGCGCGACGCAAGGGCGGCCGCGACGTAGGCGGCGTCGTATATCGAGATGCCATGCTCTTCCGCGATGGCTTCGGCGCTGGCGATGAGCGAGGGTTCAGCTCGAACCAGTCCGCCGTCATCGGCCAGCGCACCCACCCGTTGACGTAAGCGGTGCGCAGCCGAATGGTCCCGCCACGAGCGCACCGCTACATTGGCCACCTCGTAAAGGGCCAGATCCAGGGTCGCTAAGGGATCATCACTCTCAAGTAGTTTCCTGGCGGCACCATGGTTTGCGTCGTCGGGATCCTCACTCGACAGCAGGACGCTCGCGTCGAGAAGCCAGAGCGTCACCGATGGGGTCGATTGGCCTTGACCAACTCGGCCACCTCACCACCGTGACCAACGACCGACCGGCCCACGCCGTTTATCTCCGCCATGCGGCCGGCGCGCCGAGTGCTCCGGTGCCGAAGCGACTCCTCTGCTAGCTCGCGCAAAAGGCCGCTCCGGGTGGTGCCTCGCCGACCTGCCTCCACGTCCACAGCCCGGAGCAGATTGTCGGGAAGGGACACCATAACCTTGGCCATACGAGCAGTATACCCGGTGTTGCCAGCCGGATGGCCGAGGATTCGAGAGCGTCTGGCTGGGGACGAAGTACCAAGAGTCCGGTTAGGGTCCGTTTCGCTCTTCGATCGCCCCGGTAATCCCTGGGCCGGGTCCCGTCTAACGCTGTCCCCGGGGAACTCAGGGACGGCTCGACCGTGGGGTACCTACAGCACCCCTTTGCACTGCCCAGTCGATTCCTTGCCGGGTGCGCCGGCGATGCGGTTGATCAGCAAGGAGGAATCAGGCGGCTGGCGCGAAGGATTCTGATCGTCTAAGGCGACATCTGGAAGCTGGAGATTCCCGTGGCTGGGCTGGGCCTGCTGCCGAGCGAATACCTTCCGGACGGCTACGCCCAACCGGACGCACCCAGTCTTCTCTGGCACCATGGCCGCCTCCCTGGAGCGAGCCGGCCCGCAGATCGAGCCCGAACCGATCCAGGCTGCAACCGTCGTTTCGGCGGGGACTCCTGCCCCGACCCGGTCAGGCACCGTCAGGGTGCGGTACTGGTGAAGGGATTCTTCACGCGTATGCCGTCGAACTTGCGCAGGTCACGAACCGGGCTCCAGATGGTGGACACTCCGTGGGCCCGCATGAGCGTAACCAAGTGGGCATCTGAAACCAAGCTTCCGGTTGCCGAGACCTCGGTCAAAGTGGACCGGGCGACCATCCAGAAACCCGCGCCTTCCGCTGGAACCCGAAGGTTTGGGCGGGGCAGGAGTTCGTCTCGATTGGCCAGGATCTTCGATAAGGAGAGCGGCTGGGCAAACACTGCCGGTTGAATTGCGATCTGGATGTAGCCCACCAACACCGGCCAGAAGAGATATCCGAGTTCTGGACCGGTCACGAAGCGGCCCAATAACCGCTGAGCCTGCACCCGGCGACGGCTGGCCGTGTTGCTGGCGTACAAGGATCTTGGTGTCGAGGGTCGCCGTCAAACCTGGTAGAGCGCTCGCAGCAGCGCTTCCTTGTCGTCCAGGTCGATAAGAGCTCCCAAATCTTGGGCATTCCTGTGCAGGCGACGGACTGGAGTGACAGGCGGTTCGGCCATGGCTGTCGCCAACAGTTCCGAGGCGAGATCGCCAAGCGTCTTGCCCAGGGGGCGGCGACGCATTAACTCGTCCGGGAAGTCGGCGGCGATGTTCAAGGTTGTTCTAGGCCCGCAACTGATGCAGTAACCCGCGTCGCTGAGTTTTGGTCGGCCCACGATCATCCCGGCCCGCCGATCAAGTCCACGGAAGCACGGAGATGGTCGAGTTCTGCTGGGGCTCGGCTGTGGGCCCTTTTTCGGCCTCGCTCTGCGTGGGGTAAGAGCCTCAATGCGAGTTGAATGCCGGACAGTGCCGCGGCCCCACCTATCATCCGACCCATCTTGTTGGCACAGATAGTTACCGATCGCTGTGGGTAGTACCCCTCAGTCGCTCGTCAGTAACAGTCCGGCGAGCGCTGGCCGGGATCTCCTGCGCCCGCTACTGAGCGACGCCGCCGGGATGCTCCGGGCCGCGCCCCCAGGCTGGGAGGCTCTCGGTTGGAGCGGGCGCCGGGCCAAGCGGATCACCTCTTGGATTCCTCTGCCCCCGAAGTCGACGCTGATGCACCTGCCCGACCGGAAGGCCCTGGCGTGGACAACAGACGGTGGGGCGGTCGAACCCATTGTCGAGGGGGGCTTGGCAGTGGCTGCGGTCCTGCCGGTCGGTTACTTGCGGCTTCTCTTGCCCGGGTACGTTCCAAGTGGCCCACCGCCGCCGCCGACCCTGCCCCTGTATGGCTACGCGGCGGTGGCCGAACTCGACGGGGAAGTGGTGGTGGCGGCGTCCCGGAGCGACGACTTCCCTCCCTGGACCGGGCGGCGTCCGGCCAGTACACAGCTCGCAGCTGCGGTCGAGCGGGCTCAGCGCCAGATGCCCAGGAGCGGGGTGATCGCCCAGCTCTCCGTCTGTGCGCTCCAGCACAACTGCCTCACCGCCCAGAACACGTTTCTGCGTCGATTCGAAGGAGCGCTACCCACCTCCGCCGGCTGCAACGCTGACTGCCTGGGGTGCATCTCTCTCCAGACCGACTCCGGCGCGCCTACCCCTCAGCCGCGGATAGCGCGGGCGCCCACCGCTGACGACCTCATTGAAGTGGGCAGCTATCACATACAGGGAGCCCGTGAGCACGGTGAGTCGGGCATGGTGAGCTTCGGCCAGGGCTGCGAAGGTGAGCCTCTGCTTCGGGAACGGGCACTCCGTCCGGTGGCGGTGGAGCTCCGCCGTCGCTATCCCGCAGCCACCGTACACATCAACACCAACGGCAGCCGGCCGGCCGCACTGCAACGGCTGCTCCGGGCGGGCGTGAACAGCTGCCGGATCAGCGTCTTCAGCTTCCGCCAGGAACTTTTCTCGGCCTACTACCGACCTCGGGGGTACTCGATCGAGGACGTACTGGAGTGCGCCCGCGTGGCGCGCCGGCATGGAGCCCAGCTGACCATCAACCTGCTTACATTCCCCGGAGTCTCAGATACCCCAGACGAGCTGGCGCTGACGCTCCAGACTCTGCTCGAACTGGAGGTGGACCAGTTGCAGCTGCGGAGTCTTAATGTGGACCCGCTGTGGTTGATGAGCCGACTTCCGGCTCTCGGTGAAGGGGTCGGGCTGGACCGACTGGTCCAGACGCTCCGCCGCGAGGTGCCGGCCGTCCATCTGGGCAACTTCACCCGCCCGGTGCGCTCGGCTGCCGGCCTGGTCGAGGTGTCGGCAAGCGCCTGATTCGCGGGGGTTGCGCCTCTCGACGCGCCTAGGCGGAGCGAGCGTTCGCTGCCCATAGCGTTGGCGGCACCACCAGTGGGTTCCGTGCGGAGGCAGCCATCTGCACCCCCGGGCCTATGCTGACCGCATGACTTCGCCTCCCGAAGGCCGGAACGGCTACGGGTGGATCGGCTCTACTACCCCTGCTGCCCCCGAGCTCGCGCTTCCCAAACCGCCGAACGAGAGCAAGGCAGAGTCGGTCCCCGGATCCTGGGGAGACGAGTTCCGCCCGATCCCCCCGGGGCCGTCAAAGCCGACCCGCAGGCGAGGCATCGTGGGCACGATCGTGGCTGGGGCCATTGCCGTAATCAAGTACGGGTTCCTGCTTCTGAAGTTGGGTGCATTCAAGGGAACCCTGGTCACCATGGTGATCAGCGTCGTGGTCTATTCGATTTTCTTCGGTCCGGTGTTCGCGTTCGGGTTCGTCCTGCTCCTGCTGGTGCACGAGATGGGTCATTACGCGATGGCCAGGCGGCTCGGGCAGTCGGTCTCGGCCCCCGTTTTTATCCCCTTCCTGGGGGCTCTGATCAACATGCGGCGCCAGCCAGCCTCCGTCCAGCAGGAGGCCGTCATGGCATTGGCAGGCCCCGTGGTGGGCACCGCTGCAGCCTGGCTCTGCGTCGTCGTGGGAATCACCGAGCACTCGGAGTTCTGGGCCGCCCTCGGCTACCTGGGCTGCCTGCTCAATTTGTTCAACCTGATTCCGGCCACACCCCTTGACGGGGGCCGGGTCACAGCGGCCATCTCCAAGTGGGCCAATCTGGTCGGGCTGGGGATCCTGGTCCTCTACGCTGCCTGGGCCTTCACCTCGGGCACTGCCGTGAGCCCGGTGATCGCAATCATCGTGCTCTTCGCCATCTTCGGGACCGTCTCCCGATTCCGCCAGGCCAAGCGCATGCCGGAGTACCTCGCGGTACCCACCCGGGAGCGCTGGGCCTTCCTGGGGGCCTACCTGCTGATCGTCCTGATCGCGGCTCTGGGAGTGGTCAAGGGCTATCCCTACCTGCAGTATGTGCACACGATCCACTTCCGCCTGCCGTTTAGCTTCTGATCGCCCCTGGTAGACTCGAAGAGCAACCATGAAAGCTATCCATCCCGAATACTTCCACGACACCGCGGTCACCTGCTCTTGCGGGAACACCTTCTTGACCGGGTCCACCCAGAAGACTCTCCACAGTGAGGTCTGCAGCGTCTGCCACCCGTTCTTCACCGGGCAACAGCGCATCGTGGACACCGGGGGCCAGGTGGAACGGTTCCGCCGCCGCGCTCAGCTAGCTCAGCAGCAGTAGCGCCCCCGCCGATTGCCTTGGCCGCTGTCCAAAGAGGACTCGGCCTGCTGGGTGGGAACAGCATTATGGTCGTCCGCTAGGGAGTGGCCGGCGACACCATTCGCTATGGTGACGGTCTTGTTGGAGTGGAGTTCATGAAGGTGAAGCGCGGGCCCAGCTGGTGGCCTTGCTGGGCACCGGAGAGGTTTTGCTGATGTTGTCCCCCGGTTTGGAAGCGCGCCTGGAGGCGGTCCGGGCGCGGTCCGAAGCGATCGCAACCGAGCTGCAAGATCCCTCCGTCAGCCAGGACCCATCGCAGCTGGAGCGGCTCGGCAAGGAGCAGGCCGAGCTGAGGCCGGTGGTCGGGGCCCTGGCGTCGCTGCGGCAGACCCTGGCCGCGGCAGCGGAGGCCAGCAAGCTGGCTGGCGCCGAGTCGGATTCCGAGATGCGCGCGTTTCTTGAGGCCGAGGCCCGCCGGGAGTCGGAGAGCGCAGATAAGCGCTTGGCGAACCTCAAGCTGCTGCTGCTCCCCACAGATCCCGACGACGACCGCGACGCGGTAGTCGAGATCCGGTCGGGTACCGGTGGTGATGAGGCGGCGCTCTTCGCCGCCGACCTGATGCGGATGTACTTGCGTTACTCTGAGCGGCGCCGCTGGCGGGTGGAGCTCTTGGACAGCTCTGCTACGGAGGGAGGCGGATTCAAAGAAGTCTCATTCGAAGTCCACGGCAAGGGTGCCTACGGCACCCTGAAGTTCGAGAGCGGGGTGCATCGGGTGCAACGGGTGCCTAAGACGGAGGCGCAAGGCCGCATCCATACCTCAGCTGCCAGCGTGGTGGTGCTCCCAGAGGCCGACGATCTGGATGTCGAGATCAACGACGAAGACCTGCGGATCGATGTCTTCCGCTCCACTGGCCCCGGGGGCCAAAGCGTCAATACCACTGACTCGGCAGTACGCATCACCCACTTGCCAACTGGTCTGGTGGTGACTTGCCAGGACGAGAAATCCCAGCACAAGAACCGCGCCAAGGCCCTCCGGGTGCTCCGCTCCCGACTCTATGACCTGAAACAAAGCGAGCGCGACAAAGAGCTCCAGGCTACCCGGCGAAGCATGGTCGGTCACGGCGACCGCAGCGAAAAGGTGAGGACCTACAACTTCGCCGAGGCGCGCGTCACTGACCACCGCATCGACCTCAAGGTCTACCAACTGCAGCGGGTGCTGGAAGGAGAACTGGAGCTGCTGGTGGGGCCGCTTCAGACGGCTGAGCAAGCCCGGAGGCTGGCGGGGGAGGAGTAAGTGACGGTGGTGGGCGACTACCGCGAAGTTGGAGCCGGGTGCGCTCCCGGGAAGCCGGTCGGTCGTGCTTCGCCGGTGGGGCTGAGTCACAAGACCTGGATGATCATCGGCTTATGGATGGCCGCGGTCGCCGTCTTCTTCATCCTGGTGGGCTACCTCGGAGCCATCAACTTCTGACGCTCTCCGGGCATGGAACCCAGAAGGTCATGACGGCGACCAAGTACCCAATCCAGCAACGGAAACCCTCATAGGCCCGCTTCGCGGCCAACGCTATGCGCGGGGCCAGCATCTGGGAACGTTCGATTTAGCCATCAGCGTACCAGTCGTGACTGGCTTGAGTTCTCTTTCCAGGGCGCTGTGGCCGGCGGCGGGCTTTCGGTCCCTCTTGTTCGATACCTCAACCTGACGGGGACCTACCCAGCGTTCCCTGGTCCGAGAGGTCCTACGATCGCGTCAGGGGCTGTCAATCGGGGCCGTCGTAGCGGGTCTGACAGTCCCGGCTGAGGAGCGACGCCCGCGACCTCCGCGCCGCCGCCTTCGGCCCGGATGCTCCGGACCGGACCCATCACTCGGGGGAATCGCGGAAGTGGAGGCGACCTGACTAGGTGGTGGAGACGGTGCTCGGCGCCGACCAACCGTGGCCAAGATCCGGGGGGGCGGGGGAGTGCCGACCGCGACTAGATCCGCCAGCGTCCGCCAGCCGAACTCCTCCTGGCCAAGGCGCACCAGCGCGACGAAGCAGTCCGCCGTGGCCTCGGCGTCGGCGAGCGCGTAGTGAGGATTGCGGTGGGTGACCCCCAGTCGTTCGCAGAGGCGCTCCAGGCCGATGGTGTCCTTGAGTTGGAAGAGGAACCCCGCCACCCGCGAGGTGTCCAGGTGGTGATTGTTGAGATCTCTGCCCAACGCCTTGGATACGAGCCGGGTATCGAAGCCATCCGCCGAATGCTCGATCAGAACGGTCCCTGCTGAGAGTTCCGCGAATGCGGCGGCCACCTGATGCAAGGTCGGGGCCCCACCCAGCATCGAGCTGTTGATCCCGTGGACACGGCGGGCGTAAGGGTTGATGTGATCGGCTGTATGTACCAAGCTCTCCAGCGAGATGCGAGGCTTGGGCGGCCCGTCGTCGGCCCCGAGGTGAAACCGGACCGCCCCCAGCTCGACCATCCGGTGCGGGAAGTGGCCCGTGGTCTCGCAGTCGAGAGCCACGAAGCTAAGCTCCCCGAGCCCGCTGTCGAGCCCCGGGCGCTCCACCGGCCTCCCGTCGACTCCCTCGACGACCGCCGGCGGATTGTGGTATGCAGCCGCCTCGGGCGAGGCGGGACCGAGCCTCGGGATCAGCCGTTCGCCGGGCCCACTGAAGCCCCGCTGCCGGCCTCGCTTGGGGCGAGGGGCGGGGACGGCAGCCGCTGTCGGCAGCTCGTGGGCGGCTTCTGGAAGTGGACGGTCCACCGCCCCATCCTATCCGGGTCCCGGCAGTTGCACTGGAGTGGGAGGGGTCTTCTGATCTGGGGACTCAGACGCCGCGGATATACTCGGCCCTAGTTTGCCCTTTCTCGCCACCGGGCTTAGCCACCACCTGGCCCCTCTGCCGATTCGCGAGCGCCTCCACCTCGATGAGGATCAGATCGTGGAGTCGCTGCGAGCGCTGGTGGGCCACGCCGGTTTGACCGGCGCCGCCTGTCTCAGCACCTGCAATCGGACCGAGTTCTACGTCATCACCAGGGACGATCGGCAGAGCCAGCAGGCCACCGACCGATTCTTCCACTACCTCTCGCCCGGGCCCTCGTATGCCGAACTCGTGTACAGCCACCCGGGACGGTCCGGGCTGCAGCACACCTTCCGGGTCGCGAGCGGACTTGATAGCGTCGTGCTCGGGGAGGCTCAGGTCCTAGCCCAGTTCAAGCGGGCCCACCGGCTGGCCCAGCAGGCAGGCACCATCGACGCCGAGCTCGACCTCATCTTGCGCCGCGCCGTGGAGACAGCCAAGCGGGTCAGGACCTCCACCGGCATCTCGCGGCAGGCGGTTGGCTACGGCCAGGCGGCCCTTGAGGTCGCCAAGGAACGGCTGGGCGGCCTGGGCGGGGTCGGAGCCCTGATCGTGGGGGCCGGGAGCGTCGGGAGTGCCACCGCCAGACTGCTAAAGCGGGCGGGGGCGACGCCCCTTTTTGTAGTGCGCCGCGGTCACAAGGCGGAATCCTTGGCTCAGGCTCTGGGAGCGGAGTTGGTGGATTTGGGCCAGTTGCCTGAATTGGCGAGTTCGGTGCGCCTGATCGTCTCCAGCACTAGCAGTGAGGAGCGGGTGATCAGCCGGGAATTGATTGAAGAGGCGAGGATGGCGCAGGCTCCTGGAGACAGTCTTTTGATCCTCGATCTTGCGGTACCCCGCGATGTCGAGCCTGACGCGGCCCGGGTGGATGGGGTAACACTGCAGGATCTGGACCAGTTGGGTGAGGTGATCCAGAAGAACATGAGCCAGCGAGAGCGCCACCGGCCGGCCGCCGAGGCGGTCGTCGAAGCCGCCATTTCAGAACTCGAGGCGGAGCTAGGCCGGCGGGCGGCGGTGCCCCTGATCACCGCCCTGGTGGACCGGGCCGAGCTGGTCCGGCAGGGCGAGCTGGCCCGGACCTTGTCCCGGATGAGACCGCTCAGCGAAGAGGAGCGGGGCCACCTGGACCGGCTCACCCAGTCGATCGCGGCCAAGCTCCTGCACCATCCGATCGCCTTCCTGCGTCAGCATGCGGACGACCCAGAACGGCGGCAACTGGTGGAGGAGGCCTTCGGTCTGGAGGCAACACAGAACGATTGATCGCGCTCGCCACTAGGGGGAGCGCCCTGGCCCGGGCTCAAACCGCACTTGCGCTGGCCGCCCTGCGCAGGAACTTCCCCGATCAAGAGTTCAGCGCTTTGATCGTGGACTCGGACGGGGATCTGAGCCCGGCGGCCCTGGCACCTGACCTGCCCGGGGAGGGATGGTTCACATCTCGGCTGGAACAGGCCCTGCTGACCGGTCAGGTGCAAGGGGCGATCCACAGCGCTAAGGACCTGCCCACTGATCTCGCGCCCGAGCTTCTGATCGCCGGATTTCTGCCGCGCGCCGATCCTAGGGACGCTCTCGTCTCCGCCGGAGACAGGACACTGGGGGGGCTGCCGAAAGGAGCCCGGGTCGGGACCTCTTCGCCACGTCGGTCGGCTCAGTTGCTGGCTCTCCGCCCGGACCTCCTGGTGCAGAACATCAGAGGAAACGTCGACACCCGGGTCCGCAAGGTCCGAGACCAGGAGTACGACGCCTGTGTCATCGCCATGGCGGGGCTGGTGCGGCTCGACCGTGCCGGCGAGGGCCGACCTCTCGACCCTTGGCAGGAATGCACCCCAGCGCCGGCCCAAGGGGCAATCGCGATCCAAGCGCTGGAAGGGTCACCCTTCGTCGCGATGGCGATGGCGGTCGACGACCCCGTCACCAGAAACTGCGTGGAAGCCGAACGGCTGGTGCTGACTGAGATGGGAGGAGGCTGCCGCCTGCCGCTCGGAGCTCTGGCCGAACCCGTCGGTCCGAACCGGGTCCGCCTGACGGTCGCCTGGGGGGCGGAACCGGGACAGCCGGTGCACCGGATCTCCGACGAATCATCGCTGGCAGGACTCCGAGCTCTGGCGCTCGCCATGGCGGATCGGCTGCGGTGACAACCGCGACTCTCCTCGGTCGGCGCATTCTGGTGACCCGCGCCCGACACCAGGCCGAGGAGCTGGTGGAGCTGCTCCGCCAGCGGGGCGCCGAGCCCATCGCGGTACCGGTGATGCAGCTGGAGCCGCTGCTGTCCGAGCGGGAGCTTCGGGACCTCTCCCTGGAAATCTCAAACGGTAGGTGGGAGGACCTGATCTTCACCAGCGCGAACGCCGTCCGGCTGGTGCTGCCCCCATTCCCGGAGACGGGCACGCCGCCTCGAGTCTTCGCTATCGGGCTGGGTACCGCGGCGGCTGTCAGTCGGCGGGGCTGGCGGGTTGAGCAGCTGGCAGACAGCTTTCTCGCCGAGGGGCTGGCGAGCCGGCTGCTCGGGGAGGGGGTCACTGGTCGGAGAATGCTGCTGCCTCGGGCCGCCGGCGCCCGTGAGCTCCTGCCTCACGTACTTACCGGCGCGGGGGCGCAGTTGCAGGTGGTCGACCTTTATCGGTTGACACCTGACCGTTCTTCCGAGGCGGAGCTGGCAAGGGTTCTCTCCGATCCCCGGCTCGACGGCATCGTATTTGCCAGCGGCAGTGCGATCTCTTGCTTCGAAACGCTCCGGGGCGAGATCCCCCTTCCTCACCAGGTGCTGATCGCCTGCATCGGACCCGTCACCGCCCGGGCGGCGAAGGAGGCCGGGCTGCCGCCCGGGCTGGTCGCCGAGGAGCAGTCGCTGCCGGCCCTGGTAGCCGCCCTGGAGCTCCAGCTCGGCCCATTACCGGAAAATGGTCGTCAGTCATGAGTTTTCCCGAGGAGCGTCCCCGCCGGCTGCGCCGCAACGAATTGCTCCGGGGCCTGGTCAGCGAGGTGGCGCTGAACCCCAAGCAGCTCGTCCTGCCGGTCTTCGTAAGCGAGGCGATCTCCGAGCGGCGGGAGGTGAATACCATGCCCGGCGTCTACCAGGAGACTCCTGAATCCGTGCTCGCGGTGGCGCAGGAGGCGGTTGGGCTCGGGATACCTGCCCTGATCCTCTTTGGGATCCCCGCCCGCAAGGACCCCGAGGGATCCGGGGCCTGGGACGATCAGGGGGTCATCCAGGTCACCCTGCGGAGGCTGCGGGAGACGGTGGGAGAGCGGCTGCTGCTGATCGCTGACAACTGTCTCGACGAGTTCACCGATCACAGTCACTGCGGCATCCTCACCCCAGCTGGGGAAGTCGACAACGACGCCACCATCGCCCGCTACGCGGAGATCGCCGTTAGCCAGGCCGCCGCAGGTGCGGACATCATCGCCCCCTCGGGAATGATGGACGGTCAGGTGGGGGCCATCCGCCAGGCGCTGGACCAAGCTGGATACCCCGAGAAGGCGATTATGGCCTATGCGGCCAAATTCGCCTCCTCCTTCTACGGCCCGTTCCGGGAAGCTGCCGAGAGTCGGCCCCAGTTCGGCGACCGGCGCGGATACCAGATGGATCCCGGCAACCGGCGGGAGGCGATGCGGGAGATCGCACTCGACGTACTGGAGGGCGCCGACCTGCTGCTGGTCAAACCTGCGCTGAGCTACCTGGACGTGCTCCTGGAGGCTCGCCGGCGGTTTGAGCTGCCGCTCGGAGCCTTCAGTGTGAGTGGCGAGTACGCCATGATCAGGGCCGGGGCCGCTGCCGGCGGGCTGGACCTCAGGGAGGCGGTGGTCGAGACCCATCTGAGCATGCGCCGGGCGGGTGCCGACTTCATCCTGACCTATTTTGCCCGCGAGATCTGCCGCTGGATCAAGGAGGCCTTATGAACCGGTCCCCTCGGTGGAGGACAGCCAGCGCCATCGGAGCTGGGGTGCTGGTGGCGGCGGTCGTCGGGCTCGGAGCTTTTTTCATCAACGTCGCCGCCACCAGGAGGACTCCACCAGTGACCAGCGCCGACTGCGGCAGTGCCAACTTCAGCGCCCCCCTCGGACCCTTGGATCAGCCCGCCTCGGTGCACCACTACGCCAAGGAGCCGGCCTTCACCATCGACCCAGATCGGCTCTACGAGGCGACTATCTCCAGTCCCAAGGGCGACATCGTTGTCTGTCTCGTGCCGGGCTGGGCGCCCCACACCGTCAACAACTTCGTGACTCTGGTCCGCAATCACTTCTTCGACGGCCTGCGCTGGGCTCGAGACCCCTCGACCGCTCCCGGCGGACCGGTGATCCAGGGGGGCAGTCCCAGCAGCGACCTGAGCGGAGGGCCCGGTTTCAAGTTCGACGACGAGAAGGTGGTCAGCCCGCTCTACCACAAGAGCGCCTACCAGCCGGGGGCGGTGGCCATGGCCAACGCCGGCCCCAATACCAACGGGAGCCAGTTCTTCATCACCCTTTCGAGCTTCAGCCTGCCCGCCAGCTACAACCTCTTCGGCGAAGTGGTCTCCGGCCTCAACTTTGCGGCGGAGGTGAAGAAGGGCGACGTCATGCACATCACGGTCCGGGAGCAGCTGCCCTGACCGACCCCGGACCCCTCTCCCTGAAGAGCTCCCAGGCCGCCATGGTGCGAGCTCGGCGCTCACTGCCGGGCGGGGTGAACAGTCCGGTGCGTTCGTTTCAGGCGGTGGGCGGAACTCCCCCTTTCTTCAACCGCGGCGAGGCCCAGTTCCTGTTCGACATCGACGGCAACCGCTATCTGGACATGGTGCTCGCCTACGGCCCGTTGATCCTGGGACATCTACACCCGGCTGTGGTGGCGGCTATCAGCCATCAACTGGAGCTTGGGGAGGCCTTCGGCGGACCCACCGAAGCCGAGGTGGAGCTCGCGGAACAGATCACTCGCCGGATGCCCACCCTGGAGATGGTGCGTCTGGTGAATAGCGGTACCGAAGCGGCCATGAGCGCCATCCGGCTGGCCCGCGGGGCCACCGGCCGGGATCTGCTGGTCAAGTTCGCCGGGTGCTACCACGGCCACAGCGACTCGCTGCTGGCGGCGGCCGGCTCCGGAGTTGCGACCCTGTCCATCCCGGGATCGCCGGGGGTACCCCAGGGAACGGTCTCGGACACCCTGGTACTGCCGTTCAACGACCTGGACGCTGCCTCCGAGCTATTCGTCAGCTCCGGCGATCGGATCGCGGCTGTGATCGTCGAACCGGTGCCGGGAAACATGGGGGTGGTCCTGCCTCGCGAAGGGTTCCTGCAGCTCCTGCGCGAGCTCACCACCAGCTCCGGCAGTCTCTTGATCTTCGACGAGGTGATGACCGGCTTCAGAGTGGCTCCGGGAGGTGCCCAGGCGCTGTTCGGGATCGCACCGGACCTTACCTGTCTAGGGAAGGTGATCGGGGGAGGACTGCCGGTCGGAGCGTTCGGTGGCCGGCGGGAGTTGATGACTCGACTAGCCCCGGAGGGCGAGGTCTACCAGGCGGGAACCTTGAGCGGTAACCCGCTGGCGGTGGCAGCCGGCCTGGCCGCGCTGGCGGAGCTGGACGGTCCCGCCCCCTACCAGCAGCTGGAGAGTCTTGGCGCCCAGCTGGAGGCGGGGATCCTGGAGGCAGGCGAGCGCCACGACCGTCCCCTGCAGGTCAACCGGCTGGGATCGATGCTGACCGTCTACTTCTCGGGCTTGCCGGTCACCGACTACGACAGTGCCCTGCGGTCTGACCGCGAGGCATTCGTCGGGGTTCACGCGCAGCTGCTCCGCCGGGGGGTCTTCTGGCCTCCGTCCGCGTTTGAGTCGGTCTTCATGTCGGTGCGCCACTCCCCCTCCGACGTGGACGCAGTGGTGACTGCCTTCGACTGCGGGCTGGCGGCGCTGGACACTGCCTGAGCCCCCTTCCACGACGTCCCCCTGGAACTGCGCTGAGCGCCGACCTGAACTCAGACCGCTGGTATACTCCCCGCACCCTCGCTGGCTCCCCCAGAGGCATTTGCAGTGACCGGTCTCGACCACGGGTGGGCATTTTCCGGTTTTACCGAAGATGTCCCGATGAGTGAGCGGACCGATCCCAGGTACCCGGGCCAGCCGGCTGGCGAGAGCTAGGGCGTGGCTGCCGACCAAGTCGCTGGCTTCAAGGGGTCGGCCCGGCCCCAGGACCTTCCTCCGGTCGCCGAGGAGCGCCAGCTCACCCTGGTGGACCACTTGGAGGAGCTGCGCCGGGTGGTCCTGATCAGCATGGTCGCCTGGTTGGTCGCTACCGGAGTGGCTTTTGCCTTCAACCACCAGATCATCGGGATCCTGGAGCGGCCCCTCCACCTGGCCCTCCAGCACACCCATTCTCCCTTCGGCCAGAACGTGGTGGTCACCAGCCCGATCGAGGGCCTCTCCATCCCCTTCAAGGTGGCGGCAGCCGGGGGGATCGTGCTGTCCTTGCCGATCACCGTCTGGCAGATCTGGACTTTCGTCAGCCCGGGACTCCGTCGGACCGAGCGCCACCTGGCCTTTCCGTTCATCTTCGGAACTCTCTTCTTCTTCGCGTTAGGTGGGGTGTTCGCCTACTTCATCCTCCCCGTCGGGCTCACGTTCCTGGCCACGTTTCTGGGCAGCAATGCAGTCTACCTGCCTGACCTCAACGCCTATCTCACCTTCCTGGCGCTGGTGGTCCTGATCTTTGGGGTCACCTTCGAGATGCCGGTGGTGCTCTGCACCCTAGGCGCGGTGGGGATCGTCAGCAGCCGCCGGCTGCGCAGCTGGCGCAAGGCCGCCTACTTCATCATCGTGGCGGTGGCGCTGATCGTGACCCCGGGCGCCGACCCCTTCACCCCCAGCTTCCTCTCGGTGGCCCTGATCGTCCTCTACGAGGGCAGCATCCTGGTCGTCGCCCACGCCTTCCGCCGTTGAGCCAGCGCCACGACGGGCGCCTGCCCGACCAGCTCCGCCCGCTCGAGATCGACACCTCGGTGCGGAGCTGGGCCGAGGGGGCGGCCTTGATCGCCATGGGGTCGACCACCGTGCTCTGCTCGGCGACGATCGAGGAGCGGGTGCCGCTGCACCGCCGCGGCTCGCGCTCGGGCTGGGTCACGGCAGAGTACGCCATGCTCCCCCGGGCGACTCACGAGCGCAGCCCCCGGGAGCGGGGAGGCCGGGTGGAGGGCCGGTCCCAGGAGATCCAGCGCCTGGTGGCTCGGAGCCTCCGGGCGGCGGTCGACCTGCGGCTCCTGGGCGAGCGCACGGTGATCGTCGACTGCGACGTGATCCATGCCGACGGGGGGACCCGGACCGCGGCCATCAACGGCGGCTACGTGGCCCTGGCCCTGGCCTGCCGGAAGCTGGAAGCGGCGGGCATGGTCACGTCCTCACCGCTGGTGCGGCCGGTGACGGCGCTGAGCGTGGGCCTGGTCGGGGGCATCCCGCTCCTGGACCTGGACTACCTGGAGGACTCCCAGGCCAGCACCGACCTCAACCTGGTCTTCAGCCCGGGATCGGGGATCGTCGAGATCCAGGGGACGGCCGAGCGCGAGCCGTTCACCCAGGAGCAGCTGCAGCAGGCGCTGGAGCTGGCGGCCTCCGGAGTTGACCTGATCGCCGCCCAGCAGCGGTCGGCCCTGGAGCGCCCGTAGCAAGCGCCGGCCCCGACGTCGGTCTGATGGGGCTGGGGACGGTGGTGGTCGCCAGTCGCAACCGGGGCAAGGTGACCGAGCTCCGCCGCCTGCTGGCGCCGCTGCCGTGGCGACTCCTGGAGCTGGACCGGGCCCCAGGCGGCGCCGCCGTGCAGTGGCGTGAGGACGCGGGCACCTACGTCGGCAACGCCACCATCAAGGCCCAGACGGTCGCCGCCGCCACCGGCCTGCCTGCCCTGGCCGATGACAGCGGCATCGAGATCGCGGCCCTGGGCGGCTGGCCCGGCGTCGAGACCGCCACCTGGATGGGGGAGGGCGCGAGCGCCGCCGCTCTCCTCCAGGGTCTGCTGGCCCGCATGCAAGCGCTGCCCGCCGATCGCCGCGGCGCCGCCTTTGTCTGCGTCCTGGCGCTGGCCCTTCCCGACGACACCTCTGCCGCAGCTCCGGTGATCGTGGAAGGCAGGCTGCGGGGCACGGTGATGGCCGTGCCCCGAGGCGCGGGCGGCTTCGGCTATGACCCGGTCTTCGTCCCTGAGGGAGAGTCCCGCACCCTGGCGGAGATGCCGGCCCCGGCAAAGGACGGATACAGTCACCGGGGCCGAGCGGCTCACTCCCTGATCACCTTGGTGGAGAACTCCAGGGCTCCAGGCGCCGGATATGATGAGCCCCACCGGGGCGTGGCGCAGGGGTAGCGCACCGCGTTTGGGACGCGGGGGTCGCCGGTTCGAATCCGGCCGCCCCGACCAGATCTCGCCCCGACCCAACCCTGGCGATGGCGGGGCCGGCGGGCGCCCAGAACGGGCTGCCGCCACGGGAACGGTTCCGCTTCAGGCGTCCCCTCCGCCTCGCAGCGGATTCAAGGCCTCGGGCCGAAGTCAACCTCACTGGTGGCCACGGTGCCGGCGGTCCGCCCGGGCGCCGTCTGGTAGGTCCAGTAGAGGTTGGTGTGGGCGATGACCTGGTCCGGGGGCGGCGCCCCCCACTCGGTCTGGTCGCCCGTGGTGTGGGCGTCGCTCACCAGGGTGGTGTCGTACCCCTGACCAAAGCGCCGTGGATGGTTGAGCGGATGCAGGCGTCGGTCTCCGCGCCGACTACGACGAGGCGTCCCACCCCGAGCCGGGAGAGCGCCACCTCCAAGGTGCTTTCCTCGAAGGCATCGCCGTAGTTCTTCTCGATCCTCGGCTCGGCTTCGCCTGCAGCCAGCTCAGAGATGATCCGCCAGTCGTCGCTGCCCCGCGTCAGCTGCTCGTCGGAGTGCTGCACCCAGACAACGGGCACCGATCCCCGCCACGCCTTCGCGACCAGACTGGCGACGTTGGCGACGACCGCGTCGCGCTGGTGAGCCCCGCTGAAGACTCCCTGCTGGGCGTCGACGACCAGGAGTGCGGTTTTGGGCCGATTCTTGAGTGTGCTCATGGGCTCGCCTCAATCACGCCGGGAATCAAACGCATCGTAGGACCACTTGAAACGCCCAGCAAACGTCGTACTCCAAGGGATTCCGCCGCCTCGCGCGGCCGGGTGCCGGTCGCGAGCCCTGCCGCGGCAACGCCCGCAGTTCGCTCCCGACCGCAGTCGGCGGGGAGGCCTACATTGGTTTTCGGAGCTGCCGGTCCATCGCGGCCGAACCTGTGCTCGGCCAACCGGCATCCACAGTGGGGCGCAGCATGGCTGGAGACTTCGTACTCCGAATCGAGGCGATCCGTAAGCAGGCGCGGCAGCACATCGATCAGGGACCGATCACCGAGGACTATGGCCAAGACCGGGACCGGGTGGTCAATGTTCTCAACGAAGTCCTGGCCACCGAGATCGTCTGCATCCTGCGCTATATGCGCCACTATTACGTGGCCGACGGCATCGACGGCGAGTCGGTCAAGGACGAGTTCCTGGAGCACGCCCGAGAGGAGGCAGACCATGCCGACCGGGCTGCCAAGCGCATCGTGCAATTGGGTGGCGAGCCAGATCTGAACCCCGCCATCCTGGCCAAGCGGAGCCACACCGAGTACGCCGAAGGTGGTGGCCTCGCCGGCATGCTCGAGGAGGACCTGGTGGCGGAGCGGATCGCGGTCGCCAGCTACCGCGAGATCGTGCGCTGGCTGGGCGACGGTGATCCCACTACTCGGGTCGTCATGGAAGGCCTGCTGGCGGACGAGGAGGAGCACGCCGACGATCTCCGCTCCCTGCTCGCCCGGGTGGATCGAGGCGGGGCCCGGACCCGGCCCGCCTAGCCAATCCGGCCGGGCTCGGCCCCCTACCCCGTCCCGGTCGGCCGCCGCACCCGGGCCGTATCCGCCCCGCCCCGCCGCCGTTATTCGGACTCGATGGCAGTGGTCAGCTCCCGCCCGGGGGCCAGCGCTGGCGCCGAGGCGATCGTGGCCTGGGCGGAGGCCCAGGCGCTGGTCGAGATGGAGCGGCCGGAGCAGGTCGATTCCGTCCTGCATCGTGCCCTGGAGGCCGGGTTGGGGCAGCTGCCCCTGCCCGGCAGCGGCGAGACCGCGGAGCGCTTCTCTCGCCTCGCCGCCTGGGGGGAGGCCGACTGCGTCCTGGCGCGCCTGATCGAGGCCCACAGCGACGCCGCCGCCATCCTCGCCGAGCTCGGCGGTCCCAATCCGGCCCCGGGCCGACTCTGGGGAGTCTGGGCTGCCGAGCCCCCGGGCTCACCTCCGCTGCGGGCCACCCTCCAGGGGGAGGTCTGGGGCCTGGAGGGCGAGAAGCCCTACTGCAGCGGCGCCTCGCTCTGCGACGACGCCCTGGTCAGCGCGCTCGCCCCCGAGGGCCGGCGGCTGTTCGCGGTCGATCTCCGTGCCGGCGGCTCCCGGAGCCTCCCCGGAGGGTGGATGGCGGCGGGCATGGCCGGCAGCGACACCGCACCGGTCCTGTTCGCGGACGCGGTGGCGCTTCCGGTGGGGGCCCCGGGCTCGTACCTGGAGCGGCCGGGGTTCTGGCACGGGGCGGTCGGGGTGGCAGCGTGCTGGTTCGGAGCCGCCCGAGGCGTGGCCCGGGCGATGGTGGCCGCGGCCGGCGCCCACGAGCTGAATCCCCATGCCCTGGCCCATCTGGGGACCGCTGACAGCTGCTTGGCGGCGATGACGGCCGTGCTCGGCCAGGCCGCCACCGCCATCGACGCCGAGCCCGCCGACCGCAGTGGCGCCGCCCGGCTCCGCGCTCAGCGGGTCCGCAGCGTGGTCGAGCAGGGGGCGAGCCGAGTCCTGGAGGTGACCGGGAGGGCGCTGGGCCCGGGACCGCTTACCCAGGACCGGCGCCACTCGCGCCGAGTCGCGGACCTCACCATCTTCCTGCGCCAGAGCCACGCCGAGCGCGACCTGGAGGCGGAGGCTCGGGAATTGGTCCGCCGCGGGGCCGACTGGTGAGCGGGCCCATCTCCGGAGCCGGGACATCGGAGTCGGTGTGGTCGGCCTGGATCGATCACATGCAGTTCCCCGACCTGCCCCTGGACGAGCTGGCCGAGCCGCTGGTGGTGGTGGCGCCGCACCCAGACGACGAGGTGCTCGGCGTGGGTGGCCTGCTGGCCCTCCTGGCGCGCCGGGGCCTGGCGGCCACGGTGGTGGCTGTCACCGAGGGGGAGGCCTTCGCCGGCCCCCCTGACCCGGCCACGGCGCTCGGCCGCGCCCAGCTGCGGGCCCGAGAGCGGCGGCGGGCCTTCTCCCAGCTCGGCGCACGGCCCCGACAGCTGGTCCGCCTGGGTCTGGCCGACGGCAGGGTCTGGGAGGTGGTCGAGCGGCTGGAGGGCGCCCTGGAGGAACTGGCCTCCCCGGGGTCCACCCTGCTGGCGCCAATGCGCCTGGATGGCCACCCTGATCACGAAGCCAGTGCTGCGGCCGCCCTGGCCGTGGCCAGACGCCAGGGCGCACGCCTCCTCCAGTACCCGGTGTGGCTCTGGCACTGGGCGCTGCCCGCCGACCCACTGGTCTCGTGGCCCAGGGCCCGAGTGGCGCACCTCCCCGATTGGGCGCGCGATGCCAAGCAGCGGGCCATCGGGGAATTCGCCTCGCAGCTCGAGGGCGGCGCCGAAGGCGCGGTCCTGCCCCCGCAGGTCGTCGACCATTTCCTTCGTCCCCACGAGCTCCTCTTCGTCTGATGCTGGAGCTGGCCGACTTCCAGGCCATCTACGCCCAGGAGACCGACCCCTGGGGGCTGGAGACCCGCTGGTACGAGCGCCGCCGGCGAGCGCTGCTGGCGGCGTCGCTGTCACGGCCCAGCTACCAGTCCGGGCTGGAGCTGGGTTGCGGGCCGGGCCTGGTAACCGAGCTGCTGGCGGGGCGCTGCCAGCGCCTGCTGGCGGTGGACGCGGTCGAGTCGGCGGTGGAGCGCACCCGGCAGCGGCTCAGCGGGCACCCCTCGGTCGCGGTGGCGGTGATGGCGCTCCCCGGAGAGTGGCCGCCCAGCAGTTTCGACCTGATCGTGGCCTCCGAGATCCTCTACTACTTCCCGGACCCAGCCCTCGGGGTTCTGCTGGAGCGCTGTCTGGCCAGCCTGGAACCGGGCGGTGAGCTGGTGGCCGTGCACTGGCGCCACCGGGTCTCGCGCCACCACCTCTCCGCCCGGGCCGTGCACAACCGCCTGCGCGATCTCCCCGAGCTGTCCGTCCTGGCCCGCCACCAGGAGGCCGATTTCCTCTTGGACGTCTTCACCCGGGTGGGGCCGGGGCATCCGGGGGGCTCGGTAGCCCAACGGACCGAGGTCCCCGGGGCCGGCGCCGCGCCCCGGGGCGGCAGGCCCTGATGGATTCCGTCGGCGTGGTCATCCCGGCCCGCAACGAGCAGCTGCTGCTGCCCGCCTGCCTGGCGGCGATCCGGCGAGCCGTGACCCTGGCCGCGCTGCCCGGGGTGGTGGTCGTGGTTCTGGACGACTGCACCGACCGCTCCCGGGCGGTGGTCGAGCGCCACCGGGAGATGGTTGCGGTCTCGGTCAGCTTCCACAACGTCGGCCAGGCCCGCCGGGCGGGGTTCGAGGTCGCTCTCCGCAGGCTCGCGGGCATGGGCCTGGTAGCGCCCTGGCTGGCCACCACCGATGCCGACAGCCGGGTTCCCGATGACTGGCTCCAGGTCCAGCTCCAGCTCGGCGGCGAGGGTGCCGAGGCGGTGGCGGGCACGGTGGCGGTGAGCGACTGGCAGGGGCGGCCGGAGGGGCTGCGGTCGGACTTCCAGGCGGGCTACTCGTACAGGGATGGCCACACCCACGTCCACGGCGCCAACCTCGGCCTCAGTGCCGCCGCCTACCTGCGTGCGGGTGGGGTGCCGCCTTGGCGGCTGGCCGAGGACGCCGGCCTGATCTCTGCAGTCGCCCGCGACTCCCGGCTGGTGCGCACGGCCCGGATTCCGGTGCTCACCAGCGCCCGCCGCGATCCCCGGGCCCGGGGAGGATTCGGCGACTACCTCAACCACCTGGAGACGGCGACGCGGGCGGGCGGCAGCGCCAAGGGGCCGGGGTCGTCCTCGCCGGGCTAGCTGTCCCGAGCCGGGATCAGCGGCAGCCCCACGTAGTTCTCCGCCAGGGCGGTGCAGGCGGCGCGGCTGCGCACCAGGTAGCGCTGCCGTGATTCCTGGACCCGGCGGGCGAAGGAGTCGTCGGCGGGATTGAGGTGGAGCAGGAAGGTCATCGCCAGGGAGAAGCTCTGCGCCTTCCAGACCCGGTCCAGGCAGCGGGCGCTGTAGGAGTCCAGTCCCGAGCGCTCCCCCCGCTGAAGGAAGGCGTGGAAGGCGTCGGCGAGCAGGGTCACGTCCGCCATCGCCAGGTTCAGCCCCTTGGCCCCGGTGGGGGGGACGATGTGGGCCGCGTCCCCGGCCAGGAAGAGTCGCCCGTAGCTCATCGGCTCCGCCACCAGGCTCCGCATCGGGGTGATCCCTTTGTCCAGGATCGGCCCCTCGTGGAGCGTCCAGCCCGGGGCGCCCAGGCGGGCGTGCAGCTGCTCCCAGACCCGGGCGTCGGGCCACTCCCCCAGGTCCTCCCCGGGGTCCACCTGGAGGTAGAGGCGGGAGATCTCCGGGGAGCGCAGGCTGTGCAGGGCAAACCCCTGCTTGGAGAACGAGTAGATCAGCTCGTCGCTGGAGGGGGGCACCTGGACCAGCACCCCCAGCCAGGCGAAGGGGTACTGGCGCTGATGGGTCGTCCGCAGCTCCGTCGGGATGGTGCCCAGGCTGGGGCCATGGGAGCCGTCGCAGCCGGCCACCAGCTGGCACTCCAGGACCTCCTCCGCGCCCTGGTGCTGGTAGCGGATCCGGGCCGGGCCCTGGTCGCTCGGGGCCACGTTCTCGATCGCCAGGGCGGGGGCGTCGAAGAGCAGCGGCCGCCCCGCCGCCAGGCGGGCCGCGGTCAGGTCCTTGACCACCTCCTGCTGGCCGTAGACGGTGATGGTCTTGCCCCCGGTGAGCCCGGCCAGGTCGATCCGGTGGCGCTCGCCGTGGAACTGGAGGTAGATGCCCCGGTGCACCAGGGCCTCGCGGTGGAGCCGCTCCGCCAGGCCCAGTCCCTGCAGCACCTCCACCGAGCCCTGCTCCAGGACCCC
The DNA here is from genome assembly GCA_050734135.1 of Candidatus Dormibacteria bacterium. Taxonomy (GTDB): domain Bacteria; phylum Chloroflexota; class Dormibacteria; order Aeolococcales; family Bog-877; genus Bog-877. The sequence continues at coordinate 61,999 of JBOHUG010000079.1, forward strand.
GGCCCGGATCCGGGCCTCGGCGTAGGCCCGGTCCCGCGCCTCCAGGAGCACGGTCTCGATGCCCCGGGCTGCCAGCAGCTCCCCTAGCAGGAGCCCGGCCGGCCCTCCGCCGACGATCCCGACCTGGGTCTGGATCATCGCCGCCCTGGCCTGGTCCGCTTCAGAAGGGGAAGGGCCGGTGGCCCATCTGCAGCGTGATCCAGCGCAGGGTGGTGAAGGCGTCCACCCCGGCCTGGCCGCCAAAGCGGCCGTAGCCGGAGTCGCCCACCCCGCCGAAGGGAGCCTGGGGCTCGTCGTCGACTGACTGGTCGTTGACGTGGACGATCCCGGTGCGCAGCTGGCGGGCGATCGCCCAGCCCCGGCGGATGTCCTCGGTGAGGACTCCGGCGGTGAGCCCGTAGGCGGTGGAGTTGGCGGTCGCCACCGCCTCCTCCTCGCTGTCGAAGACGCCCACCGTGCACACCGGGCCGAAGATCTCCTCGTTCAGCACCCGCATCCCCTCCTGGACCCCGGTCAGGACCGTGGGCCGGAGCAGGGCCCCGTCGGGGGGCTCGCCTCCCGCCTCCAGCTGTGAGCCCGCGCCCACCGCCTCCGCGACCACCGCCGCCACCCGCTGGGCGGCCTCGCGGTTGATCAGCGGCCCGATCACGGTTCCGGGGTCGCGGGGGTCCCCGGTGGGCAGGGCCCGGGCGCGCTCGCGCAGCTGCCCCAGGAAGGTGTCCGCCAGCCGGCGCTGGACCAGCACCCGGTCCGCCGACATGCAGATCTGGCCGGAGTTCATGTAGGCGGCGAAGGCCACCGCCTGGGCGGCGTACTCGGGGTCGGCGTCGTCGAGGATGATCAGGGAGTTCTTGCCCCCCAGCTCCAGCACCGCCGGCTTGAGGTGGCGAGCCGCCAGCTCGCCGATGATCCGCCCCACCCTGGTGGAGCCGGTGAAGCTGACCCGGGCCACCCGGGGGTCGGAGATCAGGGCCTCGGCCACCTCCGCCGCCTGGGCGGGGTCGTTGGTGACCACGTTGCAGGCCCCGTCGGGGAGCCCGGCCTGACGGAGGATGTCGACCAGGAGCAGGCCCGAGGTGAGGGGGGCCTGCTCGCTGGGCTTCATGACCACGGTGTTGCCCATGGCCAGGGCGATGGCGATCGAGCGCACCCCCAGGATCAGGGGCGCGTTCCAGGGGGCGAAGGCGGCCACCACCCCGCTGGGCTGGCGCACGGCCAGGGAGAGGGCCCCGGGGGTGTCGGTGGCCAGCACCTGGCCCAGGGGATAGGTGGTGGCGGAGGCGGCCTCGCGGAGCATGCCCGCCGCCAGCCCGGCGTTGAACATCCCCCAGCCGAAGGTGCCGCCGGTCTCGGCGGTGATGCTCTGGGCCAGCTGCTGCGCCTGGGCGTCCATCAGCTCGGCGGCCTTGAGGAAGATCCGCCGACGCTCCCCGGGCGCGCTCCGGGACCACTCCGGGAAGGCGCGCTCGGCGCTGGCCACGGCGCGGCCCACGTCCGGCGCCCGCCCCGAGGCCAGGGTGGCCACCACCTCCCCGGTGTAGGGGTCGGTGTCGGCGAAGGTGGCTCCGGCCTCGGCCGGCACCTCTTCGGCCCCGATCAGCAGTCCGCGGCTGGTGCTCATCGTCTGCCTCCTTTCAGGCGCTCGCTTGCGCTCCTCAACTCTGCCGCGAGAGCAGCCCCCGCAGCCAGCGACTGGGGCGGGTCCCGCCCTCCGGCGGGCCGGGCGGCCGGGCCCGCGGCTGGCCGTGGAGGAAGTATCCGACCGAGAAGAGGCGGTAGCTGCTGCGGTCCGCCCAGAAGCCCCAGATCCCGCCCCTGACCCAGATCGCCACCGCCATTGCCACCAGTCCCACCACCACCAGGTACCAGCCGTTGTACTGGCTCAGGGTCTGCTGCAGGACGATGAAGACCACCGAGCCGATGATCGGGCCCTCGATAGTCCCCATGCCGCCGATCAGGACGGCGAAGATCATGTAGGCGGTCCATTGGATGTTGAAGACGTTGGAGGCCTGCACGTTGAGCTGGCTGATGGCGATCAACGCCCCCACCGCGGCGCAGCCCCCAGCTGAGACCAGGTAGACGATCAGCTTGGCCCGCACCACCTTGCCGCCCACGCTCCTGGCCGCGATCTCGTTGTCGCGGACCGCGGTCAGGACCAGGCCCAGGCGGCTGCGCAGCAAGAGGTAGATCACCAGCACCGAGCCCACCGCCACCGCCAGCGCCGCCCAGTAGGTGTAGGCCCCCAGGAGGACGGCGTTGATGGTGAGCATCCCCGGCACCGCCGCCCCGGTGCCCGCTCCCAGCGAGGGGATCCCGGTGATGACGATGGTGGCCACCACCGCCAGCACCCAGGTGGCGATGGCGAAGTAGCCGCCCGAGAGCCGGAAGAGGAACCAGGAGGCGGGGACCGCAAAGCCGGCACCGACCACGATCGCCACGGCGATGCCCACGAAGGGGTTGATCCCGTTCTGGGCCAGGAGCAGGACGGTGTAGGCGCCAAGCCCGATGTAGGCCTGCTGGCCCACCGAGACCAGGCCCCCGTAGCCGGCCAGCAGGTTCCACATGCTGGCCAGGGCCAGCAGGATGAAGAGGTTGACCAGGGTGGTGGTGAAGCCCTGGTCGACCACGAAGGGCAGCGCCGCCAGCACCACCACCACCACCAGCCCCGCCCCGCCGGCGAAGAGGCTGGAGTGCTGGGAGCGGGTGACCCGGGCCACCTGGCTCACGCCGCCAACCGCCTGGGGAAGAAGCCCTGGGGCCGCAGCGCCAGGACCGCCAGGAACACCAGGTGGGGCCCGAGGGCGCCGAAGCCGGAGCTGATCTCGAGCCCGACCGTGACCGCGATGCCCAGCGCCACCGCCCCGGCCAGGGTGCCCCAGAGCGAGCCCAGGCCGCCGATCACCACCGCCTCGAACCCGTAGATCAGGTAGGTGGGTCCGGCGGTGGGGGAGATCTGCGAGTACATGGTCAGGGAAAGGCCCGCCATGGCCACGGTGCCGAAGGCGATGGCGGTGGCGATGGCGAAGATGTGGCGGTAGTTGACGCCGATCAGCTGGGCGGCGTCGCGGTCGTCGGCCACCGCCCGGATGATCCGGCCCACCTGGGTGCGGGAGAGCAGCAGCTGGATGGCGACCAGGGCCACCACCGCCGCCCCCAGGATCGCCATCGAGAGGTAGCCCAGCGAGATCTGGCCGTTGACCCGGACCGCGCCCGAGGTGAAGGTCCCGATCGAGAGCGAGTGGCTGTTGGCCGAGAAGAGCTCCAGCAGGAGGTTCTCGATCACCACAGACAACCCCAGGGTCACCAGCAGGGTGGTCAGGGGCCCGGACTCGACGCTGGGCTGGAAGATCAGCCGTTGCACCAGGTAGCCGCACACCATCAGCACCGCGATCACGATCAGGAAGACCACCACGGTGGGCAGGTCCAGGGCGGGGATCAGGGCCACCGCCACGTAGCCGCCCACCACGGCGATGTCCCCGTGGGCCAGGTTGAGCACGCCCATCACCCCGAAGAGCACCGAGAGCCCGGCGGCGAAGAGGGCCAGGAGCCCGCCCAGGAAGATCCCCTGGATGACGGCGTTGGCCCAGGTCAAGGGGCCGCCCCCACCGGTGCCGCCGCGGTGCCGAAGTAGGCGGCCTCGATCTCCGCCGGCGTGAACTGGCCGGGAGTGCCGAGCAGGGTGGTGCGGCCCTCGAGCAGGCACTGGATCCGCGACGCCACCGAACAGGCCTGGGCCACATCCTGCTCCACCAGAACGATGGTCAGCCCGCTGGCGAGCAGATCCTGGAAGGACGCGTAGATCCCGCGGACCACGATCGGCGCCAGGCCCAGGGAGAGCTCGTCGATCAGCAGCAGCCGGGGGTTGGCCATCAGCGCCCTTGAGATCGCCACCGCCTGCTGCTCGCCACCGGAGAGCTGGGCCGCGCTCTGGCGCCGGCGCTCGCGCATCCAGGGGAACATGGAGTAGATCCGCTCCAGGTTCCAGGGGCCGGGACGCCCCCGATAGGCGCCGCTGCGGACGTTCTCCTCCAGGGTCAGCGAGGGGAAGAGCCGGCGCGCCTCGGGGACCAGGCAGATCCCGGCGGCGACCCGCTTGGGGCAGCTCTGCTGGGTGATGTCCACCCCATCCAGGAGAATCCGCCCCGAGCTGGGGCGGTGCAGCCCGGCCAGGGTGCCCAGGAGGGTGGACTTGCCGGCACCGTTGGCCCCGATCACGGCGAAGACGGTGTCCGCCTCGACCTGGAGGCTGAGGTCGGAGACCGCCACCAGCTGGCCGTGCTTGACGGTCAGCGACTCGACCTCCAGCACCAGCTTCTCGCCGCTCAACCCGCTGCCCCCTGGGTCGCCGCGCCCGCGCCCCCGGCGCCCGGGTGGTCGGCGGCGCTCCGGGCCACCGCCGCCTCGCCGGGAACGGCTCCCAAGAATAGTTCCTTGACCTCAGCCATCGACAGCACCGCCTCCGGTGGTCCCTCGCCCACGATCCGTCCCGCCGCCAGGCAGATCAGGCGGTCGACGGTGTGCACCAGGGCCCGGAGCACGTGCTCGATCCAGATCACCGCCAACCCCCGCTCCCGGGCCGCCCGGACGATCTCCACCAGCTGGTCCACCTCGGGGTCGGTGAGGCCGCCGGCGACCTCGTCCAGGAGCAGCAGCTTGGGCCGGGTGGCCAAAGCCTTGGCCAGCTCCAAGCGCTTGCGCTGGAGCAGCCCCAGCATCCCCGCCGGGCGGTTGGCGGCCTCGTAGAGACCGGTCTCGGCCAGCACCTCGGCGGCGAAGCCGGTCGCCTCCCGGCCCCGCAGCCCCGCTCCCTGGTGCGCCGCCACCAGGACGTTCTCGAAGACGGACATCTTCTCGAAGGCCCGGGGCACCTGGTAGGTGCGGCCGATGCCGCGGCGGCAGCGGTCGGCAGCATCCAGCCGGGCCACCGAGGTGCCCTCGAGCAGGACGTCGCCGGCGTCGGCGCGGAGGTCGCCGCCGATGATCCCGAAGAGGCTGGTCTTGCCAGCGCCGTTGGGACCGACGATGCCCAGCACCTCACCAGCGCCGACCTGGAGGGCGATGCTCTCGGCCACCGTGACCCGATGGAAGCGCTTGACGACGCCGACCAGCTCCAGCACCGGCGGCGCCGCCATCACCGATAGGTCGGTTCGAGCGTCCCGTTGATGGGGATGTCGTGGTTGGCGGAGTTGTCGACCACGAACATGGTGTAGGGGTACTTGGTCCCCTTCTTCCACTGCACCCCGACCGGCTCGATGATGGCCACCCCCGGCGCCGGACCCTTGGTGAAGTCCAGGGGTCCGTTGATGGACTGGATGTCCATCGAGTGCAGCTGGGCCGCCACCTCGTTCTTGTCGTGGGGGTCACTGGCGTGGGCGAATGCCTGGTGGGCGATCTCGAAGAGCGCGTAGGTGGAGCCGATCGCCTGGGTCCACTGCTGGCCGGTGGCACTCTCGTAGCCGCTGGCCAGGGACCCGGCGGTCTCGCCGGTGAGCGAGGAGCGGTAGGGGTGGTAGGGCGTCCACCAGGCGTCGGTGGCAACGTTGATCACCAGGTCACCCAGGGCGACGGTATCGGCGGGGAAGAGCAGCACCTTGGCGACCGTCGCCAGCTTGGGGCGGAAGCCCTGCTGGTTGGCCTGCTTCCACATGGTGTTGAAGTCCGGGGGCAGAGGGGCGTTGACGAAGAAGTCGCAGTTGTCGGCCTTGAAGAGCGAGATCATGGTGGTGTAGTCGGTCTGGCCGTCCTGGTAGGCCCCGCCGTCGACGAAGGTGTAGCCGGCTGCGGTGATCAGCGGCGGCCAGCCCATGCGGAAGGCGTTGCCGTCGGCGTCGTTGGGCCAGGTGCAGGCGATCACCTTGCCGGTGTTGAACTGCTGCTGGATCCGGTTCCACATCGGGATGAAGCACTTGCCGAACTCGGGGACACCGAAGAAGAAGAGCGTGTTGTACTGGAACACCTGGCTGGTGCCGGGAGGGGTGGCACCCAGCCCGGCGTAGTACCAGGACTCCCAGGGGCAGACGGTGGAGACGCAGGGCACACCCTCGGACTCGCATACCGCTGCCACCGGGTTGACGGTCTCCGGAGCCGAGCTGGTGACGATCATGTCCACCTGGTCCTGGAGGATCAGGTTCTTGGCCACCTGCGAGGCCCGGGTGGGGTCGGACTGGCTGTCCACCTCGATGATCCGGAAGTGGTAGGTCTTGCCCCCCTTGTTCAAGCCCTTGGTGTAGGCGGAGGCCGCCCGGATCTGGCTCAGGACGTAGTCGTCAGGGGTGGCGAAGCCGGCCAGTGGGCCCGTCTGGGGGCTGACGTAGCCGATGACGATGTCCTTGGTGTTGGAGCGGCCCCCGGAGCCCTTGAGGGCGGGTCCACAGGCAGCCAGGATGTCGCCCGTGGCCAGGGCCGCCGCACCGCCGGCAAGTCCCTTGAGTACGGTGCGCCGTGAGACCTGCCGCTCCAACGTCGTGGCCATGACCGCCCTCCCCAGAACTGTTTGCCTGCTGAACGGCCGTACGGCATCCGAACGGCCGAACCGCAGTGGCTAGTATGGGCAGCGCGCTCGGCGATGTCAAGAGTAGGAGCACGGCGCCAGTGGGTCAGCTTTTTGAACCGGAAACTGCCCCACTACCCGGTCCCCCCAGCCTGCCACCGTGACGGCAGCCGAACAACGGTAGAGGTGCTTAGGACCTACGGCCCGCAGAGCTTTAGCGCGCCCGTCTTCACCATGGCCGTGGCGCGGAGCCGATTCGGACCTCGCTAGTGGTCGTGGGGGGCTGCTTTGCGTGGGAAAGGCTGCACCGATGCCGGATGGCCGCGGACGGATCTTCGCCTTTACCATGCCGCCTTCGTTCCGCTCCGGTACCTACACCGCGAGTGCAGCCTGCTGAGCATTGGGCTTCGCACTGGCCCCGCGCTTCGCGGTCGCCCCGATGAGCGCCTGGACCGGGTCCACCGCGCAAACCGGCCGCCGAGTCCGGCCTCGACCGCCAGCCTCAGCCGCTCCGTCTGGAGCGCTCCCCGGGGCTGGTCCGGCGCTGCGGCTGCCTGACTCCACCGTGACCAGGCACCCCACTGACCACGCGGCACCAGCGGGCCAGGGCGTTTAGTTGCAGCTGCTCCGGTTTCTGTCGCTCGACCAGGGCAACGTTCTGCACGCCGGGGCGATACTATGGCCTTGGTGAGTTGGGGGCCCAGGTGGAGCGGGGGCGGCCGGCAAGCGCTGCGGCAGTTGAGGCACCTTCCCGCCGCGGCGGTCCTAGCGGCCGTCTGCCTACTCGGGTCTGGCGCGATGGTGCCGGCAGCAGCAGTCACCGGCAGCCATTTCGGACCGGACGGTGGCGCCGCCTCGGGGCCGATCCCGGGTGCCCCCAGCCCGGCACTGCCATATCCGGACCCGTCGGCAAAGCTGGCGCCGATGGTCCCCAGGCCGCCCTCCGCCAGCCGGGGGCCGGGCATCGCCAACAGCAGTGTCAACGTCGGGGGCGCCTACACGGCGGTGGTGCCATTCCGGTTGGTCGACACCAGGGCGGGAAGCGGCTATTACGGGCAGGGGCAGCCACTCGGGCCCGGAGCGACCTTCACCTTCCCCGTG
>JBOHUG010000080.1:0-7182 GCA_050734135.1 Candidatus Dormibacteria bacterium
GGCTGTTCTGCGCCAAGTTCGCCCACAGCCGTTTCGAGCCGGCGGGATACACCGGCAACCCCGAGATTCCGATCGCCAAGTCAATTGTCGACTACATCTTCCGCTGGCTAGCAGCGCGCTTCCTGCCGGAGGATGACCGAACGGCGCTGGGCATCATCAACCGGACCGCTGCTGAGGGCACGGCCGCAACTCCGGCCACCTCTTCGCTCGAACCACCTGGGCACGCCCGGGGCAAGCAGCTCAGCTCCGAGTTCACCTTCAGAAACCAGGAGGATGCCCCTTCCTGCTCGGATTGCGGAGCGCTGATGGTGCGAAACGGTGCTTGCTACAAGTGCATGAATTGTGGGAGTACTTCAGGCTGCTCCTAAGGAGAGCCTCTTGCGAGTTTTCCAAGGCCCATCTTCCTAGGCTGTTCTGGCGGGGTCAGAGCGACGTTTACAGGTGACTTGCCGGATTTTTACACGGTTTGATCTCAGGCGGCCTCGACGCTGATCTCGGCCTAGCCAGGCGCGAGCCCCGCTGCTCTAGTCCTGTTCGGCAGGGGGCGCACAGGCGTTCGGGTGCCTCGGAGGACGAATAGGCGTCGGCGCTCGATCAGGCAACCCTTGCAATAGCGCTTTGGTTGCTCTAGAATGAGCTCATGGATCTGACGGAAGGCAAATTCTTTGGGGATCTTCAGGAGGCGACCGCCTCGTTTGGGCGCTCGATCCCTGACCTGATGAATGCCCTCGACGCCGTGACCCCTCACGCGATGCTTGGTGATCTCCGGGCCACCAGGCGGTTCACTACCTACTATCTGCTCGTGGCCGACGAGCTGGGCGCCGTGGTGGCCGAGATCAAACGAACTATGCCGGCCGGAGTTGTCGAGGCGGTGCTTCGTCGCGAGATCTACCTGGTGCCCCTTGAAGCGCCATCACCAGATGGCTACGGCGTGGTGCTCATGATGGTTAACATCGCACGCTCTCTGGCGGGGGCTCCGCGTGAGCACCTGGATTGGAATTTAGACAACCCCGCTGGGTTCAAGCGCTTTAGTAGGGTCGCGGATCAGGTGCTGCTTGAGCGGGACTCGTCGCACCCGCTCGAGCATGCGATGAAGATCCTCGGTTTGACTGCCACCGATATGGGCGAGATCCTGGATGTATCACGGCAAGCTGTTGAGAAGTGGATGCTTTCTGGTGTTCCGGCTGATCGCTCCGCTCGCATCCTGACGATTGATGAGATTGCTACTGTTCTTCACCAGCACCTCCGGCGAGGTGCTGTGCCTGGCGTGGCAAGAAAGAAGGCTGATGCATTCGAAGGAAGCACGCTCCTTGAGGCGCTCGCGGGCGGACACGAACAAGCTATTCTCGATAGAGTGAAGGACAGCTTTGACTACGGTTCGGTAGCGTAGTGGTGTTTGTTCAGGTTTCAATTGGCGGCCGCTACTTCCGTGTAGCAGATCCAGGCTGGTCAGATCGTCTAGACGCGAACTTTGCGGCGCGCGGATCTGGGCAGCGGTGGAACCCCCCGGCCTGCCTTGCCTGTATCTGACCGTCGACGTGAGCACGGCAAGGGCCAATGTATCTAGACTGTTCATTGGTCTGCCTTATGGACCGGAGACCCTCGATGAAGACACCGGCCCTCTGCTCATCGATGTCGGGATCCCGCCGGGACGCGCGGTTGACGCCCACTCTGTTGGAGGTCTGGCGGCCGTGGGATTGCCGGTGACCTATCCCCTTGACACTACCGGCAGCTTGATCCCCCACCGCGTTTGTCAGGCAATTGGCCAGAGTGCATACACGGCTGGGCTCGATGGCGTGTCGGCCCGATCGGCGGCTCCCAACGGCGGCGAGGAGTTGGCGTGGTTTCCCCGAGACTCCGCGGCGGCCTCCCTCGGTATCCGTCAATTTGCGGAGTGGTTCTAGTCGTACTGCGCACCGGCAAGTTCGCCAAAGCAATGGCGACAATTCGCTAGACGCTCACCCTTCTCCCTTACTTGGCCTCGGATAAGTTGTGCCGGCTCTTAGCTATGAAGGCGATACCTTCTGCCGCTGGGAGGACCTTCCCCACCCCCTCGGGCACGACGTACGCCTACGATCCCCTTGGCGATCTCCTGTCGGTGACTCAGCCGGGAGGAGGTGAGACCGTCGACGCTTACGATGCGGACGGCGATCAGACGAGCACCGTCAACCCCGATGGAGACCAGACGGTCACCACGTAGGATGCCGACGGTCGGCCTATTCTCGTAGACCAGGAATATGATGGGGTTGTGCTCCGGGCAACCAGCACGGCGTGTGACGCTGACGGCAACGTGGTGTCGCAGACCGATGGCGATGGCAACCTGACTAGCTACTCCTACAACTCGCTGAATCAGCAGATCTCAAGCACCAACGCGGCTGGCCAGGTGCCCTCATACACGTACGATGGGGACGGGAATCTGCTGACAGAAACCAAACCCAGCGGTGCCGTGACCACGAACTCTTACAATTCGGACGGCCAGCTGGTTGAGACGATCTATAGTGACAGGACGCCAAGCGTCACCTATGGGTACGATGATCTGGGCGAAAAGGTGAGCATGTCCGATCGCACAGCTACTTCCAGCTGGGCGTACGATTCACTCGGCCGCGAGACAAGCTACACCAACGGGGTGGGGCAGACCCTGAACTACAGCTACGATCTGGTCGGCAACGAGGTCGGGATCACCTATCCGGACGGCGAGACTGTGACCAAAGGCTACGACGCCGCGAACCGAGAGACCTCGCTCGTGGACCTGAGTGGCGCCACGGTGGGGTTCACGTACGACATCGACGGGAACCTGCTGCAGACGCAGTTGCCAAACGGCGTGACCGACAGCTCTGGATACGACGCGAGTGGGGACATAGCCAGCATCTCGGACTCGGCTGGAGCGGGCCTGGTGTTCACGGCTGACTATACCCGGGACCCTGCCGGGCTGATCACCAGCGACTCCTCGCAACCAGCGGGGCAGAACAGCTACCAATACACGGGTCTGGGCCAGGTCTGCTACGCGGGCTCGAGTTCCACCTCCGGGTGCGGCTCGCCGCCAGGGGGCGCGGACAGCTACCAGTACGACAAGGCTGGGAACCTGACCGGGATGGACGGGAGCAATCTGGCGTACGGGGCTGACGATGAGTTGTGTTGGGTGCTCCCCGGCGGGGGTTCAGAGGATGGTTGCCCGACGCCGCCGGCGGGGGCCACTCAGATGAGCTACGACGCGGATGGCGACCTCACCACGATGGAGTTGGGGGGTGGACTGAGAACGGAGATCGGCTACAATGCGGCTGGACAGATGACTTCGTTCCAGGTAGGGGGTGGCTTGGCCACGAGCTACTCCTACGATGGTGACGGAGAGCTGCAGAGCGATTCGGTGGGCAACTCGACCACCAACTTCCTCTGGGATGACTCAGGGGACGCACCGCTCTTGTTGGGCCAGTCCACTCGCTCAGGCGAGACGTACTACGTGGACGGCCCCTCTGGGCTTCCGGTAGAGGAAGTGCTGCCGGACGGGGCAACCTACTACTACTCCCATGACGCGCTGGGATCGACGAGGGCGTTGACCGACTCCACGGGGGCGGCGGTGGACACCTGGGACTACGACCCCTACGGGAACATCGACAGCCAGACCGGGAGCGTCCCCAACGACCTGCTCTACGCCGGACAGTTAGCTGACTCCAACTCAGGAATGATCTACCTGCAGGCCAGATGGTATGACCCCGCTCTGGGTCAGTTCACGACGCTGGACCCACTCGTGCAGGCGACGGGCATGCCCTATGCCTACGTCGACGGCGACCCGATCAACGAGCTCGACCTCAACGGCCAGTGTGGGGTCTGGGGGTCGAACACTTGCTGGGGAGACGTGGCCAACACCGTGAGCCATGCCGCCGAGGCGGTTAGCGAGGTTAGCGCAGCGGTGGGTTCGACTTGGGGTAGCCTCTGCTTTCGGGATCCGTTCGCTGGGAACCCAAATTCGACTACCTCTAACGGATGTCAGGCGGAGATCACCCCGACCGAGGGGGCTCTGGCTCTAGGAGCTGTTTCCGTAGTCGCCGGAGGGGCAGGGCTGGCGGCGGAAGCAGGATTGGTGACTGGCAGCTTTGCCAGCGCTGAAACGCTTGGATACGTGTCAGCTGGCGCTGGCCTAGCCGCCTCCAGTCCTGATGTCGAGGCTTGTGTCACGACCCATGCAGCCAGTTCCTGCTTGGGAGCGGCCTTCGGGCTGGCGGGAGCTTTCGGCGGCCTGGGAGCGGAACTACGGCAGCTCGCCATGGGGTTCAAGCTCGCGTTCTTGGCTGGTGGTCTCGTGAGTGCCGGCACGGACTTCGGCCAGTGGCTCAGCGAGGAAGCTCGACAGTGCTAGCAAAATTCATCTTTCCGAAGAACACCGCAAGGGTGAGGGATGGGCTACTGAACCTAGTGGGGAGGGAGGCTGCGCAGCAGATTGGCGAGTGTAGCAGCCTAAGGATGCTAGCATCATGCCTAGCCCTCGCCACCATTGCGTTGTCAGGCTGGGCGGTGGCTGTGGGAGGCGGAGTGCCCCGTATTCTTGCAGTTTTGTGTTCACTCGCCTTTCTGTTCATTGCTATCGCCGGGATTAATCGCAGCCGGGGTGTCACCGCCGCGGCTCAAGCCTTCATCTCTCAAACGTATGGCTTGGACCTCCATGGCTATACGGGAGGCCCATCGCCGTCATCGTGGCAGCGGAATATAGATCGTGCTCGAAAGAACGGTTGGACGACCCACTAGCTCAGCCAGGGCTCCGGTTGCGTGTGCAGAGGCTAGCGGGTGGCCCGGCTCACCACTTGCCAGGGCAGTGGTTGGGAGTATGTTCAGGAAGCACCCGATGGACCTTGCTGAACTCAAACCGCTTCCCTGCTCGGGAATGAGGGACCCCAGTGCGGCACTGACGCGCGGAGGCTGGTAGCTGTGCCTGGACCAGATCCAGAGGGATGCGCATGGAGCTATTTGCGAGCGTTCTTGCGGGAGGTCTAGGCGGGCTGGTGGCAGCCGCCGCTGCCGTTATGGGCATTGCTCTTACCCAGCGCTCAGAGGACATGCGACTGGTGCTCGCTGATCGGCAGCACCTCCGGGATGCCAAAGCTGAGCGCCTTCGCCGCCTCTACGAACCCCTGCTCTCCTTCGCAATGGTGCTGGACGGGGTTGTAAAGCAGAAAGGGTATGGAATGGAGGGGGAGACGGTGTCTCAGCGCGACGCTCGACACGAACGCCAAATGACAGCTCAAATGGCCAAGGTTTCCGAAGTGGTCCCGGGCGTTATGATGGAACCCGAGACCGACGCCGTCGTTGACGCCTACAACGGCGCTTTCCACGCGTGTGACGCATACCTGCGAATGTGGCGTATGCAGACGGCCGGGCACGCGCAGTTCCGCGACCGATCACACCAAACGACTGGACGCAGTGAACAGAACGGCCACTGCACTCAGAGACGCTATCAGAGGGCAGCTTCTCCATTTGGAGACTCCGCTAGAGATCCCTAACCAGGCCTGGTGGCGATATCTGGTGGGGCGAAAGCCGAGGAGGCCCCTGCTCAGGACCGAGTCGCAGCCGCCCAAGGAGGAGGCCTGATATCGATACTGGGGTCATCTACTGCGACGACAACCTCAACCGGCTCGCGCTCCTCGCCCGAGAAAGCATCGATCTGATCTACCTTGACCCGCCCTTTTTCTCCAACCGGCACTACGAGGTGATCTGGGGCGACGAGGCCGAGGTCAGGAGCTTCGAGGACCGCTGGGAGGGGGGTATCTACCACTATGTCGAGTGGATGAAGGAGCGCATCATTGAGATGAAGCGCATTCTTAAACCCTCGGGAACTCTGTATCTTCATGCCGACGAGCATGCGTCTCATTACCTGAAGGTGATGCTCGACGAAGTATTCGGCCGTGCCAACTTCCTCAACGAGATCATATGGCACTATCAGACCTCGAGTGGCCATCCCGCCAAGTGGCTACATCGAAACCACGACACCATCCTGCGCTATGCCGCTGTAAAGCCGCGCCTCGTGACCTGGCATCACCCCAAGGAGCCGTGGCCTGAGACCACCCTCCGCAAGTGGCAGCGCGACGAGCAGGGCCGCATCTACCGGGTGCAGAACAAGTTCAACAAGCGCTACTACATCGACCCGGAGGGGAAGCTGGCAGACGACGTTTGGACCTTGACCTTGTCGTCTCGGACGAAGGAGAGGTTAGGGTATCCCGACTCAGAAGCCGGAAGAACTTCTTGAGCGCATCGTCGCAATGAGCACTGATCCCGACGGGATCGTCCTAGATCCATTCGCGGGTGTGGGACGACTATGGTTGCAGCGCATCGACTTCGCAGGCGATGGATCGCGATCGACATCTCGCCTACGGCCTGTAACCTCATGCGCCGCCGGATGCAGAAGGTGGGCGCGACAGATGTGCGGCTCATCGACATGCCAACATCGGTCGAGGATCTTCACGCGATAAAGCCCTTTGAGTTCCAAAACTGGGTCGTGGACCGCATCAACGGGATCCAGGCAGGGCGCAAGTCAGGCGACATGGGGATCGACGGCTGGACCTACTTTCTCCACGACCCTGTACAGATCAAACAGAGCGAGTCCGTAGGCCGCAACGTGATCGACAACTTTGAGACTGCGATCCAGCGGGATGGCAAGAAGCGAGGGTTCGTGATCGCCTTCAGCTTTGGCAGGGGCGCTCACGAGGAGACGGCACGCGTTCGGCGCGAGGGCTTGGATATTCAGCTGGTAACCGTGGCGGATCTCCTAGACCGCCTTGACGAGGTACTGGTTCGGATGGGGACTACGACCCCGTCGGGTAAGCTTCCAGGTCTTGAGGCGCTCCCAATGCCCGAGATCGATAGCAGTAGGCATACAGCCGAGGAGGTGTGTCCGGACCCCGTGAGGCTGGTCCAAGTGATATGGCCCCCGTCTGGTGGACCCGCCAGGTGAGAGTCAAGCACTGGTCGTGGACTCGCGACAGAGGTTCTCGTAGTCTACGGGCGTCAGCATCCCGAGTGAGCTGTGCCGGCGCGTGCGGTTGTGAAAGATCTCCAGGTACTCGAAAAGCGCCGAGGAGAGCTCGATCCGGGTGCGCCACTTCTGCCGGTTGAGCAGCTCGGTCTGCAGCCGGCCCCAGAAGGACTCCATTAAGGCGTTGTCGTAGCCGTCGCCAACGGTACCCATCGAGGGCA
>JBOHUG010000081.1:0-4771 GCA_050734135.1 Candidatus Dormibacteria bacterium
CTTCCCGCAGCTTCCGCACGATCTGCTCCGGAGTGTGCTTCCTACCCTTCATCCGAGTTCCTCCTGGCCCTCCTCGGCCACTGAGAAACTCTCACATACCCTGGATCAGTTCATGGGGGTCCCCTCACGGGTTATTGGCCCAAACCTCTGGGTTGCGTCTCGTTGTTGTTGCGCCGGCGGCTATGGGTATTCTCGGCACGGTGTTCGCCCCCTGGTTAGTCCATTTCCCGCGCAAACCTAGACGGGACAGGACGGGGTCACGTGAACGACCGACTAAGGCAGTAGTGCGTTGGCTGTCCTGAACAGGTTCTCGAAGCGCTCGACGGCGCCCTCAACTCCGGGCAGGCCTGCGGCACCGGTCGTCACTAGGTACTCGGCAGAGCGGAAGTGGTCGTATTCAGGCTCGGCCGCGGTGAACAGCTTGAAGTGGGCGTCGACCTCCTCGGTCACCCGTGCCGGGGCATCCGCTGGCCTGGTTGTCGGGAGTGCCTTCTTCCCCTTGAGGCCGTATGCAGCGTTCACGAGGGCGGCGTACATCTCCCGCCCGACGATGTCTTCAACGTCAGCCTCGGTGGCGTCTTCGACAAACATTGCTGCTGTTAACACATGACCCTCACGGAGCAGTTCGGATTCACGCAGACTCCTGACTCGCGCCTTGTCTCCTTGCCCGTAGTCGGTGAGGGCAGCGACGTGGAGGCCGCTGCCGCTGAAGAGTGCGACGAAACTCGCGACCTTGGCGATGCCCCCGCAGGGCGTCACCGTCCAGCGTTGGTCTAGACCAGGCCGGCCCTGGCGCTGCAATTCGCCCGAGAACCACTGAAGGAGGAGCAGATCCGAGACTCCTTCGACCAGAAGGCAATGCTCCCCAACAAATAGCGTCTGAGTGATGTCGTATCCGATCGCGGCCTGCAACGGGAATAGGGTGTCGGGATCTTTGCTCAAGGCGTCATCGCCGACCTTAGTTCCGAGCACTGCCTCCTCCGGCTTAGGGCCAGTCACGTCCTCAACGGTGCGACAAGAAAGGAGGTCAAGTGCATCGATCATGAATGGGGAGTGAGTCGTGTAGATGACCTGGTACTTGGGCAACAACTCAGTCTTGATAAATCGAAGCAGGTCGGCCTGCGCGCGGGCGTGGAGGGACAGGCCAGGCTCATCCAGTAAGACCACCAGGTTGTCGCCGTGAAGGCGGCTAACCTCGGTGAACCAGACGAGGAAGGAAAAGAACCAGATGAAGCCGGCACTGCGTTCATCGAAACGAAGCGTCACACCGTGCCGCCTGTTCTCGATTCGGGTACGAAAAACTTTGCCCGTGTCGAATGGTGGCTCGTCTTTGGGCTCACCTTCGTCGAAACGGAATTTAACCGCGAGATGCTTATTCTGCGTCCAGTACCTAAAGACCCTCTGGCTTATGTCGTTGCCTACGGCCTCCAGCTGCGCGATCAGAGGCTCAAACTTACCGATTTGGCCGATGTCCTGAGGGGTTGTTCCCACCATTGACAGAAGGGCGAGGAAAACCTTGTTACCAGCGTCCCGATCGACGCCGTTGCTTGCAATGTCGGCGGTGAGCTGCCTCAGCGATACCTGGCCTGGCAACCGGTCGATGCTGGAGGAGTAGAGGAACTTGGGAAGCTGCGTACGAAGGTAGTGCTCGATCGTGGCGCCAAGGCTTCCGGCGGGCAGAAGCTCCTTGAGGGTCGCCCTGAGCGTCTCTTGATTTGGCGTCCGCTCGGAGAGCCCCTCTAGGGCTTTCAGGAGGTCGCTCGTGGTGTGAGGATCGCCCAGCGCGACCCGCTCAGCTTGCGTTAGGGGCGAGCTGTCCAGGTAGTGGGCCGTCGCAGCTGGGCAGTCGATGTCTACGGTCCAGTTGAGCTTGTTTTTGTAGTCCTTGCTCAGACCCACAATTCTCTTTCCCAGGACCGGAGCACCGACGAGACCGTTGATGTGGTCCTCTTCGTCTGGCGACAGCTCCCACTCGGTCTCGATCGGAGTGGCCACTTCTCCTGATCGCTGGTACTCGTTGAGGCGCATTCGCGGGTAAGCGTCGATCTCGTCGAAGGCAGCACGGGACTCTTGGACCGAATTCAACTTCTCCAAGGCTTCGAGTAGCGCTGTCTTCCCGGACTCGTTCTTGCCTACGAGACAAGTAAGGTCTCCCACCTTGAACCACTCCGAGTCCAGCACGCACTTGAAGTCCTTCACGCGCATCCTCGTTAGCCTCATCGGGCTGCCTCCACGTACGCTGCTGGCCAGGACCCTGCGCCAGAATACACCGATTTCACGCGCCCGCGATGCCCTGCTGGTTCCCGCAGCTCAAGGGCGCGGCGAGAAGTACCTCCGTTTCCCCGCAGCCGCCCCGTCTCGCATGTTGTGACGGCGACGCGCTCGCGCGCGCGTCGAGTCACTTATCCACCGTTACCGTCCACGCCTGCAGTCGCGTCGCAAAGTCACTCAGCTCTTTGATCGTCCAGTCCTGCCCCGCCGCTCCTGGCCCTCCCTAGTCAGCTAGCCCTGGGCATGGCGCCCGTCCCGGCGGGAAGCGCGGCTTGCTGCTAGGCCTGGGGCCGCTCCCGCGGGGAGGTCCCCACCGGTGGGCGCCACGGGGCCATAATGCCACCCGACCCGCCGGCTGTCCGGCCCTGGCGAACCCCGAAAGCTCGACGGCAGCCCCGTCGCCACGGAGTAGAACGCGGCCCCTACGTCCTGGAGAGCAGCTCTGCCTTCTTGACCTGGAACTCCTCATCGGTCAGGACCCCCGAATCCCGGAGGTCGGCCAGACTCTTGAGGTGGCGCACCAGCGCTTCGGTAGAGTCCGGGTCTTCGGCACCAGGCGTTGCCAGGGCCTGCGAGCCGCCGGCGCTGGGGGCCCTCACCCAGGTCACGGTGATTCGGCCACTGGTGCGCTTATTGGAGAGGCCGCCAACGGCCGCGCCGGCCACGGGCATCATGAACAGGCTGCCGATCACCGCCCCGCTGGTGGCGCCCCGAATCCGGTGGGTCTGGCCGGTCTCCTGGCTCTGCCCTTGGATGGTCCAGCCGTCGGCGACCCGTCGTTGGGCGTCTCGCTCGTAGTCCTTGGCGGACTTGTACGTCACCACTTGGACCGCGGCCGGACCCGGCTGAAGCGCGTCGCGCCCGTAGGCCACTTCGTCTAGGGGAACTGCGCCCGCCCGGATTCGGTGGCCCATCTCCTCAAGCCAGATGCGGCGCTGGGGGACGCTCGCCCCGTCCCACTCGGATGCGGCGTAAAGCTGGTCCCACTCCTCGCATGGCTGGTCCAACCTGCAGGGGTCACACTCGTGCAGGTGCTCCCACATCCGGGCGCGGCTCTCTTCGGGGTCAGAACCGTCGATTGACGCGGTGTACAGCTGGTCCCATTCCGGACAGGGGAGATCGCGGCTGCACTGGTCGCACGCCCTCAAGTGATCCGCCATCCGGCTGCGGACCCGACCCTCATATGGCTCAGCCACGGTCCGAATCATCCCACCCCACGGACGGCCAGACGGCCCCTGCGAACTCCGCGAGCTCGATGGCGGCCCCCCTCCGCTGAGTAGATCGGGGCCCGCCTACATCCTGGAGAGTAGGTCGGTCTTCTTGGACTGGAACTCCTCGGCGGTCAGGATCCCCGCATCGCGGAGATTGGCGAGCTCGCGCAACTGATCTGGCACGTCGGAGGATGCCGGTCCGGCGGTGTTCGCCTTGGCGACGTCGGCACTTCCGGGCCAGTACCACGTCACCGTGAGTGGACCCTCATCACGCTTACCTGACAGTCCGCCCAGCGCCGCGCCCGCCGCGGGGAACCCGAGCAGCGCCCCTGTGACCAAGCCGCTCCCGGCGCGGCGGACCCGGTGAGTCTGGCCCGTCTCCTGGGACTGGGCCACGATCGTCCACCCTTCGGCGATGCGCCCCTGAGCATCCTTCTCGTACTCCTTGACGCTCTTGTAGCGCACAACCTGGGTCTTGGGCAGCATCGCCTCGGCAGCGGCCTTCGTCTGGGCATCCTTTGCCCTGGCCTCACGGGCCGCACTCTGAGCAGCTCGAGCCGCACTCTGAGCAGCATCCTTGGCATCCCGAAGGGCAGCCTTGTGCTGCTCCTTGCTCCGGTCGAGAACCTCGCGGGCCCTGCTCTTCGCCTCTTCCCGCTGCCGCTTCAGGCGCTCCGCTAGCTGAGCCACTGCGCCCGGATTTGTGGCCTTCTGGAGGTTTGTAGACGCGAAGGCTCCCCGCTTGCTTAGGTTCCAGGTCCCGAGGGTGCGGAAGAGATGGGCCTCCGCTAGCGGAAGGCGCAACTCACCCTTCTGGGTGGTCCAGACGACCTCCCTCCCCTCGATCCAGACCTCGCCGTGGACGTACGTGGTGATGAGCTCCCGGCTCGGCTGTTCGGACTCGGCCAGCGGCCGTTCATCCATCGGGGTGCCACCGTGGCCCAAAGCCATTGACGGGCCGGCGGACCGGCTTCGGGGTCACGAGCCCACTCTAGCCCGGCCGGCCATCGTCGGGCGACGCTGGAAGTGGCGATGGTCTAGAATTCGGCCCCTGCTCAATCTCCGGGGCTATTCCCCACGAGCTCCTGTCAACCCCGTCGAGGTAGAGCGCATGGACGAGGCGGAGCATCGCGCCGCCGGCAGCTCACTGCCGGTCGTGACTGACCACTGGCCGCAGCACATCGACCTTTCTGGAGTCCCCACGCTGGCCGGGGAGCCGCCCGATGCCGGTCTCCCTGTCGGCTATTTGTGCCGGTGCGAGGATCGCGGCCATTCATACAGTGCAGGTC
>JBOHUG010000082.1:0-69953 GCA_050734135.1 Candidatus Dormibacteria bacterium
GATGATGCTCACCACCGAAGCGCTGGTGGCCGATGTTCCGGAGTTGGCTCCCGCGTTGCCAAGCGGGGGTGGCGATGACGGCATGGGTGGCATGGGCGGGATGGGTGGCATGGGCGGGATGGGGGACATGGGGGGAATGGGAGACATGGACTTCTGACCCTCCTCCGGGCGGAGAATGTTCAGATGCCCAGTACTTCACTCCTCAAAGTTGCGGCCTGCCAGTACGCTCCTCGACTGGGAGATCGAGAAGGCAATGCCGACCGAGGGGCCCGATGGATCGCTCGTGCGGCCGACGCCGGAGCCGAACTGATAGTGCTTCCGGAACTGGCCTCCTCCGGCTACGCTTTCGCCAGTGAGACGGAAGCCGCCGCGGCAGCCGAGGAACGCACAGGACTATGCCTGACGAGATGGGGTGAGAGCTGTCACCGGCTCGGTGTCTTCGTAGCGGCCGGCTTCTGCGAGCAGGGTCCCTCGGGGCGGTACAACTCGGCAGCGCTGATAGGCCCGGACGGGTTGATCGGCGTCTATCAGAAGGCGCATCTCTTCTACGACGAGCAGAGCTACTTTGAGCCGGGTGACAGCGGCTTCCCGGTCTTCGAGCTGCCCTTCGGCAAGGTCGGAATGCTTGTCTGCTACGACCTCTGGTTCCCTGAAGCGGCTCGAGTGCTGGCTTTGGCAGGTGCCGATGTCATCTGCGTACCCACCAACTGGGTGGCCAACTTCCGGAGAAGGGTCGCAGATGAGCGGGGCTGGATCATGGGCAACTACGCCTCCGTCGCCGTGGCTACCCAGAATCAAGTTTTCGTGGTGGCAGCAGACCGGATCGGTACCGAGCGAGAGGTGGAGTTCATCGGCGGCAGCTGCATCGTGGGACCCGAGGGCTGGCTGCTGGCGGGTCCGGCGGCGAGAACCGATGAGGCTCTGCTTTTGGCCGACCTCGACCTCCGTCAGGCCACTGCCCGTCGCCAGCGCACGCCTCGGAACCACGGCTTCTCGGATCGGCGCCCTGCGCTCTACGGCGAGCTCACCGCCTCCCGTTCGCCAGCCCGGGAGTGACACCAGCTGCAGGGCTTGGCCAGCCCGGCTACTCGGCAACGGCGGAGGCGAGCGCAGGGTTGCTGAGGGGCCTCAACCGGGCCCAGCGGGAGGCGGTAGTGGCGCCGGACCAGCCGGTACTGGTGCTGGCTGGAGCGGGCTCGGGGAAGACCCGAGTTCTCACTCACCGGATCGCCTACCTGTTGGCAGAGCGGAGAGCCAGTGCCGACCGAGTGATGGCGGTCACCTTCACCAACAAAGCTGCTCGCGAGATGCGCTCCAGAATCACCGGTCTGCTCGGCGCCGAGCCCCATGGCATGTGGCTGGGGACTTTTCACGCTTGCAGCGCACGGATCTTGCGGGACAAAGGCGAGCTGATCGGGATTCCCCGCAACTTCGTCATCTATGACGAGGTCGACCGGTCCGCGCTGATCAAGGAAGCCATCCGCCAGGCTGGGCTCGACGAGAGGCGACTCAGCCCGGCCACTGTGGGTGGCGAGATCTCTCGCGCCAAAAATGACCTGAAGGATGCCAGCGCGTTTGCCGCCGGCGCGGTCGGTTACCTGGAAACCCAGGTGGCCTCGGTATATCCCCGCTATCAAGCCCTCCTCGAGGCCGCGGGAGCGCTTGACTTCGATGATCTGCTGTTTCGCGTGGTCGAATTGTTCCAGCAATCGGAGGAGGCGGGAACCCGGTACCGGCACCGCTTTGACCATGTTTTGGTGGACGAGTATCAGGACACCAACCGAGCCCAATATCTCTTCCTGCGAGATCTGGCTGACGAGCACCGACGCATCACGGTGGTGGGCGATCCGGATCAATCCGTTTATAGTTGGCGGGGCGCAGATATCCGCAACATCCTCGAATTTCAGCGGGATTATTCGGACGCTCTGGTGATTCCACTGGAGCAGAACTACCGCAGTACCAAGGCGATTCTGGCGGCGGCGCAGTCGGTGATTAGGGAGAACTCGGAACGGGTCGATAAAGGTCTCTGGACCGAAGGCCCGGACGGCACGGCTGTCGTGGTGGCGCAGCTGTACGACGAACGCGAGGAGGCGACCGCGGTCGCACGCGAGGCGCGCCGGTTGGTCGACGAGGGTGACTCCGATTTCGGGGACATGGCCATCCTCTATCGGACCAACGCCCAGTCACGGGCATTGGAGGAGACCCTGCTCCGGGCCGCGATTCCGTACCGGTTGGTGGGCGGGGTTCGCTTCTACCAGCGCCGCGAGGTGAAGGATGTTCTGGCCTACCTGCGGCTGCTGGTCGTGCCCCGCGACCGGCTGGCTTTCGAACGGGTCGTCAACGTACCCAAACGTGGTGTCGGCGCGCAGTCGCTCAGGGAACTGATGCGCACCGCGTCGGAGCGTGGGGTGTCCCACTGGGAACTGCTGCGTGATCCCCAGACGGCCGCGGTGCGAGGCGCGGCGGCAACCGGACTGAGGCGCTTTCGGGAAATGCTCGAGGAGGTCGCCGAATGGGGGTCGTCCTGGCCCTTGGTGACTGTTCTGGACAGACTGCTGGAGCGCAGTGGATATCGGCAGTTCGTTCGGGACGGCAGCCTCGAGGGCGAGGAGCGCTGGGCCAATGTGGTCGAGCTGCGTGGGCTGGCCGCGGAGCAGGGAGAATTGCCCAGCATCGAGGCCCTGCCGGTATTCCTCGAGCAGGTGGCGCTGGCCGGCGAGGTGGACCAGATGGACGACGCCACCTCGGCCCTGACCCTGATCACGCTCCACCAGGTCAAGGGGCTGGAGTTCCCGGTCGTCTTCATAACCGGAGTGGAGGAGGGTCTGCTGCCTCACAGCCGCTCCCTCGACACGCTCGGTGAGATCGAGGAGGAACGCCGATTGCTCTACGTGGGGATGACCAGGGCCAAGCGCCGGCTCTACCTGAGCCACTGCTTTCGGCGCCACGTCTACGGGAGCCCGGCTCCGGCAATTCCCTCTCGGTTCCTGGCCGCTTTGGGCGACCGGGCGGAGGTGGAGCGTTGGGATGTCGGCCCGGCTTCCATTGGGGAGTTCAGCGACCGGTCGACGGGAGAGAGCGCCCGTTTCGTAGTGCCGGTGGCCGGGCGGAGCCAGCCGCTGCCGCTCCGGCGCGCTCGAGCTGCCGTCTTCGAGTACGCCACCGCTCCTGGGGTGTTGCCGGTGGCCGAGAGCCGCTTCCAGGCTGGCGACCGGGTAGAGCACGCTCGCTTTGGCCGTGGTGTGATCCGGGCTAGCGAGATGACCGGCGCCGGAGAGGAGGTGGTGATTGACTTCGACTCCTCCGGCCACCGCCGGTTCGCGGTCAGTGACGCGGTGCTGCATCGGGTCGAAGGCTAGGTCGGCAAGTGGCTAACGGGCCCACTCCGTCCCAGGCCCGCCGACGAGCCGGGGAGCTGCGCGAGGAGCTGATCCACCACAACTACCTCTACTACGTGCTCGACTCCCCCGAGCTCGCGGACGCCGACTGGGACGCCCTCTTCCGCGAGCTGGTGGAGCTGGAGTCGACGTATCCCCAGCTCCAAACCAAGGACTCGCCGACCCGGCAGGTAGGCAGCCGGGCCGCAACTCCGTTTCGCAAAGTCCGGCATCGGGTGCCGATGTACTCGCTGCAGAACGCCTTCTCAAAGGACGAGTTGGTGGCGTTCCGCGAACGGGTTCGGAGGCTGGCCGGGTCGGATCCCGATCTCGGAGCGGAGCTGAAGATCGATGGCCTGGCGGTGAGCCTGACGTATACCCAGGGTGCCCTGGAGCTGGGCGCCACCCGCGGCGATGGCGAAGTAGGGGAAGACATCAGCGCCAACATCCGCACCATCGAGGGCATCCCGCAAAAGTTGGAGCAGGGTCTGCTGCCGGGACTGCCCTCGAGCTTCGAAGTGCGCGGTGAGGTCTACATGCCGAAAGTGGTCTTGACTGACCTCAATCGGGAAAGGGAGCGGGAGAACCTGCCCCGCTACGCCAACTGCCGCAACGCTGCCGCCGGGAGTTTGCGCCAGCTGGATTGGCAGGTCACCGCCAGCCGGCACCTAGAGGCCTTCTTCTACGCCAGTGATCCCCATCCGAAGGGAGTCTTCGGCCAGGCCGAGCTCCTTGACTGGTTGCAGAGGGGCGGCTTCCCAGTGAACCCCCATCGCCAACTGCTCAAGAGCGTCGCGGCGATGGACCAGTACCTGGAGCACTGGAGAGAGGCGCGTCACCAGCTTCCCTATGAGACCGACGGGGTGGTTCTCAAGGTGGACCGGCTCCAGTTGCAGCAGGAGCTGGGGGCGGATAGTCGGCGGCCCCGGTGGGCAATCGCCTTCAAGTTCCCTCCAGAGGAACAACAGACCACAGTGCTGGCCATCGAGATCAGTATCGGCCGAACTGGGGTGGCCACTCCGGTGGCTTGGCTGGAGCCGGTACTGGTGGCGGGATCCACCGTGGAGCGGGCCACTCTGCACAACGAGGACCAGGTCAAGGCCAAGGACATTCGGGTCGGCGACCGGGTGGTCATCCGCAAGGCGGGCGAGGTGATTCCCGAAGTGGTTCGGGTGGTACTGGAGTGTCGTGCCTCCGGATCTCGGCCCTTTACCATGCCCAAAGACTGCCCGGTCTGTGGGACCACACTGGTCCGGGAACCTGGGGAGGCGGCCACCCGCTGCCCCAATCCCCTCTGCCCAGCCCAGCGCCTGCAGCGAATCCTCCACTTCGTCAGCAGAGGAGCGCTGGACATCGACCGCTGCGGGCCGGCGGTACTCGGTGAGCTGCTGGAGCGTGACTTGCTCAAGTCCCCGGCCGATCTATTCCGATTGGAAGTGGAGCAGCTCGAGGAGCTGCCCCTCTTCGGGAAGCGGTCGGCCCGACAGCTTATCGCCGCCATCGGTGCGCGGCGCAATCCGCCGCTCGATAGGCTCATCTACGCCTTGGGGATCCGGCATGTGGGAGAGCGCACCGCTCGCCTTCTGGCGGAACACTTCGGCAGCCTCGACGCCCTGCGCCTAGCTGATGTCGCGGCCATTACAGGCGTCGGAGGGATTGGACCGATCGTTGGTGCCGAGGTCGCTCAGTTCTTCGCCAGTCCAGGCGGTACCGAGCTGCTCGACCAGCTAACGGAAGTCGGGGTGTACCCCCAGGGAGCGGTCGGCGCCGAAGGGCCCTGGCGGGGCAAGACCTTCGTCCTAACTGGAACCTTGAGCCGATGGACCAGAGGCGCCGCCGAGCAGGCGATCCGCGAGTTGGGGGGAACTACTGCCAGCAGCGTCTCGAGGAAGACGACCGCAGTCATCGCAGGGCAAGCGGCCGGCTCCAAACTGCAGGCCGCAGAGCGACTTGAGGTGCCGGTCGTCAGCGAGGACCGCTTCGCAATGTGGCTGGTCCGTCCCGAGGAGGATCCGGTCGGCTGATCGGACCGAAGGCCCGGTCAACCCGGTCCACCGTCCCCCCCGCGCAGGAGACGCACCGCCGCATCGGCCGCGTCGAGGGCTTCGATCTGAGGCGAGGCCAGGGCAGCGGCGGCCTCGCGGCAGGCCTGGAGAGCGGCTTCCAGCTGCTCCAGGGCGATAGCGAGCCCATACCGCTCCACCAGAGGGACCAACTGCTCCGCTTCGATCTCTAGGTCCACGGCGATCCCCCGCATCAGGGCCGCAAAGCGGTCCCGAGCCTCTTCCAGCTTCAGGGCCGCTTCTTCCAGGCTGGTCTGCGCCTTGATGCTGGCGCGTCGGGCCCCGGGGATGGGACGGCTGCGGATGACAGCGGCGGCACCGCGCTGACCCGCACCGTCGAGGAGACGGCGAGACATCCTTGCTGCCGCGAACGCCTCCGCGGCGGCGTAGAGCGCGGCCGGTTGGGGGTCAACAGGCTCGGCTCCGGGCTCGCTCATGCTTCCTGCTCCTTTGACGGGTTCCCGATCACACGATCCTATAATCCTGGCTCTGTGGCGGAAGAGCGAGCGGGCGCACCTCCGGCGGGCTCGATAGCCCCTGCCGAGGTCGCCCATGTCAGCGGTCTGGCGCGGCTGGGGCTGACGAAACCGGAACTGGAGAAGCTGGGATCCCAGCTCGAGGTCATCGTGGCGGCAGTCGGAGAACTCTCGTTGGCGGATACCTCCTCAGTGGGGGCCACCGCCCAGGTGGGCAGCCTGCGCAATGTGACTCGACCAGATGTGGTGGGTCCCTGCCTGAGCTCCGACGAAGCGCTGGCGAACGCTAGTGTCCAGGCGGCGGGGTTCCTCCGGGTCCCAGCCATCCAGTGAGCTTGCTCGAGCAAACGATTCGGCAGCTCGGACGGCGCCTGCGCAACCGAGAGTTCTCCGCCGTGGAATTGACCGAGGAAGCCCTCGCCCGGATCGCGCGGTTGGACCAACCGCTGGGCGCCTTTTTGAAGGTCACCCCGGAACTCGCCGTGGCCGCGGCCAGGGTCGCCGATGAGCGCCTGCACGAGGATCCTGACGGCGCGCCCATCCTCTGTGGGATTCCGGTCGCCTACAAGGACGTCGTCTGCACCAAGGGAGTCGAGACGACCGCCGGCAGCAAGATCCTGAGCGGATTTGTGCCGCCGTACAGCGCCACGGTAGTGGACCGGCTGGCGGCCTTGGGTGTGGTCCCCTTGGGGAAGCTGAACTGTGATGAGTTCGCGATGGGCAGCTCCAACGAGAACTCCGCGTTCCAGCTGACGCGCAACCCCTGGGCGCTTGATCGGGTGGCTGGGGGAAGCAGCGGAGGATCGGCGGTGGCGGTCGCGGCGCGGCTTGCCTGCATCACCCTGGGCAGCGACACCGGGGGGTCGATCCGGCTGCCGGCTTCATTCAGTGGCGTGGTCGGGGTCAAGCCCACTTACGGGAGGGTCAGCCGTTATGGGCTGATCGCCTTCGCGAGTTCTTTGGACCAGATCGGTCCCCTGGCCAAGACAGTGGAGGACGCGGGCCTGGTGCTGACCGCCATCGCGGGTCACGATCCCCGCGACAGCACCACCGTGGCGGCCCCGTTGGACAGCATCCTGGGGGAGCTTCGCCAGGGAGTGAAGGGTCTGCGGCTTGGGATCCCCCGCGAGTATCTGGAAGTTGGCCTCGAGCCTGAGGTTAGGGCTGCTTTCGAGCAGTCGGTGAAGACCCTGGAGGGGTTGGGCGCGGTGACCAGAGAGGTCAGCCTGCCCACCACCGAATACGCACTTGCCGCCTACTACGTGATCGCTCCGGCTGAGGCCAGCAGCAATCTGGCCCGCATGGATGGGGTGCGCTTCGGGCCTGGCTTTGCGGGGGCCACCACGCTGAAGGAGGCGTACCAGGAGGCACGGCACCAGGGATTCGGGGCGGAAGTTCGTAGGCGGGTCACCCTGGGTACGTATGCCCTGAGCAGCGGCTATTACGACGCCTACTACCTGCGGGCGCAGAAGGTGCGCACCCTGGTTGCCCAAGACTTCGACCGAGCTTTTGCGGAGGTGGATGCGATCGTCTCCCCGACCGCGCCCACCGCCGCCTTCAAAGTGGGCGAGCGGACCGCCGACCCCATGGCTATGTACGCGACTGACATCCTGACATTGCCAGCGAATTTGGCGGGGATACCCGGGATTTCGGTGCCATCCGGGTTCGCCAACGGGCTTCCGATCGGGTTGCAGATTCTGGGGCCCTATCTCGGGGAGTCGATCTGTTTTCGGGTGGCGCAGAGCCTCGAAGACGAGGTAGGGATCTGGCAAGAGCTGCCGCCCCTGGCAGGTGACCCCCGGTGAGCCAGTTGAGAGGGTC
The DNA here is from genome assembly GCA_050734135.1 of Candidatus Dormibacteria bacterium. Classification (GTDB taxonomy): domain Bacteria; phylum Chloroflexota; class Dormibacteria; order Aeolococcales; family Bog-877; genus Bog-877. The sequence continues at coordinate 7,738 of JBOHUG010000082.1, forward strand.
TTCCTGGGAAGCCGTCATCGGGCTCGAGGTGCACGCTCAGCTCCTGACCAAGAGCAAGATGTTCTGCTCCTGCCGCGCCGACTACTTAGGGCTGCCCCCCAACAGCAACACCTGCCCGGTGTGCCTGGGTCTCCCCGGGGCGCTACCGGTGATCAACGAGGAGGGTATCCGACTCACGCTGCGGACCGCCCTGGCGCTTAACTGTGAGATCCCCGAATTCACCAAGTTCGATCGCAAGAACTATTTCTATCCCGACCTCCCCAAGGGCTACCAGATCTCTCAGTACGATCTCCCACTCTCGCGCAATGGTTGGCTGGAGTTCGAGGTTGACGGTAGGGTGGTGCGCGGAGGGATCACCAGGGTGCATCTGGAGGAGGACACGGGCACTCTCCACCACGCCGGCGAGATCCAAAACTCCGCCTTCTCACTGGTGGATCTGAACCGGGCGGGGGTCCCGCTGATGGAGATCGTTGGCGACCCGGACCTGCGTTCACCTGCCGAGGCTCGCGCCTACCTGGTGGCTCTACGACAGTTGCTGATCTACATCGGAGTGAATGACGGCAATCTGGAGCAGGGCAGTATGCGCTGCGACGCCAACATCTCCCTGCGGCCGCTCGGTGCGGAGCCCCTCGGGGTCAAGGTGGAGGTCAAGAACATGAACTCCTTCCGCAGCGTCCTGCGAGCCTTGGAATACGAGCTCGGCCGCCAGCGAAAGACCCTGGACGAAGGTGGAAGGTTGAGTCAGGAGACCCGCGGCTGGAGCGAGCTGGAGCAGCGAACGGTATCTCAGCGGAGCAAAGAGGAAGCCCAGGAATACCGGTACTTTCCGGAGCCCGACCTGCCCCCGCTGCTGATCTCCCGAGCGCAGGTGGAGGAGGTGCGGGCTGGATTACCAGAACTACCCGCAGCGCGTCGGGCGCGGTTCCAGAGTCAGTACGGCCTTGCTGACGAGCAGGCCCTGCTGCTCACGGTTCGCCCGGCGGACTCTCGCTATTTTGAGGAGGTGGTGCGGCTGGGAGGGGATCCCCTGCTGGCGGCGAACTGGCAACTCGGGGAATTACAGGGTTTGTGCAATGCCGCCAATCTGACCGTGGATCAGTCGCAGGTCACTCCCGCTGCGCTGGCGGAGCTGGTCACGCTGGTCCACGACCGCACTGTGACCGGGAAGGTGGCGAAGGACGTGCTGGCCCAAACCTTCGAGTCCGGCGGGACCCCAACCGAGATGGTGCGCAGCCAGGGGCTGGGTCAGGTTTCCGATGTGGGGGAGATCTCCGCCATGGTGGATCAGGCGTTGGCCGGCAACGCGAAGGCGGCAGCTGACTACCAGGCGGGTAACGATCGGGCGTTGCAGTCCCTGGTGGGCGCGGTGATGGGATTGTCCAGGGGTCGCGCCCAAGCCGAGATTGTGCAGCAACTCTTGCGGGAGCGGTTACCGCGACTGGGCGATTGAAGTCCCTGGCTGACTCCTCGGAAATGAGTGCAGGTTCGGCCGTGGGGGATGCGGTCGGTGGAGCAAATAGGCCCCTACTGCTGCGCCCGGATGATGAGATCCGGCTGGAGTGTTCCGAGATGGCCCACCGCGGCCTGGGGGTGGGACGGGTTTCTGGACTCGTGGTATTTCTTTTCGGGGCCCTGGCTGGGGAGGAGGTGACCGCAAGGGTGACCAAGGTCCAGCGTCGCCACGCCTTTGCCGACACCATTAAGGTGCACCGATCTTCGCGGTACCGGGTTGACCCGCCGTGTCCCTACTTTGGCAGCTGCGGGGGCTGCCAGCTTCAGCACGCCGACTACCCATATCAGGTGGAGGTCAAGCGGGAGGTCTTGCAGCGGGCCCTGGACCGAGCAGGGATCGAGAGACCGGCTGACGTCGAGGCGCTGGCGGCGGCCCACCCCTGGCGGTACCGCTGGCGCGGAGAATTCCACCGCAGCGAGAGCGGATCCCCGCTCGGCTTCAAGAGTCGGAAGAGCTACCAGGTGCTGGGAGTCGCCGACTGCCTGATCCACCATTCGACCATCACGGGGTGCCTGGCGGCGATTGGCGCGGCGGTGGCCAGCCAGAGTGCATCAGTCCAAACCGTACAGCTGACCGTCGGAGACCAGGGTCGAGAGCTGCTGGTGGATGCTCGACCTGACGGGTCGGCCAGCGCCGCCATCGTCGTCGGGGCGTCGCCCGAAGTGGCTGACGGCGTCACTCTGACCGATGAAGCAACCAGATTCACCTATGAGGAGCGCGACTTCCGTGTCTTTTCCGATTCTTTCATCCAAGTGAATGAAGCCACCGTCGCGCTCCTCTACGAGGGTGTGTGTGCGCTGCTGGCACCCGAGGTGGAGGGGGCTCATGTGATTGACGCCTACGGCGGCTTGGGAGTCCTCAGCCTGCGGCTGGCAGACCTCGGCGCCCGTGTCACGGTTATCGAGGCGAATCCCGTCTCGGCCCGCCTCTGTCAGCTTCATGCGGAGATGTATGCCCCGAACCGCGTAACCACGATCTGCGGCTCGGTCGAGTCCGAACTGCCGCGGGCGGATCCCGCCACGGCGCTGGTACTTGACCCGCCCCGTGCCGGTCTTGGTCCCGAGGTGCGCGACTGGCTGGTGCGGGCGGGTCCTGCCACGGTGGTGTATCTGAGCTGCGAGGTCTCGGCGCTTACCCGGGATCTTCAGGTGCTCTGCCAGATCGGCCCCTACCGAGTGGAGGTGGTCCGGCTGGTAGACATGTTCCCGCAGACTTACCACTTCGAGACTCTGGTCCTGCTCCGGCGCAGGTGACTCCTTCATCGCCGCCCCATATCCGATACTGAAGCCGGAAGGGGAGAGCACTCCCCCGAGCCGAGGAATCCTCGTATACCTGTGACTTCCGTCGAGTTCGCTCACCTCCACACCCATTCCGAGTACTCGTTGCTCGACGGGGCGGCTCGGGTGAGGGGTTTGGCCCAGCGGGCCCATGATCTGGGTCAGACCGCGATCGCCGTCACTGACCACGGCGTCCTGGCTGGGGCGATCGAGTTCTACGAGGCGGCCATCGAGGTGGGGATCACCCCGATCATCGGCTGTGAGGTGTACGTCGCCGCCCGATCCCACCTCCAGAAGGAGGGCCGGGCTGATCGTGACCCGTTCCATCTGGTCCTCCTCGCCCGGGACCGGGAGGGTTATGCCAACCTGGTAAAGCTGGTCAGCAGGGCCCACCTGGACGGCTTCTACTACAAGCCCCGCATCGACCATGAACTTCTGGCCGAACATTCGGCCGGGCTGATCGGGCTCTCCGGCTGCATTGGTGGAGAGGTGCCGCAGCGCCTTCTCGCAGGAGACACCGACGGGGCCCTAGCGATCGCCCGTGAGTACTCGCAGATCCTCGGTCCCGATGGCTACTTCCTGGAGATCCAGGACCATGGCATGGAGGAGGAGCGAGTCGTCCGCGAAGGCTTGATCCAGATCGCCCGGCAGATCGACCTTCCCCTCGTTGCGACCAACGACTGCCACTACGTCGACCGTGACGACGCAGAGGCGCACGACGTGCTCCTCTGCATCCAGACCGGGAGCCGCTTGGACGATCCGAAACGGCTCAGATTCTCTGGCCCCCACTTCTACGTCAGCTCCGCGGAGGAAATGGCCGCAAAGTTCGCCTACTGCCTGGAGGCAGTCAACAACAGCTCCGCAATCGCCTCCCGCTGCCGCTTCGAGCCGCTCCTGAACCAGCATCTGGTGCCTCTCTACGACGTGCCCGCCGGGCAGGACGCGGACGGGCTGTTGGAGCTGGTCGCAAGCCAGGGGCTGCGGCAGCGGCGCCACGGCGAGGATCCAGCGCCGGAGTATCTGGAGCGGCTGCGCTACGAGCTGAGCGTGATTCGCGAAACCGGGTTTGCGGCCTACTTCCTGATTGCCTGGGATTTCACCAGGGCTGGACGGGAGGAAGGGGTCAAGATCGGTCCTGGGCGCGGCTCCTCCGCTGGAAGCCTGGTCGCCTACAGCCTGGGAATCACCGATATCGATCCCCTCCGGTACGGACTGATCTTCGAGAGGTTCCTCAATCCAGAGCGGGTGTCGATGCCGGACTTCGACATCGACTTCGACGTGGCGGGGCGGGCGCGGGTCATCGACTACGTCACGCGTCGCTACGGAACTGGCCGGGTGGCGCAAATCGTCACCTACGGGACGATGGCGGCTCGGGCGGCTATTCGCGACGTCGGCCGAGCCCTAAATGTTCCCCTGCCCGATGTCGACCAGCTGGCCAAGCTGATTCCTACCAGGCCCGGAGTCACCCTTGACGCGGCGCTGCGCGAGTCGAACGAACTGAAAGTTATTTACGACAGTCAGCCATGGGCGCAGCGGCTGGTGGATAGCGCGCGGAGGCTGGAAGGGATCTCGCGGAACGCTGGGACCCACGCCGGCGGGGTGGTGATCGCCCCGGGACCGCTTACTGACTATGTCCCACTGCAGCGCGCGACCACCAATCGCGAGGCGGTGGTGACCCAATTCGACATGGATGGCGTCCAGAAGATTGGACTTCTAAAGATGGACTTTCTGGGGCTGGAGAACCTCACCATCCTGGAGGAGACCCTCCAGAACATCGAGCAGCTCCGCGGGACGCGGCCCGACCTCGACGCCATCCCGCTCGACGACGATGCCACCTACGAGCTGCTGGCTCGCGGTGACACCCTCGGTGTCTTCCAGCTGGAGCAGCCAGGGGGACGACGGATTGTCATGGAGATGCGCCCGCGCAACCTCGAGGACATGGCCGCCGCGGTCGCTCTCAATCGGCCAGGAGTGATTGAAGGCGGGGCGACGGCGCTCTACATGAAGCGGCGGCGTGGCGAGGAGCCGATCACCTACATGCTTCCCGAATTGGAGCCAGTGCTCAAGGAGACCCACGGGGTGATCGTTTACCAGGACCAGGTGATGCAAATCGCCGCCGCGGCAGCCGGATTCAGCCTCGGCGCCGCCGACTTGCTGCGCGCGGCGATGGGCAAGAAGGACAAAGCGAAGATGGCTGCCCAGCGCGAGCGATTCATCGCCGGCGCTGTCAGCCGGGGAGTTGCCGAACAGACCGCGGTCGAGGTCTTTGATTACATCGATTACTTCGCCGGTTACGGTTTCAACAAGGCCCATTCGGTTGCGTACGGATTGATCAGCTACCAGACTGCTTACTTCAAGGCCCACTTTCCCTTGGAATTTATGGCCGCATTGCTGAACAGCAAGGCCAGCGACTTTGAACGGCTCAAGCGGGCCATCCAAGACACCCAGGCCCGCGGTATTGTGGTTCGCTCCCCGGATGTCAACCGCTCCCGCGCGCCGTTCAGCGTCGTCCCCGGTGGTGCCGGGCCCGAGGTGCCCGGGGAGGCGGCCAGGAGCGAGATCCTCTTCGGACTTCAGCACATCAAGAACGTGGGGGAGTCGGCAGCTCAGGTACTGGTCTCAGTACGGGACGCGGATGGCCCTTTCAGCTCGCTGGTCAACCTGTGCAGCAGGGTCCGGGGGCGAGAGCTCAACCGGCGGGCAGTGGAGGCGCTTGTCCGAAGCGGGGCGTGTGACTCTCTGGGTGACCGCGGCGTACTGCTTGCCCAAATAGACTTCGCCATGCGCCGGGCGGAGATCGCCGCCCGGGAGCGGGACTCGGGCCAGATTGCGCTCTTCGACACCGATCCTTCGGAGAAACCGGCTCCAGGGGTGGAAGAGGGGTCACAGGTCCCGGCCGTCGTTCTGACCGAGGAGACGCAACGGGTAAGGCTTGCCTGGGAACGGGAGCATCTGGGCATCTACCTGAGCGAACATCCTCTGCAGCGGATCAGCCAGGAGCTGAGCCGGCGCACCGACACCACGATTTCGGATCTGGCTCGGCTGGAGGGCACGGTGGTCCAGGTCGGCGGTTCGGTGCGCGAGTGCCGTCGGGTGACGAGTCGGCGTGGGGAGGCAATGGCCTTTGCCCAAATCGAAGACCTCACCGGGGTGTGCGAGGTGGTGGTCTTTCACTCCCTGTACCAGCGTGCCGCGGCCTTGCTGCAAGCGGATGAGGTGGTGGTGGTTCGGGGTCGAGTGGAAGTGGGAGCTCGCCGGGGGCCGGGGAGCACCGACGGGTCCAGGCAGCTCAATCCGGGTGTGGAGGGTGAGGAACTGGCAGAGCCGATCACTTCCGATGAGGTGGAGGAGGCCCGGGTAATCGCGGAGGAGCTGCTGGCGCTGGACGATCCGCTATTGACAAACTGGCGCGCTAGGACGGTGATCCATGTTCGAGCTTATGAGGGGGGCGAGGAGGCTCTGCGGCGACTGGCTGCTGTGCTGCAGGCCCACCCCGGGGAGTCGCGCGTGATCCTGCACCTTCGGGACACTGATGGGGACCATGAGTTGGAGCTGGGGACCGAGCACCAGGCTGCCAGCTCCCCCCAATTAGAGGCGGAAGTGGTAGGGCTATTCGGGACCGGGTCGTACGGGGCGGATGCGATCAGGGCGATGGCGCCGCCACCCCGAATTCGAGGGCGCAACCGCTGACGGCCGGCGGCTAGATCTGACGCAAGCTGGTGAGGAGCGCGGGAAACAGCACATTCGCCAAGGCGATGTAAACGACCACCGCGACGACCAGACCAATCACGGCTGCCATCTCAGCCTGCACCCGGGCGCTGCGCTGGATTGGCTCGATCAGCCGGTCGGTGATCCGCTTGATGGAGTAGACAAACGGGTGCCAGGGGTCGAGGTGCAGGGCGCTGATCAGCACCCTGATCAAGAGCAGCACCACGATCACCAAAGCGACAGCACTGATGAATTGGAAGATGACATTGAAAATGACTTCGACGGGGTCCGCGAAGTTGTTCTGGGCTAAGGTCTGGAGCAGTTGCGCCAGCGCGAAGACCACCACCAGAGCCAGCAAGGGGGAGAAATCTAGTCCGGCGATGGTCGGCAGGACTTTGCGCAAGGGCCGAATCACCGGCATCACCAGGGCCTCCAGCAGGTGACCCGCGGGGGTGGCGTAGGCCTCGGGGAAGAACGACATGAAGGCCCAGGCGAGGATGCAGAAGGCGTAGATCTCAAGCAGAACGGCCAAGTCGTTGACGAGGATCTCAACTAGGTGCATTGGCCGGAGTATAGATTGGGGCAGAGTTCCTAGCCGCGGGCCGCGAAGTGGCGCCGAGTTGGTGTCGTATTTGCGAGTGACCGGGAATCCACGGTGCTGCGAGCGGCTGCCGACCGGCCCTCCTCAGCCTTCGACGTAGCTGTCGGCCACTCCGAGAGCTTGGTCCAGCCGCCCGATACCGTCCTCGAGTTCCGCCCTGCTAATGATCAGCGGAGGCGCTACGTGGATCCGGTTGAAGTGGCTGAATGGCCATAGCCCCAGCTCCCGGCAGGCAGCCCCCAGCTTGACCATGGGCTCCTTCGCGGTACCGCTCGCGTTGTAGGGCACCAGCATCTCCCGGGTTTCCCGGTTCCGGACCAACTCGACAGCCCAGAACAGACCGCGGCCGCGCACCTCCCCGATCGAGGGGTGGCGCTGCTGCAACCCGAGAAGCGCCGGCCCCGCCACCTCGCGACCTAGGCTGCGGACCTGGTGGAGGAGGTTGGTCTCCTCGAAAACCCGAATGCTGGCGACGCCGGCCGCGCACGCAAGCGGGTGACCTGAATACGTCAGTCCACCGGGATAGACCCGGTCGGCAAAGGATCCCCAGATATTCTCGGAAACGATGACGCCTCCCAGCGGGACGTAGCCGGAGTTCACCCCTTTGGCGAAGGTGATGAGGTCGGGGGTAACCCCCCAGGCATCGACCGCGAACCACTCTCCGATCCGGCCGAAGCCGACCATGACCTCGTCGCAGACCATTACGATCTCGAACTCATCGCAGAGGGAGCGAACTCCAGCCAGATAGCCGGGTGGCGGGATCAGCACCCCATTGGTACCAACGATCGTCTCCAGGAAAATCGCGGCGATCGTCGCCGGTCCCTCCAGTTCGATCACCTCCCGGAGGTGACTCAGGGCGGCCCTGCACTCCTCCTCCTCGGTCTTAGCGCCGAAGGACGAGCGGTACAGATAAGGGCCGAGGAAATGGACGACCCCAGGGATGCCCGGCTCATTGGCCCAGCGACGGGGATCTCCGGTGACCGTGATGGAGCCTCCAGTCGCACCGTGATAGCTGCGGTAGGTGCCCAGGATCTTTTGCCGGCCGGTGTGCAGCCGGGCCATCCGGATGGCGTGCTCGTTGGCCTCGGTGCCGCCGTTGGTGAAGAAGACGTAGTTGAGGTCGCCCGGAGCCCGCTCGGCAATCAGGGTCGCCAGCTCGCTCCGGGTGTCGTTGCCAAAATCCGGCGCCAGGGTGCAGAGCAGACTGGCTTGCTCCTGGATAGCGCCGATCAGGGCCGGGTGCTGGTGGCCGAGGTTGGTGAAAACCAGCTGCGAAGCGAAGTCCAGGTAGCGATTGCCGTCTCGGTCCCAGAACCAGCAGCCGGCCGCCCCGGAGGGTTTGAACTGCGATAGCCCCCGCTGCGAGGACCAGGTGTGAAAGACATGGTCAAGCGCAATCGTGGGGGCAGCCTCGCTGGACACGGCAACTCCTTTCATCGGTTGGTGGGGAACGAGAAATTGACTGCGGGACGGGTTTCCCCGGTCTCCTGCCATCTTCCAGTCACCACCTTGGTGCGGGTGAAGAAACGAATCCCGTCGGTCCCGTACATGTGGCTATCGCCGAAGAGGGAGTCCTTCCAGCCACCGAAGGAAAAGGTTCCGACCGGGACGGGAATAGGGACATTGACCCCGACCATGCCGACCTCGGCCTCGCGGCAGAACCGGCGCGCCGCTGCCCCGTCGCGGGTGAAGATCGCGCCGCCGTTTCCGTACGGATTGGCGTTCACCACGGCCAGCGCGTCCGGGTAGGTGGGGCAGCGGACGACGCACAACACGGGACCGAAGATCTCGTCCTGGTAAACCTGCATGTCCGGCGTGACCCGATCGAGCAGAGTGGCTCCCAAGAAGAATCCCGCGCCTTCAACTCGAAGCGAGCGACCGTCCACGACCACTGTCGCTCCCTCGTCCGCGCCGGTACGGATGTACGCCGCGACTCGATCCCGGTGAGCCGCGGTGATCAGGGGGCCCATCTCGGAGGTCGGGTCAGTGCCAGGTCCGATCCGCAACCGTCCCATGTTGGAGGCGACCAACTCCACCAGTGGGTCCGCGGCATCTCCCACCGCCACCAGCACCGAGATCGCCATACAGCGCTCCCCAGCCGAGCCGAAGGCTGCTGAGACGGCAGCGTTGGCGGCCGCCTCAAGGTCGGCGTCAGGCAGCACTACCATGTGGTTCTTGGCGCCCCCCAGCGCCTGCACTCGCTTGCCGTGCTTGGCCGCTCGCTGATAGATCTGGCGCGCGACCGGGGTCGATCCCACCGAGCTGACCGCGGCCACATCGGGATGGTCGATCAGCCGATTGACGGTGCCGGGGTCTCCGTGAAGCACACTCAATACCCCGGCTGGTAGACCAGCCTGGGTGAACAGTTCGGCCAGCAGCACTGGTGCGCCGGGATCCTTCTCACTTGGCTTGAGAATGAAGGCGTTTCCGCAGGCCAGGGCGCTGCAGATCATCCACAGCGGCACCATCACCGGGAAGTTAAAGGGCGAGACTCCGACCGCGACCCCGACCGGGAAGCGGTACTCCTCAACATCGATGTTCGAGGAGACCTCCATCGACTTGCTTCCCTTGAGCAGGTGGGAGAGTCCGCAGGCGAAGTCCACGTTCTCCAGCCCTCGGGAGATCTCGCCCCTGGCATCGGAGAGGACCTTGCCGTGCTCGCGGGTGATCGCCAGCGCCACCCGATCGGCGTGCTGGGACAGCAGTTCCCGGAAGCGGAAGAAGATCTCCGCCCGCTGCGCCAGCGTGGTGGCGGCCCAGTTCTGCTGGGCCACCTGGGCGAGTCCGACCGTCTCGTCCACTTCCGCTTCCGAAGCGACCGGAACCACTCCCGTCTGCTCTCCCGTCGCCGGATCGTAGATGGGCAGGAAGGCGCTGTCACGGGAGAGCCGAGGTTCGCCTCCGATGAAATGGTGGGTAACGCCGATCTCGGCGCTGGCCCGAGCAACCTGCCCAGTCGTCATCCCCACAGGGCCTTCTTCCACAGTGCCGATGCTCTCATGGTCACCAATCTAATCCTCCTTCTGGTCAGAGTTCAAAGCACCGGTCTACCACCAGCGATGACGGCGGGTCCGCTGGACATCATCGGAAGCCCGGAATCAACCGAGCCCTGGGGGAGTCTCTGTAGCAGCGGCACCGCAGCTGTCCGGGAAGATGGCCCTGACTGGGAACTAAGCTGGGCGGTAGTGCGCCTGGGTTGAGGTCTGGCACGACCGGCCTCGAGCACCGGTACGAATCCGTCAGGGGAGTAAGCATTGAAGCCCCCGTCCTCCGGCGCCCTGCGGTTGGCCGGGCGCGGATTCAGTTCCGGGGATGGCCTGATCGCGATCGCCACGCTCCTTTGGAGCGTGAATATCGTGGTGGTAAAGGTTGCGCTCTCCAATGCGGGGCCCCTGACCTACGCATCTCTGAGGTTCTTGATCGGGGGACTGGCCCTCTGGCTGCTGGCACGGCGCCTGGAGGGCCCCCGCCAGCGTCCCACCACCAAGGCGCCCTGGCTCTTGGCGGCGGCTGCGGCAAGCGGGGTCGCCATCAGCCAGGCTACCTTCACGGGCGCCCTGGCTCTCACCAACGTTGATTTTGTGGCGATGGTGTTCGGCTCCACTCCGCTCTTGGTTTCGGGCTGGTTGGCCTGGCGCGGTCAGGTGCGCTTCGGCGCCAGGGTCTGGTCGGGACTGCTGCTCGGATTCCTAGGCGTGGCAATCGTCGTGGTGGCGTCAGGCGGGGGCAGGACCAGTTGGCTCGGGATCGCGGCGGCTCTGGGGAGCACGCTCAGCACTGCCGTGTACGTTCTTCTTCTCCCAGGACTGCTGGGCCGCTACCAGCCCCTGACGCTGGCTGCCAGGATCACTTTGCTGGGAGCGGTCATGCTCTCTCCCTTCGGGGTCGCCGAGGCGATCGGGCACCACCCACACGTGACCTGGGCCTGGGCCGGGTTGCTCGCCTTCAGTGCCATTGCCGCGGTGGCTGCCACCAATTGGCTCTACCTTGCCTCGGTAAGGAGTCTGGGACCAGCGCGGGCGGCCTCCTACTCCTACCTGGAACCGTTCTTGGGAGTACTCGCCGCCAGCTTGCTGATTCGTGAGCCGGTGATTCCGCTCCAGCTCCTGGGAGGAGTGATCATCGTCGTGAGCCTCACACTCGGGTGGCCGCGCGCTCTCGGGGTTGCCGGGCCAGTAGGAGTGGGGGGAGCTGTACCAGAGGTTACCGGCCAGGAGTGAGTTGATCGACCAGTAGCCCGAGGTGATCGGGATGCCCTCCGCTGGTCGGGCTCTCCACCCCTGGGCCCGCCGGTAGCCGCCAGCTCTCTAGTATTCCGGCTGTGTCAGAGCGCGCATGGCCTATAGCGCTCTTCGGAAACGCCATCGTCCTCCTCGTCGCGGGGCTGCTCTTGATAGCAGGAATCCGCGCCCCCGCCTTGGGCTGGGTCTTGGTAACTGCAGGAGTCATCTGCGCTGCCGGGTGTGCGCGATTGACGATCCCAAGTTGGCTGGGGAAGAGCTGGCCAAACCGAGGGCTGGCGTCTGCTGAAAGCGAGCGCGGGGACCAGCGCAAAGCACGGAAGGCACAGGCGGCCGCGCGCCGGGCGGCTCTTTGCCCGGGAACCTGGGACGGGGGCCACAAGTATCGGAATGGCTCCTGCTTCGTTTGTGGAGCGGTGAAGGGCGAGTGACCTTCCCGCGGCTAGCGCCGCCCGAGAGTCGGCAGCCTGGATTTAGGCGAGTCGCAAAGGTACCCAGGCGGCCGCCCCATCGAGAAAAGTGCGCTCCCCTGCCTGCGGTTGATTCCAACCCTTTCGCTGAAGATGGCAAGCCGGACCACCCATCGACCACGACTAGGCCGATTCGCCGGCAGTAGGGGGCTACCCGGGATAAGGGATTCGGCTCCGCTCCCATCGGGGACAGCCGGACCCTTGCTGTCCCCGCGGTGACCGTGTTGGTGGCGTTCGGCTGGTGACCCGTCCGCCTCCGGCGCCGTCCCAATCTCCTCCGCCGGGCCCCCTAGTTCGCGCGGCGACGGCATCCACGATGGCGCTGAAGAAGCGGGTCGCCAGCTTAGGTTGCCCCCAGGTCCGATCGAGCTGTTCAGGGGAGCGGCAAGACTCTGTCCCGACTGCCACGGGGGAAGCTAAACGTGGACCGTTTGATCTCACCAGCGGGGTGCCAGCAGTGGGAGTCGAACCCACACGAGCTTGCGCTCAACGGTTTTTGAGACCGCCGCGTCTGCCATTCCGCCATGCTGGCCTCTGAGGCTGGTCAGGCGTCGGGGGTGTCGAGGTCGGGAAGATTCATGTCGTTGACCATCTGCTGGAAGACGGCCAGCCGACTGCCATCTTCCCCCTGGCTGTCCGGCAACACTCCAGCCTGGTCAAGAACCTCCTCAACTACATATATGGGCGACTCGACTCTAACCGCCAAAGCGATGGCGTCGCTCGGGCGGGCGTCGAAGATCACCTCCCGCCCATCCCGGCTACCGATGATCCTCGCGTGGAAGGTATCGTCGCGGAGCTCGGAGACAACGATCCGATTCACTGTCACGTCGAGCATGGTGAGCATGTTCACCATCAGATCGTGCGGCTGTGGTCGGTCCGGCTTGATGCCGGTGATTTTGAGCGCGATGGCGTTCGCTTCCGCCATTCCCACCCAGATCGGAAGGAAGCGCTCCGCATCCTTCTGCTTCAGAACCACCACGTGTTGGCCACTTGGCATATGGACGCGAATACTGTCCACCGACATCTCGATCACGTCCATAGCTCCTCACAGTTGGCTGTTCCCGAATCCCGGGAAGCGGCCCGTTGGGATCCGGCCGCTGACCGAGTCGCCGGGAGTTCGTGATGTCGGTCCCATGATAGCCCTCAGGCAGAGCGGTTCCCCTGGCTTCGAGCCGGGATCCCCGGCCCGGGCGACAATGGGGAGCGAACTTGGCTGGAGGCGAGGATGGGCACAGAGCCGCGTGAGCAGCGACTGGTCTTCGGAGAGGTGGCCGATCTCTATGACCGCTACCGACCTGGCTACCCGGACTCGGCGTTCGACCGGATGGTGAAGTATGGTGAGCTTCAGCCTGGAGATCGGGTGCTGTAAGTCGGCAGCGGCACGGGTCGCGCCACCCTCCCCCTGGCCGCCCGGGGCCCCCTCGTGACAGCGTTGGAACCCAGTCCGGCGATGGCGAGAGTGGCGGCGCACACCACTGCCGCTATGGCGGGTGTTCAGGTGGTGGAAGCAGCGTTCGAGGATTGGCCTCTGCCGCAACTGCCGTTCCGATTGGTCGTTTCAGCCCAGGCGTGGCACTGGATCCGACCGGCTGTGGGATTCACGAAGGCGCACCGGACGCTTGCCCCCGGGGGCAGCTTGGCGCTGCTCTGGAACACAGCTGTCCCGGCCGGATCGCGATTGGGCGTGCAGCGTGCACTCGACGATGTGTATTGCCGGCTCGCTCCTCAACTTGCCCAGGAAGCTCGGGGAGAAATAGAGGCGGATCGGAGAGGGGAGATCGAGGAGAGCGGCTTGTTTGCCGATGTGCAGCGCGATGACTATCCCTGGGTCATCACCTACACGACGGATCAGTATCTCGGCTTGTTGCGCACCCAGTCGAACCACAGACTGTTGGATCCAGGTGTGCTGGAGAGCTTGCTGGACGGGGTCGCGACCGTCCTCGCCGAAAACGCCAATCAATTGGTTCAGCACTACAACGCCACCCTGTATCTGGCGAAACGACGCGGATAGATCTCCTGCGACCAAGGCTTCTTGACAGTCGCCTTCCTTTCGTCTAGTTTGTCTGATCATCAGACCAACCGTGACCGAAAGCAGATCGGAGGCGCCAAACGGTTCGAGGGCCGCTGAGCGTAACCGACTGGCCTATGCCCCGGTGACCCGCCGGAACACCTACCAGTTGGTGGCAGAGGCGATCTCTCGAGCGATCGCGGAAGGTCGCCTGGGTCCGGGGGAGCGTCTTCCTTCGGAACGGGATCTCGGCGGGACCTACTCGGTTGGTCGGTCGTCCACTAGAGAGGCCATCCGGGTGCTCGAATCGCGGGGCTTAGTAGAGGCCGACGGCCGAGGCGGTTATCTGGTGATGGACGCCGGCAACCTCCTGAGGCAAGCCATGGGCCATTTAGTGGGGCTGGAGCGGGTCGAGATCGAGGATCTCTTCGAGGTGCGCAGAACCTTGGAGATCGAGACTGCGGGTCTTGCTGCCCAACGTCGTTCCGGCTCCGATCTAGAGGCGCTCGGAAGCCAGCTGCGAGAGATGGAGATCGGCCTGGCGGACCCGAGTCGGTACAACCAGGCTGACATCGGGTTCCATACCGATCTGGCCAGCGCCACCGGGAACCGGCTGACCGTTCGACTGATGGAGGCAATCCGGGACTCGATGTCGCGGACCTTCGCGGTCGCCTTTCACTTGCCCAACAACGCCCGGCTCTCTCTGGAGGAACATCGAGCGATCATGGCGGCGGTTGCAGACCGTGACCCAGCAGAGGCTCGAATCCGCATGCGCGGTCATCTGGAGCGAGTGGAGGCGGAGGCCTGCGGCGAAGGGGATGAAGCAGGGCCGTCGGAAACGGGGAGGGGTACCGCTGAGTGAGATCCAGGCTTCGGCCCCGGTCAGCGCCGCCGAGCCCCCTCCGGATTGGCTTCGCGCCTACCGGCTGATGCTCACCATTCGGCTGTTCGAGGAGCGGGTCAACGACCTCTACCAGCGCAAGATCATGCCCGGCCTGGCGCATCTGTCCAGCGGCGAGGAGGGAGTGGCGGTTGGCGTCTGTACCGCTCTGCGGAACGACGACTACATCACCAGCACTCATCGCGGCCACGGCCACTGTCTGGCTAAAGGGGCGGCCGCGGACCTAATGTTCGCCGAGCTTCTCGGCAAGGCGGCCGGGTACTGTGGTGGCAAAGGCGGTTCGATGCACATCGCTGATCAGGCCCGGGGAAATCTCGGTGCCAACGCGATTGTCGGGGGCTCTCTGGGAATCGCCACTGGGGCTGCGCTTTCGATCAAACAACGTGCCACGGATCAGGTCGCGGTGAGCTTCTTCGGCGACGGGGCGCTGGGCCAGGGGGTCCTCTATGAGGTCATGAACATGGCCTCCCTCTGGAAGTTGCCGGCGATATACGTTTGCGAGAACAACCTCTACGGGGAGTACACCCCGGGAACGGAGACGGTCGCGGGCAATCCTCTGGACCGGGCGCGCTCGTTCGGTATCCCGGCCACCGAGGTGGACGGCCAGGACGTCCGAGCCGTCTACTCCGCCACCGCCGAGGCGGTGGTGCGGGCTCGGGCCGGCGAGGGGCCGTCGTTCCTGCTCTGCTCCACCTACCGGTACTTCGGCCACCACGTCGGGGACGTTGACCGCGGCTACTACCGCAGCCGGGAGGAAGAACAGTTCTGGCGAGAGGAGCGGGATCCGATCACGCTGGCGCGGGGCTGGCTGGAGTCCGAGGGTGTGGCCGATCGCGCGACCCTGGTAGCGCTGGCCGCGGAGCTGGCCCTTGAACTGGACGCTGCGGTCGAGTCTGCGGTGGCGACGCCGTATCCAGACGCGGATCAGGTGGCGACCGATGTCTTCGCCTGAGCTGGAACCGGCCCTCGAGGTCAGAGAACTGACCATGGCCCAGGCGATTCGGGAAGCGATCGCGGAGGAGATGCGCCGCGACCTGAGCGTCTTCGTCATGGGGGAGGATGTCGCCGAGGCTGGAACCCCGTTCAAGGTGTTGAGTGGACTGGTCGAGGAGTTCGGCACCGAGCGGGTGCTAGACACCCCCATCTCTGAGCCGGGATTCACCGGAATGGGGGTCGGAGCCGCCATGACCGGGCGGCGCCCGGTAGTGGACATCATGTTCGGTGACTTCCTGGGCCTAGTGATGGACCAGGTCGCCAATCAAGCGGCAAAGGTGCATTACATGTCCGGCGGCAAGCTCAGCGTGCCGCTCACGATTCGCACCACCATGGGCGCGACCAGGCGCTCCGCGGCTCAGCACAGCCAGAGCCTGCATGCTTGGGTGAGCCACATTCCCGGGCTCAAGGTGGCGCTCCCGAGCACCCCACTTGATGCGAAAGGGCTTATGAAGAGTGCAATCCGGGACAACAGCCCGGTGGTGATCTTCGAGGACAAGATGAACTACCAGCAGCGCGGTCCGGTGCCGCTGGCGGAGTACACGATTCCGCTCGGGGTGGCTGACGTCAAGCGGCCGGGGAAGGACGTGACCCTGATCGCCACCAGCAGCATGGTCTTGGTGGCGCTGGAGGCGGCTGAGATCCTGGCCAGGGAGGGCCTGGAGTGCGAGGTGGTAGACCCGCGGACCACGGTTCCCCTGGATCGGCAGACTTTGATCGAGTCGGTCCGGCGTACCACCCGGGCGGTAGTCATCGACGAGGGCCATCGTAGTTACGGGGTGGGGGCTGAGCTGGCGGCCGTGGTCAGCGAGGGAGCCTTCTACTACCTCGACGCGCCGGTTCGCCGGCTCGGGGCGCTGGACGTGCCGATTCCGTTCTCGCCGGTGCTGGAGGACCTCACCGTGCCCACCGCCGGGGGCCTGGTGGAAACGGTGCGCGACTTGTGCCGGCGGAAGTAGTCTCGGAAGGAGGGTGAGGTCATGAGCCAGTTGACGCGCACATACGGCCTGGGCGCCGTGGACTGGGAGTCCCGGGTCGACTACGACCGGCTCCGGACCACCAGGCTGAGTCGCATCAGGCAGGTGCTGCAGGACTCGGAGTTGGGAGCCTTGCTCTGCTTTGACATGAACAACACCCGCTACATCACCGCCACCCATATCGGTACCTGGGCGATCGATAAGCTGACCCGCTTTTCGCTCCTGCCTCGCAAAGACGAGCCGATCGTGTGGGACTTCGGATCCGCCGCTCGCCATCACCAGATCTTCTGTCCCTGGCTGGGCGAGGAGCGGTCTCGGGCCGGCATCGCCACCATGCGGGGAGGATTCGATCCGGGGTCCGGTCGGGCCGAGGCAGTGGCGCGCAAGATTAGGATCGAGCTGGAAGAACGGGGGCTGGCCGACGAGCCGCTGGGGGTGGACATCGTGGAGATGCCGATCCTGGCGGCGCTGCAAGCGGAGGGGCTCACTGTTGTCGACGGGCAACAGCTCATGCAACAGGCCCGCATGGTGAAGAGCCTGGACGAGATTACCCTTCTCAGTACCGCCTGCGCCATGGTGGATGCCGCCTACGACCAGCTCTACCAGGCGCTCCGCCCGGGGATCCGCGAGAACGAGTGCGTGGGCTTGGTGGCCAAAGTGCTCTACGACCTCGGCTCGGAACATGTGGAGGGGGTCAATGCCATCTCCGGGGAACGAGCCAATCCCCATCCCCACGTCTACTCCGATCGGATGCTGCGGCCGGGGGACCCCGCCTACTTTGACATCCTCCATGCCGTGAACGGCTACCGGACCTGCTACTACCGCACCTTCGCAGTGGGAAGTGCCGGGACGGCGCTGGTCGACGCCTACCAGCACTGCCGCGAGCTGGTGGATATGGCCATCGCCAAGGTCAAGCCGGGAGCTTCGACCGCTGACGTAGTCTCGGTCTGGCCCCGGGCCGAGGAGTTTGGCTTCGCCAACGAGGAGGCTGCCTTCGGGCTGCAGTTCGGTCACGGGGTCGGGTTGTCGATCTGGGAGAAGCCGATCTTCAGTCACCTCGTCTCCGACGAGCATCCCGAAGAGTTGGTGGAGGGGATGGTCTTCGCCCTTGAGACCTACTGGCCTTCCAAGGACGGCTGGACGGCGGCGCGCATCGAAGAAGAGGTCGTGGTGACCAAGTCCGGTTGCGAGGTGATCACCCGGTTTCCCGCCGAGCGTCTGTTGGTGGCGGGACAGCGGTACTACACCGTCGAGGGCCCGCTCTCGACCACGAGGGAGACGGAGTCCCATCGCAACAACTCGGCCCGGCTGGCCAAGGCCGCCCGAGGGGCCATGGAAACCGGGTTCCAGCTCCCGTGACCGGAGTGCCGCGTGCCGATTGAAGTGATCATGCCGGCCCTCGGTCTGGCCCAGGAAACTGGGCGCCTGTTGCGCTGGATCAAGCAGGAAGGGGAGGAGGTTGCGGTCGGAGATCTCCTGATGGAGATCGAGACCGACAAGTCAGCAGTCGAGATCGAGGCCGGCGCCCCAGGATTCCTGCGGGGCATCATCGTGCAGCCCGGTGAGGAAGTGGCCGTTGGGACCGTGATGGCGTGGATCCTCGCCCCCGGCGAGGAAACGCCGACCCAGCCCGCGATCACAGAACCCCCGTCCGAAGAAGGTGCGGCCGCGGCCTCTCTCCGACCATTGACGCCCACGAATAAGGAGGAGGCCGAGGCGGAGCCTCTGCCGTTGTCGCGAACGGCTGCCTCCCCGCTGGCGCGTCGGCTGGCAGAAGAGCGTCAGGTCAACCTCCCACCCGGGGGCGGCAGCGGCCCCGGTGGCGCTTACGTGGCGGCTGACCTGGCCAGTTCGACCGCGCCGCCGACGGGGCTAACCGCGGCGGGGCGAAGGATGGCGCTGCACACAACCCAGGTCTGGACCACAACCCCCCACTTCTATTTGGGCCGTGAGGTGCGCGCTCTCCGACTCCGCGGCTGGCTGGAAGCGCTGCGCCAGCGCACCGGTCTGGCAGTCACCTACACCGACCTTCTGCTGCGGACGGTGGGAGCCGCCCTTAGCCAGCACCCGCAGCTGGGTGACTACTGGATGAACGGTGAGATTCGGCATCGAACTGGAGCCGATGTGGGACTTGCCATCGCCATACCCTCCGGTCTGCTGCTGGCGACGGTCCGGGATCCGGGACAGCTCGCGCTCAGCGAGCTGGTGACGACGCGTCGCCAGCTGGTGGAGCGGGCCCAGGCGGGGAGGCTCGCAGGGGCGGACCTGGTGGTACCGAGCATCACGATCAGCAACCTCGGAATGTTCGGAGTGGACCACTTCCAAGCGGTGCTCACCGACGGCCAGAGCGCGCTCTTGGCGGTCGGAAGGGTTCGAGACGAGGTGGTCCCGGTCGCTGGGCGCGCCGGAGTTGAGCCGGTGCTGTCCCTCAGCCTCAGCTGCGACCACCGGGTTCTGGACGGCGCTCGAGCTGCCCCATTCCTGACCACATTAGCCGCCTACCTCGAAGAGCCGGCACTGCTTCTCGACGTCGCGGCTCCCGAGTAGGACGACGTCACCAGGCCTTCGTCAGGGGCCCGTCGGGGCAGACTCCGGCTGACTGTGGCCGCCCAAGTAGAGGTCGCCGATCTCCGGGTGGTTGAGCACCTCCGCACCAGTCCCGCTGAGCCGAACCACCCCGTTCTCCAAAACAATCCCCTGGCTGCTGAGCCGCAGGCCCGCCCGCGCGTTCTGTTCTACCAGCAGGATGGTCCGACCCTGGTCGTGCATGAGCCGGATGGAGTCGAACACCGTGCGGCGGGTCTTGGGATCCAGGCCCATGGAAGGTTCGTCGAGGATCACCAGGGCCGGATCCAACATCAGGCACCTGGCGAACTCCACCAGCCGCTGCTGGCCGCCGGAGAGGCTGCCCGCCTTGGCGCTCGCCCGCTCCTGAATCAAGGGGAAGGTCGCCTGCAGTTGTCGTAGACGATCCTGAACCAGCCGCTTGTCACGGAGAATGAACCCGCCCATCTCGACGTTCTGCTGGACGGTCATCTCAGGGAAGAGGGAATGGTTTTGGGGCACTTGCACCACACCTTCGCCCAAGATCGCGCGCGGAGAGTTGCCGACGATGGAGTGACCCCGAAAGCTGATGGTTCCAGTCCGGATCTCGAGCATTCCGGTGATCGCCGCGAGCAGGGTCGACTTACCGGCCCCGTTCGGTCCGACCACGCAGGTGACTCCGCCGTGAGGGACGCTGAAGGTGACCCCTCGGAGGACGTCACCCCCGCCGTAGCCGGCGAAGACGTCCTCGATCTGGAGCAGTGGCTGACCGGTCGGGAGCGCCTCAGTCATCCTGGTCCTCGTCGGATCCTCCCAGGTAGGCATCCAGCACCTGGGGGTGTGCCCGCACTTGGGCGGGGCTGCCGGTGACGATTGCGGTCCCCTGATGCATCACCGTCAGGGAATCGCAGACTCCCATCACGAACTCCATGTTGTGCTCCACCACCAGGAAGGTCTTGCCCTGAGCGTTCAGGGAGCGGATCTTCTCGGCCAGGTGGTTGATCAAAGATGGGTTCACCCCTCCCGCGGGCTCGTCCAGGAGCAGGACGTCGGGGTCCGCCACCAGCACGTAGGCGAGCTCCAGGAGCTTGCGCTGGCCGTAGGAGAGGATGCCGGCAGGCTCATTCGCTAGGCCGGCGATACCCACGAACTCCAGCAGCTCCATCGCCCGTTCCCGCTCGGGACCCAGGCTGGCGGCGGTGCGGAACACACTCCCCAGCCAGCCCTCCTGATGCTGAGTGGCGATCAGCATGTTCTCCACGGCGGTTAGCCGGGGGAAGATCCGGGTGAGCTGAAAGGTGCGGCCGATCCCCAGCTTGAAGACGCGGTCCGGAGTGGAGTTGGTGATCAGGTTGCCCTTGAATCGAACACTTCCCTGCCGCACCTGCTCATATCCAGTCATGACGTTGAAGAGAGTGGTCTTCCCCGACCCATTGGGACCGATCAGGCCGGCGACGGTCCCGCTCTCAACGGTCAGGGAGCAGCTGTTGAGCGCCTGTAGCCCGCCGAATGCCTTGCAGACTCCTTCGACCTCGAGGAGCGCAGTCACGTCCCGGCCCCCGTTCTAGGAACCAGGCTTGAGGGTGGCTCCCCGTCGCGGATCAAGGGAAGCGGGCCGGGAGGGGGCGCAGGGCCCCGGCTGCGCTGCCTTCGGCTAATCCAAGCCGCGACCGAAGGAACGATCCCGAGCGGCATGAGCAGGATGACCACCAAGAAAATGACCCCGTAGATGATCAGGTAAAGGTCGCCCACCGAATAGGAGAAGGTCAGGTATTGCTGGAGCGGCTCCAGCAGCAGTCCACCCACGACCGGACCCCAGACGGTGCCCAGCCCCCCGAAGAACGCCATCAGGGCGATGGAGAGATCGAAGAGGGGATCGAAAACGAACTGGGGAAACACCTGGCCCACGAAGTAGGCATACACGGCGCCGGCCATGCCGATGGGAATCGCCGAGATGACAAAGGCCGTGAGCTTGACCCGACCCACCCGCACCCCCAGTCCCCGAGCTCGGGCCTCGTCATCCCTTATCGCGAGTAACTGGAGGCCGAAGCGGGAGCGCCGGATTGTCCAGGATGCCGCCACTGCCAGGACCAGAAGCCCCAGGGCCACGTAGTAGAAGGGATCGTTGAAGGTGGCACCAGGCCACAGCGGGGTCGGTACCTGAAGCCCGGACGACCCCCCGGTGATCCCCAGGTTGGTGGCCACTAACTGGAACAGAAAGAAGATTGCGATGGTGATCACCACAAAGGTGTGGCGCCGAGTCCGCAGGGCCACCAGTCCCACCGGGATCGCGACCAGGCCAGCAATCAGCCCGGCGACCGGGATCAGCCCAAACAGACCGTAGCCCGCGCCCAGGTGGTCGTGCTGGGCTATGACCGCGAAAGTATAGGCGCCGGTTCCGAAGAAGGCGGCGTGGCCCAGGGGGATGTAACCGGAGTAGCCGGCGAACCCGTTCCAGGCAGTGGTGGAGGTTATGTAGATGAGGGTGAAGACCCCAATCGTGGTGTAGGTCGGGTTAGAGAAAACCCAGGGAAAGGCGGTGAACGCCAGCAGTCCCAGAACGATCAGTCCGGGTTGCCAGAGGCGCCCTTTGCTCACGGTTCTCCGCCGCCTGACCCCCGGCCCCCAACGGACCTGTCAGCGCCCAGGGCGAGAGGAGAGGCCGCGGTCACTGGGCGCGGGAGAAGCTGCGGCCGAAGAGTCCCTGGGGTCTCAGCGTCAGCACCACGACCAGCGCTGCGAAGAAGACGACCTCGGACCACAGCGGTGACCAGACCGAGGCGACCACGTCCTCGACCATCAGCATCGAGACGGCAGCGACCATGGCCCCGGCCATGCTGCCGAGTCCGCCCAGGATGACGATGGAAAGAAGCCGGGAAATAAGGTCATAACCGCTGTTCGGGTTGAAGGCCGTGGTGGCCCCGAACACCATCCCGCCCGCGGCCGTGGCCGCCACCCCGATCCCAAAGGTCAGGGTCGCGACCCGGTCGACATTGATGCCCACCAACCGAGCCGCGGAGCGATTCTGCAGCGAGGCCCGAATGCTTCGGCCGAACCGGGTCCGGTAGAGCATCACGTAGATGGTGCCCATCAGGAAGATCGCCATCCCGCAACCGAAGACGTAGATGTAGGGAAGGTAGAACCCGAGGAGGTAGATCGACTTGGTGACGTACCACCCGTGCAGCTGCACGTAGTTCACCCCGAAGATCACACTCAGGACACCCTCCACCACGATGGCCACCGCGTAGGTAACCAAGATGGACATGGTGGTCCGGTCGCGGGTCGGCAATCTTCTGATAAACGCCCAGTCCACCGCGATGCCGAGGAGGAACAGGGCGGGCATGGTGATGAGGATTCCCACGAAGAGATCCACTCCGAAGTGGACCGCGAGTATGTAACTCAGATAGGCGGCCAGCACCACAAAGACCCCTTGGGCGATGTTGATGATGTCCATCACCCCGAAGATCAGGGTCAGACCGGCGGCCATCAGCGCGTAGACGGCCCCGGTCAAGACCCCATCAATCAAGCCTTGGTAGAGGCTGGTCATGAAGCGATCAGCTCCCCCAGTCCGGCTTGGGGTAAACGATCTTCACCGAGTTGGGATCGCTGGTCGGCAGGACCTGGTTGAAGGTGGTCCCTGAGGTTCCCTGCCACTGGAAGATGAAGCCCACTGCCTTGCCGTTCTCCCCTTTCGAGTCGAACTGGACCTGGCCCTGAACACTGTTGAGGGTCACGCCGCTGTGCAGGTACCTGATGATCTTGGCGTTGCTCAGGCTCTTGTTGTGCTCGACCGCTTGCTGCACCACCTGACCCACCGAGTAGGCTTCTGCGACGTCGGCATTGACGCCCGCCGGAGTGCCGCCGTATTTGGCGATGTAGCGCCTGACCATGGCCCTGCTCTCGGCGTTGTCGTAGGTCCCGGACCAACCGCCGGGGACCATGGCGCCGTCAGTGTTGGCCGCTCCCACTGCGCTCACGAAGGCGGCGCCCTGGTCGGGACCGGCCGCGGCGATGAATGCCTTGGGGTTGTAGTGATCCTGCTCGAACGCCTGCATGAACGCAGATACCGTGGGCACGTCAACCGACCCCAGGACCACGATGTCGGCATGGGTCGCGGCCACGTTCTGGGCGATCGGAGCGTAGTCGGTGTCCTCTGCGGGAAAGACTTGGTCGTAGACCGTCTTGACCCCCGCCGCCTGGAGCAGTGACTTGGCTTTCTCGATCACCGGTTCGGTGAAGGGATCGTTGCTGGTCGGATAGGCCGCGGTCTTGGGACGCTCGCTGGCCGGCAGTGACTTGACCCAGTTGACAAAGGGGACCATGTAGTCCGCCACCGGGAGGCTGACGTCAAAGATGTTTTTGAGGCCATTGGCGAACGCTGAGGGGGCGCCGCCCGCTCCTTCCACGAAGGCGTAGCCGTAACGATTGGCGACTTTGGACGCAGGCACTGTCAGCAGTGTCGAGAACGGTCCGAACACCAAATTCACCTTGTCAAGCGTGATCAGTGTGGTGTAGTTGGTATCGACCTGGGTGGGGCTGCTAGCGTCGGAAACGATGTCAAGTTTCACCTGGCGACCCAGGATTCCACCATGGGAGTTCACGTAGCTAGCCCACAGTTCGTAGCCGCGCTGGTAGGCGATGCCGTCCGCCGAGAAGTCCCCCGAGAGCGAGAGTGAGATGCCAATGGTGATGGGCTTATTGCTGCTGGGGGTGCCGCAGGCGGCTAGCACCAGTCCCAGTAAACCCACGGTCGCCCCGGCGGCCAGGAGCCGCTTCAAATGGCCGTTCATGTCTTCCCTGTCCCTCCATAAACGATGCGGCCCTGAGTGGCCAAGCCGGTGACGTGCCCGCGACGCCGGGCTGTGCGACTGTCGGGGGATCTGTGTTGCCGGTTCATGCGGAAGTGCTCAACCCGTCAGAAACTTTGGCCTGTTCGCTGACCACCGCTAGCCCGGAGTTCCGTCCCTGCAACTCCAGAAGCGCGGCGAAGTCCTCCTCCCCGTAGCCCAGGCTGATCAAAGTCATCACCAATTGCTGGACCAGGCTGGCCAGGGGCAGCGGTACGCCCAGATCATGGGCTACGGCAAGGCCCAGGTCGAAGTCCTTCAGGAGCAGGTTGGTGGTGAAGGTGGCGCCGAAGTCCAGGTTCACCAGTTGGGGCGTCTTGTATTTGGTGAAGGTTGATCCCAGCACACTGCCGTTGAGGTAGCGCAAGAAGGCTTCGCGGCTCACACCACCCTTCTCGGCCAGCACGGTGACCTCGACGAGGGACTGGGTAATCACCCCCAGGAATAGGTTGTGGCAGAGCTTGACCAGACGGGCCAGCTCTCCTTCCCCGACATAGGTGGCTCCCGAGCCCAGCTGGGCCAGCAGCTCTGCCACCGAGTCGAAGGCGCTCTGGGAACCGGAGACCGCCATCGTGAGTCGCCCCGCCTTGGCTACCTTCGGGTTTCCGCTGACGGGAGCTGCCAGCAGCTCGACTCCCTGAGCTGCCAGCTCCTGGCGGACGGCCGCAGAGGCATCGACGCCGACGGTGGAGAAGTCGACCACTACCCTGGGCCGCGCCTCGCCGGAGAGGAGGCCCTCCGCGCCTAATAGCACCTGACGGAGGTCCTTCGAGGAACTCACCGCGACGAACACCACCTCGCAGCCCCCGAGCTCCCACAGGTGGTCAGCGATGACCGCCCCCAGCTCGCCCAGCGGCTCGGCCTTGGCTCGGGTGCGGTTGTAGACGATGACCGAGGGCCCGACTTCCAGGATACGGCGGACCATCTGAGCACCCATCCGTCCTGTCCCGATCCACCCCAGCCTTGGCAGTTTGCCACGGCCGTCAGTCACCTGAGTCCCCCCGGGCGAGATGCTCGCCACAACCGATTGCAGTCATCCCTTGCCGACGATTATTGCCACCCAATGACCCGGAGTCAAGGGACCGGGCGGGCCGCCTCGGGTCCGGTTGCCCGGGAGCGCAACCGTGTGCAAGACTCACCCGATGCCTGACGAAAGAATTCGGAGCGCCCTAGAGCACTGGGGTCCGCGGTTCACCGTGAACGGGGTTGACCCATCCGACTTCCAGAAGGTGACCGGAGCGCTACAGCGGTGGAGCGAGTGGTGCGCCGCCTGGAGTCGGGCAGCCGAGGAGCACGCCGACCTGGGCGCCGCGGCTCTGGCGGCCGGGCGGAACCGGTCGGCCGGCGCCCATTACGCCCGGGCCTCCGTCTACTACCACTTCGCCAAGTTCGTCTTCGTGGAGGACCTGGAGCAGATGCGGGTGGCCCACCAGCACGCGGTCGAGTGTCTCAATCTGGCCTTGCCGCACCTGGACCCGCCCGGAAGGAGGATCGAGATCCCTTTCGAGGGGGCGCGGATGGTGGGAGTACTGCGCACCCCGGCTGGCCCGGGGCCCCACCCGGGGGTGGTGATGATTCCGGGCCTGGACTCCACCAAAGAAGAGTTCCGGACCACGGAACAGCTCTTTCTGGAGCGGGGTCTCGCAACGTTTTCGGTGGACGGTCCCGGCCAAGGCGAGTCGGAGTATGACCTTCCGGCTCGGCCTGACTGGGAGGTGCCAGGGGCGGTCATTTTGGACGCCCTCGAACAACTCCCAGAGCTCGACCGGGAACGGATAGGAATCTGGGGAGTCAGCCTAGGTGGCTACTACGGCCCGCGGCTAGCGGCGGTTGATCAGCGGGTGCGGGCCTGTGTGGCCCAGGCTGGCCCGTACAACTGGGGGGCCTGCTGGGACATCCTTCCTGAGCTGAGCCGCGAGGCCTTTCGGGTCCGGACCCGCTCCGTCTCGGCGGAGGCGGCGCGCCAGTTTGCCCTCACCTTCTCACTGGAGGGATTCGCAGCTCGCATCAAGGTGCCCCTGCAGATCGTCTTCGGGAAGCGGGATCGGCTCATCCCCTGGCAGCAGGCCGAGCGGCTGGCCAAAGAGGCGGGGGGCCCGGTCGAGCTGCTGATGTTCGACGACGGCAACCACGTCTGCACCAACATCCCCTACCGTCACCGTTACCGGTCCGCTGATTGGATGGCCGAGCAACTGCGCTAGTCAGCAGGTTCTCGGGGCCAGCTCCGTAGGCTCAGGCAAGGTCTCTCGGGGGCGCGGTTGACCCCCGAAGCGCCAGCTCCGGAGGCAGCAGCTGGGAGTCGACCGCGCCTCGAGGGTTTGCGATCCGAGCCAGCATCAGCCGGGCGGCCGCGGCACCAATTTGATAGTGGGGAATACGGACTGAGGTCAGCGGCGGTCGCAGCTGGTCAATGAACGGCATATCGTTGAAGCCGACCACCGAGATGTCCTCAGGACAGCTCAGGTTGGCGTCATCGAGAGCAGCGTAGCAACCGAGTGCGAGCAAGTCGTTGCCGGCGAGCACCGCCGTGAAACGCTCGCCGCTTCGAAGTACTTCGGCGAGGCAGCGCTGGCCTTCGGAGCGCGAGAAGCCCCTCGCGAATGCCAACAGCCGGGGCTCTACCACGAGCCGGGCCGCCGCCATCCCGGACTCGAATCCGCTCAGCCGACCCCGTCCGGTCGAGAGATCCTGGGGTCCGGCGATGTGCGCGATCCGGCGATGCCCCAGCTTCACGAGGTGGGCCACCGCCAGCCGAGCACCGAGGCGGTCATCGACCGAGGCCGAGGGGAGGGAACTGTCTTCCAGGACCCGGTTCACCAGCACCACAGGCAGCTCTTCGGCAGCGGCCTGGTCCAAGAGCGGGTGCCGCTGCCGGGCCGTGGCCACGATGAACCCATCGACATGGCGAGAGCGCATCCCCTCAAAGACCCTCCGCTCGCGCTCCTCGTCGTTGTCCGTGTTCCCCATCAGGACCACGAAGCCATGGAGCGTCAGGGTGTCCTCGATGCCCCGAACGATGGGGGGGAAGAGTGGATTGTTGAGGTCGGGGATTAGCACTCCGACCGTATATGAGCGCCTGGTCTTCAGGCTCCGAGCGGCCGGGTCAGGTCTAAACTGAAGTTGCTCGGCCACCTGCAGGACCCGCTCGGCCGTCTCGACCTTGACCAGATGGCGCCGCTCAGAGTTCAGGGCTCTAGAGGCGGTACCCGGGTGGACCCCCGCTGTGCGGGCAACATCGCGAAGGGTCACCCTCGAATTGGGCACCGCTCGGGCCTCCGCTCGGAATCCGCCGGGCTAAGCGCGGCTGTGCGGGAACTAGCGAGCAGTCCAGCGGAGTGCCCCGACAAGTCGCAGATCAGTTGAGTCTACGACCGCCGATCCAGCTTTCTCTCAGCTCCGGACACGGTCCTGAGCGGTCGTGGTCAGGATAATTGCCCCATGCCAACTGAGCCAGGACCGCGGACCCGTCTCCTGCTCGTCGATGCCCATGGGCTGGCTTTCCGCGCCTACCACGCGCTCCCGGAGATGACCAATCGCCGGGGGGAGGCGATCCGGGTCGCCTACGGCTACACATCAATGCTGCTGCTAGCGCTGGCCCGGGACTTCGACTGTGCCGTGGCCGCCTTCGACCCTCCCGGCCCCACTTTTCGGGACGCCAAGCTGGCCACTTACAAGGGCACTCGACAGGTGACCCCCGATGAGCTGATCGCCCAGATCCCGATCTGCCAGCAGATCACCGAGCGTCTCAACATTCCAGTCCTGATGGTCTCCGGCTTCGAGGCTGACGACGTGCTCGGAACGCTTGCCTACCAGGCCAAGGCAGCCAACTGCGAAACCGTCATCCTCTCCGGGGACATGGACCTGCTCCAACTGGTGGACGAACACACCGTGGTCCAGAGCAGTCGGCGAGGTAACAGTGACCCGCTGATCTACGACGTCGCCGCGATCAGGGAGCGGTTCGGGTTCGAGCCGGTACGGATCATCGACTACAAGGCGCTCCGGGGCGACACCAGCGACAACATCCCCGGGGTACCCGGGATCGGCGAGAAGAGTGCCGCTGCGCTGATCCAACAGTTCGGCTCGCTCGATGGAGTGCTGGCCGCGGTGGACTCAATGCCACCGGGACGAATGCGGACGGCGCTCTCCGGCAACGCCGAGGTGGCCAACTTCAGCCGGGAGTTGGTCACCATCGTGCAGGAGGTGCCGGGTGTGACCCTGGATCTCGCCAACTGCCGGTTGCAGGAGTACGACCGAGAGGCGGCCGCCGCCCTGCTGGAGGAGCTCGGAATGCCGAGCTTGGTGAACCGGTTACCGAGCTCGGCGGCGAGTGTCGGGGCGGTCGCTGCAGATCGACCCTCGGCGGCGCCTACCGAGCTGGTCCAGACGTCGGTCGCGGTCGAGGCGCTGGTGACCGCGCTGACTCGCGCCGGCTCTTGCACCGTCGAGGTGGCAGTCGACGGTCCGCCTCGCAAGGGGGTGGTCGTGGGCCTCGCGGTCGCTACCGACGGCGATCACAGCTGGTATTGCCCGGTGGCGCCTCCCCTACCCGATGCGCTCAGCTGGCAGCAGCTCCGGCCCTTGACCGAGCTCCTGGCCCAGAGCGCGATCAAGAAGTCGAGCTATCAACTAAAGGAGGCGATTCTGGCCCTGAGGGGAGCCGGAGCGGACCTGGACGGGGAGGGGTTCGACTGCGTGCTGGCTGCCTACCTTGCGGACTCCCGAAGTCGGACCCCGACCCTGTCGGCGCTGTGCCGAGAGTGGGACGGCCCGCCGGCCCCGGAGCGGGAGACCTACCTCGGGAAGGGGGCGGCGAGCCGTCTACCCTCATCGCTGAGCTTGGCGGAGGCGGCCCAGCTGTACGGTGGGGAGGCTGCCTGCGCGGCTGCGATCAAGCCGAAGCTGGAGGCCAGGCTTGCCGAACTCGGCGCCAGCGAGCTGCTCCGGGATCTCGAGCTTCCCGTGCTGGGGATCCTGGCTGAGATGGAGGCCCTCGGAGTTCGGCTGGACGCTGCCCAGCTGCGTGCGATCTCGGCTGCTCTGACCGTTCAGATAGCCGAGCTGGAGTCGGAAATGTTCCGGTTGGCGGAACGGGCCTTCAGCCCCGGTTCGACACCGCAACTGGCCGCCTTGTTGTACGACGAGCTGGGACTGAAGAGCTCGCGTCGCACCAAGACCGGACGCTCGACCGACGCTCAGGCCCTGGAGGCGCTCCGAGACGAACACCCCATCGTGGGGTTGGTCTTGGAGTGGCGCCAGGTCACCAAGCTTAAAAGCACCTACGTGGACGCCCTGCCCGACCTGGTCGACGCCGATGACGGGCGGGTGCATACCACTTTCAACCAGGCGGTAGCTGCCACTGGGAGGCTCTCATCCACCGACCCGAACCTTCAGAACATTCCGATTCGCACCGAGCTAGGCCGCCGGATCCGGGCGGCCTTCATCCCCGGTCCGGAGGAGTGGGTGTTGCTCTCCGCCGACTACTCCCAGATCGAGCTCCGGGTGCTGGCCCACCTGAGCCAGGATCCCCAGCTCAGCGCCGCCTTCGCCCGAGGGGACGACGTTCACGCCGACACCGCTGCCCAGGTCTTCGGGGTTACCCAGGATCAGGTTTCGGCAGATCAGCGTCGGATGGCCAAAGTGGTGAACTTCGGCATCCTCTACGGCCTCTCCAGCTATGGACTCTCACGGGACCTGGGGATCGCCGCTGAAGTTGCCGACGACTTCATTCGTCGCTACTTCGCCACTTACGCGGGGGTTCATGTCTATCTGGAGACCGTGCGGGGGCAGGCGCGCCAACAGGGCTACGTCAGCACCATTTTGGGCCGGCGCCGGTACCTGGCCGACATTAATTCCAGCAATCGCCAGGTCCGCGAGGCGAGCGAGCGGATGGCGATCAACATGCCGATCCAGGGCTCGGCGGCCGACATCATGAAGCTGGGAATGATCCGCACCGCCCAGGCGCTGCGCGCTTCCGGCAATCCCGCCCGGATGCTGCTCCAGGTTCACGACGAGCTGCTCTTCGAGGTGCCGGCCGGGGCGATCGATGAAGTGGCAGAGCTGGCCGCCACCGGTATGGCGGCCGCGATCGAGCTCGCGGTGCCCTTGATAGTCGACCTGAAGAGCGGACCAAATTGGAGGGATTTGACCCCATTGCGCCGGGCCACTGCCTGAGACACGGGTGCCCGAGCTTCCCGAGGTCGAGACCATCGTCCGCGACCTGCGGCCCCATCTGGTGGGTCGGACAGTGAGCCGGGCCGAGCTGGTTCGTACCTCGGTTCTCAGATTCGCTGACCCGGCCAGCTTTTCCGCGCGCACCGAGGGTCACCTGTTAGTAACGATGCGGCGCCGAGGAAAGTTCATCCATCTCGGGCTGAGTGGCGGCGAGCACCTGGTCGTTCACCTGGGCATGACTGGGACGCTCACCCTGCAGCGCCCAGACCAGCCCAGGGTCAGCCACACCCACCTTGTGCTGGAGCTCGATGACCTGAGCCAGTTGCGGTTCCGTGACCCGCGTCGCTTCGGCCGGCTGCTCCTCGGTCGGCCCGACCAGCTGGAGCGAAGCGGGGCGCTACCCAAATTAGGGCCGGAGCCACTCTCTCCCGGTTTCCCCCAAAGCGGGTTTGCCGACGCCTTGCGGCGATCGGCCCGGCCGGTTAAGGCGGTTCTCTTGGACCAGGCGATGGTGGCGGGCTGCGGCAATATCTATGCGGATGAGTCGTGTTTCCTAGCTGGAATACGCCCCCAACGGCGGGCCTTCACCCTCACCCGCGCCGAGGCAAGCCGGCTGCTGCTGGCGCTCCCACTCGTGATGCGGGAGGCGCTCGCGCGCCGGGGTACCTCCTTTTCCGACTTTCGGGACGGCTTCGGGGCCCGGGGCGAAGCTTACGAAGCCCTCTTCGCGTACGGGCGGGGAGGCTTACCTTGCGTGCGCTGCGGCGCTACCCTACGCCAAACGCGAGTAGGGGGGAGGGCGACGGTCTTTTGCCTAAGGTGCCAGCGCTGAGCTCCCGGGTTGCCGTGCTCTCCTACGATGATGTACCCCCCATCGGAGGTCAGGGTAGGTACGCGGGTGCCCTGGAGCAGGAGATGCCGAAGGTCGGCTTCAGCATCGAGATGGTGAGCGCCCGGCGGACTCCTTGGGGTCCCGGGCTAAGAATCCCCCGGCGCACCCGCCGGGCTCCCCTGGACTTCTCGCTCTGGCTGCGCCGACGGCTACCGGAAGTGGCGACCGCCCTCAAACCGGATCTTTGGCATGCCCTAGGTGGCCCGGGGGGGGTCCTGCTCTTCCGCCACCCGCCGACGGCACCCCTGGTTTACACCGCCAACCACACCTACCGGACCGCCCACGGCCGACGCATAGCCACCCGCCCGCTCGGATCGATCGAAGCGCGCGCCTATCGCTTCTCCGAACACGTGATCTCCATCTCGCCCTCAACCGCCAGCTCGCTGGCCAAGGACTACGACGTTCCCAAGGAGAAGATCTCGGTGATCCCGATCGGAATCGACACCGACTGGCTCCATCCCGCGGGCGGCTACGGGGAGCGCGATACCGTTCTCTTCGTGGGCCGGCTGGTGCCGATCAAAGGGGTGCCTCAGTTCATCTCGGCCTTCCGGGTGCTCAGCCAGAAGTTCCCTCGACTGCGGGCCGAAATCTGCGGCGAGGGACCGCTGCTGCAGGCGGCCGAGGCAGCGGCTCGAGAATTCGGTGGTCGGCTCGAAGTTAGGGGCCGGGTTTCGGAGTCGGAGTTGGCACGCTCCTACCAGCGCGCCTTGCTGATGGTCGTGCCCTCGCGTTACGAAGGTCTTGGAATCGTGGCTCTGGAAGCGATGGCCTCGGGAACTCCGGTCCTGGGGACCGATGTCCCCGGGCTGGCCGACCTTAAAGGCGGAGGGGTGGTCCTCGTTCCGCTCGAGGACGAGGCAGAGCTCCTGGCGGCGGCGGAGGGAATTCTAGGGGGTCGAGAGAGGTGGGAAGAGCTCTCGGCGGAGGCCCGGCAGACTGTCGTGAAGCGGTTCTCCTGGAACGCGGTCGGACCTCAGATCGCCGAGGTCTACCGCTCGGTACTCGGCTCCCGCGCCAACCAACGGGCGTAGGCCGCATCCAGCTCCTCCCGGACCGCTTCAAAGCGCCGCAGCACCGGTCGGCCGCGGTCGGTCGCCTGGAATGTCAGGGGATCGGCCAGCCTCGCTTCCAGCTCCTTTTTCTCCTCTTCCAGCTTCTCAATCTGGAGTTCGACCTCTCGGCGCGAAGGGAGGGTCGGGGTGGGAGCAGTGGTCTTCCGGAGTTGGGTTCGGACGCGGCGAAGAGCGGGGTGGCTCGGCGGCTTTGGGGGTGAGGACCGGCGTTCCACGAGCTGGCCGGCCTCCACCTGGTAGACAGTGGTCGCCACCGAGTCTACGAAGTAGCGGTCGTGCGAGACCAGGACCACCGCACCGGGGTAGCCGGCAAGCGCTTCCTCCAGGACCTCTTGGGAAGGGATGTCCAAGTGGTTGGTGGGCTCGTCGAGAAGCAGGCAGTTCGCGTCGTCCATGCCGAGCCGTGAGAGCGCCACCCGGGCCTTCTCCCCTCCGGAGAGCTCCCGGACTCGACTGAGGGCGCGTTCTCCGCTGAAGAGCATGGCGCCAAGCACTGTCCGAGCCCGCTCGGGGAGTGATCCTGGATGGTCATCAAGGAGGTTCTCCAATACGGTCCGATCCACGTCGAGGTCGGCGAAGTCCTGGTGGTACTCCCGAATGCGGGCTCGGGCGCCGGGAATCACTCGACCTCGCACCGGCGGGAGTTGACCGGCCAGGGTGTGGAGCAAAGTGGTCTTGCCCGAGCCGTTTGGCCCGAGAACGGCGATCCGGTCCCCACGAGCCACCCCGCGATCGGGGACCGTGAAGAACTCAACCTGACCCCGACCGCAAACGAGCCCTTCGGTTCGAACCACGACCTGCGCGCTGGGTGCCGCATGCAGCGTGAGCCGCATTCGTTGGAGTTCGGTGGGCTCGGGAACTCGCTCCAAGCGGTCCAGCAACGTTTGCCGTCCGCGTGCCTGCCGGGCCCGCTGGCCCGCTTTGTAACGCCGGATGTACTCCTCCTGGTGGTTGATGTGGGCCTGCTGGGCTTCCCAGGTCCGGCGCCACCGGAGGCGGCGCTCCTGACGCTGGCGAAGGTAGCTCGTGTACCCGCCCTCGTACACCTCGGCCCGACCTGACGCCAGCTCGACGATTCGCGTGCAGATCCGCTCCAGAAGCCGCCGGTCATGGGCGACCAGGCACAAGGTGGGCGCGCTCTGGAGCAGGTCGGACTCCAACCACTCGATGGCGGAGAGATCCAGGTGGTTGGTGGGCTCGTCGAGGAGGAGTAGGTCGACGTCCTGAAGCAGCAGCTTGCTCAGCTCCAGCCGTCGGATCTGGCCCACACTGAGCTCGTGGGGAGAACGGGCCTGCTCCTCATCGCCGAGTCCGAGCCCGTTCAGGACCGCCCGCGCCCTCGCCTCCAACTCGTAGCCGCCTAGTCCCTCGTAGGCGGATTGGGCTTCACCATAGCGGGCGAGCTCTGCCTCGCTGTCGGGGCCCGGAATCGTCAGCCGGTGTTCCAGATGTCCCAGCTCGTCTCGGAGCCGGGCCAGATCCAGCCGGCTTGCCATAGCCTCCCCGAGGACGGTCTCGGCGACCGGCTCGGGGGATTCCTGGGGCAGGTGCGCCAGCAGCAGGCGACCCTGGCGTTCGACCCGTCCCGAACTCGGTGGTTGCTCTCCCGCCAGCAGACTGAGCAGGCTGGACTTGCCCTCCCCGTTGCTGCCGACCACTCCCAGGCGGTCGCCAGGCTCGAGTTGCAGGTCGAGTCCGCTGAACACCACCCGGTCCGCATATTCGACTGCCACCTCCGAGCAGCTCAGGAGGGCCATTCCAGGCTCCGATGAGAGGCGGTGCGCTGCCGTCCACACTGCGATACTCGACAGGTGCCCGAATTTGACCTGGAGTCTCCCTTCACGCCCACCGGCGACCAGCCAGAGGCGATCACCCAGCTGACCTCCGGGGTGGTCCAGGGTGACTTGCAGCAGGTTCTCTTGGGGGTCACGGGAAGCGGCAAGACTTTTACCATCTCCAATCTGATCTCGGAAGTTCAGCGGCCGGTGTTGGTGCTGAGTCCGAACAAGACCCTAGCGGCCCAGCTCTGGGCTGAATTCAGAGCATTCTTTCCGAAGAACGCCGTCGAGTACTTCGTCTCGTACTACGACTACTACCAACCAGAAGCCTACATCGCCCGCACCGACACCTACATTGAGAAGGATTCGTCTCGCAACGAGGAGATTGACCGGCTGCGCAACTCCGCCACCCGCTCGCTGCTCACCCGGCGGGATGTGATCGTGGTGGCCTCCATCTCCTGCATCTACGGAATCGGCTCGCCGGAGAACTATCTGGGGGAGTCGCTCGAGGTGCGCCGGGGGGTGAGCTGGCGGCGGGACATCCTGCTTCGCAAGCTGGTCGACCTGCAGTACTCCCGCAACGACCTGGACTTCGGGCGCAGCCGCTTCCGGGTTCGGGGCGATGTCGTCGACGTGCAGCCTGCCTACGAGGAGATCGCCAGCCGGATCGAGTTCTTCGGCGACACAGTCGAGCGGATCCGCGACTTCGATCCCCTGACCGGGGAGATTCTCACCGAGCGAGACGAGCTGACCGTCTTTCCGGCGTCTCACTACGCCACTCCCCGGGACAAGTTGGCGCTGGCGATCACCGCCATCGAAGAGGAGCTGGAGTGGCGCGCCGCAGAACTGGACCACCACCAGAAGCTGCTTGAGGCTCAACGGCTGCGGCAGCGGACCATGTTCGATCTGGAGATGCTGCGGGAGACCGGCACCTGCGCCGGGGTGGAGAACTACTCGCGGCACCTTAGCGGACGCCGCGAGGGGGAGCGGCCCTTCACCCTGATGGACTACCTGCCCAAGGACACTCTGATCGTGGTCGACGAGTCTCACGTGGCGGTGCCCCAGATCGGGGGAATGTACGGGGGCGACCGGTCCCGAAAGATCCCCCTGGTCGAGTACGGATTCCGGCTGCCCTCGGCGCTGGACAACCGACCGCTCACCTTCGCTGAGTGGGAGCAGTCGGTGGGCCAGGTCATCTACGTGTCGGCCACACCGGGTCCCTACGAGCTGGAACACTCGACCCGGGTTGCCGAGCAGTTGATCCGGCCGACGGGGCTGCTGGACCCCAACATCGAAGTGCGGCCGTCCAAAGGTCAGGTGGACGACCTGCTGGGGGAGATCCGGCGCACGGCTGCTGCCTCCGAGCGATGCCTGGTGACGACGCTCACCAAGAGGATGGCCGAGGATCTGACTGACTATCTGCGCGAGGCCGGGGTCAAGGTTCAGTACCTGCACTCCGACGTGGAGACCCTCGAGCGGGTGGAGATCATCCGGGACCTCCGGCTCGGGGTGTATGACGTCATCGTCGGGATCAACCTGCTGCGCGAGGGACTGGACCTGCCGGAGGTGAGCTTCATCGCCATCCTGGACGCCGACAAGGAGGGCTACCTGCGCAGCTTCCGCTCCCTGATCCAGACCGCTGGCAGGGCGGCCCGCAACGTTCACGGCCGGGTCGTGATGTACGCCGACCGGAGCTCCGACGCGATGCAGCAGACCCTGGCGGAGACCGCCCGCCGCCGAACGGTCCAAGCGCAGCACAACCTGGACAATGGAATCACCCCCGCCACCATCGTCAAGGCGGTCCGAGACCAGGAGATGGTCCGTGCCGAGCTGCAGGAGGCGGCGGCAGAGTTCCAGGACGCGGTTGGCCTCCCGCCTGACGAGCTCCTGCGGCTGACCAAAGAGGTGGAGAAGGCGATGCGCAAGGCAGCCTCCAACCTCGAGTTCGAGCGCGCGGCGCAGATGCGGGACCGCCTGGTGGGACTCCGGCGGATGGCGACTGACATGGGCCAGGCCCCCGGAGTTGACCGCTCGGTCCAGAAGCGCCGAGCTAGCTCGACCGCCCGGCCCCGCCGTCGAGGCTAGGTTCGGCCAGGAAGAGTTCTGCTCGGAAAAGTCCCCGGCGACCGAGCCAAGGAAGAAACTGGGTGCGCCCACGACTGCCACAAGGAGGAGATTTATGCCGGTCAGGAAGGCCCGAGCCAGTTGGGCTCCGAGCGAGCAAGGCGGCGGCGGAAACATTCGCACTGAGAGTGGGACCGTAGCCGCGGAGTACACCCGAGGATCGCGTTTCGCCTCAGATCCCGGCACCAACCCCGAGGAGCTGCTGGGGGCGGCCCATGCAGCCTGCTTCAACATGGCTTTGGCGGGTGCGCTGACCGGGGTCGGCCATCCCCCCGCCCGCTTGGAGACCGCCGCCGAGGTGACCATCGAGAAGCTGAGCGAGGGATTCCGCATCACGACGATTCACCTGGTCACCGCCGCCGAAGTCCCCGGAATCAGCGACGAGGTGTTCCAGGAGCAGGCCCACCTCACCAAGCTCTCCTGCCCGGTCTCCAAGGCGCTGGCAGGCACAGACATCTTTCTGGAGGCAAAGCTGGTCTAGGCTCGATCCGGGAAGACGGGCGGAGGTCGAGCGTCCAACCAGGAGCTGGCGCCTTCCAGGGTCTGGGAGAGCTGGAGCAGCGTGGCCTCGTCGCCGTACCTTCCGATCAGCTGAACGCCGATCGGAAGGCCCTGGTGCTGGTGGAGCGGGAGCTGGGCCGCCGGCTGCCCGGTGAGGTTGGCCACGGTGCTGAAGGGGCTGAACCGGTCCGACCGCTGCGGGGCCAACTCGGGGTGGATGTCGCTACCTGCCAGGAGCTCTCCGATGGCAAGTGGCGGCTGAGCCAGTGTCGGGGTGAGAACCACGTCGTAGCGGCGCCAGAGCCAAGAGATCGACGAACCGAAAAGCTGCAGCCGCTGGCGGACCAACAGGAAGTCGGTCGCACTCAGCCCGGCACCCAGCTCGGCCAGGTAACGGACGTGAGGTTCAAGCTGGCGCGAATCCCCTCCCTCCGAGCCGGCGCTGCGCCGGGCGAGATCCATGGCGACGGCCCAAAGCAGGCGGAAGTCGAGAGCGGCCTCCGGAAGCCGCCAGCCGGGCTCGACCCGATCCACCTGGTGGCCGAGTCGCTCCAACAGCTTCGCCGCGCTTGTGGTGGCGGATTCGCAGGCAGGATGGACGGGTACGTCGATCGGCGGGAGGGTGGTGAAGCCCACCCGAAGGCGTCTGGGAGGGCTGGCGACCGCCGCCGAGAAAGAGATGGGTGGCGGGGCGACCGGGCAGGGTTCTCCCAGGCTGCTGCCCGCCACCACGTCCAGCAGCAGGGCGGAGTCGGCGACACTGCGGGTGAGGAAGCCGTCGACACCGAGCCCCCCTAGTCCGTCGCCGCCCTGCTCACCGAGGGGAATCCGACCGCGAGTGGGCTTGAGCGCAAAGAGGCCGCAGCAGGAGCCCGGGATGCGCAGGCTGCCGCCCGCGTCGTTGCCCTCCGCGGCCGGTACCATTCCCGCCGCCACAGCCGCCGCCGAACCGCCGCTGGATCCGCCCGGGGTGTGGCTCGGGGACCAGGGATTGCGGCTTTGGCCGAGCCGGACACTCTCCGTCACCGGGATAGCCCCAAACTCGGGCAGGGTGGTCTTTCCGATCAGGATCGCCCCGGCCGCGCGCAGTCTCGCGACCACCTCGGAATCGCGGGAGGCGACCCCGGTGGGAGCGGCCGCGGAGCCCATGGTCGTGGGGAAGCCGGCGACCGCCCGGTTGTCCTTGATCGCGATTGGCACTCCCTCCAGCGGCCCCGGGGCGCCCGCCTCCAGGCGGCGATCGGAGAGCTCTGCCTGGACCAGCGCGGATTCGCGGAGCACCGCCACGAAAGCGTTCAGCTGCGGGTCGAGCCTTTCGATGCCCACCAGGCAGTCCGCCAGCACCTCGCCGGGTGAGAGCTGTCCGCTCCGGAGGAGCTCGGCCAGTCGGGCCACCCCCAACCAGGCGAGGCTCTCAGGGCCTGCCGGAGCGTGAGCGGGAGCTGCCATCTCCGGAGTTTGGCAGTTGGCTGGGGACGGCGTAGGGAGGCGACAGGGTGGGCGTACAGGCGTTCGTCGGGCCTCGAAAAACGGTACGCTACGCGGAGATGGGACAGGCCTATATTTCGATCCGAGGAGCCCGCGAGCACAACCTTCGCGATGTCGATCTGGACATCCCCCGGGACCAGTTGACCGTGATCACCGGACTGAGCGGGTCGGGAAAGTCATCGCTGGCCTTCGACACCATCTATGCCGAGGGCCAGCGTCGGTACGTGGAGTCCCTCTCCGCATACGCCCGCCAGTTCCTAGGGCAGATGGAGAAGCCTGACGTAGACCACATCGATGGCCTCTCGCCGGCGATCTCGATTGACCAGAAGGGTGCCGGGCGCAACCCGCGGTCGACGGTGGGTACGGTGACCGAGGTCTACGACTACCTCCGTCTCCTCTACGCCCGAGTCGGCCATCCCCACTGTCCCAAGTGCGGCCGAGAGATCTCCCGGCAGACGGTCGAGCAGATCGCGGACCAGGTGGCCGACCTGCCGGAGGGGACGCGGATTCTGGTCCTGGCACCGATGATCCAGGGCCGGAAGGGGGAACACCAGGCAGTTTTTGAGCTGGCTCGTCGGCAGGGCTATGTAAGAGTTCGGATCGATGGCCAGGTTCACTCCCTGGACGAGGCACCCCAGCTGGAAAAAAAGCTGAAGCATGACCTGGAGGTTGTGGTGGACCGGCTGGTGGTCGAGCCGGACGCACGCTCACGGCTCCGGGAGAGCTGTGAGCAGGCCGCGTTGCTCTCGGGTGGCACGGTATTGATCGCGGCCGCCGACGTCGGCACCGAGCTTCAGGACATGCTCTTCTCGGAACAGTTCGCCTGCGTCTATGACAGCCTCTCGATGGAGGAACCCCAGCCCCGCAACTTCTCCTTCAACAACCCCCACGGCGCCTGCCCTGCTTGCACAGGTCTTGGGGCCCGGATGGAGGTAGACCCGGAGGCGGTGGTCACCGATCCCGAAAGGTCGATCGCCGAGGGAGTCGTCTCCGGCTGGAGCTGGGGGCCGGCGCAGCAGTGGATGACAGATTTGATCGAGGCCGTCGCCCGGGAGAACGGAGTTCCCCTGGATAAGCCCTGGCGGCGACTGACCGCAGGCCAGCGTGACGTGATTCTGTACGGCTTGCCGAAGGGGGAGACGGTCCCGATGCACTTTCGGAGCCGGGGCGGACGGGTCCACAACTATCAGGCCAAGTTCGAAGGGGTGATCCCTAACCTGGAGCGGCGCTATCGGGAGACCGAGTCGGCTGCGGTCAAAGAGGGGATTGAGCGGCTGATGATGCAGCGCCCCTGTCTCACCTGCAAAGGCAAGCGGCTCCGGCCGGAGTTTCTGGCGGTCACCGTGGATGGCCTGGGGATTATGGACGTCTGCGCTCAACCGGTCGATGAGGTCCTGGCCACCCTTGCCGGCTGGCGGCTCTCCGACCGCGAAGAGGAGATAGCCCGCCGGATCATCAAGGAGATTCGGGAGCGGGTGGGTTTCCTCAATGACGTTGGCTTGCAGTACCTAACCCTCGACCGGGCAGCCGGATCGCTTTCGGGGGGCGAGGCGCAGCGAATCCGGCTGGCGACACAGATCGGGAGCCGGCTGACCGGCGTGCTTTACATCCTCGACGAACCCAGCATCGGCCTCCACCAGCGCGACAACGGCAAATTGCTGGCGACGCTCTTCCAACTCCGGGAGCTGGGCAACACCGTGGTGGTGGTGGAGCATGACGAGGAGACCATTCGCCGCGCCGACTTCGTAGTCGACATGGGACCCGGTGCTGGAGAGCACGGGGGCTACGTGGTGGCGGCGGGCACCCTGCCCGAAGTGCTGCAGAGCCCCGACTCGCTAACGGCCCAGTTCCTTCGCGGCGACGAACGCATCGAGGTGCCCTCGATGCGGCGCCCTGCCACCGGCGAGATCGTGGTGCGCGGTGCCCGGGCCAACAACCTGCGCAATCTGGATGTCGCCTTTCCCATCGGCTGTTTCGTGGGCGTCTCAGGGGTGAGCGGGTCCGGCAAGAGCACCCTCGTCAACGACATCCTCTATCGCCGCTGTGCCCAGTACTTCTACTCCGCGAAACAGCGCCCGGCAGCTCATGACCGGATCGATGGGCTCGATGAGCTTGACAAGGTGGTGGATGTGGACCAAGCGGCGATCGGACGCACTCCCCGGAGCAACCCCGCCACCTATACCGGGCTCTTCACTCCGATTCGGGAACTCTTCGCTCAGCTCCCGG
This sequence comes from Candidatus Dormibacteria bacterium, assembly GCA_050734135.1. Lineage (GTDB taxonomy): Bacteria > Chloroflexota > Dormibacteria > Aeolococcales > Bog-877 > Bog-877. The sequence goes on from JBOHUG010000082.1 coordinate 48,071, forward strand.
AAGCCCGGGCCCGGGGTTACAAGCCGGGGCGGTTCTCCTTCAATGTCCGGGGCGGTCGCTGTGAGGCATGCGAGGGCGACGGGCTGATCAAGATCGAGATGCATTTCTTGCCCGACATCTACGTCACCTGCGAGGTCTGCAAAGGCCAGCGGTACACCCACGAGGTGCTGGAGGTCAGGTTCAAGGGCCACTCCATCGCCGATGTGCTGGGGCTCTCGGTAGCAGAGGCAGCCAAGGTCTTCCGCAATCAGCCCAGCATTGCCCGCAAGCTGCAGACGCTGGTCGATGTGGGGCTGGGCTACCTCCACCTGGGACAGCCCGCCACCCAGCTCAGCGGCGGTGAGGCCCAGCGAGTCAAGCTGGCCACCGAACTCTCGCGCCGGAGCACCGGCAGGACTCTCTACATCCTTGACGAGCCGACCACCGGCCTCCATTTCGCAGACGTGGGGCGGTTGCTCGGAGTGCTCCACCGCCTAGTTGAACAAGGCAACACTGTGGTGGTGATCGAGCACAATCTCGATGTGCTCAAATCCGCCGACTGGTTGGTCGATTTGGGCCCCGACGGAGGCGCGGCCGGGGGGGCCATCGTCGCCCAAGGAACCCCGGAGCAGGTGGCCCGGACGCCTGGGTCGTCGACCGGTAGCTATCTGGCTCCCCTGCTGCGGTCGGCGAAGCGCCGCGCCTCCGCACCTCGGGACCAGGTGGCTGTGTGAAGAGGTCGGCAGAAGACGGGCCGCCGACAGGGCAACCGCCGCGAACCTTTCAGGGCTGGCAACGGCGCGCCTGCCTGGTTCTGGTGGGCCTCTTGGTGCTGCTGGCGGTGATCCTGGTGGTCACTGCCAGCCTGGGCGCCTTGGGGGTGCGCTAGCGATGGCTGCCGGGTCGCGACCCGTTTTGACCACGCCTGCGCCCGAGGGAGAGCTGGTTACCGAAGGCGCGGATCAGGCGTCCGGCAGCAAGCTTCGCCAGAGTCCGGCGCTGCTCAAAGCCCGCCTCAAGGGCGCACCGGCCACTCCCGGGGTCTACCTCTTCCGGGGGGCACAAGGGCAGGTGCTCTACGTTGGGAAGTCAGCCAACCTGCGCGACCGTCTGCGCAGCTACTTCTCCGGCTGGGAGTCGCAGCCCCCTCGGATTCGGCGTCTGGTCGACTCCGCATTCGACTTCGAGGTGATCGCGGCCGGGAGCGAGCAGCAGGCACTAATTCTTGAAAACACCCTGATCAAGCGTTACCACCCCCGCTTCAACGTAAGGCTCCGTGATGACAAGAATTACCTCTACTTCCGGATCCCGGCGCCAGTGGCGAAGCGTCCTGAGCTGGTGCCCGACGATCCCCGTGAGAAGCTAGCAGCCTTTCCTCGCCCCACCTTCAGCCGGCGCTTGGGGACGGATCGCGACCGCTACTTCGGTCCCTACACCGATGCCAAATCTCTGCGCCGCTCGGTACGGGAAATCCGCACCGTCTTCCCTTTTCGCGGGTGTGCGGACACGATCTTCGGGCGGGGCCGGGTCTGCCTGGACTACCACCTCGGCATCTGCGCCGGTCCCTGCGCCGGGCTAATCAAGCCCGGACCGTATGCGGCGCTGCTCGACGATGCGGCCGCTTTCATGGATGGACAGGTGGGCGCTGTCACCATGCGCCTTCGGACGGAGATGCAGCGCGCCAGCGAGCAGCTTGACTTCGAGCGAGCAGCGGCGTTGCGAGACCGGCTCCAGACCGTTGAGAAGCTGGCTCACGAGCAGTTGACGAGCCCCCGGCTGGGTGCCGATGTCGATGTGGTGGGGGTAGCTGTAGAGGGCAGCCAGGGCATGGCAGCCGTACTGTTGGTCAGGGACGGTCGGCTGCAGGGAGTAGAATGCCATCCCCTGGAAGGGGTGAGAGGCCTGAGCGTGGGGGAGGTGGTCACCAGCTTCACGTCCCAGTACTACGCCAATTCGACCCACGTCCCGAGAACGCTTTATCTGCCTGAGACTCCACTCGCACCTGGACTCCTCCAGGCCTTTCTGGAGAGTCGGCGGGAAGCCCGGGTGGAAGTCCTGGTGCCGCGGCGGGGAAGATTCCGCGCGCTGCTGGCCCGAGCCGGGGAGACGGCCGCCGCCTCGCTGGGGCAGGCGCGAATCGCCCAGGACTTCGACGCGGGACGGGTGGCCGCGGTGCTCGAGGATCTGCGCCAGCGACTGGGACTGAGGAACCCACCGCAGCGGATCGAGTGCTACGACATCAGCAACACCATGGGTGAGCAGAGCGTCGGTTCAATGGTGGTCTTTGAGGAAGCTCGACCCAAGCCTTCGGCCTACCGCATATTCGCCATTCGGACTGTGCAGGGTCCTAACGACTTCGCTAGCATGGAGGAAGTCCTGTCACGTCGGCTGGCCCACCTGGGGGACTCCGGAGAGCGGGACGAAAGCCTCGGGTTGCGACCCGACCTGATCATCGTCGACGGGGGGGCGGGTCAACTGGCCTCCGCCGATCGGGCACTGACGGCACTCGGCCTGGCCGGTCTGCCTCACTTTGGACTCGCCAAGCGGTTCGAGGAGTTCTACGTTCCCGGGCAATCTGATCCGATCCATCTACCCGAAGGCAGCCCAGCCCTCTTCCTGATGCAGCGGGTCCGGGACGAGGCGCACCGCTTCGCCATCACCCGTCACCGGGCTAAACGCGCCAAGGCCGGCGTGCGATCTCGGCTCGACGAGATCGGAGGTCTCGGCCCCAAGCGAAAGCGCGCACTGCTACTTAGATTCGGGTCCGTGGAAGGCATTCGCGCTGCCTCCTGGGAGGAGCTCACCGCGGTCCCCGGGGTCACCCGCGGAGTGGCAGCTGCGATCAAGGAGATCCTGTGAGCCTGGGTGCCACGCCCCCGCTCCCCCAGGGGATCCTGGTCTTCGGGCCGCCGGGCAGTGGCGTTCCCGTAGTCATGGCGACCCTCAGCCGCGCCGGAATGCCGGCCGATGGATGGGAGGGCGGTCCCGAAGCCCATCCGGCCGCCATCGCCGAGAACTTCAGAGAAGGGGAGGGCCCCGTGCTGCTAGCGCTCGAAGCCAGTGATGGCGCCTGCCTCATGCGATCCGGAGCGCCATGGTCCGACCGTCCTCTGCCTGATGACGCCCGGTTGGCAGCAGGGGAGCTCGCGCTCTCCCGGGTGCGGATTTTTCCGGCCCGGCTGCGGGCGCATCTTTTGCTGGACAGCACCCACCTGAGTGCCCCCGTGCTGAGCGCACGCGTTCGTCAGCTTGATCACCTGCTCGGACCCCAGCTTGTTTCGCCGCCCACCGTGGTGGTGGAGTCCTTCGGCTACCCGAGGGGGGTTCCCCTCGATCTGGGCTGGTGCGTTGACGCCCGCGCTCTGCGCAATCCCTTCTGGGAACCTAATCTGCGGATGCTCTCCGGGCTCGATGTCCGGGTGCAGGAGTTCGTCCTCGGGCAGGCGCTGGCGGAACGGCTGGTGACCGCGATGGAGGGGCTGGTACAGGAGCTCCTTCCGGAGCTCCAGGCCCGATCGCGCAGAGTGCTCCGGCTGGCGGTGGGCTGCACTGGTGGATTTCACCGATCAGTCGCGATCAGCGAGGAATTAGGGCGGCGGCTCGGTGCCGTTGGGGTGAACAGCCTGATCTGGCATCGCGATCTCCCCGACCGTCCCTAGGACTCCTCCGGGAAGACTCGCGCTGCCAGGCGAGCAGTCGCGCCTATACTCCCGGACGGGGAGCGCTCAGGAACTCGCCGTCCCCGAATTACAGCAGTCCGTGGGCCTAGGAGGTGGACGGGGATTGGTGACTCGGGTCGGTATCAACGGCTTTGGCAGAATCGGCCGTAACGTGTTCCGCGCCGCCCGTGAGAACGGGTCGTTCGAGATCGTGGCTGCCAATGACATCGGGACCCCGGAATCACTAGCCCATCTCCTCCGCTACGACTCGATCCTGGGACGATATCCAGGCGATGTCGTGGCCCATGACCAGTCGCTGACGGTGGACGGGCGTGAGCTCAAGGTCTTCGCCGCCCCGGCGCCCGGGGACATCGACTGGGCGGGGCTTGGAATCGAGGTCGTGATCGAGTCTTCGGGGTTGTTCGTCCAAGCGGAACAGGCTCGACCCCACATCGAGAGAGGCGGCGCCAAGAAGGTGATCATCACCGCACCTGCCAAAGGTGAGGACATCACGATCTGCATGGGAGTAAATGACGCGTCCTATCAGCCGAGGCGCCATCACATCATCTCCAATGCTTCTTGCACCACAAACTGTCTGGCGCCGGTGGCCAAGGTGATCCACCAGCGGTTCGGGATCGAGAGCGGGCTGATGACCACGGTCCATGCCTACACCGGAGACCAGCGGCTCCTGGATGCGCCTCATCGCGATCCCCGCCGGGCACGGGCCGCGGCCATGTCCCTCGTCCCTACCAGCAGCGGCGCCGCCGAAGCCGTCGCCAAGGTGGTGCCGGAGCTGCGGGGGAAGTTCGCGGGGATCTCACTTCGGGTTCCGGTTCCCGACGTTTCAATCGTCGATTTCACCGTACTGACGAGCAAACCCACAAGCGCCGAGGCCATCAATCTCGCCCTGCGCGAGGCCGCTGCCGGGGAGCTGCGAGGCATACTTCGGGTCGAGGATGAGGCGCTGGTATCGGTTGACTTCCGCGGTGATTCTCACTCGTCGATCGTGGATTCCGAACTGACGATGACCGCTGGCCCGCAGCACGCCAAGGTGCTCGCCTGGTACGACAACGAGTGGGGTTATTCCTGTCGGGTGGTGGACCTAACCAGGCTGATTGTCAGCACCCTGCCGGCCGCGACGCCCAGTTGAGGTGACCGCCACCCGAACCCGCCCGAAGGCCGGGTTGGACGACATCGACCCCACTGGAAAGCGCGTTCTCCTCCGGGTGGATTTCAACACCCCCCTCGATGGCGCCGGCAGGTTGCGCGACGAGAGTCGCCTACTGGCGGCTCTGCCGACCATCCAGGAGCTGCTCTCTCGGGGGACGGCTCTGATCATCGCCACCCATCTCGGCCGGCCGGGCGGGAGAGTCGTCCCCTCCCTCAGCACGCGACCCCTGGCGAGCCACCTCCAGCGGTTGCTCGGAGTGCCGGTCGACTGGGTGCGTGACGCGGTGGGACCGGAGGTCGAACGGCGGGCGCGGGAGCTCCGACCCGGTCAGATACTGCTGTTGGAGAACCTCCGCTTTCACAAAGAGGAGGAAGCCAATGAACCTGCCTTCGCCCGGCAGCTGGCGCGCCTCGCCGACCTCTACGTTGACGACGCCTTCGGCACGGCGCACCGTGCTCACGCCTCGATCGAAGGGGTGGCCCACTTATTGCCGGCGGTCGCCGGGCGTCTGATGGCGAGTGAGATCTCCCATCTCAGCGCCATCCTGGAGGACCCTCAACGACCGCTGGTGGCGATCATTGGCGGCAACAAGCTCAGCACCAAGCTGGAACTGGTGACCCACCTGGTGGACCGGGTCGACAGTCTCTGCCTGGGTGGGGCGATGGCGGCGACCTTCCTCAAAGCGACCAACCGGGAGGTCGGTCGCTCGCTGGTGGAGGACGATTTCCTGGATCGGGCTCTGGCGATTCTGGCCCACGCGGCCTCCCGAGGGGTCGACCTCGAGCTCCCTGTCGATGCGACCGTTGCCGTCTCCCCAAAGGCGGACCAAGTGCTGGTCAAGGCGGTCGAGGCCATCGCGGTGGACGAGATGATTCTCGACGTGGGTCCGGAAACCATCCAGCGCTGGAAGGCACTGGTCGAGACTGCAGGCACGGTGGTGTGGAATGGGCCGCTCGGCCTCTATGAGGATCCTCGGTTCGCATGGGGAACGCAGCGGCTGGCCGAGGCGGTCGCGGCCGGATCCGCGACCAGCGTGACCGGTGGAGGCGACCTCCAGGCGGCGATCCAGAGCCTCAGGCTGGAGCAAGGCTTCAGCCACATCAGCACGGGCGGCGGCGCCACCTTGGAATTTCTGCAAGGTCGGCAGCTTCCTGGAGTAGCCGCTCTCCGGGACGCACCTCGAGCCGTCAAACCCCTAACTCGATGACCAACTTCTCGCGCCGCCCGATGGTCGCAGGCAACTGGAAAATGCACACCACCGTTCCCGATGCCCTCGCCCTCACCAGTGGCATCCGGCAGCGACTCGGCCCCGAGCCGGTTGCGGAGGTTGTGCTGCTGCCACCGTTCATCTCGATTTGGCCCGTCCAGCAGCTTCTAGCCGGCGATCCCCGGATCGCCGTCGGGGCCCAGGACTGCTTTTGGGAGAAGGAGGGAGCGTTCACCAGCCAGGTTTCGGCGGAGATGCTGCGGGACTCCTGCCAGCACGTGCTGGTCGGACACAGCGAGCGCCGTCACCTGTTCGGCGACACCAACGATGTGGTCCGACGCAAGCTAAATGCCGTGCTCGAGGCGCAGTTGCGGCCGCTGCTGGCAGTGGGGGAGACCGAAGAGGAGCGGCGTTCCGGGGGCACCGAGGCGGTGCTGCGTCTTCAGGTCCAGTCCGGACTGGAGGGGCTTACGGCTGCCCAATTAGCACGGTGTGCGCTGGCCTATGAGCCGGTCTGGGCAATCGGGGCCGGGGCGACGGCGCAACCCGCCGATATCACCGCCGTGATCGCCGAAATCCGGGCGACGCTGGAGCGGTTGGCACCCGGAGCTGGAACCCAGATCCGAGTCCTCTACGGTGGCAGCGTGACTTGCGACTCAGCTGGCGGCATCCTGGGCTTGGAGGAGGTCGACGGCGCCTTGGTCGGAGGGGCGAGTCTCGACGCCGAGGAGTTCTGCGCCATTGCCGCCGCAGCCGGCGCCCCTACCAACTGACCTTCAGCTCAAGCCGCCGGAGCGACGGATGGTAGTCTCCAGTTGCCGTCCCGCATATTCCCGTGGCCGCCGCGGTCGGGCAGGCCATGCTGCTAAAGCAGGCCCCCGGTGGAGTTCGTCCCGGAGAATCAACTAAGTGAGCCACCCGACAGTTCAGCCCGCCGTCCTGTGTGTCTGCGACGGCTGGGGCTGCGGCGAAGAGACCTCCGGAAACGCCATCACCCTGGCGCAGACGCCTCAATTTGATGAGCTGTTGTCCAAGTGGCCGCACACGACAGTGGCCGCTAGCGGCCAGGCAGTCGGACTGCCGGCCGGCCAGCAGGGCAACTCCGAGGTGGGTCACCTAACCATCGGGTCAGGCCGGGTGGTGCTTCAGGATCTAACGCGGATCGACGCGGCCATTGCCGATGGCAGCTTTTTCACCAACCGGGTGCTGACCGATGCCATGAAGCTAGCCAGTGGCCAGAAAAAATGGCTCCACCTCATGGGACTGGTATCGCCGGGTGGCGTCCACAGTCACCAGCGCCACCTGGTAGCCCTCTGCCAGCTGGCTGGGAGAGTCGGACTCGAACGAGTGGCGATCCACGCCTTCACCGACGGGCGGGATACCCCTCCCCAAAGCGGCGGCGAATCCCTCGCCGAGCTACTTGAAGAGCTGAGACGGCTCGGGGTCGGTCGCTTGGCTTCCGTAGGCGGACGGTATTTTGCAATGGACCGCGACCAACACTGGGATCGCACCGAGCGGGCACTGACTACCATTCTGGGGCGAGGGTCATTTCGGATCCCGGACGCCCTGGAGTACCTCGCCGGGCAGTACGCAGCCGGGGTCGGCGACGAGTTCGTTCCGCCCGCGTCGGTGGTGGAGCCAGGTTGCCAGGCGATCGGCATCTCCGCGGGAGACGTCGTGGTCCACTTCAACTTCCGACCCGACCGCGCGCGTCAGCTGTGCCACGCGCTGGTCGATACCGAATTCACTGAGTTCCGGCAGGGAGATGTGCCGGCACTGGCCCGACTCTGCACGTTCACCCAGGTCGACCGCACGTTGCCAGCTGAGGTGGCCTTCCCCAAGCCGCTGGTGGCAGACACCCTCGCTGAGGTCGTGGCGGACGCCGGACTGGAGCAGTTCCACGTCGCCGAAACCGAGAAGTACGCCCACGTGACCTACTTTCTGAACGGCGGCCGCGAGGAGGCTTTCTCGGGTGAGGAGCGGTTGTTGGTCCCTTCGCCGAGAGTCGCAACTTATGATGCGGTGCCCGCGATGAGCGCGGAGGGGATTACCGATGCGGTCGTGAGCCACCTGGAGAGGGGCGAGAGCTCATTGGTTGCGGTGAATTACGCCAACGCTGACATGGTCGGGCACACGGGGGACCTGGAGGCGACTATCGCGGCGGTTGAATTTCTCGATGGCTGCATCGGCCGGGTTGCGCGAGCAGCGGCGGCCGCGGGCTATCTGCTGATGGTGACCGCTGACCACGGCAATGCCGAGGTCAAGGTCGATCCCCGCGACGGCTCACCGCTGACCGCCCACACGACCAGCCGAGTCCCCTTGGTATTGGCCAACGGACGGCCCGGTGACACGCTCGCCGACGACGGTGGGCTTCAGGACATCGCTCCCACACTGCTGGCAGCGATGGGACTTCGGGTACCGCACCAGATGACTGGTGCCGATCTCCGCCGACTTCCCGCTGGACAAGGGTGATGTCGTCCCCGACCGGACCCGCGCCACCTCGCGCGGCCCGGGCCAGTCGCCGGGCCATGGAAGCCGAGGCAGAAACTCCGGCGCCGCCGCGGTTCGGGATCGTCGCTTTGGTCGGTCGCCCCAACGTCGGGAAGTCGACCCTGTTCAATCGGCTGACCGGCGAGCGGCGGGCGATCGTCTCCGATCAGCCTGGTCTGACCCGCGATCGCATCTACGGTGACGTGGAATGGCGGGGCCGGGCCTTCACGGTGGTCGACACAGCGGGTCTAGAGAGAGTTATCAAAGGTGCCGCCGACGGTGACCTTCCGGCCAACACCCAAGCCCAGGCGCGGGTGGCCCTCCGCGAAGCCGACGTCATCTGCTTCGTCTGCGATGCCAAGGCTGGCCTCACCTCCACCGATCACGAGGTAGCTGAGGAGCTCCGCCGTGCACGGCAACCGGTCATCCTGGTGAGCAACAAGTACGAAGGCCGAGAAGACCGGCTCTTGGGACACGAGTTCCTGGAGCTGGGGCTCGGTGACCCGATCCCGATCTCGGCCCTGTCGGGCAGCGGCAGTGGTGACCTCCTCGACCGGATCGTGGACCAACTCCCGGCGCCCAAATGGACTGACCAGACCCTGGGCTCGGTAGCCCTGCGCTGCGCGATCGTCGGTCGCCCCAACGTCGGCAAGTCCTCCTTGCTCAATGGGATCTTGGGCGAAGACCGGGCGCTGGTGAGCACTGTCGCCGGGACCACTCGGGATCCGGTCGACACCTTGGTTCAGACCGACCAGGGTGAGGTCCTCTTGGTCGACACCGCCGGGATCAGGCGCCCCGGGGCCAGCCAGGACGCCGACTACTACAGCCTGCTGCGCGCCGTGCGGGTGGTGGAGAGGGCAGACGTGGCGGTGCTGGTTGTCGATGCCACCACTCCACTTCGGGCTCAGGATCGGCACATCGCCGGGAGGGCTCGCGACGCCGGGGCAGCGACCTTGGTGGCCCTCAACAAGTGGGACCTCCTCGACGAGGACGCCCGCCGCGACCGAGGCCTCGTTCGCGAGCTAAGGGCGGCTTATGACTGGGCCCCGGGAACCCCGTTCCTCTTCACCAGCGCGCTCACGGGAAGGGGAATCCGCAAGGTGCTACCGACAGCGTTCGAGCTGGCCGCAGCGCGGGCACGACACATTGGCACCGGCGAGCTGAACCAATTCGTCAGGGAAGCGGTTGACCGAAGGCCCCCACCCAGCGGTCGGGGAGGGCGCCGACTCCGCATTTACTACGCGGTCCAGGCCCGCAGTCGAGTTCCCACCTTCGCATTCTTCGTCAACGACCCGGAGCTGATGCACTTCAGCTACGCTCGCTATCTGGAGAACCAATTCCGGGAGAGGTACGGCTTCCAGGGGGTTCCCCTGCGCCTCAGGATTCGCCGCTCGGAGCAGACGCGGTGAAGCTGGTCATCCTCGGAGCGGGATCCTGGGGACTGGCCTTGGCGGAGTTGCTCCATGCCCCCGAGCGCGAAGTCTCGCTCTGGTTTCGCCGGCCAGAACTCGCCGAGGAGGTGGCCCGGACCCGGGTTCACCCCCTGTACCTGTCGCAGCTCCAGCTCAGTCCCGCGATTCAGGTGACTGGCGACTTGGAGCAGGCATGCTCCGGTGCGGCCACCGTCATTTTCGCGGCGCCTACCCACGGTCAGAGGGCCGTTGCCGAGAGAGTCCGACCGCTGGTGAGGCAGGCGTCCCTGGTTATCAGTGCCAGCAAAGGGTTCGAACCAGACTCGGCGCTCACCATGACCGAACTGCTCGCGGAAGTCCTGGGTGAAAGCGAGGCTAGTAAGTTGGTCGCTTTGAGCGGTCCGAACTTGGCACCGGAGGTGGCCGCCCACATGCCGACCGCCGCGGTGGTCGCCGCCAGCAACCCCGAGGCCCGGACTCTGGCGGTGCGACGTCTGGACGCGCCCAGCTGGCGGCTCTACGCCAATGATGACCCGCAGGGAGTGGAATTCGCGGGCGCGATGAAGAACGTGATCGCCATTGCCGCCGGGGTCTGTGACGGCCTCGGGGTCGGCGACAACGCCAAGGCGGCGATCATCACCCGAGGCCTCAGTGAGATGACCCGCCTCGGGGTTCGAGCCGGGGCCAATCCGTTCACCTTCGCCGGACTGGCGGGGGTGGGTGACTGCTTGGCGACCTGTATCAGCCACCTCAGTCGCAACCGGACGCTGGGAGAGAGGATCGGTAAAGGGGAAAGCCCGGAGGCGGCGCAGGCGGAGACTCCGATGGTGGCGGAAGGTGCCAATGCTTCCCGCGCCGCGCTGCTCCTAGCTCGCCGCTACCAGGTAGAGATACCGATCACGCAAGCCGTCCATGCCATCCTCTTTGAGGGGACTTCGGTCGCCGACGCAGTGCGCGGCCTGATGGCACGAAACCTACGCCCGGAGCTGGTTCCGGAGGACATCGGTCTGGGGTCCACATCCGCCTCCGCTTGACCGACTCGGCGACCAGACGGCGCGGCGTCGGTTTCATGGGCCAGCCATCAACTAGGCTGGTCCGGCCCCGGCGGTCATCTTGGACCCAAGGTCGGCTGGAACGTGACCAGGTAATCCCTAAACCGAATGACGAGACAGATGCTCGACGCAGGGGCTCTCGCGTGGTCCGGGCATAATTTTTGCGCCCACCAATCCAACCCGCGGCGAGTGCCGCCAGGGGACGGGAAGACTCGGACCGCTAGCCCCTGCCTTTCCGGCGGCCCCTTCGCGGTCGCGCCGGGCCCCGATAGACAGGGCGAGCCCCATGGTCCACGGCCGGACGAGAGGCTGCACCCCGGACCGCGTCCGATTCCGGTTTGTGGGCGAGAAAGGCCATCGTGCCGGCGTCGAGAAGTTGTGCGGTGTCGACGAACTGCAAGGGTGGTGCTCCTAGTCGGCGCAACTTGCGCCACTTTTCGCCGTCGTCCTCACTTAGGAATGTAAGAGCGCGGCCGCTGGCGCCGTTGCGAGCTGTGCGTCCCACTCGATGGGTGAGCCATTCCGCCGTATCCGGAAGCTCGTAGTTGACGACCAGGTCGACGTCCACTACATCGATGCCCCGGGCGGCGACGTTGGTGGCGACCAGTACAGCTGTCTCCCTGCGGCGGAATGCCGCGATGGCCCGGTCGCGGGCCGGTTGGGACAGATTGCCCTGGAGCTCCGACGTTTTGTGGCCTAGCGCGATCAGATCCCGGGCCAGTTTCTTGGTCCCGTGCTTGGTGCGATGGAACACGATGGTTGAATCCGAGCGCTTTAGGAGATGGCTGAGGACCGCCACTTTCTGGGACCGCTGGATGGAAAACAGGCCATGTTCGAGTTGCGACTCGGCCGCCGGAGCAACCGCGACTTGGGCGGGCTCAACCATGTGCTTGCGGGCCATCTGGCTCACCCAGTCCGGCATCGTCGCCGAGGCGAGGACGGTCTGTCGCCGCCCGACAGCTGTCCGGTGCTTCGTCCGTGACACCAACTTCTCCACGTCCTTGGCAAACCCTGCGTCAAGCATTTCATCGGCTTCGTCCAAGACCAGGAACTCGACCCCGCTGAGAATGGCCGATCCCCGGTCGGAGAGATCGACCAAGCGACCTGGGCAGCCGATGATCACATCGGCCCCTGAGAGACTGCTGATCTGAGCGCCGTAACCGACTCCGCCAAAGACCAGGGCTCGTCGTAGACCAGCATCGAGCTGTGCCAGGACCGAGCCAATCTGAGTCGCCAACTCCCGGGTCGGAGTGATGATGAGCGCCCGGGGAGCGCCCCGTTGGTGCCCACGGAAGCGCTCCACCATCGGGATTAGGAAAGCAAGCGTCTTGCCGGACCCAGTCGGCGATTGGATGATGCAGTCCCGGCCCGCCTGCAGTATCGGTACCGCGGCGATCTGAACTTCGGTCGGATCGGAGATATCTAGTCGAAGAAGTGTCTCGAGAGTGCGCGCTCGCACTCCCAGATCCGCGAATGAACTCATGCACGTTTCCCTGGGCGGAATCGCCCGCGCCTAATGTCGTAACCACAGTTGGCAGCGCTTCTTAACGATGCCGCTGTGTCGACACGACCAGGGAGCCGCAGAAGGCCGCAGTCGGAGAAGACCGACTATCTGTTCGATACTATCATGAATTCGTGCTGTCGTACCGGGGCGGGCTCAGTGAGTGATTGACTGAGCCCGTCGCAGCGGAGGCAGACTCGAAGGCGGCCTCCGCCGCGGCTCCATCTCCATTAGCAAGGTGGTGGTTGCCACTGCCACCTCGCGAACAGCTCGGTCGAAGACAAGCTCAGCTCGAGACGATGGAAGCCGAATTCCGCTTATTTTGCGTACGTACTGAAGTGCGGCGGCGTCTATCTCTTCCGGGGTGGCCGCCGGCCGCAAACCGCGGAGGATCGTGATGTTTCGGCACATAGCGCGATCCTACGGGATTTCTGGGGATTGGCGAAGCCGCAGGGAATAAGTGTCGGTTGCAGCGACCCGATTGCGAGCCGGTCTCCGGCACACGTCCACCGCGCGATCCCCCGCCCACCGAAGCGAAGCGGCCCTGCCTTGAACCCGGTGCGGCCTTTGCCGGATCCGGGCGGACAAAACGCAAACGAGGGCTCACCCCGAGAAGGCCCCCGGTGCTGGTCTAGAGAGCCCATGATCGACTGTCTGCAGCAGCAGTGAGATGAAGATTGAGGACCATGGCCGATCATCCCAGCGTCGCTCGTATCAGAGACGGGTACGCCGCATTCTCCAAAGGGGACTTCGCTGGTCTCAACGAATTCTTCGAAGACGACATCGTGTGGCACTCTAGCGGCCGCAATCAGTTGGCAGGCGACTTACCGGGGCCGCGATGCCGACTACGGCTTGTTCAGCAAGCTCGGAGAGGTCTCCGGCGGTACGTTCCGGGTCGACGTGCACACAATCCTGGCCGACGATGAGCACGGCGTGGCGCTAGTGACCAACACCATCCGCCGCGGAGGCGGGACAGCCGAAACTCAGCACGCGAACATCTTCCACTTTCGCGGCGGCAAGGTGGTGGAGTTCTGGGGCGCATCCACCGACCAGTATTCGGGGGACGAGGTCCTCGGCTGACGGCAAGGAACATAGCTTCAGGTCACCCGCGAGCACAGAACCGGGTCCGGGGGAAAAACATTGGGGCGTCGACGAATGCCGAACGACGGGCACTAGCCCCGACGGGCAACTCCGGGCGACTTCACTGACGGTGCGAAGAAGCTCTGGCCCGGCCTAGATGCGCGTGTCTCTGCACCTAGAATTTTTGCTCTGGCGGAGACACATCGGGACGTCAGCCACGTGAACCTTCCCCAGATTGGAGGGAGCAACTCCGAAAGTGAATCGCTCGGCGCTTGGCGAGTCGTCCGAGGGCTCGGGGCACCCGCCACGCGGGGTGGCGGTTTTGATCTCACAACAGTGGTCGGGGAGACAGGACTCGAACCTGCGACCCCCAGTCCCCCAGTTGGGTCTGAGCCGTCCGGCCAAATCCGTGGTGGTCCATTTTGAGTTAGTGGGGCCACTTCGCCGTCCGCCAGCGTCCGGTTTTGTCCGTAAAAGTTTGCCCACATAGCCGTCAGATTAGCTGTCAGATGCGGCGCCGCCGGAAGGCCGCCGTGCGCTCAGCCGGAGGGAGTCTGGCGAGGCCGCCCGAACAGCTCGGACATGGCCCGGGCAGCCTCCTGCTGCATGTCCGGGGTCACGTGGCTATAGCGATCCAAGGTGATCCCGACCGAGGAGTGGCCGAGCATCTCAGAGGCGACCTTGGGGTGGACACCCTGGGCCAGGAGCAGGGTCGCTGCTGTGTGGCGCAGGTCGTGGAAGCGGATCAGCGGCAGCCCGGCCCGCTGAAGCAGGGGGACGAACTCTCGCCGGAGCAGGTTGCGCCGCTCCATCGGACCGCCGAGCGTATTGGGGAACCCGAGGCCACAGTCCCGCCAGAGCGGACCAGCCGCCAGTCGCTCGGCGAGCTGTGCCTGCCGGTGCCGGCGCAGCCCCTCGACCGCCTGCACGCTGAGCGCCACCTGACGCCGGGAGCGGGTCGTCTTGGGCTCGGCGATGACGGGCGGCCCCACGCCCGACTGGAGACTGCCGGTGACACTCAGGCGGGAGCGGGTCAAATCCACGTCCTTCCACCGCAGGGCGAGGAGTTCACCCTGCCGGAGTCCGGCCGTGACGGCGAGCACGTACAGCGACTCGAAGCGCTCGCCTATGGCCGCCTCACAGAGCGCCTGGGCTTGGTCGGAGGAGAGTGTCTGCATCTCATGAGCGGCCATCCGTGGCGGCCTGACGAGCGCCGCCGGGTTCCGGGCTATCACACCCCAGCGCACAGCATCGGCCAGGCACCGATGAGTCACCATGTGGGCATGGCGGGCCGTGCTCGGGCTCAGGCCGGCCGCCAACATGCCCTCGTGGAGAACCCGAATGTGCGCCGGACCTACCCGTGCGATCGGCACCTGGCCCAGTACCGGCAGTAGATGGCTGCGGCCCACCTGCTCGTATAGAGCCCATGTCCTGGGCCGGCGCAGGGACCGCATCCCGGGTAGCCAGTCTCCCCAGAATCGGCCGAAGGTCTGCCGCGGACCCGGGATCGGGGCACCTGTTTCCCGGGCGTGCTGGGCGAGGGCGAGCTGGCGGGCGACCGCGACGCGGGTCGAGCCGATCCAGCGCCGGCGCCGCCCGTCTACCCAGAGGGCCGGGCCGCCGCCCGGCGTTCTCGCTGGCGGATGACTTTCGGCACGGTGTAGCGCCCACCTTCCCGGCAACGCTGGCAGTGGTGACGCCGACCTGGGCTCGTGGAAGGCCGCCGACCATGGTCGTCGACCACGTAGGGAGCGCGGCAGGTGGAGCATCGGTAGATGCGGGGGCCCTCAGCTATGGTGCCAGCCAACTCGGTGATGAGCCGTCCAGCCAGGCTCCCGCTGCGCACAGTGACTCGCCACATCAAGAGTTCTCCGTCGAAGCGCCGGGCCTCGTCCCGACGACACAGCGGGAGCAGGGGGAGTGGGACCAAGTTGAGCCAGTTGGCCAGTGCTACCTCCAAAGCCCAGTCTGCCTTCACCACATCCTTCAGAAGGCCCCGGGGCCAGAGCTCAACTATCTCGGCTGGGACCGGGCGGTTTCCGGCCGGCCAGCGGGGCGGTCGATAGTCGGTGCGCGACCCCTCGCGCCAAGAGGCTGGGAGGGGCTCGCTAGCAGGGTCGGCCGGGTGTGGGCGCCGCGCGGCCGCCCGGGATTCGCTGGCAGTGAGCCTCGGCCCCCACGCGAGCTTCTCCCACAGGTCATCGCGGGTGCACCGGCCGTACTCGTTTATGTCGGCCAGGATCTCGAGCAGCGCCGCAAGCGAGGAGCTGAAGGCGCGCCAGCTCTCGATCGGCTCAGCCCAACGTGTATCGGGCTGGCAGGAGTGGTCTTGCCAAGGCGGGCAGCCCTCCAAGCCCTTGGTCCGGTGGGCGGACGGCCGAAGGTGGGCCTCGCAGAGTTCGAGCGGGCCCCACCTCCGGGCGAAGCCCAGCACTGCACTTGGGAAGCTGACCGCCTCGGCCAGCCCGACGAACTCGACGAGCGCCGTGGACTCGATGGGGCCGCGTGAGAAGGAGCGGTGGACGTCGGGCTCGAAGGAACGCCCGTAGCGCAAGGCTTTGACGCCCTCGACGGTCGTCAGCTCCACAGTCGGAGGGACGGCATAGCTGAACTGGCCCAGTTCCCGGGGGTCGTCGATGCGGAACAGGGGTGCGCCTCGGGCTGGGGGGTGCGTCATGTGACGCATTTTACATCGCCTTTATCGCCCTCACAAGCCGGACGGTTCGTGGCAGACTCCACCGATCGACGACAGACAGTCCGCGGAGGTAGATGCGATGGCAGAGGATCGGGAGATCCTGAGCGTGGAGGAGGCCGCCGACTGGCTCGGTGTGGGTCGCTCGAAGGTGTACGAACTGATTGGGCAGGGCGAGCTGGCAGTGCTCCGCATGGGCCGGCGGACCTGTATCCCCACCGAGGTCCTCCGGGAGTTCGCCAGAGCGCACACCACCGTCGCGGGAGTGCCAGTGCACGCGGCAGGGACCGGCGGCTGGCGGTGAGCCCGGGCCTCATCCAAACCGCCGCGGCAAGGCTGGTCAGGTGGCGGGGACGCCTCAGCGTGCCCCTGCTGGGCAGGGCCGCACGAAACACGGCCAGCGCTGCGCGCCCGGAGGGTGAAAGTTTGGCCGCCGGTGCCCAGCCAGCACCGACTGCCCAGGGGGGCAGGCGTGTATCTGGCACCGCCGCTCCCGCCTAGGAGTCTAGCCCAGCCCGCACACCCGACCGGCCAAGCGGCGGCCGTCGCCAACGGCCGGGGAGCCAGCCACTCGAGGGCGGCCACCAACGGGTCGGTCCCACCAACGGACGGCTGGTGACCACGCCCGAGCGGCTCAGCCGTGGGCTCCCATGCCCGATCTGCGGTGGGCATCCCGGCCTCCCAAAGGACAAAGGCCTGCGCTGCGCCGGCTTCCTCTCCGACGACGGCAAGCGAGCCTTGTGCACTCGCGAGGAGTTGGCCGGCCGGCTCGACCGCAATGAGAAGACCACCCCAGCTGGCTACTGGCACCGGCTCGACGGACCCTGCGGCTGCGGCGGCTCTCACGGGGGCGGCGCCGCGGCGACGGCCGTCCGCCCGACCCGGGCGCTTCGTCGCACCCCGAGCGGACCTCCGGTGCCCTATCCCATCTGCGACCGCGACGGCACGGTGGTCGCGGTGCACCGGCGCCAGGACTACACCGACGCGCCCAAGCACATGTGGTGGAAGCGGCCCGACGGCACCCCGGGGCTGGGCGGCCGCCCAGCCCGGTCCCTCCCCCTCTACTGCACCGAGCACCTGCGCGACCTGGCCGGCGACACCGCCATCGTCATCTGCGAGGGAGAGAAGGCCACCGATGCCGTCAACGCGCTGGGGCTGGCCGGCGTCCGGGCGGTCGGGACGGTCACCGGTGCCCCAACGGTGCCCGACGCCGCGAGCTTCGAGCCGCTTCTCAGGTTCCCAAGGGACTCGCTCTGGCCCGACGCTGATGATGCCGGGGAGCGGCAGATGGCCGGGGTCGCTGCGGTGCTGGTAAAGCTGGGCCACCTCGACGTGCGCCGTCTCTGCGACCCCGGAGCGGCCCCGGCTCCCAAGATGACGCGGCCGACTTCGTCGCCTGCGAAGGCGCCGGGGCTGACCTGCGGGAGCTGCTTGACGCGGCGCAGCCGTGGGAGCCCCCGGTCACCGAGCCGAGTGCACCGCAAGGGAATCCGAAGCCGCCGGGGCCTACCCAGGCCGACCAGCTCCTCGAGCTCGCGAAAGCCACCGGTGCGGAGGCGTTCTCCTGCGACGGCCGCCCCTACCTCAGCGCCCCCGTGGGCGAGCACCTGGAGACCTGGCCGCTCGTCGGCAGGGTGGGCGCGGCCCCCGCCGCGCGCCACTTCCTGCGACGGCTCTGGCGGGAGCGGCACGGACGATCGCCCACCCGCGAATCACTCACCGCGGCCCTGGAGGAGCTCACCGATCAGGCGCTATACGCCGGCCTGGAAAGGCCCGTCTATCTTCGGGCGGCGCGGCTCGATGACGGGAGGATCTGCATCGACCTGGGCGACAAGGACTGGACCGCGGTGGTCGTCGGGCCGGACGGCTGGCACCTCGAGCCCCATCCCGTCCGGTTCCGGCGCCCAGCTGCGCTTCGAGCTCTTCCGGTACCCGTGCGGGGAGGCTCAATCGACGAGCTCTGGGACCACGTCAACCTCACCGACCCCTCGGACCGGCGTCTCTACACCGTCGCGCTCGCGGCCGTCCTGTTCCCGGGGGTTCCCTGCCCCGTGTTCCTCTTCGTGGGGGAGCACGGAACGGCCAAGAGTGCGGGCGCCGAGGTGCTTCGGGCCCTGACCTACCCGGTGGTCGCGCCCCTGCGCAAGCTGCCCAAGGAAGGGCAGGAGCTTGTGGTGGCAGCTTGGTCGGGATGGTGCCTGGTCTTCGACAACGCCTCCAGCATTCCAGCCTGGGCGAGCGACGCCATCTGCCAGCTCACCACCGGGGGCGGCTCAGGCGCCCGCCGGCTCTGGACGGACGACGAGGAGGCCGTGATCGACTTCCAGCGACCGGTGATCATCACCAGCATTGAGGCCGTCGCGACCCGCGGCGACTTTGCGGACCGCGCCGTCACGGTCGAGTTCCCGCCGATCGCCGAGGGGCGACGCCGGACCGATGGCGAGTTCAGAGCCGCCCTCCGTGCTGCATCTCCCCGCCTGTTCGGGGCGGTCCTCGACCTCTTGTCAGGTGCACTGCGCGAGCTCCCCAAGGTCGGGGAGCCGTCCCCAATCCGGATGGCCGACTTCTACCAGCTCGGCGTAGCCTGCGAGCGGGCCCTCGGCTGGCCCCAAGGAAGCTTCCGAGAGGACTGCCTCGAGAGCGTTGGCAGCGCTCGCGAGAGTGCTCTCGAGGCCTCGCCACTCACCGCCCACCTGCTCCGGATCGCCGACGACGAAGGGGGGTTCCTGGAGCTGGGCGGTGCACCGCGCCACGGCTTCGAAGGGACCGCCGCCCAGCTCCTCAAGAGGCTGAACGACCCCGCCGAGTCCCGCAGCCCAGGCCGCGGCCCCGGCGCCCAGCTCCGAGGATGGGCTGCAGGGCGGGGGGGCGCGACCACGGGCCGACCCGGCGGTCCCCCCGCGCCACCCGGGCGGTCGTAATGCCAATCGTTTGGGGCCGACGGTCCGGGGACCAGCGCCCAGGACCTGCGATCAGTGCGGACGACCACTGCCGGCGCCCAGGCGGCCCAGCGGCCGGCAGCGGCGGTTCTGTACCCCGCGATGCCGTGGCCGGGCTACGCTTCGCCGCCGGGCTGGGCTTCCCGAGTCGATCCCGGTGCTCGGACCGCAGGGACGCGCTCCCTTGGTCAGGATCGTCGAGTTGCGAGGCGAGGCACCGTGAGTCGGCGGGCGGCGCGGCGGAGGCGTGAGGTCCGAAGGAGTCTGCGCGCCAGATCCCGAGCCGGCGGGCCCAGCCGGCGGCCCCAGCCCACCGTGATCGGCGGGTTCATGTATGAGGAGATCTGCCCCAAGTGCGGAGAGCCGTGCCTTGAGGTGACTGCCAGCCGGGAATTCGCCTCCGAGGGCTGGGTGGTACAGGGGCTAGAAGAGGACCGGCCCCCCCACCGCTGCCGACGCCGGTGGCCATGGCAGCGGAACCGGGCGGCCGGGTCCGGTGGGCGGGGTCAGCCTCCGGCGCCGGCAGCGCCGCCCAGGGGGCTCTGATCGCCATGCCCTGCCTCGCCAATGGCGGAGCGCCCCGGAGTCCGTGCGGGTTGGGACCCGACCGCCGGAGTCCGAGCGCGCTGGCGCCTGGCTGGCTGCCCGACCACCTCGACCGCAGCCGATGGCCGCGACGCGCCTACCCCCGCCGCCGCCGCTTGGCTGAGCGCCCAACCCACCGGGCAGCCCGCCCCGGCGATGGCGCAGCGGTGGCAGCCCGCCCGATGGGCCGCGAGCTCGGCACCAAGATCGGGAGCGGGGTGGGCGTGGGGCATGTCCTGGCCGACCCTGCGCCGGCCGCTTCGGGTCCGGGCTGGCCGTGTCCGGATTGAGGCGCACCCGAGGCCACGCCGAGAAGCGGCTCGCGGCTGGACGGGTTGCCTGCCTCGTCCGGACCACCGCCGTGGACGCCGGTGCTGGGGAGGGGGGCCAACGGTGACCGGGGCCGCACTCTGGCTTCGCGTCTCCACCGCGGAGCAGGCGACCGAGAATCAGGAGCCCGAGTTGCGAGCGCTGGCCGCTCTGCGCGGATGGACGGTTGGGCCGGTCTACCGACTCGAGGAGTCCGCCTTCCAAGCTGGGGCTGCCTACCGGGCCGCGATCGCCGCTGTGCGCCGGGACGCCGGGCGGGGGCGCTTCCAGGTGCTGTGCGTGTGGGCGCTCGACCGGCTCAGCCGGGAGGGCCCTCTCGCCACCCTCCAACTCGTCGATCAGCTCAGCCGGTCCGGGGTATCCGTGGTGTCGGCCCAGGAGCCGTGGACCGAGGCCCCGGGGGAGCTGCGTGAGCTGCTGCTGGCGATCGTGGGATGGGTGGCCCGGCAGGAGAGCGTGCGCCGCAGCGAGCGGACCAAGGCGGGCATGGCCCGGGCCCGGGCCGAGGGCAAGACCATCGGCCGCCCGCGTGGAGCCAAAGATCAGCGCAAGCGCCATCGGTCGGGGTACTTCGCGAGGGAGGCCCGGAAGCGCGAGAGCTAGGCGGCAGGCGCCCCGGGCCCGGCTGTGACTTTGGAGGTCTTTAGATGATCGCTCTCCGTTCCGTTTGTCACAGTTGAGGCGGCCGTAATCACTAGACGGGGAGCCCCCGGGGAAGTCGGCGCGGACCAAGCTGGTAGGCACCCCAGTGCCTATCGAGTAGGAACCCGCCCCGGCCACCGCTGAGCCCTGTGTAAGAGCCTTGACCGTCGGACGTTCCTACGCGGTAGGAACCAGGGGGGGTGACCGTTCCTACGCGGGCGGGCTCTCCACGATCCCGCCGCACTGGTCCCCGGGGCGCACCATGGCGGTATGGTCGATGCCCAGGCGGCCGTGGCAGCCCGGCGGTTGGATGCCCTCCCCGCGCCCCACGGCACCGCGGCCGGATACAAGAAGGCGAAGTGCCGGTGCCCAGCGTGCACTGCGGCCTGGGCTGACGCCGTGGCCCGGTACCGGGCCAGCCGAGCGGCGCGGGAGAATCTGGTCGGTGGGCCGGGCTCACACACCGATGGCGAGCAGAAGCGCGACGCCCGCACCCTGGCACTGACCCTCGTCATGGTGCCGACTGAGGCGGGGAACACCGACCCGCGTCGGCACTCCCTGAAGTCGGCTCGGCCCGCGCCCGGCACCGCGCCTTCCTCGGCCGGCAGCGGGATTGGCCCACTGACGGTGGTGGTGTTCATCCTCGTGCTGGTGATAGTGGTAGGCGCCGGGTGGTGGGGCCAGTCGGGTCAGGGACCGGACCGTCCCAACTCCGACGGATGGCGGCCACGCTGGTGAGCGGCGAGGCAGCTGTGGGCGGGGCCAAATAAGGGCCTCCCCGTCCGGACCCTGGCCGCCAGTTCAGCGGCTAGCGGATTCCGGACGGCAAACAAGGGGTCATTTGTTGGTGATAGAACCTGACTCACTGCCGACCCCGCACCCGGCTGGAGGCCCAGTCCCGCTGCGACGGTCGGAAATGCGGGTGAGCCTGAGCCCGAACCGAGCCAGATGAACTCGGGGAGCTGACTGAACCGTCCCAAAGGAAACCCTTTTGGGCACGGTCCACCCTGGTTGGATCAGGAGCTAACGTCAGATGTTGTGGAAATTGACCGAGGCCGTCGGCTGACCCCAGAGAAAGCGACGGCGTAGCCTTCCAGGCAACAGAACTCGGAGAGACCCGCTGAAACGGGTCAGCACTGGAGGC
>JBOHUG010000083.1:0-9261 GCA_050734135.1 Candidatus Dormibacteria bacterium
ACCTTGCGGAGGCCCTCGACCTCAGCCTGGAGCTCCCGGCTGGCGGCCCCGGCCCGGGCGGTTTTGCCCACCCGCTCCAGCCGCCGGTCTACCGTTCCGAGATCGGCCAGCGTCAGCTCCAGTTCAAGGATTTCGAGATCACGGAGCGGGTCCACCCCACCCTCGACGTGACTCACCTCGGAAGCGCTGAAAGCACGCAGGACAAAGGCGATGGCGTCAGCGCTCCGGACGTGTCCCAGGAACTGGTTGCCCAACCCCTCCCCGAGATGCGCGTTGCGCACCAGTCCGGCGATGTCGGTGAAGGTCACAGTGGCGGGAATCACCTTCGGCGGCCGGAACACCTCCGCCAGCTGCCGAATCCGGTCGTCTGGAACGGGCACCACCCCGGTGTTGGGGTCGATGGTGGTGAACGGAAAGGCGCCCACCGGGACGTGGGCTCTGGTCAGGGCGTTGAAGAGGGTCGACTTGCCGGCGTTCGGCAGCCCCACTATCCCGACCGAGAGACTCAACGGGCTCCGCTCAATGGGAGTTGGCGGGAACGAGAAGGAGCCGACGCACCACCTCCGCCAGCCCCCCTTGGCCCGGCCCCGGGACCAGCCAATCCGCAGCCGCCTTCACCTCCTCCGCCGCTGTCTCCACGGCCACCTTGGTCCCGGACGCAGCCAGGAGCGGCAGGTCGTTGGGGGCGTCCCCGACCGCGACCACATCCTTCGGGTCAACCTCCAGATGACGGCAGAGCCAGCGCAAAGCGAAACCCTTGTTCACCCCCAGGGCTGTGATCTCGCAGAAGCCGATCAGAGAACGCGTCACCTCCGCCCGATCGCCGATCAGTCGATGGAGTTCCGAGAGGGCCGCATGGAAGCGGTCGCGGTCGGCCGCGACCACCGTGAGCTTGGTGCTCCCCCGGCGGATCCTCTCCTCCAGAGAGGGAGCGCTTGCCACCTCGGCCTCGACCTGGGCGATCCCGGTGTAGAAGCGGACGTCGTCGTTTAGCTCCTCCACGTAGAGGTGATCGTCCTGGTAGACGTTGAGGGCATAGCCCTGGCGACGGCAGATCTCCAGCACCTCCAGCCCCAGCTCTCCTGGGACCTCGGACCGCTGAAGCACCGGCGCGTCGTTTAGCTCCGGCTCTGAGGTGCCCCGGGCCAGCTCCCGGACCAGCGCCCCCTGATAACAGATCAACGGCAGGTCTACCCCGAGGGCCAGGGCATGCGGGAGCGCCGATCGGTACATCCGCCCGGTGGCGACTCCAACCCTGATCCCGGACTCCCGAGCCAGCGCGACGGCTGCGACATCACTCTGGGATACCTGCAGCCGCTCATCAAGGAGCGTCCCGTCCAGGTCGGAGATGAGCAGCCGGGGCCTCACCTTTGCTCGGCGACCTCGGGGTTGGCGCAGGCGATCGGCACCCCCCCGTCCAGCACGGCCAGGATGTTGCGGGCGGCCAGTTCCCCCATGGCGGCCCTGGTCTTTCCGGTGGCGCTGCCCAGGTGAGGCAGCAGCACCGTGTTGGCACATTGGGCGAGACCGGGGGCCATTGCCGGCTCGTGCTCGTAGACGTCGAGCCCGGCGCCCGCGATCTCCCCGGACTGCAGCGCCTCCACCAGCGCCGGCTCATCGATGATCGGGCCCCGGGAGGTGTTGACCAGGATGGCGCTCCGGCGCATGCTCGCCAGCTCCGCTGGGCCGATCAGGTGGTACGTCTCATCGGTCAGGGGCACGTGGCAGCTGACGAAATCCGACTCCGCCAGGATCCGCTCCAGCGAGCAGGCCTCGACTTCCAGGTCCGGCATCCTGGACACCCCCATCGGGTCATACGCCAGGATCCGCATCTGGAATCCCCTGGCAGCCCGCCGGGCCACCGCCTGGCCGATGCGGCCAAAGCCGATCACTCCCAGGGTGGCTCCGGTCACCTCCTGGCCGAGCAGGTAATCCGGCCGCCAGCCGGGGTAGCGCCCTTCCCGCATCTCCCGGTCGGACTCCACCACTCGCCGGCCGGCCGCCAGCAGAAGGGTCATTGCCAGATCGGCGGTGGCGTCGGTCAGCACATTGGGGGTGTGGCCGACATAGATCCCCCGAGTGGTGCAGGCGGGGATGTCGACATTGTCGAGCCCGACCGCGTAGTTGGAGACCACCTTCAGGTTGGGACCGGCCGCCTCGAGCGCCGCCTCGTCGATCCGGTCACGCAGCTGGGGGAGGACGGCATCGGCGCCCCGGATCGCCGCCCGATAGCGCTCGGCTGGCAGGATCTCGCCCAAGAGCTCCAGGTCGCAGTGCTCTCTGAGCAAGCCCTCGGCGGGACCGGGAACGGACAGCGTCATCACGACCTTCGGCACTCTCTTGCCATTGTCGCCGATGGCTGGCCGGGTCTCCCCAGGGTTGGCCTTCTCCCAGATGGGTTATATTCAACTTGTTGCCAACTCGTTCTAGACGTCCGTTCCGGCCCACCCATCGCACCGCTTACCTGGCTCCCGATGAGGTCCCCCAGCCGGATCCCGCCCCCTCCGTCAGCTTCTCCGAGCTTGGGCTCTCGGCGCCGATGCTGAGAACCCTCACTGAGGTGGGGTACCTCGACCCCACGCCCATCCAGTCCCTGACCCTGCCAGTCGCCCTCTCGGGACGCGACTTCGTCGGCCAGGCGAGGACCGGATCAGGCAAGACCGCCGCCTTCGCGGTTCCCATCCTGGAGCGGCTCGACCCCACTATGAAGAGCGTCCAGGCGCTGGTGCTCTGCCCCACAAGGGAGTTGGCCGCCCAAGTGACCGCGGAGTTCGAGAAACTGGCCGAGGGCCGCCAGGTGCAGATCCTCACCGTAGTGGGCGGCGATCCCATCCGCCGCCAGCTGGACGGTCTCCTGACCCACCCCCAGGTGGTGGTCGGTACCCCGGGGCGCGTGCTCGACCATCTGCAGCGTCGAACCCTATCTCTCCGGGCCATCCGCTTCGCGGTCCTGGACGAGGCCGACCGGATGCTGGACATGGGCTTCGCTCCCGACGTGGAGCGGATTCTGCTCCAGACCGGCAAGGAACGCCAGACCATGCTCTTCTCGGCGACCGTCCCGGAATGGGTGCACCGGCTCGCCGCCCGCCACATGCACGACGCCGAGACGATCTCCGTCAGCGGCCGGACTGAACTGGTACCGACCATCCGCCAGTGGTGCATCGAATGCTCGTGGTCGGAGAAGGAAGAGGCACTCGGGATGCTGATGGACAGCCCCCTGGTGACCCTGGGGCTGATCTTCAGCAACACCAAACGAAACGCCGACCACCTCCACACCGCCCTGCTAAGCCGGGGCTACGACGTCACCGTCATCCATGGTGATCTCTCGCAGCGCGAACGCGATCAGGCACTGGAGCGGTTTCGCGGATCCAAGGTGCGCTTTCTGATTGCGACCGACGTAGCCGCGCGCGGACTCGACATCGACGACATCAGTCACGTGATCAACTACGACATCCCGGCCACCCCTGAGGATTACGTGCATCGAGTGGGAAGGACCGCACGGGCGGGGCGCGACGGGGTGGCCTTGACACTGATAACTCCCATCGAGATCCTCAAAATCCGCGACATCGAACGCCACACCAAGCGCCCCATCGAGCACCACACCCTCGATGATCTGAAGCTGCTGGCCGGGACCGCCGACGCTCTCGTCGGCTGAGGCGGCCCACTGACCTGGGCTGTGGCCCAGCCGCTCAGAAACTCACTATGGCGGCAGACGGCGACGGGACTCCATTGGCTCAACGCGGACCAGAATCCCAACTCCGGCTTGGCAATTTCCCGGCTACGAGGTATGGTCAAGTAGCAGGTTAAAACCGTGATCGCCGCGGTTTCGGTCGGGTCGAGGCACCTGTCTGCGAGACCTCGGTCATGCGAACGGGGGTGAAGGCTTGGACGGGAGAGTTGGGTCACATCGGTCCTGGCTGGCGGCATGCGTCGCGATTCTCATCGCAGGGGCCGCGGCGCAAGTACTCCTCCCCGGTGCGTTCCGGGCCTATGGCGAGTTAGCAGGGTACTTCCCAGGCGTGGATCATGGAGTCGCCCTCCTCCAGGAGCCTCTCTCAGCCCCTCGAAACCCCGAGTCCAGTGCTGTTGTGGCGTCTCCCGCACTCGCCTCGAGAGCTAGTTCCCCGCCCAGCAGTTCGGGAGGTGCGCTGAACTCACAGCCGCCCGCCTCTAGTTCCGCGAAGCCAAGTCAGCCGTTGCCGCAACCACCACTGGTGGGGCCTGCTCTCGCCCGGGTTCTGGACCACCCCACCAGTACTACTCCAGCACTCACCCCGGCCGGCGGGGCGGTCTCCGTAATTCAGCGCCCAATCCGCTCTATTTTGAGTTCCGTCCAGGACCTACTGCCGACTCTGTAATCTGGACCAGCTCCACCAATCGGTGCCCGGGACCCGACTCGTCCGCGTAGCCGTCGCCGGTGGACCTGGACGCGGCCCGAGGGGAATGGAATCCGAGTCCGCTTTGCTCAAGCTGCTTGACTCTCCACGGGCAGCAGGTGAATTCTCGCCTTCAGTTGCCGGTCCACTTTTCCGAGAGCTGTCGCCCTACGGCGAAGCTGAACGACCTTCCGTCAATTCGGTTCTGACTCATCTCTGACTGAGGTCGTCGACTTCACCACCGCCGACAGAAGCCAGACAGTCGTGCCTGGTCTTGCCGAGAGATGGGTGGTGGTTAACGCTAAATTGGCAGGGCTGGGCGCTATACTGCGTGATGCACTATGGCATCACGCACTTGGAAACGACCGGAGCGGGATCTGCTGACGCTGGCAGCCCTTCGGCTGCTGGCGGAGCGGCCACGACATGCCTACGAGATCCAGCGAGAGCTGAAACAGCGGCACAAGGAGTTCGCGTCGGGAACTCCCAGAGCTCTATACCACGCCGTCGACCGCCTCGCGGCGGGGGGGCTCATCGAGCTGGCTGAGACGGTTCGCGAAGGTCATCGGCCGGAGCGGATCGTCTACCGGGCAACCGCGGCGGGTCAGGAGGAGCTGAAGCACTGGTTAATCGACCTACTGGCAGTCCCGCACCAGGAGTTGTCAGCGTTTTCCGGTGCAGTCAGCCTGATCGGATACCTTCCGGAGCGAGATGCGCTTCGGGCGCTGCTCCAACGAGTAGCTCAGCTGGAGGGCCGAATCGCGGCGATGGATGCGGTGCTCACTTCACTCCTTGACCAGTTCGGCATGCCGCGCCTGTTCCTCCTGGAGCGTGAGTTTGAGCGCAGCCTCTGGCGGGCCGAATTGGCCTGGGTGACCGAGCTCATTGGCGAAATTAGATCTGGCGCCCTTACCGTCGACCAGGCGTGGTTGCATGAGCACTTCGGGGGGGGGCGAATCGGGTGCCGACTCAGGGCCCCCCTTGGCAGTGCAGCCGCCGCAGAGGCGCCGCGGGGAGCCGTCCACCGAGGCTGACCCGGAACTTCGAGTCCACCAGGGAGGAACTGCGTGACTGTCCAGCTTGGAGATCGCCAATCGGTGATCAGCGTCCATCAGCTGCGCCGCGTCTTCAAGTCGGGCAAGTCCACAGTGGACGCCGTGGCGGGGATCGACCTCGAGGTTTATGCGGGTGAGATCTTCGGCTTCCTCGGCCCGAACGGAGCCGGAAAGACCACCACACTGCGGATGCTTGCCACGCTGCTTCCCCCCACTTCTGGCGAGGCCACGGTGGTTGGCCAGGATCTGCAGCGAAACCCGGGCGAGGTGCGCCGGAGGATCGGCTATGTGGGCCAGCGCGGTGGGGCTGACCTGGAGATCACCGGGCGGCACGAGCTGGTTTTTGAGGCGCGACTGTACGGCATGAGCCGAAGGGAAGCTTCCGCGCGGGCAACGGAGCTGATCGTCGCCCTGGAACTCGAGAGCTGCGCAGATCGCAAGATCTCGACCTATTCCGGGGGCCAGAAGCGACGACTTGATGTCGGGGTTGGGCTGGTGCACAAGCCACAACTGCTGTTCCTTGACGAGCCGACCACCGGTTTGGACCCTCAGAGCCGCGCCCGCATGTGGGACGAGGTCCGAAAGCTCCGCGACGCAGGCACCACGGTGTTCCTGACTACCCACTACCTGGAGGAGGCGGACGCCCTCTGCAACCGGCTGGCCATCATCGACCACGGGCGCATCGTGGCCCAAGGCACCCCCGACGAACTCAAGCGAGAGGTAGCCGGAGACCTTGTGACGGTCGGCGTGACCGGTGACGTGGAGGCGGCGCTGCAGCTGCTTCACCCTCAGCCGTTCGTTCGGGAAGCCTCAGTCGAGGGTGGTGAGCTGCGTCTGTACGTGGACCGCGGCGAGACGGCCACCCCGGCCATCCTGCGGCTGCTTGACTCCGCCGCGATTGGACTGACCACGGTCGCACTAAGCCGACCCAGCCTTGACGACGTATTCCTCCGCAGCACCGGCCGCTCGCTGCGTGAGTCGGACGCGGCATAGCCGAGTGTGAGGAAGGAAACCCATGAAGCTTGCACGTGATACCGGGCTGGTGTTTCAGCGCTACTTCGGCCTCTTCATCCACAATCCTGCCTGGGTCGCGGTGGGTGTGCTCCAACCCGCGTTATATCTCCTGCTGTTCGCTCCTTTGCTGAAGTCGATCGCCCGCGTGCCCGGCTTCCCGGCTGGCGGGGCCTACAACGTGTTCGTACCTGGCTTGCTGATCCAGCTGGGCCTCTTCGGAGCCGCGGGAGTGGGGTTCAGCCTCATTTCCGAGCTACGCCTGGGCGTAGTAGAGCGACTTCGGGTAACCCCCGTCAGCCGGCTCGCCTTGCTCTTGGGGCGCGCGCTGCGGGACGTACTAACTCTGTTCGTCCAGGCGCTCATCCTGGTCGTGCTGGCGCTTCCGTTCGGACTTAGCTTCAAGCCCGTGGGAATCCTAATCGGACTGGGCTTGGTCGCCCTCATTGGCCTTCTGGTCGCCTCGATCTCCTATGCCCTGGCGCTGGCCCTGAAGGACGAGAACTCCTTTGCGCCGATCATCTTCACCGCAAGTTTGCCGTTGCTTCTCCTGTCCGGAGTGCTGCTGCCGATGAGCCTAGCTCCCAGCTGGCTGCGCACTATCTCGACCCTCAATCCCTTCTCGCACGCAGTTTCCGCAAATCGAGCCGTCTTCCTCGGCCAACTCAGCAACCCGAACGTACTCCAGGGAGTTGCCATCGTGGCCGTTCTGGCGGCTTCGGCGGTGTGGTTCGCCGCCCGATCCTTTGGGCGGGCGATCGCCTAAGAACACCCGGTCCGACTAGGCGGGTGTCCTTCACTCCAGGGCTGTCGAACGGCATCTGCGAGCGCGGCTGAGGTCAAACTGTCACTCCTTCGTCACCGCTGCCTGGGCGGTGCTGCCTTGACCGAGTTCGCGACTCCTTCGCTGAACTTCGGCTGGAACGTAACGGTAGGCGGGTCTATAACCTGGTCCCGGGAACGGCCGGAGCCCGAATCTGTCCCTTCACCGAAGCCGTCTTCGAGAATGGTCGACGGCCCGTGGTAGTCTGCTCGGAGGGACGGGAGATGGCGGCTGATCGGGAGTGGGATCGGTCAGCCGGGAAGGCGACGGACCGAAGGAGTCACCTTGTGACCTCGACGCCGGCTCACGAGCCCACCGATCGAGCGGCGACCTCCCGTTCCGCTGGGGCAACGGATCTGATCACCCGGTGCTGGCGATCGCCATTGGCGGTGGTGGGACCAGACACGGTCTTCCAGCCATCCGGCAATCCCATCCGCGCCCGGCGCGAGGTCTGAGTTTGGCCGAGTTCGGAGGTCGGGGGAGGGCGAACCGCTGGCGCCTGGGGATCCGTTGGCCACTCGCTAAGCGCCTGAGGTTGATTTCGGTAGCAGCTGTCGTCTTGGGCGTTTCCCCGGTGTTAGGCAGTCTCATGGTCAGCGGCACTTCGGGCGACGAGTCGACTCGCACCACCGGGGAGAGCGTGGTGGTGCCCAGCGGCTTGCTTCGGACGGCATCGGGACAGGTGAATCTTGCGCTCTCCCAAGCGATGGACCCAGCTCCAACTCCCACACCATCGGCGGCCGCGACCAGTGTTCCCCGCCCAGATGAAGCCCCGGCGCCCGCCGCCCATTGCCCAGCCCTGGGCCTCTTCGTTTCCTCGGAGACCCAGGGAGCGCTCAACTTGCTAGATTCCCAGTTAGGTGTGACCGCGAAGATCATGACGGTTTACGCCAGCAACAACTACACCGTGTTCACCCCTCCCAGCACTCCCCTGCAACTGCTACTCGGCGTTGGGGAGGTCACCCCAGCCGAGGCCACGACCATCGGGGCGACCTTGGTGGCGTCGGGGCACGCCAACACCATGATTCGCATCATGTGGGAAATGAACGGAAACTGGTTTCCCTGGGGCGTTCAGTCTCTGCCCGCCGCGCAGTACATCACCATCTATCGTGCTGCGGAGCAGGCGTTCGCCGCGGTGCCAGGGAACCACTTCCAATACGTTTGGAACGTGAACGCAGGAACGGCCGAGAGCGGCCGGACCGAGTTCGACACCTACCCCGGGAGCGCCTACGTTTCCAATATCGGGATGGACTACTACGACTACGGTCCGTCTAGTCAAAGTTGGATCCCGCCAGTCCTCGCCTTCGCGGAGGCCCAAGGCCGACCCGTCTCTTTTGATGAGTGGGGACTCAACGGTCAGGACGACCCGGGATACATCGACTTCGTGGCCAGCGTTGTTCACGACCCGAGTGATGACGTAACCGCAGAGGCATACTTCTCCGACGGCAACAGCTCGATCACACAGTTTCCTTCCGCTGAGGCCGAATACCGCAAGGACTTTACTGGTAGCTGCTAGTTGCCGCGACCTGTCTGAGTCGCGCCCCCGATCCCAGCCCGGGACCTAGGCTGAGTCACCCGGGTCGTGCCACATAGGGTAGTGCGAGTACCGGGGCCGGGATGAGGCGGGCGGCGATTAATCGGCTATGAGCAGGTCCTAGCCGATCCCCTCCAAAGCATATGTTGGGTTATTGAGACACAGTCTTACTAGCGGGCGGGTCGAATTGGTGACGACCCGTGGGTCAGGGCTCATCGTGCTAGTACGGGGCTGGGCGCTAGTTCGTTAAGCTGTCCCTGGAATCCCACCATGAGCGGCAGTGTCTCTTTCTCGTCTCCTACCGCGCTGTGGCTCGCCGCAGTTCCCGACGACGAATCCTAAGCCTGGATCCACCGATGGGCCTCGGCTGAGGCGGTGCACCGGTTGTGGCGACAGAGGCAGGCGAGTGCCAGAAGGCATCGAGAGGGACAGACCGCAGGGTGAGCTGGTCGCGGATGAGGGTCG
>JBOHUG010000084.1:0-4747 GCA_050734135.1 Candidatus Dormibacteria bacterium
TCGGAACCTGGAGGCTGGATGACCTGCGTCAGATCATGCTGCACGTGGTCGCCGAGACGGCCTGTCACACCGGGCACCTGGACGCGGCGCGAGAGCTCATCGATGGTCGGCAGTGGCTGGTGCTCACGGCCTAGCCGTCGGCGCCCTGCGCGTGAGGGTCCGACTCCCTCTGCTGGCACCACCTTTCTGAGATCAAAGGGCGCGCCTAGGTAGGTCGCCCCACGTAGGCACGGACGTTTGGTGACCCACACGTTGACCGACACGGACCGGCCGAGTTGCTGCCGGACTTCGTCGGCTAAAGAAGGGCGAAGCCTGGGAGGGGGATGGAGAGGTCGACAGCCGAGGTGGTCAAGGTTCTCGACCGCCTCGGCTTTGACGAGGTCCGCCGCAACCCTCACGTCCTCCTTGCGAAAGCCGGTCACCCGCGCACGGTCGGCGCACCCGGCTTGGGACACGGCGGCAGGAGCAGTGCGTTCGCTCCTCCGGGGCTTTCTTGTGGCGAACAGCACGCCTCTACAAGGACCGCAGCGCCGCGGCGGGTAACACGCGATAAGCCAGGTACATGGTGCCGGCCATCGCCAGTCCAGCCGTCATTACAGCGGTGCCGACCGCCACCAAGGGAGCAATCCACGCAGTGACTGAAGGGGCGGCGATCGCCAGGCCACTGCCGGCCACCAAGCCGGCCGCCACGATGCCACCTCCCACCGCGAGGATCAAGGCCTGGATGGCGACAACCAGCGCCACCGCCGTTCGTGGCCAGCCGATCGCCCGAAGTGTAGAGAACTCGGCTTGGCGCTCCAGGTATGCCAGCGTAAGTAATGTTGCTGACGTCCCTGTGCCGGCCACCACCGCGATCGCGATCAAGACAATGTCCAGGGGCCCGATCTGACTGGCCAGGTAGCGCCCCAGGGTGGACGGCCCGAGGCTCCCCGAGAAGCCGCCCACGACCAGGACCACACCTCCGACTAGACCCGAGCCGATCGTACTGGCGCCGACACAGAGCAAGGACTCCAGTCGCCAGGGCCCGAGCAGGTCTCTGGCGGCCAGAGTCCCCATCGATCGCACTCGAGGTCTGCCGATCCTGCTGGTGCCCCGCAACACGGCCCCGACGGGTGGCCTAGCTGCACTTAGGAGGGCCGGCAAAGGCGCGACGACCGCTAGCAGGGCCACTAGCGGTACCACTGCCAGCAGAGGCAATACTGGGATCGAGGGATTGAGGGCTCGGGTTGCCGCGACCCCCACCAGGGCGGCGGCAACGCCGATGGCCAGACCCAAGAGGGCCATCTCGAGTGCGGCCAGACGCACGACACGGGCCAGGGGCCAACCCAATGCGCGGAGGAGGGCAAAGTCCGGGCGGCGACGGCGGGCCGCTAGTTGTCCAATCACTCCCAGCAGGACCAAAACGACACCGAGTGTCAGTCCAAAAAGCGCCAGGGACTCATCGTTGAGTCCCCTCAGGAAGTCGATGGCGGCCCCCTCCTCGCCCCAGTACTGGGTGACCTGCAGTTCCGGGGTACCGAACTTGCCCGGGGGCAGGGTCACGCGGATGGGCACCGCCGAGGAGCCTTTCACCAGACTCACCGCCAGCCCGGTCTTCTGGTGAATAGCCTGGGCCACTGCCAGCAGCCGTGATTGAGCGGCATCGGAGGGACGCCCAGTGTGGGGCACCCGGATGCGGATCGCGCTGATGAACGCTGGCCCCGCGCCCTTGCTGTAACTGTCAGCAAAGTACTGGGCGCCGGCGAGCGTGGTGAGCACTAACGGAGGGCTAGTGATGAAGCCCGCCGGATTGCGGGTGGGCGCGAGCGTCTTGCCGTTCGCCAAGACGGCCTGCGGGGGAGCGTAGGCGGATAGGTTTCCCCCTGCCAGGATGTTGAATCCCGAAATCTCCCGAGCATCGAAGGTGCCGAGATCGTCGAGATAGTAGTTCGCGTCGGCAGACGCCGAGCTGATCTCCAGTTGCCGGTACCAGGTGTCGTGAGCGTCGACGGGGGTGTCCGTCTGGCCGCAATTGAGGCAGTTGGGGTTGACCAGCTCGCCGGGACGAGAAGGGGTCGTCTCCGCCTGAAGTTGCGCCGGCGAGATCTCGCGGAACTTGACCTGCCCAGGGATGACCAGGTTGGGAAGGTCAGCGTAGAGCGCCCGTGGTTGGGCTACTGCCTTGCTGTAGAGCTGCTGCACCGAGGTCGCATCACTGTAGAGGGATTGCCACCCGGACAGCGACGACACCTGGGTACCGGCAAGGGCAGCGAGCGGATTGCCCGCCAGATCGGCCTGGACGTCTACCGCCTCCGAGATGAAGGACTGGGTGCTCAGGATGATCGGGACCTTGACCCGGGAGCCACTTTCGCGAACCGGACTGCTGGTCATCGGAAGGAAGCGACCCGTGGTCATCAGCTTGTCGATTCCGGTGAGCTTGGCCTCCGCCCGGGGATCTATGCCCGCGACCATCACCGGGATGGGGATGTCCAGGGGAGCAAAATCGGGGAACGCTGTGGAGCCGACGCACCCGGGACAGGTCACCGTACCGGTGGTACCGACCTCGCACTGAACGTTGACGTCGTTGCACTGGATGGTGCCCCCCGCGTAGCTGAGCGTGCTGGTCAGGTTGCCCACTGTTAGATGTCCGTGGGGAGCAATGACGTAGTACTCCGGGTGGAGCGGATAGTGGGCGAGCCCATCCTCGGCAGTTGCTGTACCCGCGACCCGAATCACCGCCAGGGGGCGGGATGCCAGGAGAGAGGCGAGCTGAGGGACGTTGATCTGGTAGTCAATCGTGGTATACCCGACGATCGCGATGGGAGCGGCCACCGATACCCCGGGCAGGCGGCGAATCGTTCGGAGCTGGGCTTGGCTGATGCCACCGTTGATGCTGCTTATGAAGTTGGGGCTGACCAGACCCCGCTGCCGCTCCAACGGAGTCAGGTCGCCAGAAGGTCGCACCAGCAGGTCGTAGGGGGTTCGCCAGGCCTTGCCGACATCGCCAGTGAGCTCCGCCGAACTGCCCGAGGCCGTGCCGAGCAGCGCCACGTAGGCCATGGCCGCGAGGATCAGCCCGAGTGCTAGGAGTCCGGTCAGCCGCCACTGGCCCCGCAGCTCGCGGGTGGCTAACCGCCACATGGGTCGAAGCGAAGGTCCATCAGGCAGCCAGCACCCTGCCTCCCGAGATGAGGATCGTGCGCTCCATGGCTGCCGCCACCTCGGGGTCGTGGGTGGCCACGATCAGGGTGAGCCCCAGGGAGTCGCGGAGCCCTTGTAGAAGATGGAGGACCTCAGTGGTCTGGGCGGCGTCAAGGTTGCCCGTCGGCTCGTCAGCCACCATCAGCGCTGGATCAGCAAGCAGCGCTCGGGCTATCCCCACCCGCTGGACCTCCCCACCGGAGAGACGTCCAGGCGGGAAGCCCATACGACCTCCCAGGCCCAGGCCCTCCAGCAGCTGCTTGGCCCGGGGCTCGAGCACGGCCCGCGGCTCCCAGGGAAGGCGGGCGACGATGACGTTCTCCAGCGCTGAAAGGCCGGCTAGGAGGTGGGGTTCTTGGAACACTAGCCCGAGATTGTCGGCCCTGAACCCCGTCAGTTCTGCTTCGGACAGATCGGTCAGCGACCGGCCCAAGACCCAGACGCCTCCGGCAGAGGCCCTGTCCAAGCCAGCGATCAGGTTCAACAGCGTGGTCTTTCCAGACCCAGACGGCCCCATCAAGGCAACTGACTCCCCCCTACGCACCACCAAGCTGGCATCGACTACCGCCGCCACCTCGACATCGGCGCTGCGATAGAAGCGGCTGCTCTCGACCAATCGAACTGCGGGCTGGCTGTCTAGGAGCGACTGGTCGATGAGCGCGAGGTCTATTCCCGAGCCATCTGCCGCAAAGGGACGGGACCGGGGATGTAGCCACGCTAGGACGGCGCCCCTCATGATGTCCAGGATCGCTCGGAACCCCAGTCGCGTGTGAGCCAGGTTGACCGCCATGTCCTCGCCGTATTGTTCTCGCCAGCCCCTCGGGAAGACGATGGTCCAGTGCCGGTTCACGCCAAGGCGGCCCTTCTCACCAGGGTCTCGGCAAAGTCTTGGAGATGAGACGACTCAGCCCGCAAAGTCACGGCTCCTGCCGTGGTCAGCGCATATGGGTGCCGTCTTCCCTCGACCGGCAGCCGACGCACCCAGCCCTGCCGTTCTAGGCGGGCGATCACCACGTAGAGGGTCCCCGGGCCAATTGTTATGCCGGTCAGTGCTCTGACATCTCTGGCGATCGCGTAGCCGTGCTTGGGTCCAGCCGCAAGGCTGGCCAGCACCAACAGCGCATGCTCGGTGAACTGGCCCAAGCCGCCGGCTGAGGCTCGGGACGGCGAGGTGAGCTCCGCCGCACCGGAATGGAGCTCTGACCCGCTTGAGATGGCCCGGGTGCTGTCTAATTCGATAGTCGATACAGCGTATCCCGGACGATAAGCCGTGTCAAGCATGATTCAGCAGGTGTTGACGACGCCCCCCAGCCTTACGCGGCCGTGACGCTCCCACAAGGGCAGCGGAGGCGGTGATACCGCAGGGACCCTGCCGGTGAAGAGCTGCGGCAACTGCCTGGCCCTGGTGATCGGCGTCTGGCTGGTGGTCTACGCCTGGACCGACTCCAGCTGGTTGTTGCGCGCCGTTGAGGTGTTCCTCGTGCTGGCGGCGATGGCCCTGCTGGCGACGGTTACCTCCTGGCGCAAGGCCCGGTCGGGAGTGCGGCCAAGCGGCTCAGACTGAGCC
>JBOHUG010000085.1:0-26863 GCA_050734135.1 Candidatus Dormibacteria bacterium
TGTAGGACGACACCTCGAAGGGTCCGCTGACCACCTTCCACATGGGGTTGGTAGCGTAGGTGCTGGTGTCCTGGGACTGCGAGTTGATGTACTGGGAAACCGCCAAAGCGCCCGTGGTGGCGGTGCCGGGCACCGTCTCGTCGTAGTTGCCGTTGGGCGAGGTGGCCGAGGTCTTGTCCCAAGTCTGTTGGGGCATCGCCGTGATCTGACTCAGTTCGTTGTAGGTGAACCAGGTCGGGTTGTACGAGGCACTGAGCTGCATCGTCACCTGGTAGGTCCCGGTCGCCTTGTAGCTGAGGACGTTGTCCGGGAAGAGGCCGGGCACGTACGCGCCCCAGCTAGGACCAGGGGCGGCTTTGCTGCCGATGTTGGCCGCGGCCGGGCTCACCGACGCCTTGAGGACGTTCATCCAGAACGTGACATCCCGGGCGCTTATGGGGACTCCGTCAGACCAGAGCCAGTGCTTCATGTTGATGGTCACGGTCTTGTTGTCGTTGGAATAAATTGGCGCCTCAGCCATGCTCATACTCTCGTCCAGAGTCGGCTCGCCGTTGTTTCCGAACCAGTAGAGCGGCGGGTAAATGAAGTAGCCGAACTGCGACAAGTTGCTGGTGCTGAAGTAATCAACCCCGGAGATCGGAGAGATGTAGTTGGGACCGGCGTTGGGCTGCTCGCCCCACGTCACGATCTTCGAAGACGAAGCGGCGGCCGCACTGGCGTTGAGAGCCCCGGAGCCGAGCACCGCCACCGAAAGTCCGACTAGGCTGGCCAGCGCCGCAACGCGCCACCAAGCAATCCGGGCAGATGGTATCGGCATCGGTACCTCCTTCTGTGTCATGTTCCGACTTCCAGATTGACGGTCTGGGGTGAGCTCGGCGAATTGCCGATTTCTGCCGTACCGATCGACCCCATCGCTAAATCCACGCGCCGCAGTCCAGCCATCCAATTGCGAAGGAGGGGATCCGGCGCACCGCCGAACCCCCTCTAGCAATGGGGGTGACTGGAGGACGGTCTGTCGAAGAACCTGACGTACTGGACGGAACGTTGGCTAATTCGCCTTCCGTGGCGAGCTAACCGGACAATGGGCCCGCTGTTGTCTGGAGCCTAGGTCGAGCGCAGACCATGTTTCCGGCCAGATTCGGACAGGTTGTCGCCTCAGTTATCCCCCAGCAGGATGAAATTTTTATCAACCATCACCCATTGGGGTGAGCACACGCCGCTAATCACCCGTTGGGGTGATCCGCGACGGCGCCGATGATGACGGTGTCGACACGCAGGCGGGCGTCCGACGCAGTCAGCTGGCGGCGAGTAGTGTGGCCGCCTGCGCCCGCCAGGGACGCCAGGCTTCGGCGATCTGACCGACCTGGTGAGGACTGAGGGCTCTGCTCAGGCGGTGTTCCAACCGCAGCCGGATTCCGGCATCGCTCCACGGGAAGGCGTCGGGTTCCCCCATCCGGAGTGCGAGGTAGTGCGCTGCTCCGGCGTCCAGACCGGGTATCGCGGTGAGAGCCGCCAGCAGTGGGTCCAGGCCGCTGGCTCGGTCCAGGACGAGAGTGCCCTCCAGAACCACGGCCGCAAAGGCACTTACCGTACGCGCGGTTTCCTCGCTCAGTCCGGCCGAGCTCAGGTCCGCGGCGGCGAGGCAGGCAGGGGTGGGGAACAGATGACTCAATCCGAGCGGGATCAAGCCCGGGACCGCCACCCCAAAGCGCTCAACCAGGCGCCCGACCCTGGCGCTGGGAGCAGCTTCGGTCAGCCGGTCACCGAGGATGGCCGAGATACCCACCTCGAACGGATCCCAGGCGCCAGGGACCCGAGCGCCGAGACCGGCAGCGGCGGCCAATCCCAGCACCGGGTCGCTCCGGAGGTAGCCGTAGGCCCCCTCCAGGTCGGAATCCAGGTTGAAGATACGCCGTGCCTGCTGGACGAGATGGATCAATCCCTGCCAGTGCGGAAGATGTGCCCTTAGCAGGAGATGATCGGTATCCCCTGGTCGAAACTCCAGTACGCCCGGGGCGCCCCCCACCAGCACCGTACGCCGGTACGCGCCGTCGCCGACGCTCTCCACGCCCGGGATCGCCCGCCTCTCCAGGTAGCGCACCATCACCGTCCAGTCGAGTGGCGGCCGATATGCCAGTCGCAGCGCCAGACCACCGTCAGCAACCAGCCGGTCAGCGCGCCTCCGGCGCAGTCGAAGCTCGCCAGGTTGGGATCGGAAGACGTCGCGGAACGTGCGGTTGAATTGACGGAGGCTGCCGAACCCGGCAGCGAGGGCGATCTCGGTGATCGTCAGATCCGTGTCATCCAGTAAGCGGCGCGCGAAATGAGCTCGCGAGGAACGGGCCAGCTGGTCTGGCGTCACCCCGAGGTGTTCCCCGAAGAGGCGGCGCAGGTGCCGTGGCGAGACGCCCAGACGATCTCCCAGATCCTGCCCAGTTCCCTGGTCGAGCGCACCCTCTAAGACCAAATTGACCGCCCGACAAACCAGCTCCGGACCGGCGCAGGACGATGGTGGAGCCTCCCGATACGGACGGCAACGCAGGCAGGCTCGATAGCCGGCTGACTCTGCCGCGGAGGGGGAGCTGAATCCCATCACGTTTCCGGGATAAGGCTGAGCGCCGCACCGGGGAAGGCAGTAGATACCAGTTGTTTTCACCGCTGAGACTTGACTCATCGCTCGCTTCGTCTCCCCAGGCCCTCGAGTCCTTTGAATGGATCGGTAGGAAGTGGTATCGGCAGCGCGGATCTTAGCCCCACAACCGCTTTCCCCGCGACCGGATACATGGCGGCGGTGAGTCGGTGACCGATGCCGAATCTTCAACCGGCGTAGTCAACAGCCGAGGTTAGCAGCTTGCCCAACCTGACCTGAAAGGAGTCGTCACCGCGCCCGAGCTGCGTTACCGTGGGGCAGTTGTGGTCGGTACCGGCAGCGAAGGATTGGAGAACGGTGGTCGAGCGCTTGGTGCGCACTTCGTCGGCTAGACGTCCGGCAGCGGAAGAGCGCGTCGCGACCCACGAACAGGTCTTCGGGATGCGGCGGGGGTATCTTGTGGCCCGAGACAACGTCCCCGACCGAGGCTTCGATCACTGCCGGTTGCCCCTTTTTTCGACTCTGGGAGGATCCGGATGGAAGAGATGAGCGACGCCCGCTCTGGGGGGTCGGACAGCGACTATTGGGCTGTGCCCCCTGGATCCGGGCCTTGGCCCGGGGTGGTAGTCATCATGGATGCGCTCGGAATCAGCGCCGACCTGCGTCAACAGTGTGATCGTCTGGCACGCGCCGGTTACCTGGCGCTGGCTCCCGACCTGTACTCGTGGGGCTCCAAGATCACCTGTATCCGGGCAGCTTTTGTCGCCCTTCGTCGGGGTAGCGGGCGGGCCTTTCAGGATATCGAGGCGGCGCGAATCGCACTGGCACGCCACTCCGACTGCAATGGGGCGGGGGGAGTGATCGGCTTCTGCATGGGAGGAGGGTTTGCTCTCCTGTCCGCCGCCGGCGGTCGCTACCGTGCCGCCAGCGTCAACTATGGTCAGGTGCCCCAGAATCCGGCTAACAGACTGGAGGGGGTCTGTCCCGTGGTGGCGAGCTACGGCGCGCGCGATCGCCAGCTCCGCGGCCATGCTGCCCGATTGAGTAACGCTCTAGCAGAGCTCGGTGTCGAACACGATGTCTGGGAGTATCCTGGCGTCGGCCACGGCTTCATGAATCACCACGTGGGCAAGATGGGGACGGTGATCGGTCTCTTCGGCGTTCGCTATGATGCGGAGTCGGCTGAAGATTCGTGGCGCCGCATCTTGGCATTCTTTGCGGAACACCTGAATACTGCCCCGCCGGCATCGCCCCCGGTAGCCTAAAGCCCTCGGTTGGCGACGCCTGTGCTCGGTCAGGTCCGAGAAAAATGGGGTACTGGCTCAGTGTGAAACGACCGCTTTTGAGGTTGGCACCAGCGCCACCGCAACGCCGAGTCCTGAGGGAAGACGGCCAAACTCCGACCCAAATGGCTGCGGACTCGATGCCAGAGATCGTTTGAAGCTATCCTTGAAGCAAGAGATGCAGCGAGCGCTGCA
Source organism: Candidatus Dormibacteria bacterium (assembly GCA_050734135.1). Lineage (GTDB taxonomy): Bacteria > Chloroflexota > Dormibacteria > Aeolococcales > Bog-877 > Bog-877. The sequence continues at coordinate 4,069 of JBOHUG010000085.1, forward strand.
GCGACCCTTCCAGATCCTCCCCTCAAGAAATGACCGAAGTGCCACTGCGCAGCAGCGTCGAACGAGCTCTCGGTGAGTGCTTGCGGCAAGGCCTCGCTGTCCGCTCCGAGCGAGAACTGGCCGGTAAGCCTGGAAGTCACCATTACCACTTGGCGCTCCCCGGCAGGCGCGGGACTCTGGAACTAAATGAGTGGCAGGGCAGGGTCTGGTTCTCGGTAAATGAGCGGCGTGACTGCGGGTGGGTCACTGAGTTCGCTCGCGAGATTGCCGCTGACATGGAGGGGAGGCGCGACTCCAGGGCGGCCGAGTTGGTGCCCTAGCAGGGGTTCGGAGCAGGGTCCGCGGCACCTGCCAGAGGTGATTCGGATCTGGAGATGGCTGCCGGGTCCGGATGGAGCTGGCGGCTCGCGTGAGGGGTTACGGCTTAGCAACACATCGAGGACGTGGCTAGGCGACTCACCAGCGGAAGGAGCAGCCCTTGGCTGCAGCGAGCTCGCTGAGTACGCCGTGATCTGCTCCTGGTCGTACTGGTGGAACTAAAGCGCCTCGGGCTGCGCCACCGCGGTCCGGGGCGCGTGCACCGTCTTCCGCAGCGGCAACTCTTTGAGAAGCCAGGTGATGAGAAAGGCCAGGGCGGCGAATGGCACCGCCCACAAGAACACCGGGTGCAGCGACGCGGTAACCGCTTGGATGTACCCGGTGTGAACCGCCGGAGGGAGTTTGGCGAGGGCGGCCGGACTGGCGCCTCCGGCCCCGTTGAATCCGGCGGGCAGCTTGGTGCCGGCAAGGTAGTGGGCGAGATTGCCGGTCAGGACGTTGGCAAAGATCGCCCCGAAGATCGCGGTCCCGAACGACCCGCCAATGGAGCGAAAGAAGGTTGCTCCCGAGGTCGCCACGCCAAGATCGCTGTGGGGAACGGCGTTTTGAACGGCGATCACCAGGACCTGCATCACGCCGCCCAACCCGAGTCCGAGGATGACCATGAAGAGTGAGATGGTCAAGGTGCTGGTCGAGACTCCCAACAGGGAAAAGAGGAACAGTCCCACCGTCATTACTGCGGTGCCGAGGATCGGGAAGATCTTGTAGCGCCCCCAGCGGCTGATCAGCAGGCCGGAGCCGATCGACGTGACCAAGAGCCCGCCCATGAGGGGCAGGAGCTCGAGCCCCGAGCCGGTCGGGCTGGCGCCGCGGACTACTTGGAGGTAGGTCGGCAGGTAGGTGATCGCCCCGAACATGGAGAAGCCGACGATGAAGCCGATCGCGCTGCCGGCGGCAAAGACGCGGTTCCTGAACAGGTGGAGGGGGAGGATCGGCTCGGCCGCTCGCCGTTCTACTACCACGAATATGGTCAGCAGAATTACCCCCAGCACTGCCAGGATCGCAATCGGCGCGGAACCCCAGGGATAGGTGGTGCCCCCGAGGGTGGTCAGCAGGACCAAGCAGGTGACTCCGCCAGCCAGGACGACAGCTCCCAGGTAGTCGATGACGTGCTTCACCCGCCGAAGGGCGCTCGGCAGCGCGCCCGTGGTCACTACCAGGGCGACCGCGCCGAGCGGGAGGTTAATGTAGAAGATCCAGTGCCAGGAAAGGTTCTGGACGAAGAAGCCGCCGAGCAACGGTCCAGCCACGCTCGAGAGCCCAAAGACGGCACCGAAAATACCCTGATATTTACCCCGTTCACGGGGTGGCACCACGTCGCCGATGATTGCCTGAGCCCCGACCATCAGCCCCCCGGCGCCGAGGCCCTGCAAGGCCCGGAACGAGATCAATTCGAGCATCGACGAACTGAGACCCGAGAGCGCCGACCCCACCAAAAATATGACGATGGCCGACTGGAAGAAAATCTTCCGGCCATACATGTCGCCCAGCTTGCCCCAAAGCGGCGTCGAAACCGTTGCCGCCAGCAGGTACCCGGTCACAACCCAAGAGAGGTGGGACAGGCCGTGCAGGTCTCCGGCGATGGTGGGCAGGGCAGTAGCGACGATGGTCTGGTCCAGGGCGGCCAGGAGCATCCCCAGCATCAGCGCGCCGATGACCAAGAGCACGCGCCGATGGGTCAAGACGGGCACGTCGGCCGCGTGAATCTGATCGATCATGAGCGAGCCGCCCGGCGCCGGGCCGAGACTGGAGAGCGCGAAGTCCCCGCCGACGGACCGGGATCCGGGACTCTCCGACCCGACCCCATCCGCGCGGTGGTGGCCCGAGTCGGCGCAGCTACTGGTAGACCGGCCTGCACGCGGGTCATGGCCGCCTCCACCAGATGGGGCAGCGACCGCTCTCCCTTGCGCGTCCGCCAATGCGTCATCGCCACCCGAAAGGCGGCGATTGCGACGGCAGCGACCAGGGCTGGGTAGAGGTCGCGGTCGGGATCGGTCGCCGTGCGCTCCGCCACCGCCTCGACCAGGCTCCGCTCTTGGGCCGCGAAGGAGGCGAGCATACTGGGAAGCAGGCTGGGCTCCTGCCTCACTACCTGCATGTGCATCAACCAGTCCTCCTGGCGGTCGGCATAGGGGGCGGCCAGATCGATCAGGACCGCTTGGAGAGCCACCAAAGGCAGCTCCTCGCGAGGGCGGCCGAGCAGCGCCAAGCGCAGCTCCGCGGCCACTTCCGGCGCTGGCCCCACGATCGCCTCCTCCTTGGAGGAGAAGTAGTTGAAGAAGGTCCGAACCGAAACGTCGGCCTCCGCGGCGATGTCCTCCACCGTGACATTCTTCAGTCCTCGCGCGGCAACCAGCCGCACTGCTGCGGATCGGAGCGCCCGGCGCGCCGCCAGCTTTTTCCGCGATCTGAGGCTTAGGTTCTCGGTCACCCCGGCACCATATCACAATGATGCACTCTGTGCAAATCTGCACTACCGGCAACTATCTGGATGACGATGGCTAGCCGCCGACCGGGGTCGCGCACGAGCTGGCGCGCGACGGTCTGGCGATCGCCAGATGCGCTCATCCTTGATCGAATCGACCAGACTCGACCCGTGGCGGAGGGGACTCCGAGCGTGGTCCGGCGACCGTCTCAAATGAGGAGGACCGCTGGTTGCCCGCGACCCCGGCCCAATCAGCGAGTGTCCGGGCTGGCGCCGGTTTAGCTAGCTACTGGCCTGAAGTCGCTCCAGTTCGCCGGCTTCGCCACGTCCATCCGATCAGAATGATCCCGATCACCAGCAGCACGCAGCCGATTCCCAACCACAGCCCCTGACCGCTCATCTCTGAACCGTGGATCAGATTGCTGCCCTGGCCGATGAAAACGATCCCCACCAAGGAGAGGACTACCCCGACGATTGCCCGACCCCACATGGCACACTCCGCTGCTCTTATCGCGACATAGGCAGTTTAGATGGGGATGTCAAGCTCGAAGTGAGCTGCCGCCGCTCGCGATCGGGGTGAAGAAACGACAGACAGATTCCTCGGAGTGAATAGGCGAGACCGGTAACATGCCAACCCAGCAGATGAGCGTTCCGTCGGGCGGGAGAGACGAGAGCCCAGGGGCGCTGCCAATCAACGACTTTCGGGCAGCCCTTATCGACGCCGGAGTCTTGCTCGCCGCAGAGCTATCGCTGCCGATCCTCCTACGTCGACTGGTTGAGATCGCAGTGCAGATCACCGGCGCGCAGTACGGAGCGCTGGGTGTCACCGGTCCCGGCGGTCGCATCGTCGAGTTCATCACTGTGGGGCTGGATGAGTGGGAACGGGCCGCGATCGGACCAATCCCAAGCGGGAGGGGGATCCTAGGCGCTTTGATCCACGACCCGCGGCCTCTGCGGCTGGTACGCCTTCAGGACGACCCGCGGTCGGTGGGTTTTCCGCCGCACCACCCGCCGATGACTTCATTCCTTGGTGCACCGGTCCGAGCCAAAGGGCATGTCTTTGGCAATCTGTACCTGACAGAGAAAGTAGGCGGGCTTCCGTTCGACGAGGCGGACGAGAGCGCTGTCGAGACCCTTGCGGTTCAGGCAGGGGTGGCTATCGCCAACGCCGAGACCTACCGGGACTTGAGGCAGCGTGAGCGCTGGTTGGCCGCCCTCCATGAGATCACAACGGCGCTGCTGGCCGGTGAGCGCCAGCAGGTCTTGATGACGACGATCATCAAGAGCGCCCGCGAACTGGGCGGTGCCGACGTGGCGGCAATCGCCGTGCCGGTGGGCGACGGCTCAACCAAGCTGAAGGTGGTCGCCGCATTTGGATTCGGGGCCGAGCAGCTCCTCGCCGCGCCCGCAAGGTCATCTGGCACGGCCTCTCACCTGGTGCTAAGTACTGGCAGTTCCCAGACCCTGCGGGCCGGTTCTCCGGGTCTCGATGCCAGCTTGATGACAAGTGCTGGGGTACCGCTCAGCGCCCTGATGGTCGTGCCCATGGTAATCGGCGGCCGGGCCATCGGCACGATCAGTCTCACCCTCTCCGAACCCGACGCCGAATTCACTCCCGAGGCGCTGAGCCTGCTCGAAAGTTTTGCGGGCCAGGCCTCGCTGTCCCTGGACTATGTCCGAGTTCAGGAGAGGTCCCGGCGCCTCGCCGTAGTGGAGGAGCGCAATCGCATCGCGCGAGACCTCCACGACGAGCCGGTCCAAGCGCTCATCCACCTGGCCCGCCGCCTTGAGGGCATGGCGGCGGAGTCAAGCGCTGCGCGGACTCCCGCCGCCGAGCTCAATGAGACAAGAGAACTGGCGGTCGCGGTCGGAGAGGGTCTTCGCCAACTCACAGAGGGGCTCCGATCCGAGATTCTGGACGTCGAGGGGTTGCCTGCCGCCCTGCAGGATCTAGCCCGACGCTTCGACGCGCGAGCTGATATCCCCGTCAAGTTCGCGCTGAAGGGGCCCCCAACCCGTTGGGATCCCGAGCTGGAACACAACCTATTCCGAGTGGCCCAGGAGGCGCTCAACAACATCGAACGGCACGCCCGGGCTCGCCACGTCCAACTTGAACTGATCGTGCGTCAGGGCGGAGTAACCCTGCGCGTCATCGACGACGGGGTGGGGTTCATCACCTCCGGAGCGGGGGCAGCGGCACCCGGGCTTGGCACGCTCGGGATGCGGGAGCGAGTCGCCCTCCAGCGTGGCCTCCTCCAGATCCGCTCCTGGCCGGGGCGAGGAACCGTGCTACGGGCGACGGTGCCTACGTCGCCGGACTAAGGCCGGTAGTGGCAAGTACCCAGGTCGGCGTACGTGATTTCACTGGGTTGTCCGGCGGTCCGGTCCGGTAGGCTCGAAGACATGCCCAGCAACCAGCTCACCACCATTTTGGTAGCTGATGACCACGCCCTGGTGCGAGACGGCACCTGCCAGATTCTCGCCGGCGAAGAGGACTTCTCGGTCGTTGGCGAAGCTTCTCGAGGCGATGAGGCGGTTCAGCTGGTGCTGGAGAAGCGCCCTGTCGTGGTTCTGATGGACATGCGGATGCCCGGAATTAACGGGATCGAGGCCATCCGCCAAATCCTTGCGCAAGCGCCGGTCACCAAAGTGGTGATCGTCAGCGCCCACGAAGATGAAGATTATGTTCGCGAAGCGCTGGCTGCAGGTGCCGCCGGGTACATCCTCAAGACTGCCCCCGCTCGGGAACTGGTCGAGGGCATCCGCGCGGTGGCGGCGGGATCGCTCGTGCTCAGTCCCAGCCTGTCGAGACGCTTGGCGCAGTCCCGGAGCGACCCCGTCCGAGCGACGGACCGCCTGAGCGCTCGCGAGCTCGCCGTGGTACGCCAGATTGCGTTGGGACAGCCGAACAAGGAGATCGCCCACGACCTAGGCATCAGTCTCCGCACCGTGGAGGGTCACCTTCACAACATATTCGAGAAACTGCGGGTCAGCTCGCGGACCGAGGCGGTGGTGTACGCAGCCACCCATGGGATCGTTTCGATTGAGCCCGAGGAGAGCCGATGAGCCGGCGCTTCGTGCGCGTGCGACTCGCACCCGACGGCGCCGCGGTGACGCCTGCTGCCCGGGAACTATGGGCGGATGGAGTCCTTGGCGAGATCGAGGCTGAGCGCCACCGGCTAGCCGAGCGGATCAACGAAGAGCCGGTCCAGACTCTCGCGCACATTGCCCGGGTGCTGCAGAGTGTGGAGGACGCCCCCGGCACACCAGACTCGATCGCCAAGGTGGTCCGTGAAGCCGGCCTACTGGCATCGGGCGTCAGCGAGCAGCTGCGCGGGCTGGCGCGCGGGCTCCGTCCCCCGCTCCTGGATGATCTCGGGCTGGGAGCGGCCCTGAACCAACTCGCTGACGACTTCTCCACTGCGGCAGGGATACCGGTGGCGGTCGAGTCAGGGGACGTGGTTAATGTGGCTCCCGGCGGTGCCGATCTCGTGTTGTTCCGAGTGGCGCAGTCAGCGCTTCGCAATGCCGAACGACACTCAGCCGCAAACCGCGTCGATATCCGCGTTCGCCGCCGAAGCACCACCATCACGCTCACCGTCAGGGATAACGGCATCGGACTGCCAAACGCCCCTCTTCTCGACAGCGCCTGCACCGGTATCCTGGAAATGCGGGAACGGTTACGGGCGGTCGGAGGAAGACTGGCCATTCGTTCCCGGCTTCGAGTGGGAACGGTAGTCCTGGCGTCGGTGCCGTGTGAAGCCGCGAAGACTGGACGCCGTCTCTCGCCACACCCAACGAATCGTGATCTCGCAACTCAAAACGTCAGTGGCTCGCCTCACGACCCGGACAGAGCGCCCAGTCCGGGCGGATTCCGCGAGCGAGGGAGTCACTGGCCCGATCCGGGGAGCGGCTGATCCTTCTCTAGGTTCGGCACCCCGTTTCCGAGCACGACCGCGGCCGGGGATTCGGCGCTCTCCATGTCGCTAGAGCGCGTTCCCTTCGCCCCCTCACGGTACCGCCGCTACTAGGTAGATATACCTGCCCGAATTCACGGGTAATCCGCGTCGCCGATTTCTCCTCGATTGACGAAGATGAGGTAGGCAAATTCCACGAGGGCGAACAAGGAACCTTGGGCTTGCCCGCACCGCTTCGATGCTTAGCGACGGGAGACACAATGAGTACGAGAGACCGACAGCCAGACAGGAGCCCGGACGGCGGATTCGGGGCACTGTGGGCCGCGTGCGGGACATTGGTACTAGGGTCGATGCTGGTGGCTGGATTGTTCGCCGTCCACGCCCCCGGGTTTACCACGCTGCAGGCAGCCAGCCCGACCGGGGCGACTCGTGGGGGCCAGGGGGTTCACCTGACCATCGTCACCAATGCCGGCCCCCAGAAAAACTGGCCGGCTTTCAAGCCGGCGAGCTTCTCCGTCCCGGCGGGTCAGTTGGTGACAATCATCGTGACCAATCTTGATGCCGCGACTCCTCTTCCGGCGTCATCGGGCGCCGACGCGAGAGTGACCGGAGTGGTCGGCAACGTCGAGAAAGTCGTGCCGATTCGGTCAGAACCTCCGTATGCGGCTCGCGGCCGAGCGCGCCTGACGAGATCGGTAGAGTTGAATAAAGTCTCACACACCTTCAGCATCCCAAGCCTCCGTCTCAATGTGCCGATCACCGCTAATTCGCGGACCAGCTTCACCGTCCGCATTCGGAAGGTCGGGAAGTATTCCTGGCTGTGCTTCGACCCCTGCGGTGGCGGTAGTTCCGGATTCGCCGCCCCGATGGGCGTGATCGGCTACATGGCCGGGACGGTGACGGCGGCCGCGTAGTCGGACAATCGTCTTGGTAACGCACCGGGAAACAACACCTACCGCGGTTAGCAGGATGGGCTCCCCTATCTCAACCGAAAGACTCGCGTCTGCGATCGGGCGAGGACCGGCTCCTAGAGATTGGGGGATGGGCCGAGTTGACCAGCTCGGAGGGCGACGATTCGCATGACCTTAGGTGATAGCACCTGCGGTCGAAGACGTGGAAGCCCGGTTCCGGCAGCGACTTCCGCCAACCACACTGATTACAGAGTAATTCGAGGCTCCCAGAAGCCGCCCCCTCAAGGAGTTCATGATGCGACGCAAGACTTTCGACCTAATCACCTCGGCCATCGGGGTTGGGCTCACGCTCACTCTTATCCTGGCCGGCGGTCTGCTGATGTGGGCGGCGGTGTTCACAAGCAATGAGATTCACAATCAACTAGCGACACAGGACGTGGTATTCCCATCCGCGGCTGCATTCTCTCATGCGAAGGCGGGTACCGAAATCACCCCGGGAATGAAGCCCTATCTTCTCAAGTACGCCGGCCAGGAGGTTCTGACGGGAACCCAGGCGGAGGCGTATGCCGACCACTTCATCGCCGTTCATCTGTCGGAGATGCCGTATCACGGTGTCTATTCCAAAGTTAGCGCCGCGTCCATGGCCGACCCCACGAACTCTGCTCTGGCGGCGGAAGTCCAGACGACGTTCCGGGGTACCACTCTTCGGAGCATGCTTCTGGAGGCATACGGTTTCGGAACCTTTGGAACGATCGCATTCCTGGCATCTCTCGTATCGTTTGTACGAGCAGCACTACTGATCATCCTGTCGCTGTTCGGCTTTTGGCACATGCGTCGGGTATCCCTGGCGGTCGAACTGTTCGCCAGCCGCGTGGAGAGCGTCACTACCGCTCCCTGATCACGGTGGACGCGCGGGTGTCCCTTCGCGGGACGCCTCTGGAACCTCGCCAGAATGCCAGGTCGAACTCCGTGCCTCCCGGTCACTTTGACCGAGGGGCGAATACTCACGTGGGTGTCTGACGATCGGGTGGCGTGCACGCCGACCGAGGTGTTTGGCGGATTACTCATCCCCACCACGGTCACTGTCGGCGCGGAAAGTCCGGGTAGTTCCTTCGGGCACAAGGGACCTGCAATGGCAAATCCGCCGGAGCGGCACCGTCAGGGCGCTCAGGAGCCTTGACGATTCGGTGAGGGGTATCCTGTGGTAGTGAGCGCAGCCAACGTTGATGATCGTGTGGCAGCCGGCATCTCCGCCTGGCAGCGAGGCGACCTCTCGGCCCTTGAACCGCTTCTCGACGAAAACGTCGAGCTGCTTTGGTGGGAACCCGACGTGGGTGCCTGCCACGGCCGGGAGGCTGTGCTGAAGCGGCTTCGACACCGGTTTGCCGAAGCCGCAGAACAGGGCGAGATCGACGTCCTGAGGTCCGATGGCGACACTCTGGTGGTGTCCCACAGGATCTGCGATCCTCCGCGGCCGGACGGCACGCAACCGGCAACGGTGGTCACCTCCCAAGGTGGACTGGTGATCTCGATGCGTCAGTACCGGACCCGAGAGGAGGCGCTCGCGGCCACCTCGCGGGGCTGACGTCTGTAGTCGGGAGCCCCTGAATCAGCACTCACGGGAGAACGATCCCCCCGGCGCGGGGCCGGGAGAATCGAGGGGAGCATGCGCGGGCGGGTCCGCTCGGCGACGCCGGCCCAAGGTGACTGGGTCAGTAACCCCCCGAGCCGGTACTGGGGGTACTGCTGCTGGTGCTCGACTTGACCAGGCTCCCCGAGGCGGACACCGCGTACCAGGTTCCGCCGTAGCTCTTCAGACCCTCACCCAGGGACTGACCGGCGGCATCGTCTCCGGAGTAGGTGTAGAGCGGATGACCGTGGTAGGTCAGGATTCGGGTGCCGCTCGCCCCCTTCTCGCTCCTGACGAGTCCCGCTTTGGCGCCCTCTCGCGCCTGGTGGCGTTGGCCGCTCCTCACTCGGATTTGGGGCCAGTAAGTGGGGCAGCCGCTGGCGGCGGTGCAAGTTATCTTGCCGCTTGACTCCGAGGTGAGTGAGTACAGCGTGCGGCCGGCCCCATCCACCAGCACGGTTCCCAACCCCGGCACGGACGCCGTCTTGATCGTGATCTTGGCGGCCACTGTTAGGGCTGCTGCGGGGGGTGTGGAACTCAGGGTTTCGGCCCGGTTGATCCCGGTGTAGCTCGCCACCGCCAGTCCGCCGATCAAAGCCAACGCGCTACCTGCTGACCGCCAGCGATACCTAGCCCGACGATGGGTCCGAATCTTCATCTCCCTACTCCTTATATAGACCAGACCCTGTATTAGCGCGGGGGCTCGCTCCTCCCCAGGGAGCGTAGTGGACCGGAGCGCGCCAGGGGTTGTACCGGAGTGGTCCGTCCGAGGCTCACATCGATGGGTACGGTTGCGACCCGGCGAATGTTCAATGTCGCCTCGCTACGGACATCGGCATCGGGTGCCAGGCCCGGGCTGCGAAGTTGGACAGTCAAGTCCGATCCGGTCCCGAACTCACTCAACACGGTCACCTAGATCCCGGGGGACCTCCGCGTACCGGTCCAGCCGGGGACGGTTGACATCCACCAACTTCATTGGTACATTAGTCAAGTAATGAACCAGCTAACAGCTCGAACCGGAAGCTGCCGGGGAGCGGTCAGTGCTCGATGACGGATCGCCGCTGTTCACTCAGATCGCCGAGCTACTGGCCGGCGAGATCGCCGAGGGGACGCTCGCCGAAGGCGAGCAAGTGCCGTCGACCAACGAGCTGGCGGCCTTCCATCGGATCAATCCCGCCACCGCAGCCAAGGGCATCAGCGTGCTGATGGACGACGGTCTCGTCGAGAAGCGCCGCGGCATCGGCATGTTCGTAACCAGTGGCGCTCGTGGCCGCCTCCTCGACGCCCGGCGCAGGGCCTTCACGGAGCGGCACGTTCAGCCGCTGGTCACCGAGGCCATCCGGCTCGGGATCGACGCCGAGGCCCTGGTGGGATTGATTCGCGAAACCACCCAAGCTCAGGGAGGCATCAAGGTATGACGCCAAACATCTCGGTCACGGGACTGAGCCGTCGCTACCGCGACCAACTCGCGCTCGACGACATCACCTTCGACATTGAGGGTCCGTCCATCACCGGAATCCTGGGCCAGAACGGTGCCGGGAAGACCACCTTGCTTCGGATCATCGCCGCCCTGGAGTTCCCCACAGCCGGCCGAGTCCGGGTGCTCGGTTCCAGTCCACTGGAGAACGACACTGTTCTGAGCCGGATGATGCTGGTCCGCGAGGACCAAGTCTTCCCAAACTGCAGGATCCAGCAGATCCTCGAGGTTGCCTCCTGGTTCTACCCCAACTGGAGCGGGGACCTGGCTGACTCCCTTCTGGAGGAGTTCGACCTCCCGCCGAGCCGACGGATCGAACAGCTCTCCCGGGGAATGCGCACGGCTGTGAGCCTGATCCTTGGCCTGGCCGCGAGGACGGAGGTGACGCTCTTCGACGAGCCGTATGCCGGCCTTGACGCCGTCGCCCGTCAGCGCGTCTCCGATCGTCTCCTTACCGAGTTCAGCCAGCTGCCCCGGACCATGGTGGTCTCCACCCACCAGATCGACGAGGCCGCCGACCTACTGGAACGGGTAGTGTTGATCGACCGCGGAAGGGTCGTGCTCGACGCCGCCCCGGATGAGATCCGGGGGAGCTCGACAAGCGTGAGCGGGCCAACTCATGCCGTCGAACAGTTCGTCGCTGGCCGCCTGACCTGGGAGCGCCGCAGCGCCGGCTCGCAGACGTCGGCCATCGTCGACGGGATCCTCGACGATGGCGATCGATCGCAGGCCCGAGAGCTGCATCTCAGCCTTGAAGCCTTGTCTCTGCAACAGCTCATGGTCCATGCCGCCGCTCAGGCCGCTGTGGGTCAGACGGGGAGAACAAGCACATGACTACCTGGATCAAAGTTGCCCGCTTCCAGTTGTTTGGGAACGTACCGATCCGAACCCACGGCCCTCTGTACCGGGCCCTGCCGCTAAACCTCCTGACCCTCCCCTGGGGAGGGGTGCTCTTGGCTTTCGCCATCGTCATGCTTCTCGGTCCCGGTAAGAACGACTACGTCGGCAGTGTCGTGGTCATCTTTCTCGCGATCGGTGCCTGTGGTCTGGCAAGCGTCGGCCGCTCGCTGCCCTTCCTGCTCGCCCTCGGTGCCAGCCGGCGGTCCTACTTCTTTGGGACCACCCTGCTAGCCGGTGGACTCTCCGCCGTCTACGGGCTGGTGCTCGCGGCGCTGCAGGTCCTCGAGCGGACCACCGGCGGCTGGGGCGTCGGGCTGCACTTTTTCCGAGTGACTTACTTTCTCGACGGTCCCTGGTACCTCACCTGGCTGACGTCGCTCGTGGTTCTGACCCTGTTTTTTGCAGCCGGTATGTGGTTCCGGGTCGCGTACCACCGCTGGAACTTCCCCGGCCGTTGGCTCTTCAGCGTCTGCCAGATCGTGGTGTTGGTCATCGCCGCGCGAGTCGCGATCCAAACCCACAGCTGGAAAGGGATGGATCACTTCCCATTCTTCTATTTCACCACCATCAGCGCCGCGGAGCTGACCGGCGTACTCGCCGCCTTCGCTGCGCTGCAGCTGGCCGGTACCTACCTAACCATGCGCCGTGTAACGGTCTGAGAGTCAGTCAGTACTAAGAGCGGCTTGGACGCGAGATGCCGCTGGCATCACGCGTCCAAGGAGGAATTGAAATGAATCAACATCCACTACCTGGACCGGACGAACCGGTTGGTACTCTGACCGGAACTGCGGCGCGCGCGGTAGATCTGGTCAAGTCCTACGGAACAGGCGAAGCAACCGTTACGGCACTAGCCGGCGTCACCGTCGAATTCGAGGTGAGGCGCTTCACCGCAATCATGGGGCCATCCGGCTCGGGGAAGTCCACCCTCATGCACTGCTTGGCCGGCCTCGATACGCCTACTTCGGGACATGTCTACGTTGCCGACCAGGACCTAGCTCGCCTTAACGACACTGGCCTCACCCAACTCCGTCGCGACCGCATCGGCTTCGTCTTCCAATCGTTCAATCTCGTGCCCACACTCACCGCCCGCGAGAACATCAGACTCCCAGTGGACCTCGCGGGTGGCAAGCTCGACCAAACCTGGTTCAACGATCTGGTCACCCGACTCGGCATCGGCGAGCGCTTGTCGCACTTGCCAGCACAGATGTCGGGCGGGCAGCAACAACTGGTCGCCTGCGCCAGAGCGCTTATCGCGGGACCTCAGTTGATATTCGCCGATGAGCCCACCGGCAATCTCGACTCGAATTCCGCTGCCATGACGCTGGCGTTCCTGCGCCACGCCGTCGGCGAGCTCGGACAGTCAGTAATCATGGTGACCCACGACCCGCACTCTGCGGCTTACGCGGATCGGGTCCTATTTCTCGCCGACGGGAAGCTGGTCGGCCACATGGATGAGCCGACAGCTGACACCGTGCTAGAGCAGATGAAGAGGCTGAGGCACTGACATGTGGAACGTCACATTGAAGGGCTTGCTTTCCCGGAAGCTGCGACTTGCGCTCACTGCGCTTTCGATCGTCCTCGGCGTGACCTTCGTTTCCGGTACGCTGGTCCTGACCGCAACACTCAACAGCACCATCTCCACCCTCTACGGCAGCGTCTACCGTCATATCGACTTTGAGATCCAGGCCCCCGGTGTGCTCAACATCCCGGAGTCCCTACTGGCCAAGGTGCGTCAGGTGCCCGGAGTTTCCTACGCCAATGGGTCAGTGAGTGGCGACGCTCAGTTCGTGGGGCACAATGGCACCCCGATCAAGACCGGATTAGAGCCGGCGACCGGCCTCAGCTTTGATCCCAACCCACGGCTCTCGCCGTTCCGCATTGTGGAGGGAACCGCCCCCACTACCTCAGACGATGTCGTGATGGATGCGCTCACCGCGCAGAAGTACCACTTCGCGGTTGACCAACGCGTACGGATCCTGCTTCCCGGATCACCGCAGACCTTCACCATCACTGGAATCGCCAGGCTCGTCGGAGCGGGCAACGTGCCGGGAGCAACCTTCGCCGCGTTCAGTCTGCCGACAGCACAGAAGTTGTTCGGAGCAGTTGGGCAGCTCTACACCATCGACATCCTGACTAAGCCCCACGCCAACAAGAGCTACGTGCGGCGCGCCATCTCGCGCCTCCTGCCACCCCACCTATACGTCGTTACCGGGCGCACCCTGGTCAGACAACAGGTCTCCAGCACCAACCAGTCTCTGGCTCCCCTTTCCACCGGTTTGCTGGTCTTCGGACTCCTTGCCCTCTTTGTCGGAGGCTTCACCATATTCAATACCTTCTCCATCATCGTCGGTCGGCGAACTCGCGAGCTTGCGCTGCTTCGCGTAGTGGGTGCGAGCCGTCGGCAGATCTTCCTTGCCGTCCTCCTCGAGGCCGCCTCGGTTGGGCTGATCGCGTCAGTGATCGGATTGGGGTTGGGCGTTCTAGTGGCCGAGGGACTGGAGGCACTGCTGAGCGGGTTGGGTGTGCCCCTCCCCTCAGGGCCGCTCGACTTCGGTCTTGGGACCGTCGTCGCGGCGCTTGGGGTCGGAGTGGGCGTCACCGTCGCAGCGGCCATCAACCCCGCGTGGCGGTCGGTGCGGATCCCACCGGTGGCCGCGATGGCGGCTCAAAGCAGCGAGAGTGAAACGTCCACGCGACGACGGATGCTCTCTGGTGGAGTGTGTGCTCTCGCCTCCATGGCGCTGCTCGCGGTTGGGCTGGCTCGGGCCGCGATCCTCCCAGCCGGCATCGGTGCCGCAGGAATCTTCATTGCTGCTGGAGCGCTGGCCCCCATCGCGGCCCGCCCGGTGGCCAGCGTGCTGGGTCGGCCCCTGGATTGGACACTCGGAATCCCAGGACGACTGGGACGAGCGAACTCGATGCGCAACCCTCGCCGGACGGCTCAGGGCGCCACGGCCCTGATCGTCGGACTCGCTCTGGTGTCCGCCGTGGCAGTCCTGGGCGCCTCGCTGGCCCAAGGCGCCACCAACAGCGTCGTAAACGCGGTTCGCGCCGATCTGATAATCACCAGTTCCAGCGGGACCTTCGGCCCCGCTGTCTCGCAGATAGTGTCCCGTCTCCCCGGGGTGAGCAGCACCTGCCCGATCTACGGAGCCCAGTTTGAGGTTCGATCCTCTGTGGTATCCGTGGACGGGATTTGCACCAGGCGACGGGCTGAGAACGTCATCTTGCGGATGGTCGCCGGCTCAGCCACCAGCTCCTTGGCACACGGTGAACTACTGGTCGACACCACGACAGCACACCAGGAACGCCTGGCCGTAGGCTCGGTGGTGGCGGTTTCGTTCCCTGACATCTCCCACGCGACGATGCGCATCGGGGGCATCTACCAGCCCAACGGGTTGATCCAGAGTTACCTGGTCGGCGACGGGTTCTTCAGATCGCACTTCCCGGGTCAGCTCCCGGGAGGGCTCCTGGTCCGAGCCAGCCACAGCTCGACTCACCTCGAGCGCATGGTGAGCAGGGCCCTCAAACCCTATCCCGATCTAACGGTCGAGACTCGGGGCCAATTCGAGGCGACTGAGTCCGCGGCAATCAACCAGGAACTTGGGCTGGTCTATGCCCTCCTGGCCCTTGCTGTCTTTATCGCGTTCATCGGGGTAGTCAACACCCTTCTGCTGGCGGTGTTCGATCGCACTCACGAGATCGGGCTTCTGCGCGCGGTCGGCATGAAGCGACGTCAAGTCCGGGTGATGATCCGTTCCGAGGCTGTGATTCTGTCGCTTTTCGGGGCGACCGTGGGAGTGGTCCTGGGAACCGGGCTCGGTGCTGCGTTGTCCTATACGCTGAGGCTACAGGGCATCACGGAAGTGGTCATTCCCTTTGGCAGCTTGGCGGTCTTCCTGATCATTGCGGCGCTGCTTGGTCTCGTGGCCGCAAGCTGGCCCGCGCGGCGGGCGGCACGACTTGATGTGCTGGTTGCCATTGCCTCGGAGTGAGCCGACGTGACACGTCATCGGTCACAGGCTTTCGGCAGACCTAGAACCCCGCGATGCCATCAACTCGGCCTCGTGCGGGACGACCTCGACGTAGAGCGATGAACCGGGAGGCGACCGGGACGAGCTGCTTAGAAGCCCTTTCGGCGGACTGCAGTTTGGGCAGCAGCGGGAGTGGGCTGAGGTGGAGACCCGCAGATGACGAGCACACTCTGAGCACAGACTCTTCGTTCAAAATGAAGTTGGCGGTCGTCAATGGACGCTGGCCGGCGGTTCACAGGCCGTCTAACAGCAGCTAGACCGAGGGCCACTGCCCGCCACCTGCAGTTGCAAGGTGGCTATTTCGGCCCTCATCCGAGCCTGCCTTCTGTCCCTAGCCGACACTACCGTGCGCCCCGGACGCTTCGGACCGGAGGCTGGGGCCGTGCTTTGGGGCGGCATATTCGTCGCTGGGTGCCCGTGATCGCGGATGGGTGAGAATGGGCAAACCCTCTAGCGTCTTCTGCTGCGCCCTACCTGATCCTGAACTCCTTGGACTTGAACCCTCAGGGTTGAACGGAACGTCGACTCGGTTCCGACTGCTTGACGGGCCAATCGGGAGCTGGCACCAAATACTGAACTCACTCTCCACGAGGACCTTCTGGCCGGACCCCTCCGATGGAGGACTCCTCAGGTGATCTTCGTGAATTCGATGAGCGACCTGTTTCATCCGCCGGCGTGCTTACGCTGGGACCAGGTGGCCTGAGCCGCTTCGGAGCCGCCAACGTTGGCCTGCTCATCGTTATCGGCCTACCATCCCAGATTGCAGTTGCCGCCACCGTGCTGCAGCGAGCTGCTGACAAGGGATTGGCAACCATCTACGGGGTTCAGCACAACTATATGCAGCCAGGAATTCGACCTCAAGAAAGCGCAGGTGGCCGACGTGGAGAGCGTCGCGGACATCGTACTACCGCTGGAACGCGGGCGGGCGAAGGAGGTTGAGCCTAGTGCGGTAACAAGAACAATTCGCAATGTAACCAAGGGGTTTACCAGTACCGTTCGCTGGCGCAGCGTCGGTCGGCGCCGGGCGCTCGCTCGCGGCGTAGCAGGTTACGTCCTCTGACAGCGGCACCGACCATGCCGAGGTCTTCCAAATCGAACTCAGCTTCCCTGCGGGCGTGAGCGTAATCCCAGGGGCTCGCTCCTGCGGTCGGTGCACGCAGGGCCGCGTCTTTGGCTGGCTCCCGGGGCGACGTTTAGACGGCTACTTCCTCAGCGCTCACTGCAGGCAGTGTGTCAGGCGGGCGCACCCAGAGCGAAAGGTGAGTCGGCTCGACCGATGTCTGCACGGCGCGTAGCAACTCGACACTGACTACATCCGGTTCGACGTCCTCGCGCAAACGCTGGGCGAACATGGCCACAGTAACCGCGGCGTCATAGCGCGCTCGGTTGAAGCGGCGGTCCACCAGAAGTTGTACCCGGGCGCGCAGCGGCGTGAAGAGGGCAGCCGCCGCAAGGGTTGAAGCGGCGACCCCTAGTGGCGACGAGAACGGCAGAACCCGGGTGCTCACGGTGACCAGCCCTACATACACACCCACCAAAAGGCCTGTGACTATCGCGTAGGACAGCGTTCGGCTGATTAGGCGATTGATGTCATAGAGCCGGTATTTCAGGATGGCTATCCCAAGCCCGATCGGGAGGGCCGCCAAGCCCAGCGTGGTGAGAAATTCCAGTACCTGCAAGACTAGCGGCTGTTCTGCGGAGGATTGGGAGGAGAGGAGCAGGGTTACCAAAGAAACACCGGCGATGCCCGCACCGGCCAGGAACCACTTGAGCTGCTGACGACGCTCGTCGCTGCTGTGCCGAAAGCTTCTCAACAGTCGCACCACCCAAACCAGCCAGAAGACCGCGAATACGGCGAGTAGCGAATTTGCGCAGTTGTAAACCAGGGCGGCCAGTCCCTTGGGATCATCGAGAACGAGGAGTTGGCCCGAGCCGTCCACCTTGATGTGCTGGCCGACGACTCCGCTCGCAGCAACTCCAAAGTTTGCCAGCGCCCACAGGATCCCGACCGCCAGATAGCACCAAAGCACCTTTCTCCACCGTGGAGAGGGAACTCTGCCGTCGGGAAACAGCAGGACCGGCAGTGGAAGTAGAAGGATCGCCGGTGCCCAGCCCAACTGCAGAAAAACGGCCACCAGCCCCAACGGGAGGCTGCCGCCGCGGAAGTGGAAGTCCCAGAGGGCGTAGGATCCGGCAACGGTCGAAAGGAGAAGGCAGAAGGGGACGCCTAGGAGAATCCAGCCAATTGCGTTGCCCTGCTGGCGCCGCGCGACTACGAAGCCGACAAGTACAAAGGGCAGGAGAGCCAAGAGGGTCGACGCACCGCTGCCGTTGATTGGTTGATGGGCGAGTCCACCCAGGGGAATGTCGGCCACGATCATGACCAAAACGGTCATTGCCAGCAGGCCCGCCAGCGAGGGCGACCCTAGGTGCCTGCTGCCTGCCGTCTGGTCTGGCGCGCGAGCGGGGCCATGGGTTCGCGGCGAAGTCAGCATGGGCGAAGAACTTCTGGGCCAGACGAAGGCCCGGCGACCCTGCGAGATGTTATCCGCAGCGCGTTCCGAGATCGTTACCGCATTCGGAGCGCATTGAGAGGCTCCGCGGGCCCTCATGGCTCTGTCCAAGCCGTCTTGAAAAACCGAATCCATCGGTCCAGAAGTCGGGGGAGCAACTATCCTTTCCGATCCGGCCGGAAAGCCGCGGAGGAGTCACTACGACCCGGACCCTCGATCCTCCGATTTCGCCCATGCTAGCCAAACCTGCCCGGCTACCCGCACGGGGAGTCGAACCCCGGTTACCACCTTGAAAGAGTGGTGTCCTAACCGCTAGACGATGCGGGCTCGGTGAGAGGCATCCCTATACTCGCAGGAAGTGGCGGGTGTCCCGTTTCAGAAGGAATGTGTCGAGAGTTGAGCATGGAACCGGAGGGGAACCCCGAGAGCCCCACCTCGGAACCGACAGGGGCCCAGCGCTACCCCCACCTCGGCACTCAGGGCGTATCTGTGAGCAGCTCCGCCTCGGCTGATATCTCGATCCGTCCCTCGCGGACCGAAGGCTGGGTGGTGACAGTGGGGCTCCTGGTGGCCGGTTGTATCTCAATGGGGATCTACCTGGTCGTCCTGCACCATTGAGTCCTGCCGCGGGTGCCCTCCTTCTCGATCGGGTTGAGCTGCCCGGCAGACGGCGGCTCCGATTCGCTCCTAGTCCGACCGGTGACCTGCACATCGGGAACGTCCGCACGGCGCTACTGAGCTACTGCCTGGCTGGCGATGATGGTCGTTTCCTGGTCCGGATCGAAGACACCGACCGGGAGCGCTACCAGCCGGAGTCGGTGCCCGGATACCTGGAGACCCTCGCCTGGCTGGGACTGGCCTGGGACGAAGGGCCCGACATAGGCGGACCCTGCGCCCCCTACACAGAATCCGAACGGCTGCCCTACTTCCAGGCCGCGGCCGGGCGGCTGGTGGAGTCGGGGGCAGCTTACTTCTGCTTCTGCTCCAAGGAAAGACTCGATGCGCTTCGGGCGACCCAACGGAGGGCCGGACTCCCCACCCGATACGACGGCCAGTGCCGGACTCTGACCAAAGAGGAGGTGGCCCAGCGAAGGGGGCAGGGCGAGGCCTCCGTGGTGCGTCTACGGGTACCGCCCGGAGAGACCAGGTGGGACGATTTGGTGCTCGGCCCTCAGCTCTTCGACAACGACTCGGTCGACGACCAGGTGCTGCTGAAGTCGGACGGCTTCCCGACCTACCATCTGGCCCAGGTGGTCGACGACCATCTGATGGGGATCACCGAGGTGGTGCGCGCAGTGGAGTGGCTGCCGTCCACCCCCAAGCACCTGATCACTTACGCCGCCCTGGGATGGGAACCACCGCGGTTCGCCCACGTGGCCCTGGTGCTGGGTCTCGACCACAGCAAGCTCTCCAAGCGCCATGGCGCCCAGACCGTCGCTGAGTTCCGGGAGCTGGGGTATCTCCCGGAGGCCCTGGTGAACTTCCTGGCGTTTCTGGGATGGTCGCCTGGCACCGAGGAGGAGATCTTCACCTTGGCGGAGCTGCGCCAGCGGATGACCTTCGACCGACTCCAGGCGAGCCCCGCCGTTCTCGACCAGCAGCGGCTCGACTACCTGAACGGAGTCTGGATCCGCAAACTCTCGGTCGAGCAGTTGGCCGCCCGCATGGTTCCCTTCCTGCCTCAAGCGACCCCCGACCAACTGGTGCCGATCGCAGCGATGGTCCAGGAGCGGATCCGTCGCCTGGACCAGGTCGCTGGCCTCTTGACCTTTGCCTTCGCTGAACCTGAACCCAGCGCGGAGTTCCTACGGGGAAAGTTGACCTCCGATCAGGCCCGCACCTTCCTGGAGCGGGTCCCAGCCGTCCTGGACGGTGATCCGGCGGAACTGATGGATCGCTTGCGCCGCGCGGCCCAAGAGCCAGCCGGCGGCGACCCCGGCCCAGCTAAGAAGTACATCCAATCCGCCATGCGGGTGCTGCGCGTGGCGGTCACCGGTGCCGAGGTGACGCCGCCCCTTCCCGAATCCATCGACCTGATCGGCCTTGAGGCCGCCGAGCGAAGGATCCAACGGGCCCTCAAAGCCCTCTCCGATGAACGTTCTTCACCCGCTCTGGATCCAGCCGCGGGCGACCTCCTGCCGCAGGCGGCCGATACTATCCTCCCCTAGGAGGAGGGGGGCGTCGTTCCTCCCAGCCGACGGGTCTGACATTGGGGCGTTGCCAAGTGGTAAGGCGCCTGACTCTGGATCAGGTAATCGGAGGTTCGAATCCTCCCGCCCCAGCCACACTTCTCCCTCCGCCCACACTCCCGCCCCAGCCATCGGACGGGGTATAGCGATCGGCGGCAAAGCGGCGCGCCTGAGGTCGGTCCTCGACCCGGATCTGCCCCACAGAGGAGGTGCCTAGCCGCCTTCGCACCGTGGGTTTAGACGGAGCCAGAGACTCCCTGGAGATCCGACCGCAGTGAGGCGCCCAGCGCCTTTCTGTCGCGACGTTGGGCGGCCCCCGCCAGGCACGGGAGTCGGGAGGAGCTGACATATTCCGATGTGGGTATATGATGTAGATATGGCTCGAGCTTCCGCCACTGCCGATGTCTTCAATGCGATCGCCGAGGCTCACCGCCGAGAGATCCTCGATGTGCTGGTCGGCGGGGAGCAACCCGTCGGGGCGATCGTCGACGAGCTCGCGCTCTCTCAGCCACAGGTCTCCAAGCACCTCCGGATCCTCAGCGAGGTGGGGCTCGTCAAGCGTCGCGCGGTGGGGCGCCGTCGTCTCTACCGCCTGAATCCCAAATGCATGCGACCGCTCTGCGACTGGGTCGCGAAGTACGAACTCATGTGGAACGAGCGGTTCGACAGGCTGGACGACTACCTCAGCGATCTTCAACGGCAAGAAGGAAAACCAGACAAGTAGCCACAAGGAGCGCCATGACAACGAACAGGCGCGGCTCGGGGACCTTCACGTTCACCGACCGCACGGTCACGAGCCAGCGAAAATTCGACGCGCTCACCAAGCCCGAGCACATCCGGGTTTGGTTCCCCGCGGATGAGGCACCGCTCCACGTCTGCGAGCTCGACCTACGCGAGGGCGGCAAGTACCACTACGCGTGGTACGCCCCGGGGGACCGGGAATGCTCATTCCGGGGCACCTACCTGGAGATCGAACGACCGACGCGGATCGTCGCCACTTGGCTGTTCGAGGGGTGGCCGGACGACGAGGCGGTCGAGACCGTGAGCCTGACCGAGGACGGAGGCGTCACCACCATGACGGGCATCCTCGAATTCAAGGCTCCAGAGAACCTCGGCGATCACTTCCAAAGTAACGATGGAGCACAGACCAGCTGGAACAAGCTGGAGGACCTGCTGGCGGACCTGCAGGTTGGTCACGCGTAGTCCGGTGCGGGGACGGTAGCGCTGGGGGAGCCTTATGGACTTTGGCGCCTTGGGCTATCCCTCCCCTATCGAGCGCGGCCTCGCCGCGAATGATCTCAGCAGTTCCCGATAGGCCCCGTCAGCGTCGTATCCACAACGCCCTTCTCCCCACCTTCACTGAATTTCCTCTCAAGACCCGCGGCGGACCATCAGGCTTCGGGACACCAGCCCGACTGGCGACAACGCGCCGCACTTCCGCAACAACCGAGTCCCGGGAAGCTAAACGGGCTGCCTGCCACCAGTCGAGCCTGAACGCCCGCGCTGCTTGGCGTCAACGCCACTGATACGGATGGGACTGATGTGGTCCAGCAGCGTCAGGAGTGGTATAGCTGCGACTCATGTGGCCGAACCATCTCGCGCGACTCGGGCGAACGAGCCGTCTGGTGGCTCGCCACAAGCCCAGCGCTAGCATCGCCTTCGATCGTCGATGTCTGCGGGGGCGAGACATGCCGACTCCTTCGGGTAGGCAGATGCCAAGGGCAACAATCATCACCGCGGAATCCCACTGCCGCGTCGGCGCTCTGACTCGCGGCGCCGAGACTACCTGCCGGTCCAGCGAAACCAGCGAATGCCGATGCCGGCAAATACAACAATGTACGCGGCACTCGCCAGGAGCGCACCCCAGCTCTCCCCACCCCAGCTGGTCGCCCCCATCGCTGCCGCGAGGAACGTCTCCAGGCAGCCCCCGGGGGACCAGCGCGACACCAGCTCAAAAGTCGTTCCGAGGTGCGTGGACTGGCCGAAAACGCCCAGGAAGATGGGCGGCCCGTAGATCAGCCGTCCAGCTGAATTGAGGGTGTCAGCGGATGAAAACAGACTGGCAATCACCTGGCCAACACTGAGGAACACGGTTGTGCCTGGGAGCACCACAATCCCGGTCAGCACATATCTCCCACCGTGAGCGCGAGCTGAATGCGAATGTCGGGACCACCTAAGCCTGGAAGCACCGACCGGGTAGTGGCTGGATAGGGGGTTAGGGACAAAGAAAAGGTGCCCGGTGCTGGGATAATTGGTGGTGTAAGACGCCAACCGGCCCACAGCAGAGGAGCACTCTTTCAGTGCAGTCATCATCGCACACCCTGGACCGTCTGCAAGTCTCCTTCGACGACCCTCATCTGGTGGCCAATGCCGGCCTGCTGCTGCCCGCGACGCTGGCCCAGCAGCTGGGGCTGCGCGAGC
>JBOHUG010000086.1:0-2306 GCA_050734135.1 Candidatus Dormibacteria bacterium
TCCCCGGCGCACTGCACCATCCCTTTGCCGCCGTGGGCGTCAGCATCGCCCTTGCCGGGGTTCTGGCGATTACAGCGATTCTGACGCTGCAGCCGCTGTTCCACGCGGTTGAGGGGGCAGTGGTGAAACTGCCGATTGTCCGGCGCTTTCACTCCGACTTGGTCGAGCTGCAGCGCGACACCGTGGCCCTGCTGCGCCGTTGGGACACGCTCTACTGGTCAACGCTGAGTGCGGCCCAGGCGGTCTGCACCGTGACGATGTTCTGGGTGGTGATTCAGGCCCTGGATCCGGGCAAGGTCAGCTGGCCGGACGCCGCCTTCGCATATGCGGTCGCTGCGATCGCTGGAGCCGTATCACTCGGACCGGGCGGACTTGGGGGCTTCGAAGCTGCCGGTGTGGGAATGCTGGTAGTGCTGGGGGTTCCCTTCCAGATGGCCGTGGCCGCAACTATTCTCCAGCGGTTAGGAGACAAGGGGCTGGCCACAATCTACGGGGCGTTCGCCTACCTCTATGCGCGCCGCCACTACACCCTTAAGGAGCGCACTGTCATTCGCCACGGCCAGCGCCGGGGACGGCAACCACGTGAGACGGGCCAGACGTGACGCTTTGGCGTCGAGATCCGGGTGCCAGTTGGGACGATCTACGTGTACTTCCCACGTAGGTTGTTGACTTAGGTCACGGGAGCGCGACCGCCGAACGTGGTGTGTGCCCGGTCGTGGGTGAGGCGGTGCAGGCAGACGCTGAGCGAGCCGAGTCGGGAGCCGTTGGTGGTGTCGGGATGGACGCGGGCCCACTCCTCCAGCAAGTGTCAACCACCATATATGGAAGTGGTGGGACCCGCTCAACGCTGGCGACCTCAGCGGTGGGATCCTCGCCACGACCTTGGCCGCCTCCTGGGCCCGATGGCGGTACGCCGAGCGCAGTGGCTCTCTCTCCTCTTTCTCACTCCCTCCCTCACTCGAGGGTCTTGCGACTTGGCTAAAAAGCCCACTGGCTGGGCGCGGTCGGCAAAGGTCCAGAGGTACTTTCCAGCGAGTGCGTCCGAATTTGCCAATTCTTGATCTCAGGCGGTCGTGACGCCTCGATCGAACTCTTGGCGCAGGCGGCGAGGCTGGTTGCGTGCCCCTTGCGGTGCACGGTACTCGTATCGTTCCGGACGGGGAGTTTCCCTCCCTGACTGTCAGCGATGCCTAAGGTGGTCACCTGGGTTCGGGCAGCGGCTGCGGAGCCTCAGTGGCGGGGTGGTGGCCCGTGTGACGCTGGGTGGGGCCGACGCTTCCCTAGTTGTCAGCTTCAGTCCAGTAGGAGACCCTCAGTGCCTAGCGCCCGAAGGAGCGTTCGGAGTAGCACCGCCGTCGTGTGCATCGGGTGATCCAGCCAGTCGCTGCTTCGAGCACGAGTGGTCTCTGAGTAGTTGGGCGCGTCTAACATGTACTGCTCCAGCCCCCATTCGAACTGCGGGGCAAGCACCCGTTCCGACATTGAACCCGTAAGGGCAACAGCCTCCGCGCCGCTCAGCCAATCACCCGAGTAGCTGACTTGGTCTGCCAACTTTCCGACAAGTCGAAGGCAATCACAAGTTTGCATGAGGATCGATCGGTCACGGAACACGGCCTAGGGCGGCGTCTGTCGCCCTACTAGCGTTCAGATGCACAAATCGGATTGGACCGTCATCGTCGACGCGCAGAAACTCTTGCGGCTCGGCTCCCGCAGTAACAGCGTCACTGAGCTCAGCGCCCCTTAGCGTACGGCGGTGGCGCGCCGCCAGCTCGCCAGCATCCACCTACTGCACCTGGACCAAGCGATCCTGGACCGTGCCTCCGCAGTTGAGCCGGGGAGCCTCCGGTCGCTGGACGCGCTGCATCTGGCGTCGGCACTGGCGCTGGGCGAACAGCTGGGCGCCCTGCTGACCTACGACCGCCGGATGATCGAGGGGGCCCTCGCCATCGGCATCCCCGCCACGTCACCAAGCTGACCGAAGCCGGGCGAGGCGCCATGTCTCATCGGGCTGGCACAGCATTGCACCGGCCCAGCCGCATTTTGCCTGGGGAGGGTCGTGCGGCCGGATCGCCCTAGGAGTGCTCGCCACCCTCCCCGAGCGCATGGCTGGCCGCCGACACCGACAGGTCTGGCACGGAGCCCGGCCAAAACATGACGAGGTTGGCCCTCCCTGAGCGGCGCGGGCGGCCGAAATCCCGCAGGCGCTATCGGGGACGGCGGCGGAACGCGGTCTGCTACCGTGGCCTCGTGGGAGCGGTGATCGCCCTGGTCGTGATCGTACTGGCGGTGCTGGTCCTGGGTCGCTC
>JBOHUG010000087.1:0-11265 GCA_050734135.1 Candidatus Dormibacteria bacterium
CGAAAAGGTGCTCCTCTGCTGCGGCTCGTTGGCGTTCTAACACCACCAATTATCCCAGCACCGAGTGCCTTTTCTTTGTCTGTGGACCTCCCCCTACCCCTCTCTTACCGGTGGATCCAGGCTTAGACTCGGCGAACTCCTCCGGCTGCCGGCTTCGCTTGACATGCCGATACCCGACACGATAGTCGGCGGGAGTGAGGCGGGGACAACAGTCGGCAGCTCCTCTCGGCTGCGGAGTGTTCGGCCACTGGGTGACTATGGGGTGGAGCCCGGGCGCCAGCCGGCACCGGGGAACCAGGGTGGGACCTTGAGCCCACCCCAGCCCATCATGGCGAAGACCTGAATCACCATTACCACGCTCTGGGTGACCCAGTACAGTCCGATCCCCTGCTGGAAGTTGAGGGCGAAGATTGTGATCAGGACCGGCATCAGAAAGGTGGTCTGGGCCGTGATCCGGTACATCTGCCGCTCCTGGTCGGTCATGTCTGACCGCAGCGGCTGCATCATCATCTTCGACTGTAGAAAGGTCAGCAGGCCGGCCAGGAGCGGGATGACCAGGAGAGTCGGGTGGGCCAGGACGCCAGACTGCAGCGGAGTGTGCTGCAGGTCAGGGATCCAGAGGAAGTTGGTGTGTCCGGGCAGGCCGTTGGAGAGCTTCCTGATGGCCCCGAACAAGGCATAGATGAAGGGCAGTTGGATGAGCAGCGGGAAGCAACCGAAGAGCTGACCCAAGGGGTTGATCTGGTGGCGCTTGTAGAGAGCCATCGTCTCCTGCTGCAAGCGCGGCTTGTCCTGCTTGTGGAGAGCTTGGATCTCCCGCAGCTCCGGACCTATCCGGCGCTGGTCCGCCTGGATCCGGCGCTGAGTCCGGATCTGCCAGCGGAAGAGCGGAAAGAGGCAGAGCCGGATCACCAGCGTCAGCACGATCACAGCGCAGCCAAAGGCGCCGATCGCGTCAGTCGGTCCCCAACCGCGGCAGAGGTGGCTCAGGAACTGCAGGACGATCCCGATCGGGGTGAGCAGAACGTAGAACGCGATCGCCTCCGCGCCGTTGGCGGGTGGCGGCGCCATGGGGTTGACAAACATCAACAAGGCACCGCCCCTGAACACTCTCGCTGACTCCTGCTCGACCACCGCCGGGCGCTGCGAAGGTTCGCTGGCCCGGCCTCGGATGACGTAGTCGGCACTACCCCTGCCCCGAGGGCTTGGTACCCGGGGCAGTCATCGGACCCTTACACCGCCTCCGGACGCTCTGGCTGCCAGAGCGGTCCCAGAGTCTCCTCGTCGACTTGGGCCTCGGCGTCGAGATGATCCCGCATCAAGCGGGCGGCGACTTCCGCGTTTCCATCCTGAATCGCCATCGCGATCACGTCGTGGGTCACTCCCTCCGCGTCACCGATGACCGGGGCGCTCAAGGTGACCACCCGATAGCGATCCAGGCGCAGCCAGAGCTGCGCTAAGGCATCCCGCAACACTTCATTCTCCGCGATTTCGTAAACCTTCTTGGGGAAGTCACGATGGGCCGCGTGTCGCTCCTCGACGACAGTGATCGCCAGACGGTCGGCCAGCGATACCAGGTTCCGCCCATCTTCCGCGCTGGCGAGGTCGGCCGCCAGAGAAGCGGCCAGCGGATCGAGTTGCCGTCGCACCAGATGAAGCTCGCTTAACTCGCGGGGATTCAGGGGAACGACCACGGGCGACTTGTCCGAACCCACCTCGATCAGCCCTTCGCCTTCCAGCCGCCGAAGCGCTTCGCGCAGCGGAGTGATTGAGATCCCGAGCTCGTAGGCGAGGGCCCCCTGGTTGACGATTGAGCCGGGAATCAGGGTTCCCAGCAGAATCCGTTCGCGGATCTCAACGTAGGCGGCCTCTGCCTTGGTCAAGATCTTCGTCCGGGCCACTGAGCGCGCCCGTCCTCGGGCCACCACTGAGGCAGCAACCACGGCAATCGACGCCGCTAGCGCGGGGACCGCCTCCTGCGACATGCGAGCAGTCTACGCGTGAGTCTGGGGACCGGCAAGCCTTCGAGGGAAAGAACGCAATCTTATAAGTTATAAGTTATAAGATTGCGCATTCAACCGCACCCACTCACGCGTCGCAACTCCGTATTTTTCCCTGCCGCAGCTCCTGAGCGTTTGCGATACGGGATGGACAACTGACTACTGGCTCTTGCCGCGTGCCGAGATCGCCCAGACCTCCTCGATCAGACCCTTCCGGTGCGCGTAGATCACGTCGTGGAGGTTGATGGTGGGGTCCACGTGCGAAGGGGTGAGCTCTACGCGGGTTCCTACGGGAAGCCGGGGGGGGTCCGGTCGCGCGGACGTCAACCTCCCGTGCTCGTCCCCAACTTCGTGGTAGATCCATCCGGGAACGCCCACCAGTCCCGCTGGACCCGAGTCATCCGAAAGCGCCTTTAGACCCGCGTCGACGATGACACGCTGCTGGGTGGGGCAGCTGATCACCGTCGCGACGACTGTTAAGGCGGAGACGTAGCCCAGTCCTTTGGTGTCTAGGTAGTCGGCGTCCATGAAGGCGAACGAGCCAGGCTGGACCTCTGTCACTCCGGGGTACTCGGCGCAGAACATCGCAGTTCCGGTTCCGCCCGTGGTCACCACCTCGACGGTGTGACCTTCGGAGCGCAGGCTCTCGGCTACCGTGATCAGCTGCGCCAGCGCTTGATGGCATAGACGGCGGCGCTCATCATGCTCGCGGACGTGCTGCAGGTGTCCCTCGTAACCCTGGACACCCACGATATGAAGACGATCACACCCGCGAATCTCATTGGCGAGGTGGCTGGCCCGCTCGGGCGCCACGCCACAGCGGTCATGACCGATGTTGACATCGATCAGAACCCTTATTGGTCCACACTCTGCCGCCGCCAGCGCCGCCTGGAGGCCCTGGGCTACCTCAGAGCTGTCGATGACGATGCTCAGACGGCGATCAGGATAGGCGCTGAACAGGTGAATGAAGCGCTGAAACTTGACTGCGCCGACGAACTCGGACGTCATGTGGATGTCTGGCACTCCCGCTGCCAGCATCACCTCTGCCTCGCCGAGTTTGGCGACGCAGATCCCCTGGGCCCCGCTCGAGAGGAGGCGGAGGGCCACAGCAGGACTCTTCGCGGTTTTAAGGTGCGGACGCAGTGCCACCCGGCCGGCGAGGCCCGCGACGCAATGGCTCAGGTTGTGCTCGAACCGGTCCAGGTCGACCAGCAGGGCGGGAGTGTCAAGGGACGCGACAGGACTACCGATCACAGCGGCTCAGCTTCCCCTACGAAGCGCGGTCCCGAGTTGAAAACGGACGCCGCCGATGATCACCGCCCGTTGCCGCGCCCACGGATCGCGGGCCAGTGTTTCGGGACTGTTCCGCATCTACTCGTACCAGCTCGGCGACTTCGTGACGGTGGCCCACTGGACGGCATCATGCCCATAGAAGATGGTGGCGTGCATCTCTCGGCCGCGGTCGAGGAGCTCCAGGGCGCTGCGGCGTGCCAGCTCCGGGTCGGCGTGAGCACCCCAGGTGTCGCAGCGGATGTTGTCCTCTTCGTAAATCGCGTCGCCGCACAAGATCATGTGGCGACCACTATCGAGTTGGATTGTCACGGACTGATGTCCCGGTGCGTGCCCGGGGGTCAAGAATACCGACACTCCGTCTCCTAGATCGGTCTCACCATCAAGCAAGCCGTAATTCAGTCCCTCAATGCGCCAGTACTGGTTGGGAAACGTCGGGTTGTCGAGCGCGGCTTCGTAGTGGGCGCGCTGGACATGGAAGGTGGCGCTCGGAAATGCATCGTTGTTGCCGGCGTGGTCGAAGTGCAAGTGAGTGTTGATTACGTCGGTAACGTCGGCCCCTCTCAAACCCAGAACGGCGAGGCGGTAGTCCACGGTGTCCTCGGCCCTCATCACCGGTTTCAGGTCGGCGGCAAATGGGGTGCCGCCGAAGGTGCGCTCTGGGTCTTCGATATGGCTGCGGTGGATACCCGTATCGATGAGCACTCGTCGACCGCGGTCGGTCGTCAGCAGGTATCCGATGATTGGGATATGTACCCGGACTCCGTCTCCCGCACCTGGCGAGAGGACGCGACCCTTGTCACAACACGCTTCACCGAGGCTGAGCGGATAGAGTCGTCTCATCAATCTCCCTTGGTAGTTGGCGACAACGCGCCAGATATGGTACCGGGGGGCGGTCCGGCCGATTCGGACCCGCCGTCGGCGGACTGGCTTGCCCGGCCTCCATATCGACGCGGTTTGCCGTTCGCGCATCCGCGGGCTGGTGGATGGCGCCACTCCTGTCGACTCGTTGTACTTCCTCTCGAAAAGGCACCGTCGGGGGTGCTAGCCGCGCCGCCTCGAACCCTCGGCGAGCTTCGCACTGACGCTGCGGGCCCGGCGCGGAACTCCGCGTGCTCCACATCTGGACCCGCGGTGGATACCGCGCCGAAGGTGACGGTCTTGAAGGTGGGGTACAGCCGGGAGGAGAGTGCGGCACCGCCTGGGCGCCGAGTCCTGAGCTCGCGGACGGAGGTCGCTCCGCTCGCCGGGTGCTGCGACTAGGGCTTAGATGGACCCGGGCAGACAAGGCACCAACCCTGGCGGGCCTCTTAGGCGAACACCTTGGCCCCAAGGCTGCGGCGGTACTGGTGGTTGCTGAGACCCGACTCACCTACGAGCGGGTCAACCTCCAAGTCCGGTATCAACGCCTGGTTGGCTGACGGCGCCCGGAGCTACCGCCTCCCGGGACGGACAGTCTGCGGGCCTCGGACGTTCTCGCTGGCCGACCGGATGCCGTCCACCGGCTCCATGCAAGGGATGGGAAGCGGCAGCGTGGCGATCGCCCGGATTGCCTCGGAGCCCGGTGGAGCGACCAAACAATGCGTTCCTTGCGGGCTCTACCTGGTCCAGGAGGTCGAGACCCGGCTCGCCCTCCTGGACCGGCAGAACGCCGGCCACGGTCGCCAACCCGGGGGTTGCTGGAGGTGCCTTCGACGGAGAAATGCGGCCTCGTCAATTGCGCCCTCCGGTGGATACCGATCCGTCTCGCACGGGTGAGGGAGGGTCGAGCGTGCCGTGCGTTCCCTGCAAGGGGTCGGCCGAGCGCACGTCGGCAGATGGGGGATGGCGGTGAACACCTTCACTGGGGGTTCATGGCCCAAGCCGCGCGCATGTCTCAGCTGATCGGGAGTTTCGCAGCCATATGGGACGACATACTTCCTAAGACTCCGCAAGGAGTCTGGAACTCGAATCTCGCGGCGATTGCCCATGTTCTGACCGCCCTGGCAGGTCTCCAACTCGGCTGAGGCAAATTTCCGCGAGATGGACTACGCGTACCCCGATTCGAGGGCGAATTCGGACGACGTGGATTCTGTCGCCGTTGCGGACATCTACTCATACGGCCCGTCCCCAGGTATAACTCGAATGGCTCACCAACCGAGGCTAACCTCATGGGAGGATTCGGTTATCCCCGGTAAAGTGGTAACCGCCACCTCGTGCCGCTCTCCCGTGTCGGATCAAGCGACTCCCGCATCGGGGAGCACCGGTATCTCTGCACGTGCCTCTGACCTTGCTCGCACTAGCCGCGAATGCGCGGTGTCGTTTCCTGCTTCCTGGAAACGAGCACTAACCCAGGGAGTCGGTGCACTTCAGCCAGGCGGCCGAGTGGGATTCGCAGTCACCGCAGAGGGCGCGGACTACTTCGCCTCGACGCACTCGTAGTAGTCCGGGGTGGCCGGATTCACGGCTAAAACCGGAGCCGAACGCGAGGGCACCGAGTATGCCGACCCGACCCTCGATCAGGTGCCCCGGGGAGCCTTCGACGGCCTTTGGCTCGTCTGGTCAGAAGTGTATTCGCACTCGAATCCGGCTGATTGGGCCCTCTATGCCGAGGACTCGGACACAGCGGAGATTGTCAACCTGTACCAGGCTTCACCCAACGCCGGGCTGCCGCCCAACGCGGTTGCGTCCATTCCGGTGGTCCAGCGTAGCATTGCAGCCTGGGCTCAAATTACGTCTTCGGGGGTGACGAAGAACATTGCTAACTTGTATACCGGTTCGCGACACGTCCTAAACGAAGGTGAGGCCGGGCTCCCCGTGCTTTGGTGATCCGACGTTGTCTTCGCAATCAAGACGACTGGTTCCTCGAACTACTTCGTGGACTACTCCGCCCATACCTTCCGGCAGGTAAAGCTTCCGACGAGTCTATCCTCGGTCAGGGGAATCACCTGCGACACGAGTAGTGCGACCGAGATCAACTGGGTAGGTAACGATCAGGACTCAAGCTGCGCGTGGCGCTCGGGTTGGAGCAAGGCTCACGAGATGTGGTCGCATCAACCCTCGTTGAAGTACATAGGATATACGGAGTTTTGCGGCGTAGCCGGGTCTGATGTGGTCCGGATGACGCAGAGGAGCCCAGGGGTCGGTGACGGGTCAGCCACTCGATAGCCACATTCCCCACAGGTGGGGGAAACATAGTCGCCGACGGGAACGCCATCCTGGACTTCGACCCGATTGGCCCCACGAAAGGCGTCGCTGAGCCCCACCTGGGGAACTCCGTGATCAACGTGGCCAAGCTGCCGCACCTGACCAGCTGCACATAAGTCCGATTGCGGACGGGGGTTGGAGTCCATGGCAACCGCCGCTCGGCCCACACCATTCTGGCAGGTTTGGACAGCCCGTTTCCGGCACGCGCGTCGTATTCGCCGGCGACCAAATGTGCCGACGGATCAGTAAGACACCTACGCCGATCTTCACGGGTTGCCGTCGGCGCAGGACCAGGTCACCGATCGTCGTTGTCTCGAGAGGACTCAATGGTGCCGAGGGGCGGGATCGAACCGCCGACACCGGGTTTTTCAGACCCGTGCTCTACCAACTGAGCTACCTCGGCTCGGGGGATTTGATCTCAAGGCAGGCTCGCTCCGTTTCTGCGCCACCACCAGAGACCGACTCTGCCCGAGTCCGTGGCGCTCCCCGGAACGCTGGGCAGAGTGTATCGGGTCGTCAGCAATTCCCGGGCCCGTCTCCTCGGCCGCGACCGGGCTCCGATGAGCGCCTGCCCCGACTGAACTGACTCTGTCCCAAAGTTGCTCACACCTTCGCTGTCCGCCAGCCGGTGGAGATCGGGCGATACCGGCGCGCGCCCGACTTGGTGAACGCGCGGTCGGTTCAGCCGCGAACAAACGGGGGGAGTTGGCTGGAGTGCTTGAGAGAGGAGAGCGTCTGCGGCGGTGGTGCCGATACTGGTACGGAGGCCCGCGGTGTATTTGAATCCGGGCGACTCCGGATCCGGGTCCGCCAGTCGGACCCGCAACTCCCGTAGGAATCGCCGAGCTTCGCGGTCCTTGGGCCGATCAGCAGCAGTCTTAGAAGCGATGATGTCGTCCAGGGTGGCCAGTGGGCTTTTTATGCTTCGCAGTTCGATCGGAAGCGCTCGCGAGACCAAGTCGAGATAGCTCATGCCTCCCGCTGGCACCATCACCAGATCCAAGTTCCCATGATTGGTAATCAGGTTTAAGACGGAGACGTCCTCTAGGCTCGCGCCGCCGTGAGAAAATCGCAAGCCCTCTGTGGCGTATGAAGCTCGGATCGGAGCGTTCAGTGCCGTCAGATCTTCCGATAGGTGAGTTAGGTTCGTCGCGGTCCGATGGGGCGTTACGTCCACATCTGTCGTGGGTAGGGAACTCCCGTGCACGGTGGCGGCAAGCCCACCGATCACCACATACCCGAAACCGTGGCTGTTTAGGACAGCTAGCAGACCGATCGGGTCGAACGTGTCCGGAGGCACGGGCGTCTAAGCAGGTGAGTTGGCTGCTGCCCACAGCTCCTGCACCACGCGGTGGAGTGCCACGGGGCGATCGGTCCGCTCCTCAGTGGACATACGGATGGTTTCAGCCAACAACCCCAGGTAGTTCTCGTCTAACTGCGATTCACGCGCTCCGCCTCCCTCGGGCGCGTCGGGTAGCGAGGCCGTAACCACATCATCCCCTCCAAAGCAGCACGTCACCGAGCCCAGCCGCCGCTGGTGCGGCTCAAACCCC
Source organism: Candidatus Dormibacteria bacterium (assembly GCA_050734135.1). Taxonomy (GTDB): domain Bacteria; phylum Chloroflexota; class Dormibacteria; order Aeolococcales; family Bog-877; genus Bog-877. The sequence goes on from JBOHUG010000087.1 coordinate 8,030, forward strand.
TCCGCCAATTATTCGGCCCCGGGCCAAGTGTTCGGAGCGCGGATCCCCTTGGCTCATCCAGCGCTCGCTTTCGGTGACGTCCGCAGACACTTGATCGCCTCCCCGAAAGTTTGGCGCGCAGCCGAGCTCAGGTGGCGTGTAATCGGGCTGCACGCGACCAGCGCGACGGGCGCTTCGCCCTCGACTCCGCCATGCCTCGAGCTCTTCAGACTGGCGCACACCGGAGACAACCGGCTTGGAGCCGCCCGGGAGCGCTGTCTGCCGAGCTCAACCGACACCACGTGTCCACGTTGATGACGAGTCAGAGTCGTCCCCGGGGCCCGTTACCCAGGCGGGCAGTAGGCTACCCTCGTGCCTGTATGGTGGCGGCCGGGAAGGATATCTCTGGCGATAGCGGCCGGAGTGCTTTTCCTCGTGGCGCTAGCCATCTCCTGGACCGAGGGGGCGGGCCACCTCAACTTGCAGGCGCTGGCCATGGCCCTGGGCCTGGTCGCCTGCCTGTTGGCGGCGCTGGCGGCAGGATTCGGCCGACGGAATCGCAGCTCTTAGGACATCCGCTCCAAGATCATCGCCATCCCCATGCCGCCGCCGACGCACATCGTCTCCAGGCCAAGCGTCTTGTCCCGGGACTGCAATCCGTTGAGCAGCGTGCAGGTGATCCGGGCTCCGGTCATTCCGAAGGGGTGACCGAGTGCGATCGAACCTCCGAAGGGGTTGAGGCGATCCTCCATCGGATCCAGCCCGATGCCTCGGGCGGACGGGATCACCTGGGCGGCGAAGGCCTCGTTGATCTCCACGATGTCCATGTCTGCCATGGTCAAACCGGTGCGCGCCAAGACCTTCTCGGTGGCCGCGATCGGGCCTAGACCCATGTACTCCGGCTCCAGGGCCGCCACTGATGTGCCCACGATGCGGGCCAGCGGCGTGATCTGTAGTTCGCTCGCTCGCTCCAGCGACATCACGATGACTGCGGCTGCTCCGTCATTGAGCGGGCAGGCATTCCCGGCCGTGACCCGTCCACCCTCTTTGAACACAGGCTTGAGGGTCGAGAGCACCTCGGCTGTGGTGTTGGGACGAGGACCGTCGTCCCGGGCTATTACTCGGCCGTGCTGGTCGGTCAGGGGAATGATCTCTCGGTCGAAGAAGCCGTCCGCCTGCGCCTGTACCGCGCGGTTCTGGCTCCGGGCGGCGAATTGGTCCATCTCCTCCCTAGAGATCCCCTCGCGCTCGGCGACGTTCTCCGCGGTCAGGCCCATCGGCAGGTACAGATCCGGAAAGCCCTCGGTATTGCCGGGCAGCAGCCGAGGATTGCGAGCATCCAGCGGATCCGAGGTGCCGTTGCCGTACCGGCTCACGGTCTCGACCCCGACGGAGGCGAACACTTCCCCTTCGCCGGCTCGGATGGCGTGGGCCGCCATCCGGGTCGTCTGCAAGGAAGAACTGCAGTAGCGGGTCAGGGTGGTCCCGGGAGCGTTGACCCCGGCCAGGATGCTGATCGCTCGGCCCAGGTTGAACCCGGATTCACCACCCGGCAGCCCGCACCCACACATGACGTCCTCGATCAAAGCTTGGTCTAGTTGGGGGAGCCGGTCCAGCACCTGGCGCAGGATGACGGCGCCCAGATCATCGGGGCGGAAGTCGACCAGGGAGCCCTTGCCAGCTCTGCCGATCGGAGAGCGCCCGGCAGCCACGATCACAGCCTCAGCCATGTCTAACCTCCTTAAACGTCTGCGCAACTCGGGATCGCAGCGCCGCCAACCGTCCGGCTAATCGTGAGGGTTGACTCCGAGACGGTGTCGTCCACGGAATCAGGACACCGGGTCAGGCGGAGTGCCCGACTGACCCCGGGCCTCACCGCCCAGCCGCTCAGCCGGGCGAGAATGGCGTAGAGCGCCGCTGCCGGATCACGGGTGTGCGAGTCGCCTAACGATCGGGCTCCACGGTCATCGGAGTCCACTGACGATTCAGTTAGGAGCAATAGAGGTGCAACGGATTCCGGTGATCGATGGCCACAACGACCTGGCCTGGGCGCATCGCAAGGCCGCCGCCTACGATCTCAGCGCCCTCGATATCGCCACCGAACAGCGGCACCTGAACACTGACCTGCCGCGATTGCAAAGGGGAGGAGTGGCCGGCCAGTTCTGGTCTGTGTACGTGCCGGCCTCTTTGCCAGGGAGTGAGGCGGTGCTGGCCACCCTGGAGCAGATCGACTTCGTGCATCGCTTGATCGGCGCCTATCCCAACGCTCTGGCCTTGGCCGAGACGGCCGCCCAGGCGGAGGCCGCCATCGAAAGCGGCCGGATCGCCTCCTTTCTCGGAGCCGAAGGTGGGCACTCCATCGCGGGGTCACTCCAGGTGCTCAGGATGTTCTACCTGCTTGGCGTGCGATACCTGACCCTCACCCACGACCGGAACGTGGGCTGGGCCGATTCCTGCACCGATGAGCCGACTCAGGGCCTCTCCTCGTTTGGGGAGACCGTAGTACGAGAGATGAATCGGCTCGGGATGCTGGTGGACCTGAGCCACGTCTCGGCCGACACCGCCCGAGCTGCCCTTCGAATGAGTCGAGCACCGATCATCTTCAGCCACTCGTCGTGCCGGGCTCTCTGCGACCATCCGCGCGACGTCCCGGACGATGTCCTGGCGTCGCTTCCGGCCAACGGCGGGATCGTCATGATCACCTTCGTGCCCTCCTTCATCTCACCCGAATGCGCCGCCTGGCGAGTCAGCTTCCAGGAGGCACTGGGCGAGCGGGGCATCTTGGCGGAGCAACCCGACGCCGAGCGCTTCGGCGACGAGTGGGAGCTCTCCCATCCGCGACCGAATGCCACCGTCGCGCAGGTCGCCGACCACATCGAGCACGCCCGGGAGGTCGTCGGTGGAGCGCACATCGGTCTGGGCGGCGACTTCGACGGCAGCGTGCACTACCCGGTAGGGCTGGAGGATGTCTCCTGCTACCCCAATCTGATGATGGTCCTGACGCAGCGAGGGTGGTCTGAGGCCGACCTCCGACGGCTGGGGGCGGAGAACCTCCTCAGGACGTTGCGTGGCGCCGAGGCGGCGGCCTCCGAATTAGACGCGGTAGCGAGGAGCTAGTGTCCTGGAAGGTAAGTTCGTAGCATGATAGAGGGCGTCTCTGCCGGGCCGATAATGAGGTTCGCAGCATGCCCCGAGGTCGTCCGCACAACGCTCCGCTCATGGTCTCGAGTGAGGACCGCACGGAACTGCTCCGCTGG
>JBOHUG010000088.1:0-3459 GCA_050734135.1 Candidatus Dormibacteria bacterium
CAGCCAACGGAACGCCGAGCACAGCGTATCTCGACTGCCAGGGCAGCACCCTTGGTGGGACTTCCTACGCCATCTACGACACGGCCAGCGATTACTTCGCTGGGACGAGCGGCCAGACGGTAGGGCAAGTGCTCTGCGAGGGCGTCCCGACGTCGTAGCCGGTGCTGTTGCGGGGGAGCCGCCGTACGCGACCCTGCACCGGGTGCGCTGGGCCGACGAGGTCGTCATCACCTGGCTGGCGGCCCCCTTTCGTCTCGAGGTACTGAGTGTGCCTCGGACGCGCAGCGGGCCGGAGATCGCCGCACAGCGGTGCGAATCCCGCCATCCGGGAGCGGCATCAGGAGGGCGCGAGGCCAGCCGAAGGCGGCTCCCAGGCCTAGCAGTTAGGAAGCCCGTCCTCCCGCCCGGCTGGTGGTGCCACGTTCCGGCTGCGGCCAGGTGGCCGCCGCTGGCGCCCGGATTCTCGGGGTCTGGGAGTCGTGGGCGGCTGGCTCGCGGGGCTTAGCCCGCACAGCGTCACAGATTCAGAGGTCATGGTCATGAGCTGTTCGTGTTCTCCCAGCTATTCGTGACGGGGTTCTGGTCGATCTCGCAGCTGGCAATGTTGTATCCGCCGCTGGCAGACGCCGACGAGATCGTGACCCCGTCCACTTCCAGAGCACAGCTGACCGAGCCGTAGCCGTTGAGCTGGGCGGTGATCGAGTAGTACTGCGGGGTCGCCAGGGGCTGGGTCACCGACATCGGTACGGTGCCGCTGTCGTCGGTCCCGGACGGCCCGTAGGTGACATCCGCGCTACTGCTGGAGACCACGTAGGTCACCGTCTGTGCCACCTGCTGGGCCGAGCAGAGATCCTTGGTCGCCAGGTTGACCATCTGGATGGCGTCGCCCGGGGTGGTGGATGTCCAGTCCTGTTGGACGGTCGGCACCTCGGCCGCCAGGGTCGTCCCGCCGGTCAGGGCTGAGCACACCTCTTGGCCGAAGGCGATCAGATCACCCGTGCTGACGCTGCCCTTGAAGCTGAACGTTGTCCGCATGTCCGAGGCGAACTGGAGTTCATCCGCAGGCGTCGGGGTCGGCGCCACCGCGGTCGGGGGCGCCCTGTGATGGGCATGGGGCGGTGAGCCGCACCCAGCCAGAGTAGCCAGGCCCCGTACGGCCAGCCCTGGCACAAGCCGTATGTTCATTCACCGATCCTCCTTGTCCCGACGCTTTGGGCTTAGGCCGGCGAGGAAGGCGGAGTGGTGCGGGCTACGTAGTCGTAGCCGCACCCCTGGCAGACCGTGAGGCCCGTCTTGACATTGCGGCCACAGTGCGGGCACTGCCGGGCCTTGTTCCGGGTCATGAACCAGATCAGGCTGAGGACCAGGAAGACGATCAGCCAGACGATGATGATGATGGTGACGCCGATCCCCTTGCCGATGTCGCCGGCGGCCACGCAGGCCGAGTGAGAGAGCCCGTGGCAACTGCCCCCGCTGGAGGCGATCCCGGCTCCCAGCCATATCGCGCACAGGATCGTCCAGCCCCACAGGACCCAGGTCATCTTGCGCCAGTGACGCACTCCCCATCCTCCTCTCTCCGGTGTCCGCGCGCGGAGTCTAGCGCGCCTGGCGAGGGAGTTCAACGGGTCGAGAGGTCCGGCGACCCGGCGCCATGCTCCGGGTGCGGCCAGGCGGTCGCGAGTGGAGGAGCTCTGCCTGGCCTGTCGGGGGCAGCTAGGCGGTCCGTCCGGCGAACTGCCCTAGAGCCGAGTCTGCCTTGCCGGGGTCGGCCCAGATCGCGGGCACCGAAATCGAATCGCCAGCGGCCCCACGCTCTGGCATGCCCCTAGCCTACTGCCATGGGGTGGCCGGTTGCTCTCCGTCCGAGCGTTCGGGTGCTGAACTCGCCCACGCTCCATTCTCACATCGTCCCGCGTCTGTAAAGCAAGCGGGGATCCCCCTACCCAGCACCGGGTAGCCGCCCATCTACTCGGCGGTCACCACACCCGAGGCTGGCCGTGCGGTCGACCCGGCGGACAGCCGCCTCCGGTAACGATGCGGCTAAGGAGGGTCCCTCGCGGGAGAGTCGGCGACTACCGTGGGCATCGTGACCTGGGGTGCGATTCTCTACTTCGGAGGGTTCCTGGTGGTGGTGATACTGCTCATCACCGTACCCACCCGTGGCAGCCGGCGGCGGCAGGAGGAGAAGAACGCCCGCAAGCGGCTGGAGCGCGACTCCTGGTATCGAGACCACCGTTGACGCCGGGTTGTCGAGAGCGCAGCACCCTGACAGCTAGCCTCACTCCCTGATTGCCACGTCTCAGATCCGGCGCTCCGCACCTACCGGAGGTGCTCCTCGTTGGCAGGCCCATCGCTGCCAGGTGCGCCAGCAGCCGGTCGACCTCGGGGGTGGCTGTGGAGGGTTACTACCAACCTCGCACCATGGCCGCTGCGGGGTTGCCGTCGCCGAGGGACTGCCGGTTACGCTCCCACCGCACCTGGTCCGCCAGCGCCGCCTCCGCAGCTGCGACCTCGGCGTCGGTGGGGCCCTCTGTCGGCGCTCTGGGAGCCGGGGCGGGAGCCGCGACGAAGCGGCCCTGCTGCGGAACCTCGCGAGGCTCGCTCAGGTCGCGGTTCCAGCGCTCACCACGGCCCTGTGCGACCCCCACGGCGACCCCCACCCCGATCCCACCTAATCCCACCCAATCCCACCTAACCGGCCTGGATCGAGATCAGCGCGGGGCACGGCGCAAGATCCGAGATCGCCTGCCGAGAACTCAAAAACCGTTGAGCGCAAGCTCGTGAGGGTTCGACTCCCTCTGCTGGCACCACCTTTCTGATCTCAAATCGTACCCGGTGATAGCTCGCGTCACGTAGCACGGCGGACTTGTTGACCCACAAGTTGACCCACGCAGCGCACCTGGTGCTCCCCCGGCTCTGGAGCCACCACGGCGGCGTGGCCTCCGAATCACCGCGACGCCCTCGCCCCCGAGACCGACGCCGCAGTGGTACGGTGCGTGACGGTCGCCTGCGAGGGAGTGAAGGGCGTTTTTGGAGACCGAGGGAGCCATGTTGGGCTTCGACCGTCTGGAGTGCCAGGACCTTGCAGCGGCGATTCAAGTCGCAGCGGACCATCCGCTCGCCACGCGGTGTGCTCTGGAGATCCACCGCGTCGACCCTGACGCGGAACCTCCCGGGGCGGGCCGGACCATATGAGTGAGGAGACCGCGGAGCTGCTGGGAACACTCGACGGCCAACGGGAGCACGTGCTGGGCATCCTCGAAGGGCTCTCTGATGACGATCTCCGCCGTCCAATCCTGCCCTCGGGCTGGACCTGCCTAGGACTTGTTCAGCATCTGGCACTCGACGTCGAGCACTTCTGGTTTTGTCGGGTCGTGGCGGGGAGGACGGACCACGAGGAGATTGAGGTTGAGAATGCCTGGCAAGTCGACCCGGGCGTGTCCGTCGACGAGGTGTTGG
>JBOHUG010000089.1:0-3836 GCA_050734135.1 Candidatus Dormibacteria bacterium
GGGCGGACGGGAGCAAACTGTCCAAGCGCCACGGGGCCCAGACCGTCGCCGAGTTTCGCGAGCTGGGCTACCTGCCGGAGGCGCTGGTGAACTTCCTCGCCTTTCTGGGGTGGTCCCCGGGCACCGAAGAGGAGATCTTCACCCTGGTCGTGTTGCGGGAGCGGATGACCTTCGAGCGCCTGCAGTCCAGCCCGGCGATTCTGGACCAGCGCCGGCTCGACTATCTGAATGGGGTATGGATCCGGCGACTGACGGTCGAGGACCTGGCGACAAGGCTCCGGGGGTATTTGCCGCAGGCCAGCGAAGGGCAGCGGCAGCAGATCGCGGCGATGGTCCAGACGCGGATCAAGCGCCTGAGCGAGGTGCCGGAGCTGGTGGCCTTTGCCTTCAGCGAACCCAGACCTGATGCCGCAACCCTCCGGGGCCGGCTGAGCGATCCGCAGCCGCTGACGTTTCTCACCAAGGCGCGGGATCTTGTCGACGGCGACGCAGATTCCCTCCTTGAGCGTCTTCAAGAGTTGAGCCACCAGCTGGTCGACGACCCCGAACAACTCAAGGCACAACACCGCGCTTTTATGCAAGTCCTGCGGGTGGCGATCACCGGGCAGATGGTTTCGCCTCCACTGCCCGAGTCGATCGCGCTCATCGGGCGCGAGGCTGCCCTCCGGCGCATCGACCGCGCCCTACGACAGCTCCAGGGGTCTTGACCCAAGAGCGCTTGCATAGTTGCAGTGCGCATGGCGCCTGCTTGCGGCGACGAGCTTCGAGGGGGACTCCGCTGGTACCAGACAACCTCACGTTCAACCGCGGGACCGACGTGGTCGGCGAGTTTGGGCAAGGCCATTTGGCGGTGATTGGCAGACACCAAGGCCTTGGCTCCGGAATGGTCGAGCCGACGACGTTTCCCAGTCGGCCGACGGCACCATCTACACGATCTCGATCACCGCAGGGACGTTGCTGACGGTCGCCTCGGTACGGTGCATGTCGCTGCCCCGCGTGCTGCAGCAGCCGGGGCGTCGAGTTGGGGCGAGATCATGCCGCCGACGTGCCCGGCCTCGGAGTGCTCGGCCCTCCTGCGGGCGAGCTTCGGTGATCTCCACGAAGACGCCCCGTTCAACTACGGGCGGGCTCCCGCCAGTTCCTGATGGTATCGTGCCTGCTCTGGAAGCTGGCGCCCGAGGGTTGCCCGGCGACCTACCTTGGGGCGTGGCCAAGCGGTAAGGCGCCTGACTCTGGATCAGGTAATCGGAGGTTCGAATCCTCCCGCCCCAGCCAGTCAGTCAATATGGCCGATTCCCAATTCGATTCACCCCCATTCAACCGAGCGTAACCCGGGTCCGGTCGGTGGTCAACGAATATGGTAAGGTCGGCTAGTAGTTAGCCTTTGTGGGCGGATTCAATCAAGGACAGATTGCTTTACCAATTCGCGGCCGGGACATCCTGGGCGGTATTCAGATGATGGTCACTCAAGCGCCACGGCCGGGGCTGGCCGTCCAAGTCGAAGACTTTCTGACATCCTGTAGGGCTAGAGGACTGTCGCCCAAGACCTGGCGAGATGCGTACGGGTGGCCGCTGCGTTCGATGCTGTTGACATGGGCCGAGCGCGAGGCCATCACCGACGCCTCGCAGCTCGACCGGGATGCGGTCCGGCGGCTCTCGATCGAACTACAAGAGCGCAACCCTCCCCTGCGCCGGGCATCAGTCCGCGCCTACCTCAAGGCGGTCAACGTCTTCCTCGCTTGGTGGGAGGAGGAGTCGGGCGTGCCCACCTCCCCAGCTCCGCTCCCCAAGCTCCGAAGGCGGGAACGAGACGTTCTCTCATCCGAGGAACTCGACCGTATCGAAGCCGCCGCCCCTACGGAGCGGGACCGCCTGATCATCCGGATCATGGCCGACACGGGAGCTCGGGCGGGGGAAATCGCGGCTCTCCAAATGGCCGACCTGGTAACCCGGGAGGGGAGAGGATACCTAGCCCTGAGGGGCAAGACTGGCGGGCGTCACGCCCCCGTCGCCCCTGCGGTCTTCCGCCGTCTGCGACTCTACGCGGAGAAGACCCGGCCCCGCGATGCGGCTTCAGACCGCCTGTTCCTTGCACTGAGGCGAGCGCAGGGCGAATACCAGCCGCTAACCGTCGCCGGGGTCTCCCAGGTGGTCCACGATGCCGCTCTGCGGGCCGAGGTCAGCCGCAGTGTCCGCGCCCACTTGCTACGTCATTCAGCCATCACCCGCATGGTGGCACGAGGTCTGAGCCCCTTCGTGATCGCCGACATCTGTGGGGTGTCGCTGCAGGTGATACACAGCAACTACCTCCACCTCAGTGACGCCCAGCGCTACGATGCCGCACTGAAGGCGCTTCGGGCCACCCCCGACTAACGGTGGCGATGCCCAGGCGGGCAGCCGAGCAGCGCCTAGTTCTACGAGAGTTGCTTCGACTGACCGCGGCGGACTGCCCGCAGGGAACTGGACAAAATGACTATTTTGCCGGGCTCCCAATGGACCAACTTGAGCTCCTGGACCGGAGGCCAGAGCCTCCCGACCAGGAGTTCACGCTGCCCACCACGTTGCCGCCACGTCGTCACCGAGAGTCTGCTAGCCACTACCGCGCCCGGCTGGTTGCAACCGTGGAGCGCACCAATGATGCTCACCGATGGACGGGTCCGTATACCGAGATACCGCCGGGCCGGTCCGCGAACCTCCGGCTGTGGACGGGGTGGTACTTCGGACGCCGCTTCCACGCCCGAGCAGTCTCCGACCTAGCGAGGGATATGCTCGGTGATTGGACACAACCGGCGGACGGTTCTGCGCCGGAAGGTCGAAACGAGGTCCGCAGGCGGATCAGGGAGATTGAGCGGCTGATTGCGGGACTCCCCGTGGATCCTTGCTACTCTGCCATCCCCCGGGCAGCTCGGTGTCCCCACCTGAACCCAGCCGCAGAAACCATGCTGATCGACGTACCTCTTCGCGGATGCAAGCGTTGCATCCAAGTTGCCGAGGGCCTCGTCCAACTCTACCGGGCGGGAGGGATCATCACCGCTGCGTTCATCCGCCAAACTCTCCTGGACTCGGGCTGGGATCTGGCCGAGGCCGAGCTGGCGACCAGGAAGATGACCGAGGAGCGGGGGGGGTAAACCGGCCAGCAAAAGATCCCAATCTCTGGGCGGCAGCGTCCCTGAGACCATGACCCCGTGGCCGCTGACACTACCCCTGCTGGCATCTCCCTGGACCCGGATCGTCTCCGGTTCGCCATGGCCACCAGAGGGCTGGATGGCCGCGAGCTGGCGCATCGGGCGTGTCTTGCGCCCGGCACGATTACCTCGGCGAGACGGGGGAAGGCGGTATCCCCGAGAGCAGCCCGAGCCATCGCCCGCGCGATCGCAAGCACCCCGGTGGTTCCTGAGCTGGTGGACTTGGTCGCGGAACCCGGACACGAGACCGCGGCCGTGGTCCCCGCCACGGCGGCAGTGGAGGACGGCCGTATACGCCAGCCTCCGCCCCCAGAATAGTCTCCCCGACGCCACCGCGCTTCTGGGCGCCCTGCGCTGCGGCCGGTCCGGCTGCCCCTGCGCGGCCGCTGCTCGCCGGGGGACTGGGGTGACGCACTGTCCATCCCCCGGTCACGGCCGAGGCCGAGGGGACCGGTCGCCGTCGCTGGGCGTGCGTACTGGGGATCGGAGCGCAATCTTTACCTGCTTCGCAGGCTGCGACCGGATCGCGGTGGGGGCTGCCCTCCGGGACCGGCTCGGGGGCACCCGCCCCATCGGGCCGCGCTCGGGTTCGCTGCCTGCCTCGGCGGCGATCTCGGTGTCGGTCGCCCGCTTGGTCGCGCGCCTCTGGGT
>JBOHUG010000090.1:0-6929 GCA_050734135.1 Candidatus Dormibacteria bacterium
CCCGCGGCGCTGGGCGAAGCGGCAGAAGCGGCGCAGGCAGGAGCGGTACTCCGCCTCGGTCGAGCGGCTCTGGCAGCCCTGCCAGCAGAGCTGCGCCGCCGCCCCGAGCTCCATGCCCCCCTGCGGGGTGGGCGGTGGGACCGGCCGCCCCCAGGGCGGGCCGGTGGTCGGCGCCACCCGGCGCCCCAATCCCGCCGCCGGCTCCCGGTCCACGAAGGAGCGGTCCCCCGGCCGAGGCCTCGGCGGGGCGGCCCGGCCGGGATCGGGTCGGATCGGATCGGATGGGGGGGATGCGGCGGCCCGGATCGGATCGGAGCAGATCGGGTGGCGGGATGCGGCCGGTCGCCGGGGGCGACTGGCGGCATCTAGGAGGATTGCGGGGGTAGGGGGGCTGGTGCGAGAGGCCAGGGGCAGAGTAAATTCCCGTTGATGCCTATCGCAAGGGTGCCCCTGGCATCCCAGAGTTGAGCAGCCGCCCCCGCGGGACTCGTCCCGCGCGCCCCGCGGCCGCGCCGTTGGCGACCGTGGAAGAAACGCTCAGAGCGATGGGCGAGACATACCGCGATGACCCAGTTAAGGCGGTGCGCTCCCAGACGTTTATAAAGCAGCTCCACCAATTTGTTGGACTGCAGTTCGAAACCCGTTTGACTCGATTCGCACGCAGCCGCGGAATCCAGGTCGTGTACGAAGCTACCATCCTTGGCTCAACAAAACCGAAGGACGTCGACATCGCGGTAATTGACCCCCAGAACGGTCCCCTGGTGATGGTGGGGATCCGAAGCCAGATGAGTTCGGTGAGCAAGAACGTTCTCCTCTACTACGAGGGCATAGTCGGCGAGGCGACTAGCCTCCAGGAGCGCTTCCCGATCTCGACTCTTGGCTACATCTACCTACACCCGCTCCACTCAATAAAGGAGGGTATGGAGGGGGAGCATATTGACCATGCTCGCTACGCCAAGATGTATGCCGCGGTCAGCGGCAGGTCCGGACGCGGCTACAAGAACCTACGCGGGGTCTTCGACGAATTCGCATACATGATTGTCGACTTCGAGGACAGTCCGCCGTCACTACATGATGACTTAGTCGCGAATGCGACCCAGGACCTCGACATGCGCCTCTCTACCTTTACGGATCGCATGATCGCTAAATTCAGGGCGAGGCTCCTGTTCTGGGACGTCTTCGCCTGAGGGCCATGCCCGATCGGTCCGCCATTGACCCAAAGAGATGGCGCCCTCGCGGATCAACTCGATGTCTGACCGGCAAAGCCCGAGCGCTCCTCCTAGAACGGGACCGTCGCCGGCAGAGTAGGCCCCCAGCCAGTCTCCAGACTTGCCTCGCTTGTCAACCACTTGAAGATGCGACATCGGAACACCGTCGGCTGCGACGCGTATACGACCGAGCTCGCCCGGCACAAATACCATGACACCGCCTCCAAGCGAGTGTACTCGTAGTTCACACTCTAGCAGGGTCAAGGACGTATACCACGTCGCTGCCAGCGACTCCGCCGAGCCTGACCTGATAAATCCAGCCAGGAAGCTGTTCGAGACCACTCGTTCGTCATCGTTTATGAGCAGGCGAGGTCGCTGCGCGAACACGGGAACGACCACATTTGGCACCCTTACACCGGGGATTACATACCATGGATCTCTGATCCGGCACTTATACCGTCCTGAGACTCCGCGTGCCTCGCCTTCAGCGATATAGCGCCGCTGACCACTAGTGAGGACGCGGCCGTGACGTGCCGGGAGGAAGAGTCGGGCCCTGGCGCTGCCGTGGAAGAAACTTGTCCATATCCCGGAGTTACCGAGGTCTCGACTAGACGTCAGCGATGCGACGAGGCACGAAGGGGGAAGGCTGTAGGCGCGCGCAGCGCTCGGAGTAGGGTGAAAGAAGCGCTTGTCGCCAGCGACGTAGCCGATATTGAAAGTCACGCGTCTGGCGATCGGAACTGTCGCCTGAGCCAGGCGTTCTCGCAGGAGGCCTATCAGCGCAGGAGACAGGAGCGCTTCGACAAACGGCCGCTCCCCAGAGAGTATCCGGTCGATTGGGAGGCAGGTATTGGTACTTGCAGCATCGCGGACGAGGGCATCAACATCGGGAAATACTTTGAAGGTTGCGGTCGCGGTGCGCTCACGGGCGTGATCTGCCAGCAATAGCACCACGTCCTGCAGCAGCTCCGGGAAGACCCTTTCTCGGACGCGGATGACAGTGATTTGGCTGAAGTGATCAGCCAGGTGACGCCATAGAGGCCGTGCGTAGCGCACGTAGGTAAGCTCGTAGGGTAGCACGAGAGCGAGGCGCCCACCTGCCACTAGAAATTCGGTCGCATGGAGAACAAAGGGCATCCAAATGCTCCCGCTCGGATCCATCTCGTGGCCGAGGATTCCGGCGGAAGCTTTAAGGGCTCGATCTGCGGCGTCCCGGGAGAGGTGTCTAAGGCGAACGAATGGAGGATTCCCTACCACCGCGTCAACAGGAAAGGGCTTCAGGGCGAGGAAGTCTTGGCGGAGGGCATGGTCTGGGGGTAGGAGTTTGTGAGCAAGTACCCGGTGGTGTGTCGAGGGATCCAACTCGACGCCCCAAGTCGTAACCGAGCCTGAGGTGTATCGCCGAGCGACGCGACGGAGGGATCGTACGAAGTCGCCGTTGCCCATGCTGGGTTCCAGAACAACATCGTTACCAGACCGCAGCGCCCAACGGACTAGGTAGTCCGTAGCCGGGGACGGAGTGAAGTAGGCACCTCGCGCTCGGATGAGATCCCTTTCGCCGGGCCGAGCGGTCGGTGGGACGTCACTCTGGCGAGCGAAGACCGCCGCCTCCGGCGTCATGACTGGGGCACCGGACCCAGCGGTGCAGGCTGGCCCAGCGGGGGGCCGCCGCTGGCCTGGTGGCGGCGGCGCGCTGACGTAGGTCGGCGTGCAGACACGGCTTGGAGCCGGACCCGCCCGAAATCACCTGACGGCGAAGTGGTTGCGCTCATACGTTCGGTCCTATGGTAGCTGGCTGAGCCCTTCTGCGGTGTCCCAAGGAGACCGTCGAACGGACTCCTATTCCTTTGGTCCGGGGGCTCAGGACTGGTGGGGCGGTCAGCCATACTATGCACCCTGCTTCCCGAGGGTTTGGAACGTGAATTGCGTCTTGCGGCGGCGATGTGAAGCAGGGGCTGGGCGCGTTCCAAGACGGCACCTACCGGATGGCGACCCCTGGACGTCGCCGCTACTCACAGTGACCTTGGCGCACTCTTGGCCGAAGCTCCTGACCCTGTCGGTCGCTCGGAAGAACGAGAGCCGGCCAGGATGACGAGACGGCAACTCCCAACGAAGCCAGTTCCCTGTGCCGACCATGCTTACCTGAGAGTCGCCTAATGTGAGAAAGTCTTCGCGTGGGATATGAGCTCTCTGAGCTGATCCGAGCTGGCGTCGTCGGCACGGATGAGCAGATCTTCCATGCATTCCGATCGCCTGCCCGGCGGAGGGTGCGAGGTAGGGTCACGACTCGGGGAGTTGAGGTCGAGGGTAAGATGTACGCAAGCCTTTCCGCTGCCGCCCACGCAATTGCCGGAGGTCCTGTCAACGGATGGACTTACTGGCGCTTGAAGCGCTCGGGCCAGAGGATTGCTTCAATCCGCACGTAGCTGCAGAGGTCATCTGGCATTCCATCTGCCACTCGAGGTTTCACTCGTTGAATATGGGAGCCACCGCAGGTCGCGGGGATGGAAGCTCGACTGGTATCGGGAGAACGGCTTCGCGGTCCACGGCAAACTCTTCACGACCGAGAATGACCCTGCGAGCGAGCTCGATCCGGGCGAGTTGACCTGTGTCGCCAAGGAGATCGCAGACCCCCTGTAGGGCGCGACCTGGACCCGCGCTCAGTGGTGCCGGTCATGCCTAGTGCTCCGACGATTCGGCTCGCTGCGGCGAGTGAGCGGCCTCCAGCGGGAACCGTTGACCCCGCCACCGCCCCACTCCCCCTACCGGCCGTGCCTGGTTACTAGTCCCTTGGCGGCCTCCGCCCGGAAATATGGGTCGTCCGGCAATCTCTCGCCCCATGCCGTCAGGTAGGCATCAGCCTGCGCCCGTTCCCCAACCATCCGTCCGGCCCTCACGAGCCCACTGAAGATCCTCGAAAGTTCCGCGTCGTCCACCGGGCTGGCCGCCGCGGCTGCAAGTGCTGCCAAGTAGAGCTCATAGGCCCGGCGGCCCGTTGACGACGCCGTGCCCTCTTGAAACATACTGCGCATCTCCGCCGCGTGCCGGCTCGCAGCGAGTGCCGCTACTCGAAGTAGGCGGGGATCTCGGCGACCACAAATCTCGAGACCATGATTAGCGGCATCGACCGCGGCAGATACATTTCCGTCGTAGAGTTCCATCTCGGTCCATGACACGTAAGTATTTGGAACGACGTTGCCCATCTCAAACGCTCTCTTGAAGAAGTTGCGCGCGTCAACTATGCGCGGCGTTGGGCGCCACGTCCGATAGAGCCACCCGAGTTGCGCGAGTACTCGTGGATGCTCCGGATAAGGACCGCCAAGAGCACCAATGAGCAGCTCCTCGGCCTTCTCCGATAGGCCGCCGTGAGCGTAGACCGTCGACTGACGGCATAGTGCCGTCACCTCTGGCTCCAGCTCAACGTAACGCTGCTCTAGGTTCCTCAACGCGGCGCGGATCTCTCGCCCAACTTTGGCATTCGCATACACGCGGGCCACGAGCGAACGGGTATTTGAGTTCAGTACGTAGCGAGGTAGGTCGTCGATCAGGTTAGGCTGCGGGATCAAGTAGAGTGTTCGTAGCTCCTCGACCGCCGCGAATACATCATCTTCGCTCAGGTGCGCAATCACTTGCAACTCCGGAAGCGTAACTGGTCCCGTACTTAGTGCACACGCTATAAGAACTCTTTGACCATTGGTTGATAGGAGCTCGACCTCGCGTGACACAGCGTACTCGCGGACTTTACTGCCGCGGTTTTGCTCCCAGCCCCGCACGGCGTCGGAAGGCGAGAGGGCAGCGCACAGGCGGATGAGATCCTCCAGATACAATGGGGAAGCATCGGTCGCACGGATCATGTGCTCGATAGCGTCTGTCGAGAAGCGGGCTCTATCGAGCTGATACCGACGGATGCGGCTCTCGATAAACTCGCGGGCCTCACCATCAGGCAGGCCTGGGACGACAGTTGTCGTCTTGCCGAGGCCAAATAGCTCTCGCCTGGAGGTTAGGAGTACCTTACTCCCCGTCGCTGGTAGACGGATGGTTAGGAACTCGACGGCGTCCTCCTCTTCGCGCGAGATACTGTCAACGTCATCGACTACGACCAGCATGGCGAGTGGCGGCTGTAAGGCTTCGAGACACTCCTCAATGGCTTGACCCAGAGACGGACTTGGCGTCGAGCCGTACACGTAGAGAAGTCGTTCCACGGCCCCGCGGAGATCGGTAAAGTCCGGTCGTGCTGGAACGACCGCACCTTCGACGTACTGCCGCTGCTTGGCGGACAGCCAGATAACTCCGGCGTACCCGGAAGGTCTCATCTCTGCGACCTGCTCCGCGAATCGATAGGCTATGGCGCTCTTGCCCTTGCCCCCATCTCCTGCAAGAACCCAGCGGCTGGAGTGCGGGTCGGCAAACCACGCGTGCAGTGAAGTGAGTATGTTGTCGCGGCCGACGAAGTCCACAACAATGGTCTCGCGAGAGGGGATATACGCTGGTAACGGCTCGAGATGCGGCCGTGCAGGCCACCGAGCCCGCAGCGTGGCCTCAATTGTGGAAATCTGACCCGCGACTGAGACATCTATAAGAAGTAGTACTCGCCGAGCGGCATCAAGAAGGATGGTGGCATCATTGCGGTTCATGTCGAGCTCGTATGGATGGCCAAGCGAGTCTCTATACGTCTTAACGGTGTGTGCCCAGGTGCCCACGTTGGACCGAAGCTCCCTATTCGCTTGGTGCTCTGGCCACAGGTCGGCGAAGAACCGTTCAAGGAGGGGTTGGAAGTGGTTGACGCTGAGGTAGTCTGCGGCATCGCGGAGCGGGTGAGTCACGGCGCCGCTGGCGCGCAGAGTCTGGGCATTCGCTTCTAGTTGGGACCACTCCTTCTGAAGTGGGATGCGGAGCTCCTGCTCCCACGAGTCTCCCTTTGCTGCGCGGAGCCTCCGCCGGATGAAGGCAACCACCGAATTGCGGTACAGCTTGAGGATGGCTTCGTATAGGAGAGCGTCGGGGCTCAGCTCAGCCATCGGCGAGCATCCTAAGCGTAGTCTTTGATGGCGCAATGTGGGCAAGCGCGCGTGCTTTAGCACCACACAGGGGATGTTCGTTGCGCCAGGGCCGTGGTGGTTGACAGGTTCTAGGAGGCGGTCCAATGGCCATCGGCCACGAGACGAGGGTCGGCGGCGACCCCGTGTCCGTGGCGAATGAAGGGCTAAGTGTCGAAGGTTCGGTGCGTGGCATCGCACCTTGGCTTGAGTCGTCGGGGTCTAGTGGCATTGGCAGCTTCCACCTCGAGGGTGCGGTCCCTTCGGACCAAGTGCACGCTCCGCGATTATGAACGCTACGGTCGCGGCCAAGGCGCCGACGACCCCTGTCCACCCCTACTCCACCCCCTCAATCTTCTGGGCTGGGGCAACCAGCCTCTGGCCGGCGGCCGCATCCCCGGGGAAGAAGGGGTGCTGGTCGACCGGCCGCCGGGCTGGGCAGCCGGGACGCGGCCGCTGCCGGTCTGGGGGAGGAGCAACCTCGGGAGTGCCCGGCCGACCCCGGCGGGAGGCCCGGGATGGCGCTCCCCCACGGACCCGGACTGGCTGGGTCGCCGGACGTCATTAGGAGCGGGATCTAGCTGTAGTTCCCACAGACCTTGTTGACAGAGTGAGGGCCCACTGACCACGGTTTGGGTTGTCGGATCCAGATCGTGGAGGGGCCCTCGTGCGGAATGCTAGACCC
>JBOHUG010000091.1:0-40179 GCA_050734135.1 Candidatus Dormibacteria bacterium
CCCTGGTTGAACCAGGATGGGACCGAGCGTCGCGCGTGGCTGAGCGAGGCCGGTGGGAGGGGCGCCGAGGCGGAGTTCCGACCACGGCGAGGGTGAGTTCCTGAAGCTCGGCCAGCAGGGAGCGCAGTCGTTTGGCGTTGTCGAACAGGGGGCGGTACTGGGAGAGCTCGGGCTCGGCGAGCCGCCGGGTAACCGTCTTGTTGCCGGCCTTGCGAGTCCAGAGGGGATAGGGGCCGTGCAGCTGGGGCGGGTCGGCGACACACTTGCAGTTGGGGCGGCCACAGCGGTACCAGCCCTCGGTGAGCGAACCCGGCAGGGCGAAACCGGTCCGTGCCAGATCGGCCGCGATCCGGGCGAGAGCGGCCTGCTGCTGCGGGGCGACCTTCACCTCTACTCCCAGTATCCCTCAGCGCGTGTTGGAAGGAGTATACTTCCAGATCATCCGCCCTTGAGGAGGCGCGGTGCAGGCACTGGACCAGCGGGTGCTCGGAGCGATCTGGACCGCCTTCTCCGCCCGGCTGCCTCCCCGCCCACCAGATCGACATCCCTTGCACTGCCACCGGCACCGCTTCCCCGACCGAGCCTGCTTCGAAGCCATCGTCTTCCGTCTGGTCACCGGTTGCTCCTGGTCCACCGCCGGCCGGCTCGGCCAGGGCGGTGCCACCACCCTGCGCACCCGCCGCGACCAGTGGCTCGCCGCCGGCGCCTTCGATGCCATCTTCGAAGAGGCGCTCCGCGGCTACGACAAGATCATCGGACTCGACTGCTCCGAGACAGCCATCGATGGCAGCCAGCAGAAGGCTCCCTGCGGTGGCGAGGGGACTGGCCCCAACCCCACCGACCGGGGCAAGTCCGGATGGAAGTGGTCAGTCGCCACCGAACGCAACGGGGTCCCGCTCGGCTGGGTCACTGACGCCGCCAACCGCAACGACTGTGTGCTGCTCGCGCCCACCCTCGACGCCGTCGCTGCCAGAGGGCTCCTCCCTGAGATCGGGACTCTCCACCTCGATCGGGGCTACGACAATCAGGTCGTGCGCCAGGAGTGCGCTCGGCGCGGCCTCACCGATGTGGTCATCGCCCAGAAGCGTCAGAAGGGAAAGGCCAAGACCAAGAAGCTGCTGCCCCTCGGCGAGCGCTGGCCGGTAGAGCGCACCAACTCCTGGCTCACCAACTATGGGCTACTTCGCCGGAGCACCGACCGCCGCGTCGCCCATCGCCAGGCGATGCTGGCGCTCGCCACCGCCTTCATCCTCGTCATCAAGCTCTTCATCTGGGCGGACCGCTGGAACCGCTGAGGCCGAGATCCCCGACCGCCTGGTACCGCACTCGCCATCCTGATCCAACACGTCCCCAGTGCCCCACCTCCAGCCACCAACCGTGGCCCATCGCCCGCGCCACCAACCCGGCACCCCAGTCCGCCGGCTTAACCCTCCCCGGGGTCCCGCCGCCCCTCCAGAGCGCCCCGTCCACCTGCCTATCCGCGCGGGCTCTAAGGTGGACCCCAGCCAACCGGCGAAGACAAGTCCTCCGCTGCCTAAGCAGATAGCGCATCTCGAGCTGGGAAGTCTGGCAGACCCATCCCGAAGAGCCGTCTCGGCGGCAGCTGTTCACGGGTGCCAACGTCGGGCTCGCCGGGAAGTAGCCGGCGGCGAGCCTGGCATCATTGCGGCATGTCCAAGGAGAGTGAACTCGATTTTCCCGTCGGCAATCCTGACGAGCGCGAGCTCCTACTGAGCTGGCTGCACTTTCTGCGTGGAGCGATCTTGCGGAAACTGGAGGGGGTGAGCGACGAGGCAGCGCACTGGCACCCGGATGGTGGATTGGTTTCCCTGCTCGGCATCGTGAACCATCTCACCCACGTGGAGTCGAGGTGGATCGACGGCTCGATGCAGGGTGCCGAGGTCAGCCGGAGTGAGGCCGAATTCCGTCCCGGTCCGGAGCTCACGGTCGACGTTGCCGTGGCCCAGTACCAGGCGAGGGCCGAGAAGACCGATGAGGTGGTGCGGTTGCTGCCATCGCTCTCCGAACCCAGTAACTCTGGCGAGGGACGCGACCTCCGCTGGGTCCTCCTGCACTTGATCAATGAGACTGCCCGCCATGCTGGCCACGCCGACTCGACCCGTGAGCTGCTCGACGGCGTCACCGGGGAGTGAGCGGTGGGGGCAACAGTGCGACGACCTTCCACCCGAAGCATCTCTCTGGCGCCCTCGGCGGTGAGGGTTCGAAGACCGGCTGCTAATCTGAGTCCGGTGCCCGGGGTGGACCACGTGAGTGCTGGGCCGCTCCCGCCAACCTCACCTCTCTCCGCGATTACTGCTTTGGAGGTACTCAGTTGACGCAGATGCCCTACCGGCGGTTGGGCCGCTCAGGACTCAAAGTGAGCCTGCTCTCGCTCGGATCGTGGGTGAGCTTTGGCGCTCAGGTGAACGAAGACCTGGCTCTCGAGTGCATGACTGCCGCTTATGAAGCCGGAGTGAACTTCTTCGACAACGCCGAGGTGTACGCCGGAGGCGAGTCGGAGCGGATCATGGGAAAAGCACTGTCCCGGGCGGGCTGGCCGCGCCAGAGCTACCTGGTTTCGACCAAATTCTTCTGGGGACTGGGGGACGTAGTCAACACCTCGAACACCCTCAATCGCAAGTACCTGATGCAGGCAATGGACCGCTCTCTGGAGCGTTTCGGACTGGATTTTGTGGACCTGGTGTTCTGCCACCGCTCCGATCCCGAGACCCCGATCGAGGAGACAGTCTTTGCCATGCATGATCTGGTCAGCCGTGGAAAGGCGCATTACTGGGGAACTTCCGAGTGGGCGGCCGACGAGATCCGCGCCGCCTTCGAGATCGCCGAGCGCCACCACCTGCACAAGCCGGTCATGGAGCAGCCGCAGTACAACCTCCTGGCCCGAAAACGGGTGGAAGGCGAATACGACCGGCTCTACCAGGATTGGGGGCTGGGCCTCACCACCTGGAGCCCTCTCTCGTCCGGGCTGCTCACCGGCAAGTACCTCAACGGGATTCCCGAGGGGAGCCGCGCCACCCTTCCTGGATATGAGTGGCTCCGGGACGAGCTGACCGACCCGGGCAACAATCAGCGGGTCCTCGGTCTGCAGGAGGTGGCGGCCCAGCTGGATTGCTCGCTGGCCGAATTGGCGATCGCCTGGTGTGCCAGCAATCGGCACGTTTCCACGGTGATCACGGGGGCCAGCACCGTCGAGCAGGTGCGCCAGAATCTGCGTTCGCTGGAGGTCCTCGAGCGGTTGACGCCCTCGATCCTCGCTCGTCTCGACGAGCTCTATCCCGTCGACTGACTGTCCAGTCCCAGACCTCCGGCCGTGCGATCGGGCAAGCGCCGGTTCGGGAATCTCAGGGCGGTAGCGGCAGACGCTCCGAAGCCAGCTGATCAGGCGTTTCTTCAGGAGCGGAGATTCCGCTAAGGAGCCGGGGATCGCGGTCGGCTCGGCGCCCGGGTCACCGACTGATCGTTTGGGCCCTAAATCGCCTCAGCGAACCGCCGCAGGAGGTCCGACCAGCCGTTCTCCGAGTCGAATGCCTGCTGCAGGCGCAGCGCGTCGGCGCCCATCTGGTCCAGCGAGCGGTGCTCCAGCCGGACCAGGCAGTCACCCTGTCCATCAGCGAGGAAGTTGACCTCGACCTCGGTTCGCACGGAGGGGTCATAGCGCCAGTTGGAGTCCACCCGCCAGCTCAAGACGACCCGGTGGGACGGCTCGAACACCAGGGTCTCGCCCCACGGGGACTCGCTGCCGTCGTCACCGCGCTCGTACCAGCGGCCGCCGGCCCTGGGCTCCATCACGACGGTCACCGCGGGAGACAAGCCGAAGTGGCAGCGCCCGAGCGGCCACCAGTCGCCCATGCCGGCGGTGAAGAGCTGGAACGCCAGCGCTGGGGTCCGATGGATCTGGATCTCACGCCGGACCAAGAAGTGGGTGTTCGGGTCGGGCTGCGGCGGAGAGTGGCGCCCGACCGGGATGCCGCTGATCTCGGCGCTGGGCAGGTTGGCGATCCGCTCCAGGTAGTCCCGGAGCTCCTCCACCCCCTTCGAGTTGACCTGGTAGGTCGGCAGCGCAGTGGTTCTATCCTCAGCCACCAGACCCGCCCCCTGGAGGGTCTGGAGCCACTCCGCCAGCACCGGGACCGGCGCCGCCAGCTCGCTGGCCAGCTGGGCGGCGGTCCGCGGACCCTCCCCCAGTTGCTCAAGTACCTCCCGCCGACCGGGATCGGTCAGGGCATCAATCGCCCGACTGAGATTGGAACTCACGGCGCTAACTATGAGCCAGTTGTTGCCAGAACGGGGCGACCGCTTGCCTAAGCCGTCGACACGCCGTTGGACTCAAAGTCGTCTCGGAGCTGAGGGAGGTTCAGGACGCTCTTTGAGCCATTACCTTCCTGAGCTCGATCAGAGCGGCGTCCATCGCGGCGGTGAGTACCGCTCGGGCCTCAGTTGAAGTCGTTCCGGAAGTCACTAGCCGCGCCCACTCGGTGGTGAAGCGCACCAGCTGTTGCTGCACTTCGGCGCTGAAGGGAGCCCCGGCTTCCCGCTGTCGCAGGGCATCCGTCTGAACGCGGAGCTCCTCTCGGAGGGCTCGGGCGGAGGAGTGAACTTCGGAGCGCAGCTGGCTCGCCATCTGATGCGCGATCCGGCCCACCTCTGTCTCCAGCTCCTGGATCTCGACCGCCTGTTCCCGGAGGGACGTCTCGCCGGCGACGGTGAGTTGGTAGAAGATCCGGCCCGCCTCCTTCCGGGCTCGAACCAGCCCTTCGCGCTCTAACTGGCGCAGTCGGGGGTAGACGGTCCCCGCGGAGGGCGCGTAGTTCCCTCCCACCCGCTCCCTGAGGGCCTCGAGGATCCGGTAGCCATGCAGCTCGCCATCTCCCAGCAAAGAGAGCAGGTAGAGGCGCATCCACCCCGGCCGGAAGAGGGGCTTCAGCCGGTCGCCTCTCTCAACAGGGAGACCGATCCCGAGACGGTGCTGACCTTCAGCCGGCCGCGACCCTCACCGAGGGCTCCCTTCAATGTGCGGGAGCCGGGACCACTCTCGGCCCGCAGTTCAGGGAAAGCCGAGGTGAGGCGTCCGGAGACGGACTCCACCCGCACCTTCTGGGAAGGCTCTGCCGACAGGCGCAGGTAGACGGCACCGGAGACCGTCTCCATCTCGGCGCTACCCTCAGGAAGGGCCAGTTTCAGATCGGCGACCACTTCCCCAGAGACCGTCTGGAGGCGAACCGAGCTGCCGCCGAAGGAGTCCAGAGTGACGCTCCCGGAGATCGTCTGGCCCCGAAACTTGGCGAGCTGGCCCCGGCTGATCACGGAGCCGGACACGGTCTCGGTGGTCACCGGGCCGCGCAGGCTCTCCAGGGTCGCTTCGCCGGAGACAGTCTTGAGTTCGACCTCCGCGGTCAGCCCCTCCAGGAGCACCGAGGCAGATACGGTCTGGATTCGGACTCGGCATCCCGCGGGAACTGAGAGGGTGACGGAGGCCGCGACGCGGGTTGAATCGGTACGCCAGAAAGACGGCTGCTCCTGGATTACCTCCAGCTTGACCTGCTCCAGACTCACGCGCACCATCGGACCCACGATCTGGTGGACCTCCAGGGTGGCAACCCCGGGGGAGGCATTGACGGTCAGGCTCCCGCCGACCAAATGGACCACCAGCTCCGCCGGGAACTCGTCGAATTGGATTGTCGTCGGGCTTTCGATCTCCCAGTCTGCCACGGTGAACCTCCCGCGATAGTCTTAATGTCGCGATATAGCGTACCGTATTACGTCGCGATATATCGTGGATTCCGGAGGAAGATAGCAAGTGCTCAAGGGCGGGGCGCAGCAGTGGACGCAGAGAGGTACCCGAGCTACCGCGACCGGGCGTCGGTCGCGGCACTGCCGAGTACGGTCGCAGTCGTCGGCTCTGGCGGGACCCGACCGAGCGCTACCTGGCGGTCGCCTGGTCTCGGTCCGGTAACGATCCCGGGCCAGCCATTGGTCCCGCTATCGCCTCCGGTTATGGTCCCGGATATGCGATCGGAAGGGCCGCTAACAGTTCTGCCACCCCTGGATCCCGACCGGCCCCAGCTGGTGGTGCTCTGCCGCAACTGCCGACGGCCAGTCGAGATCCGTCGGCGGACCCGCCTCTACTGCAGCGACCTCTGCAAGCATCGGGCGGCCCGCCGCCGGACCCGGGAATGAAGCTCGATCGCGGCGAATTGGTGCTGCTGACTACTGCCGCACTGGGGGTGGGGATCTCGAGCTGGGTGGTGTGGGTGAGTTTCACACCCGAGTGGAAGGTGATGGGCGTCGACTTCTCGGTGTTCTACGCCGCCGCCCATCTGGCCTCGCTGGGCGTCGACCCGTACCGCTCGAGCGCCAACTCCGTGCAGGACTTTGCCAATCCCCCAGCGATCGCCTTCCTGCTCGGGCCAATCTCCGGGCTGCCCTTCCGCGCGGCTTTCGCACTGTTCTCGGCGGTCAGCACGGCAATCGCGGGCGCTTCCATCATCCTGTACGCGAACCGTCTCGGCTGGCGGCGCAGCTGGCTGGTGGCGGCGGCGGCGCTGAGCTCCTGGGTCGGTTTCCAGGGACTCTGGTGGGGCCAGTTCGACGCTCTGTTGGTGGCGGCTCTGCTGGTGGCGGTTCTGGCGGCGAGGCGGGGCTGGTACCTGGCGGTAGGGCTCGTGATGGGGACCGCCTGGGTGAAGCCGGATCTGCTGTGGCCAGCAGTCCTCTTCTTTGGGATCGGCCTCTGGCCGAATCGCCAGGCGACGCTCCGATTTGCCGCCGGAGTAGTGCTCACCTCGATCGCCCTCCTGGCCTTGGACGCGAGGTTCCTCTCGGAGTGGCTCCGCACCCTCATCGGGTTCGGGGGCGGTCTGACAAGGCAGCCAGATCTGGCCGGTTTCGCCGCCTGGGTCGACGCGCTCCCGGCGAGCTGGCACCTGGGGTCAGGGTTCTCCTCGCCTGCCGTGTGGGCGATCATGCTGCTGGCGCTGGCGGCACTCGGTTGGCTGGGCCGACAGGTGCTCACCGCACCTCGCTGGCGGTCACTGAGCCAGGAACGGATGGTGGTGTGGTCCGTCTCCTTGGCGCTCGGGATCTGGCTACTGGTGACGCCCTACTCCCATCCCAGCGACGAGCTGCTGCTGCTGCCCTTGCTGATGCTGGTGGTGGGGACTGACGCCTCCCAAGCCGGTCAGGCGTGGCCGGCGGCGGCGCTGCTCACGATGGCCACCCTGCCCCTGACCTGGAACTTCCCGGTACTCCCAGTTGCGTTAACGCCGGTCGCCACCGCGGTGCTCCTGATCGCAGGAGTTAGGGCTTTCCGAAGGGAGTCTGCCGAACCGGCGACGCTTCCTCCCGATTTGGTCTTGGGTAGCGCCCGACTGCCGAGCCTGGTCCAGCACTCACCCCAGCCCTGGCCCTAAGCCGCCACTCCGGCGACGGCTGGCCGAACTGGTCTCCCCGCAGCAGCCGGAGAACAACCTCACCGCGAGGTTGGTGCTGCCTTGGTCGGGCTACGTGCCGGGGTGCTCGAACTCCTGCCATCGGAGGTCGGTGAAGCGGCGCAGTCCGTGCTCCTGGGCGTAGGCCAGGGTGCCGGCGAGAATCTCCCGGCTGGCCCCGGGATTGTTGAAGTTGGCGGTGCCCACCTGCACGGCGTCGGCGCCCGCCACCAGAAATTCCAGGGCGTCGTCAGGGCTGGCGATGCCGCCGATGCCGATCACGGGGATGGCAACCGCCCGCCGAACCTTCGCGACCGCCGCGAGCGCCAGCGGTTTGATGGCCGGTCCACTCAAGCCGCCGACCCCCAGTCCGGGGAGAACTGGGCGTCCGCTGGTGAGCGAAACCTTCATCCCGAGGTAGGTGTTGACCGCGGAGACCGCATCCGCCCCCGCATCCTCCACCGCCTGCGCGACCGCGGCGATGTCGGTGACGTTGGGACTGAGCTTCACCACCAGCGGCAGCTCGGTGGCGGAGCGAACCGCCGCGACGCAGCGGGCGGCCGCCCCCGGTTCGGTCGCGAAGTCCAGTCCGTGGGCAATGTTGGGACAGGAGATGTTCAACTCGACTCCGGCCACGCCCCGCACCCCGTCCAAGCGCCTAACCACGGCGACGTACTCCGCGATGTCGGCGCCGGCGACGTTGACCAGGACCGGGACTGCCCAGTCCGCCCATTTGACCGCGTATTCCTGGGCGACAACCTCCACCCCCGGGTTCTGCAGGCCGATCGAATTGAGCAGACCCGCAGTGGTTTCGGCGATTCGCGGCGGGAGGTTCCCCTCTCTCGCCAGCCAGGTTGTCCCCTTCGAGAAGATGGCGCCCAGGTGGCTGATCCCGGCCAGGGCAGCCGCCTCGAAGCCAAAGCCGAAGGTGCCCGATGCGACCGTGATCGGGTTGGCCAGGACCAGCCCCCGGCCGAGGTCGACCCGCGCATCGAAGCCGGGGTTAGGGGTGCTCACCCGAGATGTGCCGGTTGCCGCAGGAATGGCTCCCACGCCAGCGCGTCGCCGCGAAGCACCGGTCCCTGGCGGCAGCAGAGCCCGATCACCGACTCAGGGGACGCACCGGAGTTGCGCAGCGGGATCGAGCAGCCGAGGCAGGTACCGAACCCACAACCCATGGGAGCTTCGATCGAAACCTCCAATTGGGGTGGCTCTACGCCCGGGGCAGCCAGCTCAGCTAGCTTGGTGGCCACCGCCGCCAGCATGGGATTGGGCCCGCAAGCGTAGACGCGATCGATCCTCTCCAGGAGTGGTTGGAGCCCGACGGTGACCCGGCCGCTCTGGCCCTGGCTGCCATCCTCGCTGAACTGGAACACATGAGCGATGCCAGCCGGGATCAGCTCCGCTGGATAGAGCTCGGCACTGTTGCGGGCTCCGTTAATCCAGAGCAGGTCCTCACCCCGCGCCGCCAGCCGTTCAGCCAGGAGCGGGAAGGGAGCCGCTCCCAGCCCGCCCGACACCAGTGCGGACCTACCTGGCCGCTCCGGGAGGCTGAAGCCTCGGCCCAGCGGGCCTAGGAGTTGGATCCGGTGACCCAAGGCCATGCCCCGCAGACGCCGGCTACCCTCCCCGACCACTCCCAGATAGAAGGAGACCGTCCCGCCCTCCGGATCGGCGCGACTGAAGGAGAACGGTCGCCGGAGCAGGGGAAGGTGGCCGCGCTCAACCCAGATCTGGGCAAACTCACCGGGCTGGGCCCGCCGGGCGATCTCCGGAGAGAGGAAGGTGATCTCGAAGAGGTTGCTCTGGCAGGGCCGCAGGGAAGTGCACACGGCGACCTCGTCCACGGCCCGTCGGAGGTCACTCTCGCCCACCAACCCTGGGGCGGTGGCCTTGGCTAGCACCTTCATCGGAGCGCCGGGTTCCGGCCGCCCAGCCGGTGCTCATCGATAGTTGCCACCTCGACGTCGGCGCCCTCGCCGCTGCCGAGCGCGGCCACCAGCGCCGCTGCCGTCTCCAGCGAGGTGAGGCACGGAATTCCCCGTTGAACCGCCGCCTGGCGGATACGGTAGCCGTCCCGGACGGGCCGTCGGCTGTTTCCGGCTCCGGTCTCGGTCTCCATCTCGTTGGTGGGCATGCCGGAGATGGTGTTGATCACCAGCCCTACCTGGCCTGCGACCGTGACGTCGAGCACGTTGGGCCGGCCGGAGTTGAGCTTGCTGACCTCGATCACCGTGATTCCGGCCTGGCGCAGGGCCGCCGCCGTCCCGGGGGTGGCGTAGATGCTGAACCCCAGCTCGGCCAGCCGGGCCGCGATCGGCAGCCCCTCCGACTTGTCCTGGTCGGCGATGCTGACCAGGGCGCCGCCGCGGCGAGGGATGGAACCGAGAGCCGCCCAAAACGCCTTTTCCAGCGCGGCCGGAAGCTCCGGGGCCACGCCGATGACCTCTCCGGTGGAGGTCATCTCGGGACCCAAGACGGTGTCCACCTCATCCAGCTTGCGTGCGGAGAAGACCGGGGCCTTGACCGCCACCAGAGGCGGAGCGGGGAGGAGTCCGACCGCCAGCTGCTGACCCAGCAGAGTCTCACCCAGCATGGCGCCCACCGCGGTGTCGACCATGGCCACCCCGGTCACCTTGCTGAGAAAAGGGACGGTGCGGCTGGCGCGCGGATTGACCTCGATCACCAGCACCTGCCCGCGGTGGACTACGTACTGGACATTGATCAGACCCAAGGTGCTGGTGCCGAGTGCCAGCTGAGTCGTGATCCGGACCAGGTCGGCGACCACCGATCGATCCAGGCGCTGGGGCGGGAAGACCGCCATCGAGTCGCCGGAGTGAACCCCCGCCCGCTCGATGTGCTCCAGGACCCCGGGAACCAGCACGTCCTGGCCATCGCAGATCGCGTCGACCTCGACCTCCATCCCCAGGATGTACTTGTCGATCAGCACCTCGCCGCCCGCGTCGCCAGAGGCCAGCAGGGCATCGTGCAGGTACAGCCGCAGCTCGTCCACCGAGTGAACCACGTCCATGGCACGGCCCCCCAGCACGTAGGAGGGTCGAATCAGGACCGGGTAGCCGACCCGCTCCGCGATTCGCTCCGCCTCCGTGGGGTCCCGGGTGGCCGCCCCTGGCGGGCGGGCGATCTGGAGACTCTGCAGCAACGCCTCGAAGCGCCCTCGGTCCTCAGCCAGCTCGATTGAGGCGGCCGCCGAGCCCAGCAAAGGGACCGCCAGTTGGTGGAGCTGACCGGCCAGATTGACCGCGGTCTGGCCCCCGAATTGAACCATAACCCCAAGCGGTCGCTCCACCTGGCAGACCTGGAGCACTGACTCCAGGTCCATCGGCTCGAAGTAGAGTCGGGAGCTGCAGTCGAAGTCGGTGGAGACGGTCTCTGGATTGCTGTTGATCATCACCGCCTCCAGCCCCCGGCGCTGGAGGGCCGCCGCCGCCTGCACCGAGCAGTAGTCGAACTCGATCCCCTGTCCGATCCGGATCGGTCCGGAGCCCAGGACCAGCACCGAGCCGGCCCTCCCGCGCTGCTCGTCCTCGACCTCGAAGCTGGAGTAGAAGTAGGGGGTGGTGGCGTCGAATTCCGCCGCGCAGGTGTCGACGCACTTGAAGGTGGCCCGAACTCCCGCCGCCAGGCGCTGCTCCTTCACCGCGCCGGCGCTGCGCTCTGTGAGTTCGGCGATTCGCCGGTCGGAGAGGCCAGCTCGCTTGGCCAGCCGCATCTGGTCGTTCGGAATCTCCCCGGTTCCGATCTTAGTCAGCTCACCCTCCAGATCCGACAGATCCCCGAGACGGTCGCAGAACCACTGCGGGTAGCCGGTCCGGCGGGCCACCGAGGCCGGCGCCTCCCCCTGGCCCAGCGCCTCCAGAACCGCTTGCAGCCGGAGGTCTGTCGGTTCCTCGAGCCGCTCCATCGCGCGGTGCAGGGTCGCGGGCTCCGGCGCCAGCTGTTCCAGGGAGCGGAGCACCTTGCTGATCGCCGACTCGAAAGTACGCCCGATGGCCATCGCCTCACCGGTGGACTTCATCTGGGTCCCGAGCCGGCGATCTCCGTGGGGGAATTTGTCGAATGGCCAGCGAGGTGACTTGGCGACGCAGTAGTCGAGGCTGGGCTCGAACGCGGCGCAGGTGCGCCCGGTTACCTGGTTGCGGATCTCGCGTAGCCGCCGCCCCACGGCGATCTTGGCGGCCACCCGGGCGATCGGATAGCCGGTCGCCTTGGAGGCCAGCGCCGAAGAGCGGCTCACCCGCGGATTGACCTCGATCACGAAGTAGGTGAAGGAGTCTGGGGCGAGGGCGAACTGGACGTTGCAGCCCCCTTCGATCCGAAGCGCCCGGATGATCCGCAGTGCGGCCGACCGCAGCTGCTGGTGCTCCTTGTCGGTCAGGGTCTGGCTGGGAGCGACCACCACCGAATCCCCGGTGTGGACCCCCATGGGATCCAGGTTCTCCATGTTGCAGACGCAGATGCAGGTGTCCTCACCGTCCCGCATCACCTCGTACTCCAGCTCTCGCCATCCGACCAGGGCCTGCTCCACCAAGACCTGGGTGATGGGACTGGCCTGGAGGCCCTTGGCGACTACGAGCTCCAGTTCGGTCTCGGTCTGGACCAGGCCCCCGCCGGTGCCGCCCAGGGTGAAGGCGGGACGCACCACCAGCGGCAGCCCGACCTCCTGGGCAAAGGCGGTGGCCTCGGCAACGGTGTTGGCGGTGCGGGATAGCGGCACCGGCTCCCCGATCGCCACCATCCGTCGCTTGAACCGCTCCCGATCCTCGGCGTCGCGGACCGCCTCCAGGGGGGTGCCCAGAACCTTCACATTGAACTGCTCCAGCACGCCCGCCTCGTCGAGGGCCACGGCCAGATTGAGGGCGGTCTGGCCCCCCAGACCGGCCAGGAGACCGTCCGGACGCTCGGTTTGGATGACCTTGGTGACCACCTCCACCGTCAGCGGTTCAAGGTATACGCGGTCGGCCACCTCCTCGTCGGTCATGATTGTGGCCGGATTGCTGTTCACCAGCACCACCTCGATCCCCTCCTCGCGGAGGGAACGGCAGGCCTGGGTCCCGGCGTAGTCGAACTCCGCCGCCTGGCCGATCACGATCGGGCCGCTGCCCAGAACCAGGACCCGCCGGATCGGCAGGTCGGGCTCCGCCTGATCCATCGCGATTCGGGTCGCCCGGGAAGTCGACTGGCGGCATAGCTCCAGGAATTCGTCGAAGAGGTGCTGTCGATCCTGGGGACCGGGGCTGCCCTCCGGGTGGTATTGCACCGAGATGACCGGCAATGAGCTGTGGCGCAGCCCCTCCACCGAGTCATCGTTGAGGTTGCGCTCCGAGATGAACCAGCCGCCATTAGGGGCGATGCTGGCGGCGTCCACCTGGAACTCGTGGTTCTGGGGGGTGACGAACACCTCCCTCGTAACCAGATCCTGGACCGGATGGTTGCCGCCATGGTGTCCGAAGGGCAGCCGGCTGGTGCTGCCCCCAACGGCCCGGCCGACCAGCTGGTGACCGAGGCAGATTGCCAGCACCGGATACCGCGCCAGCAGCTCCTTGGTCAGGGCCACCTGGGGAGCCAGGGAGGCGGGGTCGCCCGGGCCATTGGTGAGGACCACCCCGTCGGGATGGAGCTCCGCCAGCTCTTCCAGGGAGGCGGAGTGGGGGAGGACCAGCACCTCGGCCCCCCGGCTGGTCAGGGAGCGCAGGGTGTTGCGCTTGACCCCGAGGTCCAGGACTGCGATCCGCAGCCCGATGCCGGGACCCCGAGATCCGCCCGCTAATCCGGCGCCCTTCCAGAGAGCTGGGTGGAGGGGTTCCTCCCACCGCTTGGTGGTGAGCCGGGAGACCTCTGCCACCAGCTCTTGTTGCGATACGGTCGGGGAGCAACGGGCCAGCTCGGCCAGCTCGGCGACGCTCCCGGCACCGACTGGGGCGATGACTCCGCGGAGGGTGCCGTGCTCGCGCAGGTGACGGGTCAGAGCCCGGGTGTCCACCCGCTCCAGGCCAGGAACCTGCTGCTCGCGCAGCCATTCGCTGAAGGTGAGCTGAGCCTGCCAGTGAGGTGCGGTGGGGCTGCACTCGGAAACCAGCACTCCCCGACACCAGGCCCGATCCGACTCCATGTCCACCTCGGCGGTGCCCACATTGCCGATCAGCGGCTGGGTGAAGACCACCATTTGTCCGGCGTACGAGGGGTCGGTGCAGATCTCCTGGTAGCCGGTCATGCAGGTGTTGAAGACCACTTCCCCGAACCGCAGCGGGGAGGGTGCCGCGGCCGGAGCCCCAATCCAAGTACCGGAGTAGGCAGCACCGGACTCCAGCACCAGGAGACCCGCCGCGCCCTCGGCCCGGTGGTCGCTCAGTTCAATCGTCATCCAGCTCCGGCACAAGCTCGCGGTTCAGGTGGACCGTCCGTCCTCGGGCGAGGGTCGCCAGCACAGTCCCTTTTAGCGGCTCACCCCAAAACGGTGTGTTGGTGCCGAGCGAGAGCCAGGACTGCGGGCTCGGGGTCCATCTCTGGTTGGGATCGAACCAGGTGAGTGAGGCAGGCTCGCCGGCGCGGATCCCGTCGCCGGGAGCGCTGGTGGCGGGCTCGCCGAGGACCAGCCTCGGACCGGCCGTGAGGGTCTCCACCACCCGTCCCAGGTGGGAGAGCGCGCCTCCCTGTCCCAGCACCGCGGAGAGCACCAGCTGGATTCCGCTGAAGCCCGGCAGGCGCTCAGAGGGAGGGGCTGCCTCGTGGGGAGCGTGATCGCTCGCAATGGCGTCGATGGTGCCGTCGAGCAGCGCTTCCCAGAGCGCCATCCGGTCCGCTTCGGTGCGCAGGGGCGGATTGCAGCGGCCCGGGTCGGCCGGGCCGGCGTCGCCGGAGGCGCCGGTCAGCATCAGATGGTGGGGGGTGACCTCGGCGGTCACCGGCAGTCCCTCCGTCTTGGCGCGTCGGACCAGCTCGACGCTGGCAGCGGTAGAGACATGCTGGAGGTGGAGCCGGGCTCCGGGGGCGGCGCGGAGAGCGGAGACGGCATGCTCGATGGCGGAGAGCTCCGCTCCCGGGGGTCGGATCCGCCACCGGTTGGGGTCCCGGCTGCCCTGGTTCGCCAGAATCAAGAGCTCCTCGTCCTCGGGGTGGATGGCGAGCACCAGCCCCAAGGCCCCGGTCCGGCGAAGAGCCTCGGTCAGCGTTCCCTCACTGAGTCCGTGGCGGCCGTCGTCGGAGAATCCCGCCGCTCCGGCTCGAGCCAGCGCCTCCAGGTTGGTGAGCTCCTGGCCGGCCAACTCCTTGGTACAGGCCGCGAACTGCAGGATCGGGACCCTGGCCCAGGTCTTGTTGTCGCGCTGGCACCGCCGCAAGGTCTCCAGGCTGTCCACCGGGGGGTCCAGGTTGGCCATCGCGCAGATGGCGCCGAAGCCGCCGGCGGCCGCGGCCGCGGTGGCCCTGGCGATTCGCTCTTTCCAGGGCTGCCCCGGTTCGCGGAGGTGGCAGTGGAGGTCGACGAAGGACGGCGCCACGATGGAGCCCTGGCGGCTCAGCCGGGTGGCTCCTCTCGGAAGCGTGAGCCCCGCCCCTACCTCCTGGAGCACGCCATCCTCCAAGAGGAGGTCGGCTTCCTCCAGGTCCACCCTATTGGCGGGGTCGATCAGTCGGACCGCCTGGAGGAGGATCTGGGTCAAACCCGGGCCTGCTCGGCGGGGCGCAGCAGCACCGCGTCCCGCCCGTCGCACTCTGCCAGCCGAACCAGGACCCGCTCACCTTCGGCGGTCGGCAAATTGCGACCCACATAGGTCGCCCGCAGCGGCAGTTCGCGGTGACCGCGATCGACCACCACCAAGAGCTCGACCGCCCCTGGCCGCCCCAGGTCGGCGAGCGCAGCCAGGGCGGCGCGCCCGGTCCGGCCGTGGAAGAGCACGTCGTCGACCAGCACCACCACCCGGTCGCGCACCGCCTCGGTGGAGGCGTACGGCAGCGGGAACGGGGTGGTCTGGGTTGGCGCGGGCCGGGGCTCATCGTCCCGGTAGGGCCCCACGTCCAGGGTGCACCCGACCCACTCCTCACCTGACTGGGCCTGGATCAGCTGGAGCAGACGCTGCGCCAGGAACGCTCCTCTCGTGACGATGCCACAGAGGACCGCCTCGCGGTCGGGATGGTGCTCCCGCAGCTCACAGGCCAGCCGCCACAGAGTGCGTTGCAACTCGTCTGGACCCAGCAGCTCGTGCATCCCCGAGTCGGTGAGCTGTTCGGTAGTCATCCGGCCAGCAGCGTCTTGAGGAGGGCCATTCGCACCGACACCCCATTGCGGGCCTGCCGGAAGTAGGCGGCGCGCGGGTCGCTGTCAACCGTCGGATCGATCTCACCGACCCGCGGGAGAGGATGCATCACGATGGCCTCCGGGGGCAGTCGGGCCATCACCGCTTCGGTGATTCGGAAGTAGCGGCGCTGATCTTCAGCCTCCTCCCAGGGTTCGCTGAAGCGCTCCAGCTGGATCCGAGTCTGGTAGACGATGTCGGCGTCGGCGACGGCTCCCAGGAGGTCCTCACTCTCGCGCACCTCAGCGCCGTGCTTCAGCAGATGCTCGATAACCCCCGGGCTCATCCGAATGCGATCCGGAGCCACCAAGGTCACCCGCAGGCCTCGGTACAGGGCCAAGAGGTAGGCGAGAGAGTGGACGGTCCGGCCGTGCGCTAAGTCACCGACCATGACCACATGCAGGTCATCGAGGCGACCCACTTCACGGTCGATGGTGTACAGGTCCAGGAGCGCCTGGGTGGGATGCTGGCCTGGTCCGTCCCCCGCGTTGATGATCGGCACCTGGGAAACCTCGGCGGCTCGCGCGGCGGCTCCTTCTTCGGAGTGGCGGAGCACGATGCAGTCGGAATAGCCGGCCACGATCTGAACGGTGTCCTCCAGAGTCTCGCCCTTGATCGCCGAGGAGAAGTCGCGAGCGTTCTCGGTGCCGATCACCTGGCCGCCGAGGCGGAGCATTGCCGCTTCGAAGCTGAGCCTGGTTCGGGTGCTCGGCTCGTAGAAGAGGCTGGCCATGATCTGACCCGGCAGGATTTGACCGCCGCCGCGCAGCCGCAAGTGCTCCATCTCGGTGCTGAGCTGGAACAGCTCGCTGAGACGCTCGCGATCAAACTGTTGGGCCGCGACGACATGGCGAAGAGGGGTCAAGCTCGCGCCAGAGGGCCGGCTCATCGCCATGTCGTCCTCCCGACAAGGAGTCCGGCAGACCGGCAGGCGGCCGCAGCGGGCCCGGCCGCTGAGCTCCTTACCGGCCTCGCTGGACCGGTTTCAAGGTCGCGTTGCCAGCAATCATAGAGGTTGGAGCGTCGGTGACGGGATCGAGTGTGGCCCCGTCGGACTCGCGCATTCCAACGAGTGGCCGGTCGCAGTCGTTGCCAATAAAGGGCTGGCCACCACTCAGCTTGAGCTCTGGTTCTTAGCGGGCGAATCGGATCTGTCCGCCATCGATGAAATGGTTGCCGAGGGCGTGGAGTCGACTCCGGTTTGCCAAGACCCGGTTTAGTGAGAAATCGCCAGCCCGGCCAGCTTTTTCTGATGTCGGCACAAGGCTGGGAATTCCGCGCGTGGGTACCATTCCGGTGCCGCCTGTAGGCGACTTTGAGTCCAACCGGCGCAGGTCACCACGAACCAAGAAATCCACCGCTCGGTGGGGTCCGCGACAGCACCAGATATTGCTGGGACGTGGCCCCAGTGCGCCCTGCACTTGGAGTTATTCCGCGGACCCGTCAGCGGAGGCCAGTTCCAGGTAGGCGGATCGCTCCTCCGCACTCAGTGGTGAGCGCCCGGCGGAGACGATTTTGACCCGCAGGAAGAGGTCCCCCGGAGAGGCAGACGCCTTGAGTGGCGGGATGCCCTTGCCGGCCACCCGGAGCATCCTGCCGGGTGGGCAGTTCTCCGGGATTGTGACCTCGAGCCTCCCCGTGGGACCTTCGGCCACCACCTTCCCCCCCAGGGCGGCTCGGTAGTCTCGCACGGGCAGATCCCGGTAGACGTTGCGTCCCTTGACCTCGGTGCCGCTCTCCAACTTGAGTTTGACCTTGAGGTACAGATCGCCGCGGCCGCCCGCTCCGATCCCACTCGCACCCTCGCCAGCCACCCGGATCTTGGAGCCTTCGGTAACTCCTTTGGGTATCGTCACCTTGAGGGTGCGGCGGCGGTACTGCCTTCCAGTGCCGGAGCAGGCGGGGCACGCTTTGACTCCCACCTGAGTGGCGGTGCCGCCGCCAGAGCTGGTCTCGGCCACTCGCCCTGTTCCCCCACAGGTGGGACAGCCTTCCACGATTGAGACGTGCATGGTCCGCTCGCCCCCGAGCATGGCCTCCCCTAGGGTGACCTCCAGGTGATCCTCGGTGTCGGCCCCTTTCTGTCCCGCCGAATTCTCCCGGCGGAGCCGGTCCATCTGCGCTTCGACCCAGGGGTCGTTGCCCTCCGGGCCCCGATTGCCGAAGAAGGTCTCGAAGAAGTCGCTGAATCCACCGAAGCGGGCTCCTGCTCTCTCCGCCGTGCGCTGGGCGGTGCCGCGGGCGCGGGCTCCTGCCTCCGCGAAGGGTTGGCCGTGCTCGCGCCGAAATGCCTCGGCTCGCTCGATCTGTTCCCAGTCCTTCCCCAGGCGGTCGTACTTGGAGCGTTTTTCGGGATCCTTGAGGACCTCGTACGCCTCATTGATCCGCTTGAAGCGCTCGGTGGCCTTGGGATCCTTGTTGACGTCGGGGTGCAGTTCGCGGGCCAGCTTGCGGTAGCGCGCCCGGATCTCCTTATCGGTCGAGGTACGCGCTACCCCTAGCGTCGCGTAATAGTCTCGGAACTCCACAGCGTCAAGGTACCGCCTAGATGGCGCTCACGAAACGCTCGATGAGCCGATCGGAGCTTCCAGTTGGAACCGAAGCCTGACCGCCAGGGCTTCCAGCTGGGGTAGGAGGGAGCCATCCGGCGCCGAGCAGCAGCCCGGCCAGAAGATCCGCGCCAACTCCTTGCCGGGCCCGGACTTCGTTTGTATCAGTAAGGCCGTCTCCCCACGACCTGGCCCGTCAAGTCCCAGCTCGCCGGTGGCTCTGAAGACGCCGGAATCGCTCACCGATCCCCGAGCCGAGGTCGGTTCCGGGTCCGGGACACGCTGTCCGCGTTGATAGAGGATCAGCTGCGACCAGTGGCAGTCCAGACCCTGCTCGATTGGCTCCGCCATCCCGAAGCTGGCGAGATGGTGGTCCAGGATTCCCGGAGTCCCCAGGTCGCGGGCGCTCAGGCTGAAGAGAGGTACCGAGGCGACCAGCCGAGGGTTCACCTCGATGCATCGGATGGCGCCATCCTCGCTGACCACCAGGTCCAGGCCGAACACTCCCAGGTGACCTAGCCGTCCGAGCCACTCAGCCGCCCTGACGGCCACCTGATGAACTTCATCCGCCTGGGGCACCGCTCGGCCGTAGTCATTGCCACAGGAGCCGAGCTGGTGGGGGGTCAGGCTGGCCAGCCCGGTCAGCTGCAGGCAGGCTGGCCCCACCACAGCGCGGTTTTTGGCTACGACGCCGGTCACAGTCACCGGGGTACCCAGCACTCGTTCCGAGATCCGGCAGCTCCGGCCCTCATAGCGATGAATCAGCTCTGCCAGCTCTGACTCCGAGGAGACGGGGTAGGTCTTCTCACCGGAGTACCCGTGGGCCAGCTGGAACACCAGTGGTCTGGACAGATCCCGGGCGGCTCTGAGCAGCTCCCTCCCGGCCACCCCCGTCCTGGTGGGCGGGACCGGGAGGCCAGCCGCCTCGGCGCTACGGCTGAAGTAACTCTTGTTCTCGATCCTCCGGGCGATCAGGGAGGGCGAGTTGGCGACCACGACACCGATGTCCTTGGCGAGCCGCTCGACTAAGGCGGAACTCTTCCAGACGACCAGCGCCTTGGCTTCGGCGCCCAGGCGCTGTTGCACTGCCGGCAGCTCGAGGAGGGTCGCGCTAGAGTGGATACCCGGTCCTGTGAAGCTCTCCCAGCCCTGACCCTCGCCTTCATGTAGACCGCAGCCATCGGCGCAGATGACGGGCAGTCCGCTCCCGAGCGCCGGAAGTGGATCCGGGCCGAGGAAAAGCGCACGGCCCCGGAGCTCGGTCATTTGGAGCCGGTCGGGATGAAGCCGTCCGCTTGGAGGAGCCGGTTCAGCTCCTCTTCGGACTGGGCGCTCGGGAGTGGCCGGTCGTCGGTCCGCGACTCAGACTGGTCCAGCTGGCCCAGATCCCCGGTCAGGACGGCGACCCAGGTTCCCTCGACGGCTCCCCCTCCGCTCGCCGCCGCGTGCCGCATCGCCGCCAGGGTGGCGATGCCCTCCCAGGAGGTGGCGAGTCCGTACGCGTCGGTGACCACTCTCACCTCGTCTAACTCCTCAGAGTTCACTCTCCAGCCCCGTCCCCCGGTCGCGCGAACCGCCCGCCGCACCGCTGGCGCCAGCCGGGAGCGCCGGGAGCCCAGCTCCCCTAGGTGCGATTCCGTGGTGATGGCTGGTCGGGAGCCCTGGTACCAGGGCCGGGTCAGCTCCCCGCCGGGGCTTCCCTCCACCACGTGGAGCTTCGGTCGTTCCCGGTTGGGCAGGAGCCGCTCGAATCCCTGCGCGATCCCCAGGGCGCTGGCACCGCTGCTTGCGAACAGGAACACCGCGCCCAGCTGTCCCGCCTCGGCCAGCTCGGCGGCGATCCCCCGGTAGGCGTCGGGGGCCAGAGGGTTGACCGAGCCCCGCAGATCGGCCATTCCCCAGTAGCGCACCGCGTGGTGGAGCAGCGCCACCGGCCGTTCGCTGGTCACGGTGAGCTGCGGGAAGGCGCGGAGACGGTCCAGCTTGACCCGGGGGGTTCTCGGCGACACCAGGCTAAGCAACCGGACGCCGCCCAGGGAGGCGTACGCCGCGGCGGCGATCGCCGCATTACCCGAGGAGGAGATGACCGCCTGGTGGCCGCCCCCCGCAGCCAGCGCCGAGCAGAGCAGGCCAAGAGAGCGAGCCTTGTGGGATCCGGTCGGCGAGCGGTCCTCCCGTTTCAGCTGCAGGTTGGGGACTCCCAGCGCCACGCCGAGTTCTGGCGCCGGCTCCAGCGGAGTCCTACCCTCCCCCAGAGAGAGCTGAGATTCCGGCGCTAGACTGACGCCGAAGAGGGGAGCGTGAACCCACTGCCCTCGGGGAGCGACTGGGCCCGGCTCAGAGCCAGACATGGAGGAAGACTCGAGTGAGCGCCACCGGAACGTTGGCCCAGAACTGCCCCGACTGCGGTGCCGGACTCGACCTGGTCGACGTGGAGGAGATTGGGGACCTGGTGGACTGCCCCAACTGCGGCGCCACCTTCGAGTTGGTCGGGCTGGCTCCCCTCACCCTCCAGCCCTTCGAGGACGAGGAGAAGTAGCCTGCCGGACCGCTTGCCGGAAGCCGCCCTCGCCGTAGTGGGCGGAGAAGAATCCCGGACAGGCGGGGGACAGTAGCACCGCCTCCCCAGGTTGAACCAGTTGACCGGCCAGCGCCACCGCTGTCTGTAGTTTCTGCTCCCGGTGCACCATGTCCTGGTGCCCAGCGGCGAGCAGCTCGCGAGTCAGCCGGTCCGAACCCGCTCCGGGCAGCAGCACCACCGCGCGGACCAAGTCCCCCACCAGCCCGGCCAGCTGGGTGAAGTCGATGCCCTTGTCCTCGCCGCCCGCGATCAGGACACACCGCCGACCCAGACCCTGAATCGCTGCCACGGTGGACTGCGGGGTGGTGCTGGAGAGGTCGTCGACGTAGTCGACTCCTCGATGCTGCCGGATCAGCTCAGTTCGGTGTCGCAGCGGTCGGAATCCGCCGATCGCGGCGGCCGCCTCCTTCAATACGCGAGGGCTCGGTTCGGTCAGAGCGGATACCACGGTGAGAGCGGCCCGGACATTGCTCAGGTTGTGGGCTCCCAGCAATCCCACCCGCCCCGTCGCCAGCACCGGCAGGGAGTCGGCGCCCCAGCGCAGCTTGAGCTGTCCGTCCTCCTCGAAAGCGCCCTCGAGTCCTGCCAGTCCGGAGCTGGTCTGGGCGAAGCGCAGCTGGCGGATGCTGGGCGCCAGCTCGCCGCCGTCGAAGCTCAGCGGATCGTCGCCATTCCGAATCGCGATCTCGCAGCCGGGCAACTCGAAGATGCGGCGCTTGGTGCGCACGTAGCCGGCCAGGCCCTGGTGTTCTTCCAGGTGGTTGGGGGTGATGTTGGTGAGGCAGGCGACCCGGGGCGCGCGCTCAAGCTGCAGCAGCTGCCGGTTGCTGATCTCGAGCACCAGACAACCGGTCCCGTCGTCCCGCGCCACCGCCTCCAGCGCCTGCCGGTCGTGGCGGTCGTTGCCGGCCAGCCAAACCGTGGGATAGAGCGCGGTCTGGCGAAGGATCGCCGCCACCAGCGCGCTGGTGGTCGACTTGCCGTGGCTCCCGGTGATCCCGATCACCTCTCCCTGGGCGAGGTCGAGATACGCCTGGATGAGCGAGTAGAAGGGATGGCCCCGGTCCCGGAGCTCCTGCAATCGGGAGTTGGCGGCGGAGAGGAACCAGGCCTGGGTGGGGATGACCAACGCCGAACCCTCCACCCCACGGAGGTAGTCGGCGCCCAGTTGCAGCGAGGGCAGTCCCTGCAGTAACCGATCCAAGCGGTCTCTCCGCTCGACCCGGTTGAGCCCCGCGTGGGCCAGATGGTGGGCTCGGACCAGCTTTTCCAGATCCGGCTGCTGGTCGTGGCCGACGAGATTGGTGAAGCCGGCCGCCAGCAGGTAGCGAGCCATCTCGCCGCCCTCCACACTGGCGACTCCCACCAGGTCGATCCGGCTCTGGCGCAGGTCGGCAAGTACCGGGGGCACCCGGAGTTCAGGCTCTGGAGGGCGCGTTGAAGAGGCGACCGCTAAGGGGCTGCCGGGCTCCTTCATCGCGGCTAGGTTAGCGTGGGTGGCCGATCGCTCCCGGCACCCGGCGGACGGTGAGGACCTGATAGCGGTCTCGGAATTCCCCGAGCCGCTCCCGGCGCACAAGATTCCACTCGCTGCAGGCGTGGACCACCTCGTCCTCCCCCAGGTAGAGCGCGACGTGGCTTGTCCGCTTGGGGCCCCGATGCACGGCGCAGATGATGTCCGACTCCTGCAGCTCCGCCAGCCGCACTCGATCTCCCACCTGGCGCTGTGCCCGACTGTTGCGGGGCAGCAGCACCCCGGCGGCCAGGAAGGCTCGCCAGCTGAGCCCGGAGCAGTCAATTCCCTGGCCGCCGGTGCCGCCGAAGACGTAGGGCCGCCCGAGCAGGTCGAGGGCGGTCTGTCGCACCACGGTCGGATCCCACCCGATCCCGGTTGCCGGATCCGCCAGGCAAGGGACAGCTCCGAAGCGGAAGCGCGCGGTCTTCTCCACCCAGCCCACCGCCTCCCCGGGAGCCTTGACCAGGTACTGCCCATTCCGGACGGCCAGCAGCCCGGCCGGCGGATCCCCGGGGAGCAATTGGGTGGTCAGCTCCTGGGGCGTGGCGACGCCGCCCGTCCGGCGCCGCCAGACGTCGAGGGGTTCAACATCCGGGTAGAGCGCCACCCGGGGACGCCGGGTGGCAAGGACAAGCAAGCGGGAGGAGGATTGTGGCCACAGGCTTGCCGCCAGTCTCATCAACCCCTCCGCCTGGCCCGGGAGGGCGACTGTCCCCAACAGACCCACCTCCGTGAGGCTGACGTCGATCAAAGCATCCCCATAGCGAATGACGGCGTCGCTCCGCAGCCGATCGATGGCTTCCCGCAGCGCCTTAGGTGGGGGAACTACAGCCTGAGTCAAGCTTCCACCGCCCCGAAGATGCGCCGCCAGCCAGTTCGCCGGGTCCGCGCCTTGGTCTCCGCCGGGTGCAGCTCCAGGGAGTGGCCGTCGGTGCTGAGCAGTACCGGGCTCAGCGGAAAGCTGGCCAGCCGGTACAGCCGGCGCACCAAGGGGAGCATCACCTCGGGGGCGGCTGCCTCACCCACCCCCGCCACCACCATCGCCCGATCAGGAACGGCAAGGGCCGCCTGACCCTGGCCGAGTTGCCCGAGCCGCTCCAGAAACGTCGGCACCAGCAGCAGGCTGCTGGCGAAGAGGACGTCGTCGGTGAAGAGCCAGGTTCGCAGCTCAGGGTTCGCCTCCAGCTCCGCACTCCAGTGAGTCAGGCGCAGCGCGGTGTTGTGGTCTGCCTTGGCGACTAAGGTCGCTTCACTGAGGCCGCCCGCGACCGCCTCTTGCCGCGAGACCCCCCGCATCGCCTCTCCCGGCAGGGACTGCGCCACAAAGGCCAGCAATTCCCCCGGGAGTTCACGGGTCGCCAGCTCCGCGAAGCGGCTGTAGCCGCGGAGGCTGCGTTCGCCGCGCACACACCAGACCAGCGCGCCCGGGTCGGGCGCAGGTCCTGTCTGTTCTGGGTTCTGTTCGGCGGTGCTCAGCCGCGGTCCAGCGCCGCTGACAAATCGCGAGATCTCCTCCGGGACGGACACCTGCGGGCGACTGACCTCGGCGAAGAGCGACTCCAGGGTGAAGGCCACCTGGGCCTGCTCCTTGCGTGCCAGCACCCCGAAGTCGTCGTCTCGGGCCGAGAACTCCCAACCGTCGTAGCGCGCCCGGAACTGGATCAGCAGGCGGTCCTGGAACTCCCGCCGTTGGGAATCCAGGTGGGGTGCGGGCACGTCTCAGGCGGTCCGGGAGCGGGAGGCGACGTAGTCCACCAGCACGTAATCGCCAAGGCGGTCGGGACTGACAAAGAAGGCGCGGCCGCGGTTCTGGCGGGTCAGTTGCTTGACGAACTGCACCAGGTACTGGTTGCTCTCCAGCATGAAAGTGTTTATCACGATCCCCTCTCGGGTGCAGTGCCGCACCTCCTGAAGGGTTTTCTGGAAAGTCTCCGGCAGCGGAGGGTACATGAAGACAGCGTGGGTGCCTTCCATGTGCGCGGTGGGTTCACCGTCGCTGACGATTACTATCTGGCGGTTCGCCGTTCGATGGCGGTGCAGCAATCGGCGCGCGAGCATCAGGCCGTGCTGCATGTTGGTTCCGTAGACGTACTCGCTGTAGGAAAGTTGCGCGAGCATCCCGGGTCCGATTTCGCGGGCGTAGTCTGAGAATCCGACGACGTGGAGGGTGTCGCGGGGGTACTGGGTGCGGATCAGCGAATCCAGCGCCAGAGCCATCTTTTTGGCAGCGTAGAAGTAGCCTCTGAGCGGCATGCTGCGACTCATGTCCAGCATTAGCACGGTGCTGGTTTGCACGCTGCGCTCCGACTCCAACACCTCAAAATCGTCCACCGCCAAGCGCAGCGGTGGCTGGCCCTCGCTGTGGCGCAGGGCGTTCATCAGGGTGCGCTCGACGTCAAGGTTGAAGGGATCTCCGAACTCGTACGGCTTGCTGTGGTCCGCCATCTCGCTGCCCGTCCCCTGGCTGCCCTGGGGATGGCTGCCGAAGCCGCCCGCGGAGAGGTGCTTGAAGATGTCGCCGAGCGCCTTCTGACCGATCTTCCGCACCCCCTGCGGGGTCAGCTCAAGCCCTTCTCCGCCGCGCCGCAGCTGGCCCTTGGCCTCCAGCTCCTTGACCAGCTCCTGGATCTGGCTGAGATTGGCCGCCGAGTCCCGGCCCAGGCTGTCCGCCAGCTGCTCCAGCAGCTCGGGTGGCAGCTCCATCCCCGAGTAGGCCTGCCGGAGGCCGCGTTCCAGCGAGTCCAGCTGCTGGAGCTCACCCATTACGTCCAGGGCTCCGGGCAGGTCCAGCTCCTCCCCCCCGAAGAAACCGAAGCGGGATCCAGACGGCAAGGGTGGGGAGAGTTGGGCCAGCATCCGGGAGAGCTGCGCCAGCTGCTCCTGCAATCCCGGGTCGCCGAGGGCGGCTCGCATCAGTTCCTGAAGCTGTCGGCGGGTCTCCAGGGAGGCGGACTCCAGGAGCGAGTTGAGCTCGGCCTGCTGCTGCTGGAGCTGCTCCAGAAAGGCGTCGAGGTCCGCGGGATGGTTGGGGAAGTAGCTGCCCCACTTCGCCATGAATTCCTCGTATCGGGGGGCTTCGCCGCGGAGCTTCCGCTCCAGCATCTGGTTGAGGTCGGCGACCATCTCGCGGAGCCGTCCCAGCTCCTCGGCACCGAGGTTCTGCACCGCTCGGCCGAGTTCCTGGAAGTGGCGCTCGACCAGGTTTTGACGGAGCTCCGCCAGCAGCGCAAGGAAGTCTGCGGCCGCCTCCTGGTTCAAGAACTCGTAGTCCTGGAGCTCGCGAATGGCGGAACCAGCCTCGGGAGGCAGGGAATCGAGCTCTTCGAGTCGGCTCTGGGCCAGCTTCTCTACCAAATGGGGCCGCTCGGTGCGGGGGGCATCCTGAAGGCGCTGCTGGAGGGTCTGGCGCTCCTTCTGGAGGATCCGGTCCAGACGCTCCTCGATGTCCCGGAAGAGACCGTCAAGGTTGTAGCGCTCGAGCTTCTCCTGGCGCTGCTCCCGGAGCTGTTCCAGCAGGTCCTCGAGCCCCCTCAGCTGGCGCCCTTCGCTGTCCTTGAACCCCTGGCTCAGCAGCCGGCGCAG
The DNA here is from genome assembly GCA_050734135.1 of Candidatus Dormibacteria bacterium. Classification (GTDB taxonomy): domain Bacteria; phylum Chloroflexota; class Dormibacteria; order Aeolococcales; family Bog-877; genus Bog-877. Next base: position 25,992 of record JBOHUG010000091.1, read on the forward strand.
GGCCGACTCGAAGTCCCAACCGTGGAAGACATCCTCCGCCAGCCGCGCGAAGAGCTCGCTGGAGTCGGGGAGCTCGCCCTCCTGACTGCCGTCCCAGCGGCTGTAACGCTGGCGGGCCGCGGCCACCGCCGGGCGCCTAGTTCCCGTAGACGGCGGTGCCGTCGACCACCGTCTTGTTGAGTCGCTTGGAGAGGTGGAGCCCTTCCAAGACCAGCTCCAGAGCCGCCGCCACCGACCCTGGCTCCGGGGGCTCGTCCAGGTCGCTGAGGATCCGCCTCATCTCGGGGAAGCCGTCGGCGAGCTGCTGGTAGCGCCCGACCGGGACCCGCTCCCCGACCTCGACGGTGAGTCCCTGTTCGAAGCGCGCCAGGACCGGGCCGAACTCAGGGACAGAGAAGTGGCGCCGGAAGATGTTGCCAGTGGCGCTCCGCAAGAGTTTCTGCAGCACCGCCTGGTCCTCGCCTTCCTCCCAGGTCTCCAGCTCCAGCTTGCCCAGGGTCGAGGCGGAAAGGGCACCGAGGTCACTGAGTCGGGGCACCGCCTCGGCCTCCTGAAGGACGATCGCCCGGCGCACCGCGTTGGCGCAGAGACTCTCGAAATTGGCGATCGAAAGCCGAACCGAGACGCCGGAGCGCTGGTTGATCTGGGTGGTGCGCCGAGCCAGCTGGGAGATCTCCGCGACCAGTTCCAGCATGTACTGGGGTACGTGGAGGGGAATCCCCAGTCCCAAGAATTGGTCCCGCTCCTGCTCAATGATCTCGGCCTCCGCCTCGGGAGAGCGCGGGTAATGGGTGCGGATCTGGGCTCCGAAGCGGTCCTTGAGGGGGGTGATGATCCGGCCCCGGTTGGTGTAGTCCTCCGGGTTGGCGGTTGCCACCACCAGCACGTCCAGCGGCAGCCGAACTTGGAAGCCCCGAATCTGGACGTCCCGCTCCTCCATGATGTTGAGAAGGCCGACCTGGATCCGCTCCGCCAGGTCGGGGAGCTCGTTGATCGCGAAGATCCCCCGATTGACCCGGGGCAAAAGACCGTAATGGATGGTGAGCTCGTCAGCCAGGTAGCGACCCTCCGCCACCCGGATCGGGTCGACCTCTCCGATCAGGTCGGCGATCGAGGTGTCCGGGGTGGCCAGCTTCTCGCCGAATCGAGCCTCCCGTCCCGCCCAGGAGATGGGGGTCTGGTCCCCCAGCTCAGAGACGAGATCCCGCCCGAAGCGGCTGATCGGACCGTACGGGTGGTCGTGCACCTCGCTACCGCGCACCACCGGAATCTGGTCGTCCAGGAGTTGGGTCATGGCCCGGATCAGCCGCGACTTAGCCTGGCCGCGCTCCCCCAGGAAGACGATGTCCTGGCCGGCGAGGAGGGCATTCTCAATCTGGGGGATGACCGAGTCCTGATAGCCGACCAGGCCGGCAAACCGCTCCCGCCCGTGGCGGAGCGCGTCGACCAGGTTGTCCCGCAGCTCCTCCCGGACCGAGCGCATCCGGTACTCGCTGCCCCGCAGTTCTCCGAGGGTGCTAGGAAGTGCCAATCAGGCCCTAGCCCCACGGCTTCTAGGGCGCGCCATTGGCCCACTATAGTCAGGCGCTTCACCCCCGCCCCGAAGTGAGAGAGAGCTTCCGGACCTGCCTTCGGCCGGCGACCCGGAAGTGCCCTGGCTGGGAGTTATCCCCCAAGCTATGGGGCCATGTCCAACTCCCGGCCCGAGTTTTCTCGCCCGGTCACCGATCCCGGCTTCGGCTTCCATCGCCAGGCGGCCGGAGACCAGGCGGGCTATACGGTCAGGTTCGGCTGGGGTCTGGCCGGAGCGGAGGTGCTGGCCCCCAGATCGGACGTGATGGTGGTGGTCGACGTGATCACCTTCTCCACCACCGTCGCGGTTGCGGTCGAGAGGGGCTGCCGGGTGTATCCGCACCCCTGGGCGCCCGAGAGCGCGCTCGTTCGGGCCCGGGAGCTCGGAGCGGAGGTGGCGGTGAGTCGCTCCCTGGTGAGCGCCGAGCGGCCCTACTCCCTCTCCCCGGCGACCCTCAGTCGGGCCCCCATCGGAATGGCGATCGTTCTGCCTTCGCCGAACGGGTCAGCAATCTCCGCTGCCGCCAGCGAGGGCGCGAGTCTGGTGCTGGCGGGGTCACTCCGCAACGCCTTCGCGGTGGCGCGCTACGCCCGGCGTCAAGGAGCGGTGATCTCCGTCATCGCCGCCGGAGAGCGCTGGTCAGATGGCAGCCTGGATCTGGCCCTCGAGGATATGGTCGGCGCGGGGGCGATCATCGACGGACTTCGTCGTCGTCGGCGCTCCCCGGAAGCGGCGGCGGCGGCGGCGGTCTTTCGGCAGGCACGCCAAAAGGGGCTGCGGCGGGTACTCCGGGAGTGCCTGTCCGGGCAGGAGCAGCTGCGCCGGGACTATGGCGAGGAATTGGAATGGGCGGCGGCCCTCAACGTCTCGGCGTTGGTTCCGGTCCTCCGCGACGGGGCATTCCAAGCCTCCCGATGAACTAGGCCCGCTCCCCGAGTCAGCAGCGCCCGGCCGCCGCTGCTACCGCCCCGTTGGCCGGGCCATGATGGGCAACTGGAATGCGATGCGCGGCAAGGCCACCATGGGCGCCCGAAGGAGGACTGATGATGCCTGACTATCCGAAAGTGCTGAAAGAGCTGGCGGCGCCGATATCCGAGCTCCGGGAGGCCATTCCCGAGGTCTGGGCGGGGTACAGTCAGACCCGCCGGGCGGCGATGGGGGAAGGCGCCCTCTCAGCCAAGCACAAGGAGCTGATCGGCCTGGCTATCTCCATCGTGAAGAGGTGCGATGGCTGCCTGGCAGCCCACTCTCGCGGCGCTGCAAGACGGGGTGCCACGTCTCAGGAGGTGGCCGAGACGATCGGTGTCGCGCTCCTCCTGGAGGGCGGCCCGGCGACGGTATGGGGCCCCCGCGCCTGGGAGGCGTATCAGCAGTTTGCCGCTGAGTTCGGGCATGGTTCGGCGGGCAGCCCAACCGATTGAGGCACTCTGCGGTACCGTGGGAGCGGACCCCCGACGGGGCTCCATTTAACTGACGAGCGGGAGGAAAAGATGTCCGGTTTCAAGGCGTTCCTGACGCGTGGGAATCTGGTCCAGATGGCCGTGGCGTTCGTCATTGGGGTTACCTTCGCGGCATTGGTGGAGGCTCTGGTCGCGGACCTCTTCACTCCCCTGATCGCCGCCATCATCGGCAAGCCAAACTTCAGCAATCTCTTCTTTACGGTCAACCACTCGGAGTTCCTCTACGGCAGCGTGATCAACGCCGTGATCACCTTCGTCCTGGTGGCCGCCGTGTTGTACTTCGTGGTGGTGATGCCGTATCAAGCACTGTTGGCCCGGACCAAGAAGCAGCAGGACCCAACCACCAAATCGTGCCCGGAGTGCCTCAGTGAGATCCCCATCCTGGCTTCCCGCTGCGCCTTCTGCACCGCCGCCCAGCCGGCCGCCGGCTGACCGAACGACAGATATCCCATCGAACCCGGGGCTCACCTCGCTACCGTTGGCGAGATGAGCCAGACGCCGTCCGTCAACAGCGGCACCACCTCCGGATACCTGGTCCTGCCGGGTGGTCTGCCCGAGCCGAAGACGATGGCTTTGGCTGTGGAGGCGGTAGACGACATCGGTCCGAGCCTGCGGCAGATACGGCTTCGGGGCGAGGATCTGCGGGGATTCCGGTTCGCACCCGGACAGGACCTGATGCTCCGGCTGCCCCTGGCACCGGGCGCCCTGGTCAGCCGGCGCTACACGATCCGCCGAGCAGACCCAGAAGCGGGCCTGGCCGACCTCAACGTGGTGATGCACGGCGACGGGCCAGCAGCCCGCTGGGCCAACGCCGCCCGCCCCGGCCAGCTGCTTGGGGAGGTGGTCGGCCCGCGCGGCAAGATCACGTTGGATCTGGCGGCGAAGTGGCATCTCTTCCTGGGGGATGAAACCTACCTTCCGGGCACCCTAGCCATGCTGGAAGCACTTCCCGGTCCGGCTCCGGGAGACGCGATTCTGGAAGTCGCGGGAGCCGCCGAGGAGCAACCGGTCCCGGACCATGAGGGGGTCAGCGTCAGCTGGCTGCATCGGGGAGCGGGCCGTCCAGGCGAGCCGGGCCTGCTCCTGGAGGCGGTGGCCGATTGGCAGATTCCATCAACCCCAGGGCATATCTACATCGCCGCCGAGGTCAGGGTGGCGCTCCGGTTGCGCGATGAGCTCCTGGGTCGGGGATTTGCCCGGGAGCAGATCTCTGCCAAGGGGTATTGGAGCCGGGGCCGGGCCAACGCCCCCCGCGGCGAGCCCGATGACCCCACCTAACTGTCGTCGCAGCCGGGCGACGTTCGGGCGGCGTACCCTGCTCCGCCGGTCACCTGCGGGCCCGGGCCCCTCAGCTTGGGAAGTGGCTGAGGTCCCGACGGCGGGAAGCAGGGACTGACCACTCTGGAGCAGAAGCAGCCGGTCGCCCGTGTGATACCGATCGAGCCGGCCGAGTGGGCGCGCCAGCGGCAGATTCGACTTCGAGCGCTGGCGGAATCACCGGGCGCCTTTGGGGCCAGCCTGGCATCCGAACAGGCCCAGCCGGACTCCTTCTGGAAAAAGCGGGCCACCCGTAATCCCGACCGGAAGATGTGGTCGGCACGAGTGGAGGACGAGTGGATCGGGCTGGTCGGAGCGGTCCGTTTGCCCGGGGGCCAGATCGAACTGGTCTCGATGTGGGTGGAACCAGGCTGGCGGCGGCAGGGCGTGGCGCGAGCGCTGATCGAAGCGGTGGTCGGCTGGCACCGCCAATTCGGTGGCGCCGAGCTCTTGCTCTGGGTCAGTGAGGACAGTCCCGGGGCCCGACGATGCTACGAACGCGAGGGGTTCCGGCTGACCGGGCTCCGGCTCCCTTTGCCGTCGGAGCCTCCCCGCGACCGCCTGGAGATGCGGTATTCGGACCCCCGTTCCGGTCAATGAGGTGCACGTCGGCCGGCGCCGGCCGCCGCATCCGGCCGGAGTGTCACGTTCCAGCTGACGCTGAATCGCCCGGCGCGAGATGATCAGAGCATGGAGATCCTGTGGGGTGTGTCTCCAGTAGGAGGGACGAAGACGAGACCGAACTGGTTCGGCGACTTCCCGGGTCCTATGGCCGGCCGCCGGTGCCGTCGATGATCTGGTTCTACTTGGCCTTCGTATTGGTGGCGCACGAGGCCTCCCACGCCTTGGCTCTCTGGGCCTACCGAATCCGCTTCGAGCCGCGGGTCTGGTACAGCCGGGACTTTCCCTGGCTGGGCTTCGGCTGGAAGTACTTGGTAGATGGAGTCGATCCCCTCCAGCGTCGCACCGTCTTGGTGGTGGGGCCGATCGTGGAGTCGATTCTCTGGTGCCTCGGGGCGCTGCTCTTCCCCAACTACTTTGTCGGCCTGATGGTGATGGCCGGGGTGGCGCTGCTGCTGAATCGGGTGGTGCCGGGTGGCGATCTCTGGAAAGCGGAGCGCATCACCCGTGCGGCCCGAGGCGGGCTGCCGCTAGCCGGGTCGGCCCCGGCTGCCTAGGCCGTTCCTCGAGCGGGACGGCAAGGCAGTTAGCGCAGGGCGATCGCGGCCGGCAGCGTAGCTTCGCGATCCAGCCCGTAGACTGGCCCGGTGGCGCCTGACAACCCGGTGGCCCCAAAGGTGGGGAAGGCCACGACGCTGAGCGTCACGCCGCCGCCGCCGGACGTCGCCGGCTCACCTGGCGGAGTGCCGCCCGCGACCTGGGGATGGATCAGAGTCGCCGCGATCACGCTCACGGTATTCCTGGTCTACCAGCTGCTCCTGGTGCTGGCGGGATGGCTGGCCACCATCTTGACCGTGATCCTGGCGCTGGTGCTCGCGGTAGCGATCACCTTTGTCGCCGATCCGGTGGTCGGACTGCTCCAGCGCCGGGCCCATCTCCCCGCTACCGTGGCGGTGCTAACCACCCTCATCGTAGGCCTCATCTTCGTCGGGGGAGTGCTCTACATCGTGGGTGGCCCTTTGGTCGGAGAGGCCAGGGGACTGGCGGACCAGATTCCTCACCTGCTGCATCGGGCCAACTCCGAAATCACTCAGGTGCGAGCCCAACTCAGCAAGCACGGTATCCAGGTCGGCGGCGGGGGACTGGTGCCCAACAACCTGACCTCCTACATTCCGGGTGCGACCGGAATCCTGCTCCACGGACTTTCCAGCACGGTCACGGTGCTGGTCGACGTCTTCGTGGGGCTTGTGATCTCGTTCTGGCTGCTCAAAGACGGGCGGACCCTGCGGCGGCAGTTTCAGGAACTGCTCCCGGGCCGGCTGCGCAGCGAGGTCTCCTTCGGGGTCGACGCCTTTGCGGTGGTAGTCGGAGGCTACGTCCGGGCCCAGTTGTTGATGGCTCTGTTGGTGGCGCTGCTGGCTGGCGTGGGGACCGCGATCCTCGGGGTGCCCTTCCCGCTGGTCATCGCCGTCGCCACTTTCGTGTTCGAGCTGATCCCGCTGGTGGGACCGATCGCCGGTGGGGCGGTGGCCCTGCTGCTGGCTCTCACCAAGAGCCCGGTGCTGGCGCTCTTCACCTTGATTCTCTTCCTGGCGATACACATCATCGAAGGCTACCTGCTCGCTCCCCGCATCCAAGCCAAATTCGTACGGCTGCACCCGTTGGTGGCGCTCCTCGCGCTTTTCGGAGGGATCGAGGCCGCGGGTTTTCTCGGAGCGCTGTTCGCTGTCCCCGTGGCCAGCCTGCTAGCGGTTTTTCTGCGGGCGGGGGTGCTTGACTGGCGTCACAACCGACCCGACCTTTTCGGCGCTCGAGCGGCTGAGGCGGCCTCTCTCGGCGGCGCACCGGGTCGCCGGGTCTTGCGGGAATTCACGCCCATCCATAAGGACCTTTGGCGCTGGTTCAAACGGCACAGCCACCAATCCAAGGGCGGTCCGCGGCCGGGCGCGAGCTGACAGAGCTCGCGGTCCGTCCGGTTGCAAGCGCGCCGTAACGCGGGCCCGAGGCTGCCCGTTGACCACTTCCATCAGGGGCAATTCGAGCTACTGCTGGGCTTGCGCGCGATAACCGATGAGAAAACCCGCCTTTCGGACAGTTGCGGCAAGCATCGCGCTGTAGTCGGGTTTTGTCGGTTTCAGTCAGTACCATGGCCTCACGCAATCCCGATCGGGAGCCGTCTTGGGGCCACCATCGAGCGGCGCTCAGCTGGTCACCAACTCAGGCTACTGCACGGTGCCACTGCCAGTGACTTGGGCGCCGGCACTGCAACACAAACCGGGCTCACCCAGCCCGCTCTGCCGAGCCTGCTGGCCGTATCTCCAAGACGGTGCCGAGTACTTTGCGACGGCCTACTCTTCGGTCCGGTCTGGGGTGGAGGCGGTTCTCCCCGCTTCGGGCAAGGTTGTGAAAGTCAGCCGGTTCCCTGACCCAGCCAGCTCTCCGGATCAAGTTCTGAGCGTGGCCCTCGCCGGAGACTGGCTGGTGCCGGCCGAGTCCCACACCGATCAGGATCCCGTCGCCACCGCGCTGCTGGCGTGGAATAGGCACTCCCAGCAAGTCACGACCCTTTTTTCAGCGCCGCCGGTGAGTTCCGCGTCCACAACGTCAACTCCAGCCGACGGGGAGCAAGCGGCGGTGGCATCGAGGATGGAATGTTCGGCTGGGAGCAGACCGTGGACCTGCGAGGGATCGTCCATCTTTCCAACTTGAATACTCACACCGATAGGCTCTTTCTCAGCGGCGCCGCCGCCCCTCGTTGCTTGGGGATGTGGCCTCCCTATCCCGGTGGGCGCGCGCGCGAGCGACCATCTGGTTGCGGTTTCCCGGCGCACGGGACACTTGATTGCGCTTCCGAGTGGACTCGGAGCGGTGCGGGGAGTGAGTGATCTGGTCGCCACGCCGCACGACGTAATCTGGACTTCCGCCAACGGGAATTCTGGTTGGGTCTGGACCGAGGGCGCGATGCACCCCATGCTGGTGGGTTCCGAAGATCCCCCCGGGCATCGCTTTCAACACCACACGTCCGCCGGTACTGGTCAATTCCGGTTTCATCTGGGGGAACGGGCAGTCGGAGAACCTGGTCGATCCAACGCGCGGTTCGATGAGCCACTTGCCCTTCCCGCGCTTCGGCGGGCCAACTGGTGGAGTGGTGGACACTAATTGTGAGGTGATGCTGCTGGCGGTCAATTTGCCGCCGTCGATCAAAGGGGAGCTGACGCCGACAAAAACCTCCGTTATCAACCTGGCTGGGCTGCCCGCCTTGCCGGGGTGCACAAACCGAGTCGAACATCGCCGCAGCCGATGGCAATCACGACAACGCCTGAGCCACCATCGGCCGCCGAGCCCGAGCTTCCGCGAGCAGCCGTGAGGGGCGCGCCTTCTTGGGCGTGATCCAAGAGTTCAGAACTGGCAGGCCTGAGGCGCGCTGGCGTACCTTGAGCACCACGATGAAACTCGGCAGTCGTGCGAAGGGGCTGGTTTCCCTCGGGCTGGCTCTAATTTTCCTGGTCCTCTTGTGGCCCTTGGTAGGCGCCGTGATGTTTGGCCTCCTAGTCCTGGTAGGCCTGTCCCGACTTCTGCTCGGTTTGCGCCACCATGAACCGCTCCAGCGCGGGGATCCCAGACGTCTGAGCGGCGGGCGCAAAACCACTGCAAGTGGGAATGGTCAACTGTTTGTCAGTCTCGGTTCGAACTACCGCACGCTTGGCTTGGCGCGATCTGGTTGCACCCTTCAGTCGGCAACCGGCCCCGACATACGCAGCGGCCGAACGGCGAAGCGCCAGAGGTGTGGTCTATCCCGAGAGCCGAAACGGATTGCCAAGGAGGTGGGGGAAGAGTCGCGCGCGGTTGACGAAACGGTAGGCGTGCCGAAGCAGCCTTCCCGCACCGAACTTGACCAGTCACTGCAGCCCGGTCGAGCTCCGCGGGCCCCGCGGCCGGGGAATTTGGGAACTCCACGAACCGGGCGACCATAAAACGACACCACGCCAAGTCATTTCGGACGTACTCGCGCTTCGCACCATGGGTGAGCCCTAGCCAGCGCGGGGGGTTCCCAGGGATTCTGGCGTGGTGGCCTTGCCGGGTTGCAGAAATGGAGACAACAACCCCGGTCGTGCTGCTTCCGCCACTCGCACCGCCTCCGGCAGGGACAAGTCGAGCATTCGGTATGACTGTCGGCCTGCCGCAGTGGTGGCGATCAGCGTCACCACCCGCGCCCGCCGTTGGAAGAACGACTGATGTAGATTCCAGCCGATGATCCCATCGGGGGAGAGAACGCACCGTCGGCGCACCAGCGTACCCGAGCGAAGTACCAACCAGTTCTCGACCACAGCGTGGCCTAGGCTGCGGTAGCGGTCGGCGGCGAGTGGCATCCCCAAAACCAACAACAGCATCAATAGCTGCCAGGGCCAGGCGGGAAAGGCGCCGACTGCCCACGCCACGAGCAGGATCGCCAGCGGTGGAAGCGTCGCCAGCAGCACCCGCGTAAATCGTCTCCGGCGTGCGGTCGGTCCGTGAGCCAGCAACGCACAGTGGACGGGGGCGCCGGTGCCGAGGATTTTCATCGACACCCCTTCGGCCACCGCTCTGGGAGCCGGCGGCACCAGCATCGACCCGCCGCGCTCCGCCCCCCGTCCCACCCGGAGCCCGGTGGCGATGGCGATGCAGCGAGCCCCTTTGACCAGCCGGAGAAGGAGCGGTTCACTGAGCTCGACTCCCCGCAGCCGGCGCTCATCGATGGAGATCACCCGGGTGGTGAGCAGCCCGCGGGTGACCTGCAGGGTACTCGCCTCCCGGGTGAGGCGGAATTTCCAGAAGGAGAGGATGTAGCCGATGGTGGAGGCCAGCGCGACCACGATCGCCGCGGCCAGCACCACGAACAGAACCGCCACGGCGGGGGAGCCAGAGCCGAGCGAGTGCAACACGGCGTGAACCGGGCCGAGGCGGGTGGGATCGATGTGACCCTCGTTGACGATCTGCGCCCCGAATGCCACGACCGCGAGCACGGTTACCGCGCCCGACAAAGTGAAGGGGCCGTATCCGATCCACCGCGGCTGCCAACGTGCCAGCTCTTCCGCCGGAGACTCGGAACGGAAGAACTCCGGCGAGTTTCCAGCTTGGGAGGCAATCTCGCCGCCAGTGCCGGTGGGCTGGTGGAGAAGCTCCTGGCGCACCCAGGCGGCGTCGCTGGCACTGAGCCCGTCCAGCTTGAGCCCCCGGTCGTCCTTGCGATCGGTGCGCCCGGTGCCGATCGTGATGCTCGCCAAGCCGAACATCCGATGGAGAATGTGCGCGGTCAGATCCACTGTGCGCACCCGATCCCGAAGCACGGTCAGCGTGCGCCCGCGCACGAGACCTCGCCGCACCTGAACCTGAGCGACCGTGACCTGGTATCGGGTGGTGAACCAGCGGAGGGTGCCGGCCGCGATCACGACCCCGATTCCGGCCAGACCCCAGAGCGGACCCTTCCCGCTGCCACTGCCGGCAATCACCAGCACGATCACTACGATGAAGTTCTTGAGCAGCTCTTGGATCGGCAACAGGATCAGCATTCGGCGGTCCAACCGACGCCATCGAGCATCGTCCACAGCCGGTGGGCAGGTGCCGCCGGGGCGTGAGTCCTGGAGCTCTGCGGGGGGCTCCCGAATCACGTCGCGTCTCCCGGGGTCTGCTGGGCGATCGCGGTGAGTTCGTCGACCAGCCTCTCCGCCGTCTCCCGATCGAGCCCTGTGATCCGGAGCGGCCCTGCCGCAGACGCAGTGTTGGCGGTCACCTTTACCAACCCGAAGAGTTGCTCGATTGGCCCCCGCTCGCTGTCGACGGTCTGGATGCGCGAGAGAGGAGCGATTCGTCTCTCCTGGTGGAACCAGCCAGCCTGGGTGTAAAGCGCCACCTTCGTCACCTCCCAGCGGTGAACCCGGTAGCGCCAGCGGGGCATCACGATCAGGTGGGCGACGGCCAGCACGGCGGTGACTATCAGACCTGCGATGTGCCAGCCGGCACCGGAGGAGTCGCCGAGAAACCAGGCGAACTCCAGCACCAACAGCATCACCCAATTGATGGCGGCCCGGGTGGTCCAGTACCAGACCGCGGTCGGGCTGACTAGATGACGGGGCGGACGAAGCAGCGGACTGGGCTGGGGTTGAGCCGCCACGACCTACTGTGTCGCCAGCTTGAGCCGCTCCCGCAACAGAGACATAACCGCGATGTCGCCCGTTTGGTGGAGTTCGCCGGTCGAGCCTCGGCCCCAGAGCCAGAGCAGAACCGGCTCCGGCGGTCCCTCCAGTTGCGCGTGGGCATCCCCGCGAGGCTGGGTCACGTTGACGGTGTCCGCGAGCAGTTCCACCTCCCAGGCGCGCCCGTCCGTGCGGACTTCGATGCGCTGACCGTGGCACTGGTCGGATGGGGCCTCCGACCAGTCCCCGGCCAGGAAAATGGTCAGCACTTCGTCCACGCCGTCGACAGCCAGTTCGGGGTCGACCCGAGTCAACTGGCTGTAGCTCAGCTCGGCGTCCACCCGGTGGATCACGGTCTCCTGAGCCATCCGTCGGGCCCAAAACCCCACCGTCTGATCCGGGGGCCACCAAGTGTAGGAGGGGGCTTCAGCTCCGCGCTCAGAGAGCAGGTCGAGCAGTCGCTGGTGGGCGTCGCCGAACCATGAGAGGGGATCGCGTTCGGGCGGCCACTCGGGGGGCCACGGGTCGGGAGCACGTTGGAGGAGAGTGCAGGCGATTTTGTGCTCGCACACCTGCGCGACATGAGTCACCACGTCGCGCACCGTCCAGCCGGGACAGGGCGGAACGTCGGCCGAGAGGTGGTCACGGGCGACCAGGGCGAGCCGATCCCCGTCGGTACGCAGATGCTTCAGGAAGGTCGAGAATTCGATGGGAGCCAGCATAGGAGAACCGCGGATCCTCCGACTACAGCCGCCGAGCTCCCCTAATGCCGGACTAGACGGCGTCCGCCTTCAGTGGCCGGCGGCTGGAACGCGATTCCGTAGTACTTGAATACGCGGGCCTCCTCGTCGAGGGAGAGCTCCCCACCCTTCTCGATGTTTGGCGCGTGGTGAATTTCTGACTTCAGACGCGCCACTTTGAGGTAGTCCTGGCCAAGGGTGGCGCCCTGGGTGGGGACGAAGCTCAGATGCCTACCGAAGAGCCCGGTATGCACCGTCACGAAGAGCGGCTCATCCGATTCCGCGTCGAAGTACACATCCTCCAGACGGCCGATCTCCTCCCCGTCGGGACCGATCACCTCCTTGCCTTCCCACTCTCTGATGTTTTCCAGTTCGGTCACTGAGTATCTCCATCCTGCGGGCCGGGCCGCTCCCGCGGACAGTACTCCTCGGCCCCCCCCGAGTCGAGCACCCGCCTGGCGTGGTCGAAGGCGGAGTTGGCTGCCAGCACGCCGCAGGAGATGGCCGTGTGCAGCAGTACCTCGGCGATCTGGTGCGGGGTGAGGTCAGCGGCGGTCGCAGCGCGGACGTGCATATCCAGCTCTTCCCAGCGGCCCTCCCGTCCGCCGGGCCCTGGTCCCAACCACCGGTCCTTCCACCAAAGGCGCCCCTAAATTCCCGCCAAACCCCCGGAGCCCCACTTCGGCCCTAGTTCAACACCCTGCTCGTATGCGGTCTGCAACTGAATGCGAACCGCATTCGGCGACGGTTGGGAACCCAGTGTCCTGATCCGCGGCGGACCTCCGCGCCTCCGCCGCAGAGTATCGACGCTGGCGAGGACTCGCTCGCGCCAACATCAGTTCGCGTAGCGGACAGATCGGGACCGATGCGGGCGATGGAGGCAGTGGCCGACGGTAGTTCTTCGACGCCCCCGGGGCGCGATTCATGGTGGAACTGCCACACGCCTGAGATCAGCGGCCGATGTCACGGCCGCCCTGAAATGGGAGGAGCCAGCGGCGGGCTGACGTATCATCCTGCCCGCGCCGCCCGACAAATTTGGAGGACCCCGATGGCGAACGACATCGACGGTTACGGGTTCGCTGCCCAAGGCCGCACCATCGCTCGGTTAGTCGCTGACATTCGCGAACTGGACATGACCGCGATAGAGCGGGTGGCCCGGGGGTGGGACCGCCACGTCGGCGATTCCCAGATGGATCAATTCCGGGCAGCTGAGCAGTCGGCATCGGAGGTCTTGGAGGCTTCCGATCGGGTCTCCCAGTGGCATGAGGTCCGAACCTCGCTCCTCGAACTGACAGAGGGAAAGGCGGCCCTGGTCAGCTGGAAGGCTGAGCACGGCGAGGTGGGGGCGAAGGCGGAGCGGGCGGTGCTGGCGGCTGGCCTTGGGCTAATCGCGGACCAGGACGGCGACCAACCGGACCTCGTGATCCTGCTCCGCCCGCTGGCGGAGGCGCTGCCCTGGCTCGTGATCAGCGCCGACGGAGCTCTAGGCGGAGAGTAGCCCACACACCTCTGGATTCGGCAGCTCCGTGTCAGGCGACTTCCCTGGAACAGCCGTTGGCACCGAGGAGCTGCGAGTGCGCGGTCACTGCAGATAGCCGAGGTCAGCCAACAGGACGTTGGCGAACTGATTCAGCTTGGGCTTGGGCGGTTTCGCTGGCTCAAACCAACCGAACTCGACGATCTCGCCACCGCCTGGCACAGGGACGGCGCCCACGACGGTCGCCCCGGACACCGTGCTGACCTCCTCGCGACGATCACCATTCTGGTACCCGATTCGGTGTCGGTTGCCACCGACCGCGGCGGCGATCCGGTCGCGTCTGGTCTCCACGCCCACTTCCTCCCCCGCCTTGTGCAGGGCCGACTCTTCTGGGGACTAGCCTGACTCCACCGCGCCACCCAGAACTCCCCACTCCTTCCAGTCGCGGTCGCGCGCGAGGAGGAGGAGGTAGCCCCGGGTTTCCGGGATCAAGAGGAAAACAGCCGGGAGAAGTAGGCGGGCTGTACCAACTCCCCCTGGAAGCTGCCCGAGATATTCCGATCGCGGCGTCCCGCGGCTTACCCCGGGGCCGCCGACCGCGTCACGAGATTGCTGCCGTCCACTATGGGGGGGTCTAAGTCGGGCAACGAGCCCTCGCGCCGGGCCAATTTGGGAGAGGGCCGCTAGTGTCCTGGAAGGGAAGTTCGTAGCATGATAGAGGGCGTCTCTGCCGGGCCGATAATGAGGTTCGCAGCATGCCCCGAGGTCGTCCGCACAACGCTCCGCTCATGGTCTCGAGTGAGGACCGCACGGAACTGCTCCGCTGG